>CALWHV010000007.1 GCA_944380545.1 uncultured Eubacterium sp. | reverse complement strand
AGCGCAACGATAAACGGCAGCGCAAACAACAGCTACACGATAACGGGGCTTGACTCCGGCAAGGTATATTATGTGCGCGCAAGGGCGTGGAGGAACTTCGGCTCGGAGAAGGTGTACGGAGCGTTTTCTAAGGCAGCTCTTGCGGCTGCGGCGCCCGTCACCCCGACCGACTTTAATGTTTACGCCCGCGGCGACGGCGGCACGGACCTCTACCTTGAGTGGAGCGAGGACAAGAATGTTGATTCCTACAGGATATATATCTATTCCGGCACGCCGGGCACTGACAGCTATACCGAAACGCTGAAGGGCGACACAACGGAGAACCGCTTCGTGTTCACCGACCTCAATCCCGGCTGGGAATACAATATAATGGTGGTGGCGTCAAACGAGATAGGCAGGGCTTGTGCAAAAACGGTGATAACAGCCGCGCCCGCGCCCGTGGAATACGCCGCTGCAACGATAGACGGCAGCGAGGTCACGGCGATATGGGCGGTAACGCCTGGTCACGGCTATATCATCCAGTGGTCAACGGACCAGAGCTTTAAAACGATAGAGGGCAGCGAGAGCATAAGCGGCTCCGACAACAATTTCTGCACCTTTACGGTAAACGGCGACCCGGCTGATTATTACATCCGCGTGCGCGCCACAAGAACCGCCCGCGGCGAGATGATCGGCGGCGAATATTCGCCGGTTCACAGGCTCACGGCGCTCACCGAAAGCGATATGCGCCTTGCGGCGGCGGAGCTTAACGAGTATTTTGACGCGTCTTCCGATATGAACCTCGGCGAGGAGCTTGCCGGCGGCGGCGTTGAGATCTTCGGCCTTTACGGCGGTATGTTCACAGACAGGGAGCTGCTCTGCTCCACCATTCTGTTTGTTGCCGACGGCACCGCGCTTTCAAACGGAGAATCGCGGTTTTATGCCGAGCTTCGCGCAGATGAGGACGGCACGCTCTATCTTGCGCTGCTGACAGACCCCGATACGGCATACGCTGCAGCGCAATAACATTTAATAAAATGCCCCTCGATTGGAGGGGCATTTCTTCCGCCGCGGCAAGGGCGTTTATTGATTTTGCAAAGAAATACATAAAAGGCATATCAGCCGATAAATTATAAGTATTAGACATTTCAAAAAATTCCGTTTATAATAAAGGTGTTCCGAAAGGAGCGCCTTTGTTTATTTTTAGGCAAGGAGCGCAGAATGACGATTCACGAAGCGAGCAAAAAATATAATATCCCGATTAAAATTTTGCGCGAATACTAAAGCCGGGGCTTGCAAACGGAGGGTAAAAATGAAGTATTTATCTTATGAAGAATTTGAAAAGGCAAATATTTTCGGAAAAGGCAGCTTCAACGAAGCCTTTGCACAATATTTCATCGGGGATTCCTTTTTGAATCCCCTGACAAACCCGAAAGAAACAGCGGTGTTTTTGGCTAATGTAACCTTTGAGCCGGGCTGCCGCAACAACTGGCATATCCATCACGCCGAAAGCGGCGGCGGGCAAATCCTTATCTGCACCGCAGGCGAGGGCTGGTATCAGGAAAAAGGCAAAGAGGCTGTCAGCTTGAAGCCGGGTATGGTTATCACCATACCGCCTGAAGTGAAGCACTGGCACGGTGCAAAAAAGGACAGCTGGTTTTCACACATCGCTTTGGAAGTGCCGGGAGAACAGACTTCCAACGAATGGTGCGAGCCGGTGAGCGACGAAGAATACGGCTGTCTTGAATAAGGGGCGAGGGTTATGGAATATACAAAATTAGGGAATTCCGATTTGCAGGTATCCCGTATCTGTATGGGCTGTATGGGCTTCGGCGACGCACAAAACGGGCAGCATACCTGGACGGTGAACGAAGAAAAGTCCCGTGAAATCATAAAAAGAGGCTTGGAGCTGGGCGTAAATTTCTTTGATACGGCAATCGCCTATCAAAGCGGCACAAGCGAGCAATATCTCGGCAGGGCGATCAGGGATTTTGCAAAGCGTGAGGATGTCGTGATCGCAACAAAATTCCTGCCGCGCACGGCGGCGGAAATCGAAGCGGGCGTCACGGGGCAGCGGCACATTGAAAAAATGCTGGACAAAAGCCTTGAAAATCTCGGTATGGATTATGTGGATTTATACATTTACCATATGTGGGACTACGCCGCTCCGCTGTATGACATTATGGAAGGGCTGAACAAAGCCGTAAAAGCAGGCAAGGTACGATATATCGGTATCTCTAACTGCTTTGCGTACCAGCTTGCCAAAGCTAACGCCCTTGCCGAGCGGGAGGGCTTTGCAAAATTCATTTCGGTGCAGGGGCATTATAACCTGATCTTCCGTGAGGAAGAGCGGGAAATGGCAAAGCTGTGCCGGGAGGATCATATTGCGATGACCCCGTACAGCGCCCTTGCGGGCGGGCGGCTGTCCAAACGCCCCGGCGAAACCTCAAAGCGTTTGCGGGAGGACAGCTATGCGCGTTTGAAATACGACTCTACCGCCGAGCAGGACGGCGTTATTATCGACCGTGTTGCCGAGCTTGCCGACAGGCATGGCGTGTCTATGACGGAGATCTCCCTTGCGTGGCTCTTAACAAAGGCTGCCGCTCCTGTTGTGGGCGCAACGAAGCTTCATCACATTGAGGGTGCGGCAAAAGCAACGGAGCTGGCATTAAACAATGACGAAATCGCTTATTTAGAGGAGCCCTATGTTCCTCACAATTTGGTGGGCGTTATGGCGCAGAATACGCCGGAAACAGCAAAGGAACAGCATGTATGGTCTGCCGGAAATCAAGGAATCTGAAAGGAGAACTGAAAAATGGACTTGCACAAAACAGACCCCGAATTTGCGCAGCGTTTTGAATATTTCGCTTTTCAAGAAGTGCCGAACGAAGAGGGCCGGCAGCTTCCGGAAAAAACACGCTATATGGCAATCTTAGCGGCTCTTATCGGCTGCGGCGGCGCGGACGCATACGGAGAAATGCTGCCGAAAGCGCTTGACGGCGGCGTTACGCCGGTGATGATAAAGGAAATCGTGTGTCAGTCAGCCGCTTATCTCGGCTGCGGCAGGATGCTGCCGTTTTTAAGCCGCACAAACGAGATTTTTTCGCAAAAAGGCATAGAGCTGCCGCTCCCCGCTCAGGCGACGACAACTCTTGAAAACAGGCTTGAAAAAGGCGTTGAAGCTCAGGCGGAAATCTTCGGCGAGCATTTGAAAGAGGCGTGGAAAGCGGGGCACATCAACCGCTGGCTTGCGGCAAACTGCTTTGGGGATTACTATACACGAAAAGGGCTTACACTTGCCGAGCGCGAGCTTATCACATTCTGCTTTCTTGCGGCGCAGGGCGGCTGCGAGCCTCAGCTTACCGCCCATGCCAAAGGGAATATGAATATGGGAAACGATAAGGATTTTCTGCTGAGCGTCGTTTCCCAGTGCCTGCCGTATATCGGCTATCCCCGCAGCCTTAATGCGATAGCCTGCGTCAATAAGGCGGCGGAGGAATAAAGCCGCATCCCTCATAAACGCAAAAAAGGAACGCTTCGGCGTTCCTTTCAGCGTGTCGAAAAATGTTAAATTTCAATAAAAGGCGTTTCCCGACACGCTGACAGGCTGTCGAGAAATCGAGCTGGATTTCGTTTTTCGCGAGGGGTGCCGTACAACGGTACTGCCCCCGAGCGAAAGGCGGAAAGCGCGAACACCGCACAACCGTGCGGTGTTCTTTCTTTTTGCCAATTAGAAAACAAGGCGGCTGTTCAACAAAATAGTTTTTGACGGAAAATGAAATGTTTTTTAAAAATCATCTTCGCGCGTTCCAGCCGACTTTATCGACAGTCAAAAAGGAACGCTTGGGCGTTCCTTTTTGACTTGGTCGGAGTGACAGGATTTGAACCTGCGACATCCTGCTCCCAAAGCAGGCGCGCTGCCAACTGCGCTACACCCCGATATTTGATTTTAATGATTTGTGTATTTGACTCCTCTGCAAGCGGAGCTGTTTGCAAGCTGCGGTATCTTTACATTTGAGCCCGCCGGCTGCAAGAAATATAATAATATAAGCCGCGCGGTTTGTCAAGCACAACGGCACTTGCAAAAAGCGGCGTTTAAGGGTATTATATTATTGCCGTTTTGCAGGATTGCAGATAAGGCCTGCGCCCGTCAAGGGCGAAAATGTGAAAAGCTGCCCGTGCCGTTTCGGCACATTGCGCTTTGGGAGGCTGTTATGAAAAGCTGTTTGATAGTTGTGGATTTTCAAAATGATTTTGTGTGCGGTTCGCTGGGCTTTCCCGCCGCGCGGGAGCTTGACGGGCGCATATGCGAAAAGATCGCGGCTGCGCGCGCCGAGGGCGGCGAGGTCATATTTACCCTTGACACCCATTCTGCGGATTATCTTGAAACGCAGGAGGGCAGGCGGCTGCCCGTTGAGCACTGCATCAAGGGCACCGAGGGGCATTCGCTTTACGGCGAAACGGCAAAAGCCGTGCGGCAGGGGGATAAAATATTTGAAAAGGGCGCTTTCGGCTCGGACGCGCTTTATGAATATCTGAAAACGGCGGGCTTTGAGCGCGTGGAGCTCTGCGGGCTTGTCAGCAATATCTGCGTGCTTTCAAACGCCGTGCTTGCCAAAACGGCGCTGCCGCAGGCGCAGGTCATAGTTGACGCGCTTTGCACCTCCTCGGCGGATACGGCGCTAAACGAGGCGGCGCTCAATGTGCTTTCCGGCATACAGGTTGATGTCATTAACAGAAAGGCGGCGGAATGATGAGCAATCTTACGATGCTTTGCGATTTTTATGAGCTTACGATGGCGGGCGGCTATTTCAAAACGGGGCTTCACCGCCGAAACGCATATTTTGATGTGTTTTTCCGCTCCGTGCCGGACGGCGGCGGCTTTGCGATAGCCGCGGGGCTTGAGCAGATAGCGGATTACATCAAAAACCTTCATTTTTCAAAAGAGGATATAGCTTATCTGCGCTCCAAAAAAATATTCAGCGAGGATTTTCTTGAGTATCTGGGGGATTTTCGCTTCACGGGCGACATCTATGCCGTGCCGGAGGGCACTCCCGTGTTCCCTTACGAGCCTGTTATCACCGTGCGCGCGCCGGCGATAGAGGCGCAGCTTATAGAAACATATCTGCTGCTTCAGATAAACCACCAGTCGCTCATAGCCACTAAGGCAAACAGAATAGTGCGCGCGGCGCAGGGCAGGGCGGTGCTTGAGTTCGGCTCGCGCAGGGCGCAGGGGGCGGACGGCGCCGTGCTGGGCGCGAGGGCGGCGTATATAGGCGGCTGCGCCGGAACTGCCTGCACCTTGAGCGATGAGCTTTACGGCGTGCCGGCGGGCGGCACCATGGCTCATTCCTGGGTGCAGATGTTTGATTGTGAATACGAGGCGTTTGAGGCGTACTGCCGTCTGTATCCGCACAGCGCCACCCTGCTGGTGGACACCTACAATACGCTCAAAAGCGGCGTGCCGAACGCCATAAAGGCGTTTAAAAACATCCTTTTGCCGCAGGGCATAACGGATTTTGCCATCCGCCTTGATTCGGGCGACATATCCTATCTTTCAAAAAAGGCGCGCAGGATGCTTGACGAGGCGGGGCTCTCCTGCTGCAGGATAACGGCATCAAACGCGCTGGACGAATATCTTATCCGCGATCTTATGATGCAGGGCGCGGAGATAGACACCTTCGGCGTGGGCGAAAGGCTTATCACGGCAAAAAGCTCGCCCGTGTTCGGCGGGGTCTACAAGCTTGCCGCCGTTGAGGACGAAAACGGCAATATCGTTCCTAAAATCAAGATAAGCGAAAACACCGCCAAGATAACGAATCCGCATTTCAAGCGGCTTTACAGATTTTACGACCGCGAGAGCGGCAAGGCGCTGGCGGACGAGCTTTGCCTGCGCGACGAGGTTATAGACGAGGCCGAGCCGCACACCATTTTTGACCAGAACGCCGTATGGAAAACAAAAACGCTCACCGATTTCACCGTGCGCGATCTTCAGGTGCAGGTGTTCAAAAACGGCGAGCAGATTCTGGAGCTGCCCGCGCTGGACGACATAAGGGCATACTGCGCTTCGCAGGTTGAAACGCTTTGGGACGAGGTCAAGCGCTTTGAAAATCCGCACACCTATTATGTTGACCTTTCCGAGCGGCTGTGGAACGAAAAGCGCAGGCTGTTAAAGCTTTGCAGGGGAGAGAAATGAGCAGAAAAAACATCAAGGCGCTGGCGATCGCCGCGACTGCCGCGCTCGTTACCGCCGCGGCTGTAGCTGTGTTCTTCCTTTACAGCGGCGGCTATATAGGCAAAAACACGCCCGAAACCACCACCCACACTCCGGCGCAGGGCGAAACCACCACGGTGCCAGCGGTTTATCAGGAGTATTACGAAAAAAACAACGATTTCGTGGGCTGGATAAAGATAGACGGCACCAATGTGGATTACCCCGTTGTGCAGGGGAGCGACAACGATTATTACCTGCGCCACAATTTTGAACGGGAGTATGAATCGCGCGGCACCATCTTTATGGATATGAACAGCAGCGCGCAGCTTGAGTATTCAAACACGGTCATCCACGGCCACAACTGGCTTGATGAAACGGTGTTTTCCCAGCTGCCGCAGTATTCCGATATAGAATATTACCGCGAGCATCCCGTGATCGAATACAACACCCGCACCGAGATGCACAAGTGGAAGATATTTGCCGTTTTCATCACCACCGCCGACCCGGACGAGGATAACGGCTATGTTTTCAACTATGTTTATCCCGATATGAGCGGCGCGAATTACGACGGCTATATGCAGGAGCTTGAAAAGCGCACGCTCTATCGCACCGGCGTGGATGTGCGCGAGGGGGATAAGCTGCTCACCCTTTCCACCTGCACCAGAGAGGTGGATACGGATTCCTACCGCGCGGACTGCCGCATAGTGATAGTGGCGCGAATGGTGCGCCCCGGCGAGAGCGAAAGCGTAGATGTCTCCGCCGCGCGCGAAAACGATAGCCCCAAGTATCCTCAGATCTGGTACGACCTTAAAAAGCGCGAAAATCCCTACGCCGCGGATGAAAAATGGTACCCGCTCGACACCCTTTCGCTCAACTGACAAAAGCGCGAGCTCTTATAATCCCGCGCAGGGTCCGCTTCGTCGAAATTCATACCATTTCGTTCGCAACCGCCGAATGAAAAATGTGTTATTTTATTAAACACCGCGTAGGGTCCGCAATCTGCGGACCGCTAAGAAGCGCCGTTTCGCCGATTGCTCACTACATACGGGCGGCTGATAGCCGCCCCTACGCGGCTTTTTTAGCTGCCGCTTTTCGGGGACCCTGACGGGACCGCAAAAAGTCGCCGAAAAAAGACCGAAGAAGCCGCACGGCCTCCTCGGTCTTTTTGATTTTCCGTATTATTGCTCCGTAAGGTGAAGCTCGGTAAGAATGGGGAAGTGGTCGCTCGTGTAAACGCCGTCCTGCGTTTCGGAAAGCACACTGAAGCTGTTCACCTCAAAGCCCGACTGCGAGATGAATATGTAATCTATGCAGTTGTTGTCAAGCTCCGCGCCCCAGTTTTGGTAGGTGGCGCCGGAAACGCTGTTTTGCGTTTCGTATTTGGCGTCAAGAAAGCTCTCGCGCGCCGCCTTATAGGTGGGCGAATCCTCCTCGGCGTTCATGTCCCCCATAAGCACGCTCGGTATGTCGCCGGATTCGCGTATCTTTTCAAGCACCACATTTATGCCGTTTATGCGCGCCGTGTCGCTGATATGGTCAAGATGCGTGTTGTAGACCGCAAAGCGCGCACCCGTTTCCCTGTCGCTCAAAATAACGAAGCTGCATATGCGGTAGCACGCCGCGTCCCAGCCCTTGCTCATCACATCGGGCGTGTCCGAGAGCCAGAAAGAGCCGGAATCCAAAAGCTCATACCTGTCAGCGCGGTAAAAAACGGGGCACGCCTCTTTATACGCCGTGTCGTCTCTGAAGGTCATAACGCTGTCGTAGCCCTCAAGCACATCGCACAGATAGGAGTACTGCTCGGCTGTAGCCTCCTGAAAGCCGATAACATCGGGCGCGGCGTCTGCAAGCCCCTTCACAAGAAGGTCGGCGCGGTAGAACCAGCTTTTTTTGCCGAGGTCGGAGGGGTTGAGGCACCTGAGGTTGCAGCTTACCGCCCGCACATCTCCCTCGGCGCTTCGGCGCTCTATTTTTACGGGCGTTTTTTTGTTGAGGTAATGCGGATAATACCACGCGAAAACCGCGCCGAAGGCGACCGCTCCCGCAAGCGCGGCTCCGGCAATGCCGAGCGCCGCTTTTTTCCAAAGCTTCATATCGTCACCCCGCAGGCGTCACATATTTTTGTACGGCTTTTTCTTTTCCACCCAGCCCTCTTTGTTTTCCTGGCGAGCGCGGGCTATTGAGAGCGCGCCGTCCGGCACATCGTTAGTTATGGTTGAGCCGGCGGCGGTAAACGCCCCTTCGCCTATCTCCACGGGGGCTATCAGATTTGTGTTGCAGCCTATGAAAGCGCCGTCTCCTATCTTGCAGCGGTGCTTGTTTTTGCCGTCGTAATTAACGGTAACGGTGCCGCAGCCGAAATTGACGCCGCTGCCCACATCGCTGTCGCCCACATAGGTCAGGTGGGCGCATTTCGTGCCCTCGCCCAGCGTGGAATTTTTGATCTCCACAAAATTGCCTATATGCACATTCCTGCCCACAACGCTGTTTGCCCTTATGCGCACGAACGGGCCGCAGTCCGCGCCGTTTCGTATCTCGCTGTCCGTAACCTGGGTGTTGTTGAGCTCAACGCCGCTGCCCACGGACGAATCCTTGATATAGCTGTTGGGCCCTATAATGCAGTTTTCGCCTATAACGGTGTTTCCCGTGATTATCGTGCCGGGCAGCACCGTTGTGCCGTTGCCTATCGAAACGCGGTCGCCTATCATAACCCCGTCCGTGCAGGGGATGTCCACGCCGTTTTCCATATGGCGCTCGTTTATGTTGCGGCGCATTATCGTGTTCAGGATATTGAGCTGCTTTCTGTCGTTCGCGCCCAGCACGGCCTCGTTGTTTTCGCAAACATAGGCGCCGCCGTTTCTGCCGTCGCCCAGCAGTATCGCAAGGCTGTCCGTCAGGTAGTATTCGTTTTGCGCGTTGTTGTTCGTTATCCTGTCAAGCGCAAAAAGCAGATCCTCTCCGCCGAACCAGTAGGTGCCGGCGTTTGATTCGTTTATCTTTTTTTCCTCTTCATCGGCGTCCTTGTGCTCCACTATGCAAAGCAGCCTGCCGTTTTCGTCGCGCTTAACATGGCCTATACCGTTCGTGTCCTCAACAATGGCGGATATAAGCGTTATCGCGTTTTCGTTTTTCTTGTGGTAATCGTAGGCGGCGTTTATCGTGCCGGCGTCCATCAGCGGCCCGTCGCCGTTTAAGATAAGAATATCGTCGCCGCGGTGGCGCTCAATAAAGTCGCGCGCGCACATAACGGCGTGGCCGGTGCCGAGCTGCGGCTGCTGAAGCGCGTGCTCAACGCCCTTCGGCAGATATTCCTCAACTATCTCGTGCTTGTAGCCGGTGATAACGCACACTTCCTCGCACCCTGCCTCCTTAACCGCCTTTATCACATAATAAAGCATCGGCTCAAAAAGCACCTTGCACATAACCTTCGGCATATCGCTCTTCATTCTTGTTCCCTTGCCTCCGGCAAGGATGATCGCGCATTTCATAACAAAATACCTCTTTTTTTCGTTTTCGTTTGCAAAAAAAGCAAGCGGCGGCGCGCCGTTTTACGCGCCCTCTACTACATTATGCACTAAAAGGGCGCGCTTTTCAATATCATTTTGTACTATTTAGGTAAAAAGCGGCTCGCAGTAAAAAAATATTTGTAATTTATATTTATGTATGCTATAATAACTACCGCAATATACCGGCTCAGTTTTAAGTTTTGCCATCGCCGGTAATTTATAAAAAATGGGAGGTACTCATTACTATGAGCCACAAGTACGTTTATTTGTTCTCAGAGGGCGATGAAAGCATGAGAGAGCTGCTCGGCGGCAAGGGCGCAAACCTTGCTCAGATGACAAAGCTGGGCATGCCCGTTCCCCAGGGCTTCACAATCTCCACGGAGGCCTGCACCCGTTATTATGACGACGGCCAGCTCGTTGCTCCTGAGATCGAGGCTGAAATCTATGAATATCTTGCAAAGATCGAAGCCATCAATGAAAAGAAATTCGGCGATCCCGAATGTCCGCTGCTCGTTTCCGTCCGCTCCGGCGCGCGCGCTTCAATGCCCGGTATGATGGATACGATCCTCAACCTCGGCCTTAACGACGAGGTTGCCGCCGGCCTTATCAAGGGCAATCCCGACCCGGCGTTTGAGCGCTTCGTTTACGATTCATACCGCCGCTTCATCCAGATGTTCTCGGATGTTGTTATGGAGCTTTCAAAGAAGAAGTTTGAGGTCATTATAGACGAGCTCAAGGCAAAGAAGGGCGTTCAGTTCGATGTTGAGCTTGATACGGACGATATGAAGGAGCTTGTAAGGCTCTTCAAGGAGTTCTACAAGTCCGAAAAGGGCGTTGACTTCCCCACAGACCCGAAGATCCAGCTTATGGAGGCTGTTAAGGCTGTATTCCGTTCGTGGGACAACCCCCGTGCGAATGTTTACCGCCGTATGAACGATATCCCGTATTCCTGGGGCACCGCTGTAAATGTTCAGCCCATGGTATTCGGCAACCTCAATATGAAGTCCGGCACCGGCGTTGCCTTCACCCGCAACCCCGCCACCGGCGAGAAGGGCCTTTACGGCGAATATCTTATCAACGCTCAGGGCGAGGATGTTGTTGCCGGCGTTCGCACTCCGTCCCCCATCTCTCAGCTTCAGCAGGAGATGCCTGAGGTTTACGCGCAGTTCCACGATATCGCTATGAACCTTGAAAAGCATTACAGAGATATGCAGGATATGGAGTTCACCATTGAAAACGGCAAGCTCTATATGCTTCAGACCCGCAACGGCAAGAGAACCGCTGCCGCCGCTCTTAAGGTGGCCGTTGACCTTGTTGAAGAGGGTATGATAGACGAGAAAGAGGCAGTGCTTCGCGTAGAGCCCAAGCAGCTTGACGCCCTGCTTCACGACCAGTTTGACGCAGACGCCCTTAAGAAAGCCGCTCCCATCGGCAAGGGTATCGCCGCTTCTCCCGGCGCCGCCTGCGGCCGCGTTGTATTCACCGCGGCAGACGCCAAGGATTGGGCCGCCAGGGGCGAGAAGGTAGTTCTCGTTCGCCTTGAGACCTCTCCCGACGATATCGAGGGCATGGTTGCCGCAGAGGGTATCCTCACCGTTCGCGGCGGCACCACCTCCCACGCCGCCGTTGTTGCCCGCGGAATGGGCACCTGCTGCGTATCCGGCTGCGGCGAAATCGCAATGCACGCCGATGAAAAATATTTTGAGCTCGGCGGAAACAAATACCACGAGGGCGATTACATCTCCATCGACGGCTCCACCGGCAATATCTACGGTCAGGCCATCCCCACCGTTACCGCCTCAATCAGCGGCGATTTCGGCAAGTTTATGGGCTGGGCGGACAGCTACAGAACCCTTAAGGTAAGAACAAACGCCGACAACCCCAGAGATACGGCTCAGGCGCTCAAGTTCGGCGCAGAGGGCATCGGTCTCTGCCGCACGGAGCATATGTTCTTTGAGGGCGACAGAATCAAGTCCATCCGCAAGATGATCGTTGCCAAGGATGCAAAGGCACGCGAGGCTGCGCTTGACGAGATCCTTCCGCTTCAGCAGGGCGACTTTGAGTCTATGTATAAGGAGCTCAAGGGCCTGCCGATGACCATCAGATTCCTCGATCCCCCGCTCCACGAGTTCGTTCCCACCAAGGAAGACGAGATCAACGAGCTTGCCGGCGAGCTCGGCATCACCGCCAAGGAGCTCAAGGAAATCTGCGAGTCGCTTCACGAGACCAACCCGATGATGGGTCACCGCGGACTCCGCCTTGCAGTAACATATCCCGAAATCGCAAGGATGCAGACAAAGGCCGTTATCCGCGCCGCCATCAATGTTTCAAAAGAGCTCGGCATCGCAATCACTCCGGAGATTATGATCCCGCTTTCCTGCGATGCCAAGGAGCTTAAATATGTTAAGGATATCGTTGTTGAAACCGCAGACGCGGAGATCGCAGCCGCCGGCGTAGAGATGAAATACGAGGTCGGCACGATGATAGAGATCCCGCGCGCCGCTCTCACGGCGGGCGATATCGCCAAGGAGGCGGAGTTCTTCTGCTTCGGCACCAACGACCTCACCCAGATGACCTACGGCTTCAGCCGCGACGACGCCGGCAAGTTCCTTGAGTCCTATTACGACGCCAAGATCTTCGAGTCCGACCCGTTCCAGAAGCTTGACACCGTAGGCGTAGGCAGCCTTATGAAGATGGCTGTTGCAGCCGGAAAGGCAACCCGCCCCGAGCTGCACTGCGGCATCTGCGGCGAGCACGGCGGCGATCCCAGCTCCGTTGAGTTCTGCCACGAGATAGGCCTTGACTATGTTTCCTGCTCACCGTTCCGCGTTCCGATCGCGCGTCTTGCCGCCGCTCAGGCTGCAATCAAGAGCAGCAAATAATCAAGCTTAAAGCACACACCAAAGCCCCGCTCCGAGCGGGGCTTTCATACTGCCGATAAAGTCGGCCGGAGCGCGCGAAGATGATTTATGAAATAAAATATCATTTTCCGATTAAAATTATTTTGTTGAACAGCTTTATTTTACTTATCGTCAAAAAAAGAATGCCGCACTGTTGTGCGGCATTCGCGCTTTGAGCCTTTCGCTCGGGGGCAGTACCGCTGTACGGCACCCCTCGCGAAAAACGAAAGCCGGCTCGATTTCTCGGCAGTTTGCCAGCGTGTTGCGGCTGTTGATCACGGCTCACCTGTGCTCGTTGAAATTCATACCATTCTGCTCGCTCGTCGAAATTCATACCATTCCGCTCGCAACCGCCGATTGAAAACAGTGTTGTTTTACCAAACACCGCGTAGGGTCCGCAACCTGCGGACCGCTAAGAAGTGTTCTTTCGGCGATTGCTCGCTTGCCTATATGACGCTGCTTAGGCGGGCTGCTGATAGCAGCCCCTACGCGGAGCTTTTGGGGCTGTCGCGTAGCTGACTGAGGGGTTGTGAACGGTTTGTCAGGGAGAACAAAACGCCCGCTGCGGGGCGAACCGCGGCGGGTGTTTTTATATACATATTATATTGTGCGGCTTATTTGGCGTTTTTCGCGGCCTCTTCTGCAAGCTTTTCGGGCGAGCCGCAGCATTTTTTATACTTTTTGCCGCTGCCGCAGGGGCAGGGGTCGTTGGGGCCGACCTTTTTGGCCTTCTTCACCGGCTCGCGCTTAACGCTGTCGTCGCCGCCGGCGGAGGTTGCCGTTATCTTTGCAACCGCCCGGCGCTCGGTGTCCTCCCTGCGCCTTACCACCGTGGTGAACATCATCTTAACGGTGTTTTCGCGAATGGCGTCCGTCATTGCGTCAAACATATCGTAGGATTCTATCCTGAACGCCACAACGGGGTCCTGCTGCGCGTAGGAGCGCAGGTGGATGCCCTCCTTCAGGTCGTCCATCGCGTCTATATGCTCCATCCAAAGCATATCAACATTCCTCAGCAGTATCTTGCGGGAGAGATCCTGATATATCTCGTCGCCGTACGCCTCGCGCTTTTCGGCAAGCTTTTTCCTGCCCGTTTCCTTAAGGAATTGCGTGATGGCGTCAACATCCATATCGTCAAGCGAGGAACATTCCCCGTCGTCAAGCAGCCAGCCGCGGTATTTTTCCTTAAGGCCGTTCATATTCCAGTCGCTGCGGTGCGCGTCCTTAGAGCAGTAAACGGGCACATTGGCGTCTATGCTGGAATCGAGCATATCTATGATCTTGTCCGTAAGGTCAAGCCCGTCAAGCACCATATCGCGCTGCTTGTAGATAAGCTCTCTCTGGCGGTTCATAACATCGTCGTACTGCAGGGTCTGCTTTCTTATGGCAAAGTTCCTGCCCTCAACCTTTTTCTGCGAGGATTCAACGGTGTTTGAGATCATCCTGCTCTCAATCGGCATATCCTCGTCAACGGAAAGGCGGCTCATCATCATCTTCATACGCTCGCCGCCGAAGAGGCGCATAAGGTCGTCCTCCGTGGAGAGGTAAAACTGCGATGCGCCGGGGTCGCCCTGACGGCCCGCGCGTCCGCGCAGCTGATTGTCTATACGGCGCGAATCGTGGCGCTCCGTGCCCAGAATGAACAGGCCTCCGGCGTCGCGCACCTTGTCCGCCTCGCCCTTGATCTGCTCTTTGTATTTGTTTTCAAGCTCGCGAAAACGCTTTCTGGCGGCGATTATCTGCTCGTCGTCGGTCTCGGCAAAGCCCTTTGCCTCCGCGATGATCTCCTCGGTGTAATCGGGGTCGCGCTTCATCTCAGCCGTGGCAAGAAATTCCGCGTTGCCGCCCAGTATGATGTCCGTGCCGCGCCCCGCCATATTCGTGGCTATGGTAACGGCGCCCAGCTTGCCCGCCTGGGCTATTATCTCCGCCTCGCGCTCGTGGTTTTTGGCGTTGAGCACATTGTGCTGTATGCCGGCTCTTTTAAGCATCTTTGAAAGCAGCTCGCTCTTTTCAATGCTTATCGTGCCCACAAGTATCGGCTGGCCCTTTTCGTGACATTCCTTTATCTGCTCGATAACATGCTTGTATTTCGCCCTTTCCGTCTGGAAGATAACATCCGGCATATCCTTTCTGATAAGCGGCTTGTTGGTGGGTATCTCAACAACATCAAGCTTGTATATCTCGCTGAATTCCTGCGATTCCGTGGAGGCTGTGCCCGTCATACCGGAAAGCTTTTTGTAAAGTCGGAAATAGTTTTGGAAGGTGATGGTGGCAAGCGTTTTGCTCTCGTGCTCCACCTTAACGCCCTCTTTTGCCTCTATCGCCTGGTGCAGACCGTCGTTGTAGCGTCTGCCCAGCATAATGCGGCCGGTAAATTCGTCAACTATAAGCACCTGGCCGTCCTTAACAACATAATCTATGTCGCGGCGCATAACGCCTATCGCCTTTATCGCCTGGTTGATATGGTGAAGCAGGGTGGTGTTTTCCATATCCATCAGGTTTTGGACGCCGAAATATTCCTCCGCCTTCTTAACGCCGCTTCTGGTAAGCGTTGCCGTGCGCGCCTTTTCGTCAACAACAAAGTCGCCGTCGTACGCTTCCTCGGTGTCTTCCTTTTCGTTCATCTGGGCAACCTTGTCCATCTTGAGCGTTCTGGCAAAGTCGTTCGCGCGGCGGTACATATCGGTGGACTGCTCGCCGCGGCCGCTGATGATAAGCGGAGTACGCGCCTCGTCTATAAGTATGGAGTCAACCTCGTCCACAATGGCAAAATTATGGCCGCGCTGCACCTTCTGCTCCTTGTAAAGCACCATATTGTCTCTCAGATAGTCAAAGCCCATCTCGTTGTTGGTGCCGTAGGTGATGTCGCAGCCGTACGCCTCCTGCCTTTCGGCGTTCGTTTTTTCGTGGATTATAAGGCCGGCGGTAAGCCCCAAAAAGCGGTAAAGCTTGCCCATCCATTCGCAGTCGCGCTTGGCAAGGTAATCGTTCACCGTAACTATGTGAACGCCCTTTCCCTCCAGCGCGTTAAGGTAGGCGGGCAGCGTTGCAACAAGCGTTTTGCCCTCGCCGGTCTTCATCTCGGCAATCCTGCCCTGGTGCAGGATTATGCCGCCTATCACCTGCACGCGGAAATGCTTCATTCCAAGCACTCTCCACGCCGCCTCGCGGCAGACCGCAAAGGCGTCCGGCAGGATGTCGTCCAGCGTTTCGCCGGCGGCAAGCCTCTCCTTAAGCGCCGCCGTCTGCGAAACAAGCTCCCTGTCGCTCATCGGCTGGTATTTGCTTTCAAGCGCCAGCACCTTGTCCGCCGTTTTGGAAACGCGCTTAACCTCTTTTGTGGAATAGTCACCGAAAATGGCGGTCAGAAATTTATTTGCCATCGTTACACCTCTTGATGAATATAGTCTTGTTTTCAGAAATCATATTTTTGGATTTGCCTGCGCCGTCAGATGCCCGCCGCGCTCTTTATCGCGCCCAGCGCGCCGCCGGAAACGGCGTTTTCCGCCTCCTCGTCAAACACGAGCACAAGGTTTTCCTCGCCCTTTTTAACGCTCAGCGTAATCTCCTGCGCCTCGCTCATCATAGGGGAGGCGCCGATGCCTGCTGTCAGGGCGGCAAGGTTGATGTCAAGCCAGTCGCTGTCGTTCAGGTTGCTCAAAAGCTCCATCGTGCTGTACTGCGCCGTCAGGTTTTTCGTAAAGGAGGAGGCTGCGGCGGAAAGGTCCTTGTTAATAACGGAGAGCGTTATGCTTTTCTCGCTCTTGTTCACGGAAACGATCTCGCAGCTTAGGTTTTCAAACATCGCCTGCCCAAGCTCCGTAAACTGGCTGTGCCTGCCGGCATAGTTCAGTATCACGGAAAGCGTTGAGGATTCAACATATTTTTCCAGCGTTTGTGTGTCAAAGCTCTTGAGCGCGGCAATCGCCGTGTTCGCGGCGTCGGTCATATTCTCCTCGCTCATAGAGGTCTTTCCGGAGCAGCCGGAAAAGCACAGCGTGATCATCAGGCACGCAAGCAGAAGCGATAAGGCTTTTTTCATTTTTATCATCCTTACTAAGCTGTAATCTTATTTATTATATATAAAAGAAATTATTTTTTCAACACATAGGCGCATTTATTCATAAAACATTTTTATTTTGAGCGGATTTTGCATTTTTCGCAGCCGCGGCGGCTTTGTTTTTCTTTTTGTATTGCAGTTTCGATAAGTATTTGTTAAAATTATCATACTGCATAATTTTTTATTTTTCAAAGGATGGGCAGTATGAACAAGGAGCTTGAAAAAATAGTCAACCGCGCCGGCGAATTTTTTATGTCGTTCGGCGGCGTTTCGCAGAAAAAAACAAAAACCTCAAACGAGGAATATTCCGGCAGGGAAAATTCCGAGCTGTTTGCCCGTGCCGCGGCGCAGGGCGCGGTGCTGCTTAAAAACGACGGCGTGCTGCCGCTTGAAAACGGCGAGAGCGTTTCCGTTTTCGGGCGCGTGCAGATAAACTGGTTCTACACGGGCTACGGCTCCGGCGGCGATGTAAACCGCGCCTATGAGGTCAACCTGCTCGAGGGCATACGCGCCTGCGGCAAAAACAGGGTCAACGAGCGCCTTGCCGCAAAATACGAGGCGTGGTGCGCCGAGCCGAAAAACAGGATTCACGATTCCGTCTGGGGCGCGTGGCCGCGCTTTTATCCCGAAATGTTCGTTGAAGCGGAGGAGGTGTTTCGCGCCTCCAAGGAGTCGGACTGCGCCGTTGTGGTCATCGGCCGCTCGTCGGGCGAGGACAGGGACTGCCTGCTTGAAAAGGGAAGCTGGTTTCTTACGGACGAGGAGCGCCGCCTTTTGAATGTTGTTACCGATTATTTCAAAAAAACGGTGGTGCTGCTCAATATCGGCTGCATTATGGACCTCTCGTGGCTTGAGGAATACGGCGGCAGGATAAGCGCCGCGCTGCTGCTTTGGCAGGGCGGTCAGGAGAGCGGCACGGCAGCCGCGCGGCTGCTGTGCGGAGAGGAAAATCCCAGCGGCGCGCTTGCCTCAAGCGTTGCAAGAAGGTATGAGGATTACCCCTCCGCCGCCGATTTCGGCAGCAAGAGCTTCAACAATTACACCGAGGATATATATGTGGGCTACAGGTATTTTGACACCTTTGCCCCCCAAAGCGCGCTCTTTGATTTCGGCTACGGCCTGAGCTACACTGATTTTGAGATTTCGCTTGCCGGAGCAAAGGGCAGCGGCAGCGGCTTTGAATTTGAGGTGAAGATAAAAAACACGGGCGCAAGAAGCGGCAGAATGCCGTTTATGCTCTATATCTCAAAGCCGCAGGGCAGGCTCGGCAATCCCGCGCGCGAGCTTGCGGCGTTCGGCAAAAGCGCGCTGCTCTCGCCCGGCGAGGAGCAGACCCAAAAGCTCTTTGTTGATATGTATCAGCTCTGCTCTTACGACAGCGCCGGAAAATGCGGCGTGCCGAGCGCGTATGTTATCCAGCGCGGCGAGCACCGCTTCTTCCTTGGAAAGGAGGCGGCGAAAGCGCGGCAGGTGTACGAATTTTACAGCGAGGAGGACTGCGTTTTCGAGCGCTTGAGCGAAAATCTTGCGCCCGTTCACGAGTTTGACATAATCGAGCCGGTTGAGGGTATAAACGGCCTTTTGCCCGTAAAGCGGCGCTGCCCGCTGAGAAAAACGGACCTTGCAGCCAAAATAAGAGACGAGCTGCCTGAGGCGGCGCCACCCTGCGCGGACAAGATCTCGTTTTACGATGTTGCCGAGGGCAGGGCAAGCCTGCGCGATTTTACGGCTACGCTCAGCCTTGAGGAGCTTGAGGCGCTCACCCGCGGCGACTACACGATGAACAGCCGCCTCGGCGCGGCGGGCAACGCTGGCGCGTTCGCCGGCGTGCTGCAGTCGCTCAGAGATAAGGGCGTTCCTCCCGTTATAACCACGGACGGCCCCTCCGGCATACGCCTGAGCGCAAAATGCTCGCAGCTTCCCATAGGCTCGCTCCTTGCCTGCTCGTTTGATACGGCGCTGGTGGAGGAGATATATTCCGCCGCGGCGCAGGAGATGCTTGAAAGGGGCACGGATGTGCTGCTTGCTCCCGGTATGAACATCCACAGAAATCCGCTTTGCGGCAGGAATTTTGAATATTATTCCGAAGATCCGCTCGTTTCCGGCAAAACGGCTGCGGCGGCGGTGCGCGGCATCCAGAGCAGAGGAGCGTCCGCCTGCCCCAAGCACTTTGCCTGCAACAATCAGGAGCTTGCAAGAACCAAAAATGATTCGCGCGTGTCTGAGCGCGCCCTGCGCGAGATCTACCTCAAGGGCTTCGAGATATGCGTTAAAGAGGCGAAGCCGAAAAACATAATGACCTCTTACAATAAGATAAACGGAGTCTATAATCACTATAACTACGAGCTTTGCACAAGCGTTTTGCGCGGCGAGTGGGGCTACGAGGGCAATGTGATGACGGACTGGTGGATGCAGAAAGGCCGCAGCCCCGAATTTCCCAAGCTGCGCGACCAGGCGTACAGAGTGCGCGCGCAGGTGGATCTGCTTATGCCCGGCGGCGAGCGCACCGGCAGAAGAAAGCCGGACGGCACTTTGCTTGAATCCCTGGGCGACGACGGCGGCATAACGCTCGGCGAGCTTCAGCGCAGCGCGGAAAATGTGCTTCGCTGCGCGCTGAACACCACCGCCTACGCCCGCTTCCGCGAGTACCGCGGCTGATCTCCCCTAAAGCCGGCTTTTTGGGGAGCGGATAAAATAAAAAAGACCGTTGGGCATCTCGCTCAACGGTCTTTGCTTTGCGTTTTTACAGCTCTGCCTTACCGGAAACGCCGTTCTTAAGAACATAGTAAGCGGCGTTGTCCTCTGCCTTAACATAGATCTTTGCGCCTGCAAGGTCGGCGGCCTTTGCGCCGGCAGCCTTGGCGGCCTTTTCAACCGCAGCGGCAACATCCGCAGCCTTTACCTGCTTTCCTGCATACTCAAAGAATATCTCAGCAGCCTTGTCCGCCTTCTTAGCGGGCTTCTTAGCCGCCTTTTTCTCCGCAGCGGGTTTCTCCGCCTTTTTAGCGGGAGCCTTGGCTTCCTTCTTTGCGGGGGCTTTTGCCTCTTCCTTAGCTGCCTTTGCGGGGGCTTTTACTTCTTCCTTAGCTGCCTTTGCGGGAGCTTTTACCTCTTCCTTGGCTGCCTTTGCGGGGGCTTTTACCTCTTCCTTAGCCGCCTTTACGGGAGCGGTCTTAGCATCGTTCTTTTTAACTGCCATCGTTAAGTTCCTTTCATAAAAAATAATATGTTTTCATTGTGTATGTAAAGCTATCTTCTTTACAAATGCTATATTAGTATCATTGCACAAAAAAGTCAATAATATTTATACATTATCTACAAATTGCCGCTAATAGTTAAGGCAAAAATCTTTTAATTTAGGCATATTGCATAAAAATTTTTGTCAAAATTTGTTCAGTATTTTTGCAACGCCGTCATTGTCGTTTGTGTCTGCGGCGCAAGCGGCAGCATTTTTCAGCTCCTGCGGAGCGTTGCCCATAGCTATAAATGTGCCGGCAGCCTTCAGCAGCGGCAGGTCGTTTGAATTGTCTCCGAACGCGGCGGTGTTTTCTTTTTTTATGCCAAGTTTGCCGCAGAGAAATTCAAACGCCGCGCCCTTGTCCGTCTTGCGGTCCGTTATCTCAAGAAAATTCTTTTCAAGCAGGCAGAGCTTCAAGCCGCAGTCGCCCTCAAGCTCCCGCGCCAGCATATCGCGCCGCGCCCCGTTTTCAAGGCGGGCGAATATTTCGTCCGCGCCGGCGGCTCTGCCCTCAAATTCGCGGCGGACGCTTGAAACCGCCGTGCGGCTGGCTTCAAGATATTCCCAGATCGGCGTGCCGGCGTAGCTTTTTGCGTATGCGGCAAACAATTCGCGGCTCAGGTAGCCGCGCCCCTCGGCAAACGCCTCGTATTCAACGCCCCTTTCATCCAGCAGGCGCATTATTGAAAGGCTCTTTTCGCGCGGCAGCGGCCGTGAAAGCAGCGTTTTTCCGCTTTTCAGCTCAGTGACCGCCGCGCCGTTCGTGGTTATCGCGTAATCAAACACGCCGAGCCGAAGCAGCGCGCGCGGTATACCGCTGAGCGGGCGTCCGGTAACGGGCACAAGTATTATTCCGCGCGCCGCCGCGCTTTTGAGCGCCTCGGCGGTGGCGGGGCTAATCGTTTTATCGCTTCTCAGCAGCGTGCCGTCAAGATCAATCCCCGCAAGGCGTATTCTGCTTTTCATTCTTTTTTATCTTCCCTCTTATCGCGCTTTCTGCGCGCGCAAGCAGCTCGTCAACGCGCAGCAGCTTAAACAGCGCGCTTCTTGCCGCCTCTATCGCGCAGCAGACGGCGAATATCGCCAGCACCGTGCCGGCGGCAGCTGCCGCAAACTGCACGGCGGGCAGCTCGGCAAAGCCCGAAAACGCGTTTTTGAGCAGGTTTTCCCACGCAAATTCGCTTGTGTGGATTATGTAAACGCCGAAGGTCAGCGGGCTTATCGCCTTTATTGCCTTAACGGCGGCGGAGCGGCGGATGCTCAGCCCCGCAAAGCCGAGCAGCGCAAGCGCGGCGGCGGCCGTGATGTTTGCGGAGGTGTAGATCATAAACGCCTGATCCTGAAAATACCCGCTTGTATGCCCGCCGTCAAACAAGGTCTTCATCGCAAAGCCCGCGGCGCACAGCGCAGCCGCGCCCGTCAGGCAGAGCAGGGGCTTTGCCTTTTTGTGCAGCTCAAGCCGCCTCAATATGCCTCCCGCTATGTAAAGCGCGCTTATCCATATAAGCGAATATCCGCCGTGGCTGTAAAAAATATCCGTTTTAAAAAATGTGGGCGCGGCGCTGCCGAGCAGAAAAAGGGCGGCAAGCGTCAGCTTCATCTGCGCGCGGCTCATCGCCCGAACGCCGCCGTTGAATACCGGCGTAAAGAAAAACATTATGAAATACGCCGTGAAGTACCAGTATTTGTCCGTAACCACCGGCATAAGGCTCTCGGCAAGGCGCTGCGGCGTGAACAATTCCGGATAAAAGCCGTATTTGAGCGCGGACGAGATTATGCAGTAAAATTCAACAAGCAGCCACAGCGAGGCAAGGCGGCTGTATTTCGTGCGCACTGCATTTATGCCCACAAAGCCGCTTATAAGGGCGTAGATGTTTACGGCGCACATAAAAAACGCTTCAGCGCACCACGCCGTAAAGTACTGCGCCGTGCCGGTCGAAACGCTTTCAAGCACGCCGCCCTGCCCAAGAAAATGCAGCCCCACTATCATAATCATAGCGATTATTCTGAGCAGGTCCACGCCGTGGTTTCTTTCCGCCTTATTCACCGCAAAGCTCGGCGGCAAGCGCCTCAAGCGCGGGCATATCGCTCTGCTTAAAGGCGGATTTTATCGTAACGGTGCTTTCGCAGAGATCTATGTTTTTCATCCCCTCAAGCGCGCCCTTCATTGCGCGCGCCGCGCAGGGCGCCCAGGAGCCGTTTTCGATAATGCCTATCCTTCTGTTTTGAAACGCCTTTGATTTAAGATGGCACAAAAGCGCCTCCATCGGCGGGAAAACGCCGCCGTCATAGCTTGAAGCGGCAAGCACGGTGGCGGAGTATTTGAACGCATCCTCAACCGCCTCGGCAATATCATCTCTCGTGATATCGGAAAAGGCCGTTTTAACGCCCTTTGCCTCCAGCAGCTCCTTTAGCCTGAGCGCGGCCTTTTTCGTGTTGCCGTAGATGCTGGCGCAGGCTATGAAAACGCCCTCCTTTTCGGGGCGGTAGCTGCTCCAGGTGTCGTAAAGATCAATATAGTAGCCGAGATTTTCCGTAAGCACGGGGCCGTGCAGCGGGCATATCGTGTTTATCTCAAGCGCCGCGGCCTTTTTTAGCAGCGCCTGCACGGGCGCGCCGTATTTGCCCACTATGTTGAAATAGTATCTCCTTGCCTCGCACGCCCAGTCCTCGTCCGCGTCAAGCGCGCCGAATTTTCCGAAGCCGTCGGCGGAGAAGAGTATCTTTTCGCTCTTTTCGTATTCAACCATAACCTCCGGCCAGTGCACCATCGGCGCCATTATGAAGCTCAGCTCGTGCGAGCCGAGGGAAAGCGTGTCGCCCTCCTTGACGGCGATTTTTTCAACCGATTCGTCAATGTCAAAAAACTGCGGCAGCATCTGAATCGCCTTTGCGCTTGCAACAAGAGCGGCGGCGGGGTATTTTTCCGTGAAATTCTTTATGTTTGCGGCGTGGTCGGGCTCAAGGTGGGATATTATAAGGTAATCCGGCGTTCTGCCTCCCAGCTCGCGCTCAAGATTTTCAAACCATTCGTCCGTTTTTCCGGCGTCAACCGTGTCCATCACGGCAATCTTTTCGTCAAGTATAAGATAGGAGTTGTAGGAAACCCCGTTCGGGATTATGTACTGCCCCTCAAAAAGGTCAAGCTCTCTGTCGTTTACGCCAATGTATTTAACGCTTTTTGAAAATTCCTTCATATTTATTCCTCCGTAAGCTCGGCATATATCAGCCTCTTTAAAATTTCACATATATAATAATATAACCCGCCCGAAATCTCAACTGTTTTTTTGTTGACAACTCAAAACAATGGTAGTAAAATTATTACAAATAAATCAAAGAAAGAAGTCTTTTTTATGGAAAAGAAAAATCTTGACTGGTCCAATCTCGGCTTCGGATATATCCCTACGGACGCCAGATTCGTTTCAAATTATAAAGACGGCGAATGGAGCGAGGGCGCCCTTATTTCCGACCCCAATGTAACCATAAGCGAGTGCGCGGGCGTGCTTCAGTATTCGCAGTCCGTTTTTGAAGGGCTCAAGGCGTACACAACCGAGGACGGCAGAATAGTCTGCTTCCGTCCGGATATGAACGCCCAAAGGATGAAGGATTCCGCCGAAAGGCTTGAGATGCCTGTTTATCCGGTGGATAAATTCGTTGAGGCGATTGAAAAAACGGTTGCCGCCAACGCCGCCTGGGTCCCGCCCTACGGCTCCGGCGCAACGCTTTACATACGCCCGTATATGTTCGGCTCAAACGCCGTTATCGGCGTAAAGCCCGCCGACGAATATCAGTTCAGGGTGTTCTGCACGCCCGTCGGCCCTTATTTCAAGGGCGGCGCAAAGCCCATCACCATCCGCGTTTCGGATTTTGACAGAGCCGCGCCCCACGGCACCGGCCATATCAAGGCCGGCCTCAACTACGCTATGAGCCTTCACGCCATTGTTGACGCGCATAAGCAGGGCTATGACGAGAATATGTATCTTGACCCCGCAAGCAGAACCTATGTTGAGGAGACCGGCGGCGCAAACTTCCTGTTCGTAACGAAGGACGGCACCGTTGTTACGCCCAAGTCGGATTCCATCCTGCCCAGCATCACAAGGCGCTCGCTTTGCTATGTTGCGGAGCATATGCTCGGAATGAAGGTGGAGCACCGCCCCGTTTTGTTCAGCGAGGTAAAGGATTTTGCGGAATGCGGCCTCTGCGGCACGGCGGCGGTAGTAAGCCCCGTCGGCAAGATCGTAGACCACGGCAAGGAGATCTGCCTGCCCAGCGGTATGGAAAAAATGGGCCCCGTCATCCAAAAGCTTTACGACACGCTCACCGGCATCCAGATGGGCACCATCGAGGGCCCGCAGGGCTGGGTGCACGAGATAAAGGTGGATTGACCCGCCCGAAAAACGATATAAAAGCATCAAGACGGCTCTCCGTGCGGGGAGCCGTTTTTTGTTCGCAACCGCCGAATAAAAATGGTGTTGTTTCACCAAACGCCGCGTAGGGGCTGTTAGATCTTGCGCTTTGCCCGCCTAAGCAGAAAAAACGGCGCCGCGGTTTGCGGCGCCGTAAGCAGCATATCAAATATGTAACAGGCTGATCAGTTGTTGATAAGCTTATCCTCTTCGTTGTTCCAGCTGTAAAGCTTGCGGATCTCCTTGCCCACAGCCTCGGACGGATGCTCGGAAGCAAGCTTTCTCATCGCCTTGAAATGTACCTGGCGGCCTGCCGGGCTCATATCAAGCAGGAATTCCTTGGCAAAGGAGCCGTCCTGGATGTCCTTGAGTATCTGCTTCATCGCCTTTTTGGTGTCCTCTGTGATGATCTTCGGGCCGGTGATGTAGTCGCCGTATTCAGCCGTGTTGGAGATGGAGTATCTCATTCCGGCAAAGCCGCTCTGATAGATAAGGTCAACTATGAGCTTCATCTCGTGGATGCACTCGAAATAAGCGTTTCTGGGGTCGTAGCCAGCCTCGCAAAGGGTTTCAAAGCCCGCCTGCATAAGGGCGCAAACGCCGCCGCACAGAACTGCCTGCTCGCCGAAGAGGTCGGTTTCGGTTTCGGTTCTGAAGGTGGTTTCAAGAACGCCCGCGCGAGCGCCGCCGATTCCGGCAGCGTAAGCAAGCGCAACATCAAGCGCGTGGCCGGTGTAGTCCTGCTCAACGGCAACAAGGCACGGAGTGCCCTTGCCGGCCTGATACTCGCTGCGAACGGTGTGGCCCGGAGCCTTGGGAGCTATCATAGCAACATCAACGAACTTGGGCGGCTTGATGCAGCCGAAGTGGATGTTGAAGCCGTGGGCAAACATAAGCATATTGCCCTCCTCAAGGTTCGGCTCGATCTCGTTCTTGTAAACATCGGCCTGAAGCTCGTCGTTGATAAGGAACATAATTATATCGGCCTGCTTTGCAGCCTCCGCCGTGGTGTAAACCTTAAAGCCCTGCTCCTCGGCTCTTTTCCAGGATTTGCTGCCGTTGTAAAGGCCAACGATAACCTCGCAGCCCGATTCCTTAAGGTTGAGCGCGTGCGCGTGACCCTGCGAGCCGTAGCCGATTATAGCTATCTTCTTGCCTGAAAGGTAATCAAGATTACAATCCGATTCATAAAAGATTCTTGCCTGTGCCATAATGATTCCTCCGATTTTTTATAAATATGCAGGCATTCGCCTGTTGATGCTATTTATTATAGTCCCGTTCAAAACATTCGTCAAGGCTTTTTTTGGCTGTAATTACTTGTAAAGTAAACAAAAAAGTAGTAATATAACAGTAAATAATTATTCATTATTTTAAGCGTATCATTCCAAAAATTCCGCCGGCGAATTTTAAAGCCGCCGCAAAGGAGAAACAGCAAGATGAACAAGGCACAGAAATTGAGATTTTACATAGAGGCGCTGTGCGTTTACGACCTTAAAAAGGACGAGGTGGTGCAGTGCCTGCTGCGGCTGCTGCAAAGCGTCGGCAGCGAAAAGGTGCTGGAGATGCACGGCGAATTTTTCCGCGCCGTAACGCGCCACCGCTCGTTTCGCGAATATCTTTCAAGGCTGATACTTACGGACGACAACGCCTTTACCAAGGCCGCCGCCGCAGGCAGGGCGGGCGAGCTGCCGCAGGCGGTTGTGCGCGGCGTGCAGAGCGACCTTGAAAAGCTGGAGGCGGTCGCCTCCGTTACGCCGCAGGACATCTGCGATTCCGTTGAGGATGCGGATATACGCCGCGTGCTGTGCACCCTGCCCGCGTGGGAGACGGGCTCTCCCGCCGCGCCGCTCAAAACCGGCTGGGCGCAGCAGATAGGGGAGCTTGCCGAATATCACAGGAAAAACGGCTACGGTATGTTTTCAAAATACAACGCCTTTGCCTGGCGCAATCACGCGCTGTGCCCGATAGCCGGCACGGACCCGATACTCCTTGCCGACCTTAAGAACTACGAGGAGCAGCGTCGAAAGGTGATAGACAATACGGAGAGCTTCATAAACGGCTATCCGGCAAACAATGTGCTGCTTTACGGCGACCGCGGCACGGGCAAAAGCTCCACCGTGCACGCCGTGCTCAACGCCTACGCCGAGCAGGGGCTTCGTATGATAGAGATTTCAAAAAGCGATATACCGGATCTTACCGTGATACGCGAGGAGCTTGCCGAAAGCCCGATGAAATTTATAATCTTCATAGACGATCTGTGCTTTGATTCGCACGATGATTCGTTCGGCGAGCTGAAGGCGGCGCTGGAGGGCAGCCTTTCCGGCAGCAGGCACAACACGCTTATATACGCCACCTCAAACAGGCGCCACCTCATTAAAGAGAGCTTTTCCGACCGTGAAAACGATATAAACAGAAACGATATAATGCAGGAGCAGCTCAGCCTTTCGGACCGCTTCGGGCTTTCGATAACATTTGTGAATCCCGATAAAAAAGGCTATCTTGACATAGTTGTCAAAATTGCGGCGGACAGAGGGCTTGATGTGGACGAGGACAGGCTGTGCGCCGCGGCGGAGCGCTGGGCAACGCGCAGGGGCGGGCGCTCTCCACGCTGTGCAAGGCAGTTTATAGATTTTGTTGAAAGCGCCGAAAAGCGCGGCAAGGAATGGTAATAAAAAATTAACAAATTTCACCAAATGTTAATTTCATAATAAAACTATCATCAAAAATCAATGCTATACTCAAATCAAATCGAAAGCGCGATGAAAGGAGTTTTCATATGAGCGATAAGGTTCTTGTTGTAGACGATGATCAGAATATCTGCGAGCTGCTTAAGCTTTATCTTGAAAGCGACGGCTACACCGCCTATGTGGCAAACGACGGAAAGGCCGCGGTAGAGATGTTTCAGGATAAATCGCCGGATCTGGTGCTGCTCGATATAATGCTGCCCAAAAAGGACGGCTGGCAGGTCTGCCGAGAGATAAGAAAAACCTCCTCAGTGCCCATAATAATGCTCACGGCAAAGGGCGAGACCTTTGATAAGGTGCTTGGGCTTGAGCTTGGGGCGGACGATTATGTTACAAAGCCCTTTGATTCAAAAGAGGTTATGGCAAGGATAAAGGCGGTGCTGCGCCGCACAAGGGGCGATTCGCAGGATTCTGCGGCAGCAAAAAAGATAGTTAAATACGACAAGCTTGAGATAAATATCCAAAACTACGAGCTGAAGGTGAACGGCAAGGTGATAGACACGCCGCCCAAGGAGCTGGAGCTTATCTATTTCTTTGCGTCAAACCCGAACATCGCCTTCACAAGAGATCAGCTTCTTGACGAGGTTTGGGGCTTTGATTACCCCGGCGAGTCGCGCACGGTTGATGTACATATAAAAAGGCTGCGCGAAAAGCTTGAGGGCGTTTCCGATAAATGGTCCATCCAAACGGTTTGGGGCGTGGGCTACAAATTCAAAACAAACGAATAACGGCAAATAAATAAGATAAGGCGCGGCGGCCCGGCTGCCGCGGGGCGGTGCGTTATGGCGGCGGAGCGTTCTACCGATTTAGGTAAAAAAATAGAAAACAGAATATTGAAGCTTGCCGCGTTTCTGCATATAAGGCCGAATGTGTTCACTAAATATTTCCTTACATTTGCGGCAATACTGCTAACGGTGCTCATCGTGCTGGGCGCGGCGCTGATACTGCTTGTAAACCGCTATGCCGTCAATATCAGAACAGATCTTTTGCAGCAGAATGTTTCCTCAATATCCGATACGGCGGCGGGCACGCTTTCCGCCGAGGATATGAACGGCAGATATTCGCTCGGCAAGGAGCTGCTTTGCGAAACGCTTGCAACGGTTTCGCGCTCTATAGACGCGGATGTTTTCGTGTGCGACGCCGCCGGCAGCGTTATTCTCTGCCGCGACCGCGCGGGCACGGCGCCCGTTTTGGGGTATTTCAAAAGCTGCTCGGCACACGGCGGGATAACGATAAACAGCAATCTGCTCTCCGCGCTGTATCAGCAGGGGCAGCTTGTGGGCAAGGCAACTATCGGCGGCACGGAATGTTATGTTGCCGCCGCGCCCATCTATGAAAACGGCAATATAATCGGCTCCGTTTTTGCCCTTTCCGGCACGGGCATCCAAAGCATATCCGTGATAGTGCTGCGAATGTTCGTCATATCTGCGCTGTTTTGCCTTGTGTTCGCGTTCATCTGCGTCTATTACCTGACAAAGCGAATGCTCTCTCCGCTTCAGCAGATGAGCCGCGCCGCAAAGCAGTTTGCATCGGGCGATTTCTCTTACCGCGTCAAGATAGAGGGCAGCGACGAGCTTTCGGACCTCGGCCGCGCGTTCAACGATATGGCGCAGGCGCTCAACAAGCTTGAGGGCTCGCGCAGGAGCTTCGTTTCAAATGTGTCGCACGAGCTGAAAACGCCGATGACCTCGATAGGCGGGTTCATAGACGGCATTTTGGACGGCACCATCCCGCCCGAAAAGGAAAAATATTATCTGGGCATAGTAAGTGCAGAGGTCAAGCGGCTCTCGCGCCTTGTTGTTTCAATGCTGAATATGAGCAAGATAGAGAGCGGCGACCTTGAGATGAAGCCCTCAAGATACGATATTGCCGACCAGGTGATACACATCCTGCTCACCTTTGAGCAGAAAATAGAAAGCAAAAGCATAGATATAAGAGGGCTTGAGGATTTCAAGCCGGTATATGTTGTGGCGGATCAGGATATGATTTACCAGTGCATATATAATCTTGTAGACAACGCCGTTAAATTCACAAATAACGGCGGGTATATAGAGGTTCGCCTAACCGAGAGCTCAGGCCAGGTGGAGCTCAAGATAAAAAACAGCGGCACAGGCATAAAGGCGGAGGATCTTTCGCGCGTGTTTGAAAGATTCTATAAGGCCGACAAGAGCAGAAGTCTTGATTCAAACGGAGCGGGGCTCGGTCTCTATCTTGTGAAGCTGATGGTTGAGATGCACGGGGGCAGGGTGCGCGCCGTGAGCGAGAGCGAGGACACCGCGGAGTTCTCCTTTACCCTGCCGCAGCAGTTCAGCCCCGTATATATTAAGGAGACGAGATAATGGAAAACGAAAAAGATCGCGGCTATGAGCCGCAGGAGCCTCAGCGCCGGGCGGACGGCGAAGGCTTTTCGGGCGCGGCGCAGGGCGCCGGAGCTCAGCAGCCTGAAAACGGCACAACATATCATTACGCGTATAAGCGCGCAGACGGCGCGGCGGGTCAGAATACCGGTGCGCAGAGCGCTCAGAGCTATTCGCAAAGCCCGCAGAGCAGCGCGCAGAATCAGCAAAGCTATTCTCAAAATCAGCAGAGCTACGCACAAAATCAGCAGTACGCCTATTCGCAGAACCCGCAGGCGGCTCAGTACGGCGGCGCGCCTCAGTCCCCCGCGCCCGGCACGACGGGCGGCAAAAAGAAAAACAAGCACGCAATCATCATCGCCGTTGTTATCGCGGTGTGCGTGATCGCTGCGGTAGTAGGCATAATCGCCGCCGTGACCGGCTCCTCCTCTTCCGCGCCTCAGCAGGAGAACCCCTCCTCCTCTTCGGGCGCGCAGATCCAGGAAAACAACGGCGGCGCGGCGGAAAAGGATGATTCCGGCAGCTACACCGTTGCGGGAATCGCGCAAAACTGTATGGATTCCTGCGTGGGCATTTCGGTCTACACCCAGGCGTCGCCCTACAGCTATTTTTATGGCTACGGCGGCTCCTCCTCCGACTCCGGCGAGTCGCAGCTCTCGGGCGAGGGCTCTGGCATAATTATGCTTGAGGAAGGCGGCTACACCTATATTATGACCTGCGCCCATGTTATCAGCGACGGCTCAAGCTTTAAGGTAACGCTCAATAACGGCGAGGAATACGACGCCCAGATGGTGGGAGCTGATAATCAAACCGATATAGGCGTGCTCAGGATAGAGGCTACCGGCCTTAAGGTGGCTGAATTTGCCGATTCCTCCTCGGCCGTTGTGGGCGAGCAGGTTGTGGCTATCGGCTGCCCCGGCGGGCTTGATTTTATGAACAGCGTCACAAGCGGCTATATCTCATCTGTTGACAGACCCGTTTCCTCAAACATCGGCTACGACCAGGAATGTATCCAGACGGACGCCGCCATCAACCCCGGCAACAGCGGCGGCGCGCTTTTTAATATGAGCGGCCAGGTCATAGGAGTCAATTCCTCCAAGATAGCGAACACGGATTACGAGGGCATGGGCTTCGCCGTGCCCAGCAACACGGCGGTGAACACCGCAAACAGCCTTATAAAGGTCGGCTATGTTGAGGGCAGGGCGCAGATAGGCGTAACCTATAATTCCATCGGCAATTTCTCAAACGCCTCGGCAATTCTCTCCGCGCTTGAGGAAAAGGGCTTTGAGGACGCGCAGGGCACAATGGTCATCCGCGAGGTCAATGCGGATTCCGATCTTGCCGGCAAGGATGTGCGCGAATACGATATGATAGTTGCGATAGACGGCAAAACGCTCACCAGCACGGATGTCGTAACCTCCACGCTTGCCGAGCGCTCGCCGGGCGACACCGTTACGCTCACCATAGCAAGAATAGAAAACAATTCCATCAAAACCTTTGAAGTGCAGTGCGTGCTGGGCGAGGCAACGAATTAAAATCAGCCGAGCAGGCACTTCTCAGCGGGCTGCTTCGTCGAAATTCATACCATTTTGTTCGCAACCGCCGATGAAAAATTTGTTGTTTTACTAAACATCGCGTAGGGGCTGCTACCAGCAGCCCGCCTAAACTGCGTTCTATCGGCGATTGCTCACTCCAAGTATGAATTTCTCCTCTCCCCAAAAAGCTTGCGCTTTTCGGGGACCCCGAGTGCTCATACCATTTAGTTCGCAACCGCCGAATGAAAAACGATGTTATTTCATTAAACACCGCGTAGGGTCCGCAACCTGCGGACCGCTAAGAAGCGTTATATTGGCGATTGCTCGCTCCAAAACGGGCTGCGACTCGCAGCCCGTTTTCGCCTTCCTTGTGTAAAGGGAGGCGTTTTTTGTTTGCAAAGGCAAAGCGAAAGCTCGCCCGCACAAGGTGAGCCGCAAGCTGAAACCGTTTAAAACCATATTGTGTTCGTTAATATTTTTTATTACTCTATTGCTTTATTTTTTATAATGGTGTATGCTGTTATTAAGCGAATGGTTGGAGCAGTTTCGGCGCGGCGCAGCGCCTGTTAAGGAGAGGGATTATGAAAAAGGCAAAGATCGCGATAGCTGTAGTTGTTCTGGTGCTTGCCATAGCGGCGGGCTGCGTGGCGGGGTACCTGATAATCAATGTAAAGGGCCCGTTCACGGGCACGGTTACATATGCCGAAACGGGCGAGCCGGCTGCAAATGTAAGCGTTTCGGACGGGCGCAATGTTGTTAAAACGGATGATAACGGCAGATATAAGCTCAGCGGCTGGCGCAAGGCGCGCTTCGTTACCGTTACGCCACCCGCGGGGTACTGGACAGAGGATTATTACATTCCTGTCGTGGACGGCACGCCGTCCTATGATTTCACGCTTGAGCGCTCCGATATAGAGGCGGGCGCCGAACATTCGTTTTTGCAGATATCCGACACGGAGATAGGCGAGGGCGGCACCGGCGAGTGGCTCGATTACCTCAAGGAGCTTGCAGACAGCGAAAAGCCCGCGTTTCTTATCCACACGGGCGACATCTGCTACGAAGAGGGGCTCAAGCGCCATAAAAACGATATGAACACCCAAACGATGGGCGTGCCCGTGCGCTATATCATCGGCAACCACGATTATGTGGACGGCGATTACGGCGAGCAGCTTTTTGAAAGCATTTACGGCCCCGTATGGTATTCGTTTGAGGTGGGCAATGTGCATTATGTTGTTACGCCCTTCCAGACCGGCGCCGATTACTCCTCCGGCTACAGTAAAAACGACCGCTGGCGCTGGCTTGAAAACGACCTTGCAAACACCGACCCCGATATGAAGGTGGTTATGTTCAATCACGACAAGCCCCTGTCGGACGATTATGTTATAGAGTTCGACCGCAAGGAGCTTGACCTCAAAAAGCACAATCTTATCGCTTGGGTGTTCGGCCATTATCACTATAATTATGTTGATATGAACAACGGCGAAACCGTTGAGGAAACGGACGATGTGCTGAACATCTCCACCGCGCGTCCGGACTGCGGCGGCATAGACGAATCGCCCAGCGGCGCCAGAATGATTTACATTGATGAAAACGGCGTCGTCACCACCGAGATGCACTATTATGACGACTCGCGCTTCACCGCGGCGGACGAAACGCACGCGCGTCTGCTTGCGCAGCTTTCGGGGAATGTGCTTTTTGCAGACCCGATTTACAGCGGCGGCAAGCTCTTCGCTGCCACGGCGGACGATGACTGGCCGCGCAAGTGCGGCGTTTACTGCGTAGATACCGCAAGCGGCGCCGTAGTTTGGGAACACGAAACGGAAAATTCCGTTAAAAACAATATCCTGCTTCAGGACGGCAAGCTCATAGCTCAGGACTGCAGCGGCAATATCTGCTGCCTCAACGCCGAAACGGGCGAGGAGCTGTGGAGCTTTTCCGCTGCATGGAATATGCCGCTCAACACGAGCGCCGGCATCTGCACGGACGGCAGTCTCGTCTTTGCAGGCGGTGTGCGCGATATACGCGCGCTCGATATAAGCACCGGCGAGCAGGTGTGGCAGACGAACCGCGACAGGGGCGAGTCCTCCGCGGCGGAATTTATGCTCTGCGGCAGCAAGCTCATAGTAAGCTCGCATTGGGACGCGCTCGTTGCGCTCGATAAGGAGACGGGCAGCGTTCTTTGGTCAAACGATGACGAGGACATCCGCTTCAGAAGCTCAACGCCCGCCGTTGTGAACGAAAACACGCTGCTTGTTGCAGACAGCGACGCGATTATGCTTGTTGACGCAAACAGCGGCAAGATAACAAGAAAAACGGACGACACCGGCTATAATTTCGCCACCGCCTCCCAGCCGCTGATAGACGGCGGCACGGCGTATATCGCCTCGTCGGACAAGGGCGTTGTTGCCTACGATATTGAAACCGGCGGCATTATTTGGAATATGCAGCCCGGAGTCAGCATGGTATACACGGCGCCTTACACCGGCGGCGACGCCAAATCGGTTGAAAGCAAGTTCATCCTCAGCGGCGACACGCTTATCTTTGCCGCCTCGGATTCAAGGATATACAGAATAAATAAGGCGGACGGCAGCATAGTTGGCTCCGTTACCGTCGGCTCGCCCGTTTTGAGCACGCCTGTCTGGGGCGAAAACGGCGTGCTCTATGCCGCGTCATTCACCGGCGCCATATATGAGTTCACCGGCGTTTAACGGATAAACTCGCGCCGGCTCAACAGATTGAAGTACGGAGGGATTTTTATGAAAAGCAAGGCAGCCGTCCCCGGCACGGGCGGAAACATATATATCCCGTATGAAAGCAGAACGGGCGGCGAAAGCACCGTATTTTTCACAAGGGAGCTCTCCGCCGCGGGGCTGCTCAGGATATTTGAAAGGGTAAAGGCGCCGCTGTGCGGAAAGGTCGCCGTCAAGCTTCACACCGGCGAGCAGCACGGCCCTAATATCATTCCGCGCGAATGGGTAAAGGAGCTGCTTAAAAAGGAGCTTAAGCAGGGCGTTATCGTTGAAACCAACACATATTACGAGGGCGACCGCTACACCACCGAGCAGCACAGGAAAACGCTTGAAATCAACGGCTGGGATTTCTGCCCCGTTGATATTATGGATGAAAACGGCGTTGCCGCGCTGCCCGTCAGGGGCGGCAAGTGGTTTGATGAGATGTATATGGGCAAGGGGCTTCTTGATTACGATTCGCTTTTTGTGCTTACGCATTTCAAGGGCCACACAAAGGGCGGCTTCGGCGGCTCGTGCAAAAATATCGGCATCGGCTGCGCGGACGGCAGAATAGGCAAAAAGATGATACACACCACGCCCGGCTCGGATGATATGTGGGATATAAGCGACGAGGAGTTTATGGAGCGGATGACGGAATCCGCCAAGGCAACGGTCGATCACTTTGCACCGCACATCACCTTTGTGAATGTTATGCGCAATATGAGCGTTTCCTGCGACTGCGAGGGCACGGCGGCTGAACCGGTTGTTACGCCGAATGTCGGCATAATCGCTTCAACGGATATCCTTGCCGCGGATCAGGCGTGCGTAGATCTTGTTTACGCTATGAAGCCGGAGCAGAAAAAGGCGCTTGTTCAGCGTATCGAATCCCGCCGCGGGCTTCGCCAGCTCACATATATGCAGGAGCTCGGTATGGGCTGCACCCGCTATAAGCTGGTGGATATAGATAATGCGGATCGCATCATCACCCCCGCCGAGGCGGTAAAGGATGTTGTGCCGTTTTCCGAGTAAGCGACAAAATAACGCACTTCGTCGAAATTCATACCATTTCGTTCGCAACCGCCAAATAAAAATAATGTTATTTTACCAAACATCGCGTAGGGGCTGCTATCAGCAGCCCGCCAACGAAACGCAAATTCGGCGATTGCTCGCTCCAAGCGGGCGGCGGGTCGCCGCCCCTACGCGGGATTGTCGGGCTGTCGCTTTTCGGGGACCCCGATGTGGTTGCTAAAAGCCGTAATTTCGGCGATTTGCTCAAGGCTCCCCTGTGTAAGGGGAGCTGTCTGCGAAGCAGACTGAGGGGTTGTTATATGGGCTGCTGTCAGCAGCCCCTTTGCAAAACAAAAACGGCTTGCCGCACAAAAGAGTGCGCAAGCCGTTTTTTATGCCCTTATCCGAAAAGCTCCTTGTATTTATCAAATTCCTTTTTGTTGTAAAAATAGTCGCGCTCCCTGCCGGCAACGCCAAGCTCGCGCCACCATTCGTTTTTCAGCTTGTCGTAAAGCTTTTGGTGCGTCGGCTCGGCAAGGGTGTTGAGGTTCCAAAGCGCAAAATGCAGCGCGTAGTTTATATAATCCTTTTCGCAGCCGGCAAATATCCCCTCGTCAACAAGCCTTTGCTTTAGAGCGCAAAGCGCGTTGTAAAAGCAGTCCCAGGATTTTTCGCGTGTGTTTGAAAGGGAAGCCTTGTTGTTCCTGCGCTGGTGCGCAAGCACGCGCCCCTTTTCGCAGTAGCCCATCCTTCCGGCTATGGCAACGGCGGAAAAAACGAACAGCATATCGTTGCTCGTGCGCTGCTCCTGAAACCAAAGATCGTTTTTCAGCACCCAGTCGCGGTTAAACAGCTTGTCCCACGCCCAGCCTACGAACACCTTAAAGATATTGTCCGTAAAGGCGTGGCGGTTAAACGGCTGATAGGGGGGCAGCTCGGCGTATCTCACAGTCCAGGCGGCGTAGTTGAAGCGGTTTTCGTCCTCAAGATACTGGTCGGAATCAAAAACAACAAAATCCGCGCGCAGCTCCTCCGCCTTGTTAAACGCCGTTTCAAGCATATCCGGCTCAAAAAAATCGTCTGAATCAAGAAAGGAAAGGTATTTGCCTCTTGCGCGGCGCAGCCCGTTGTTTCTTGCCGCGCCCGCGCCCGCGTTTTGCTGGCGCACGGCGGTGAAGCGGCTGTCCTTTTGCGCAAATTCCTCGCATATCTCAAAGGAGGAATCCGTTGAGCCGTCGTCAACAAGGATAACCTCTATGTCCTTAAGCGTCTGCGCGGCAACGCTCTCAAGATTCTGCCGCAGGTATTTTTCAACATTGTAAACGGGGATTATAACGGATACCTTTATGCTTTCATTTTCCGTCATTTTTGATACCCCTTTCTTTTTTTGTTAATCTTTCTGTATATCTTTTTGGCGAAACGCACGAATTTGTAGGGCAGGTACATAATTATTTTCCCAACCTTGTACGCCTTTGAGCGCTTGATTTTGTAAAGCTCCGCGTTCACCTGCTTGAAATTGCTGTTCATAGCGGAGGGGCCGTTGTTCATCTTAAGCGCCTTAAGCTGGTAGTACATCTCGGGCTTCGTCATCAAAAGGTGCAGATTGTCGCGCTCGGCGGCGGTGAAAAGCTCCTCGTCTATCTCGCCCAGCGCCTTTGCGCGCTTCATCTCCTTTGAAAAGCGCTCCACATAATCGCGCTTGTATTCGTTGGCTATCCTTCTGAGCGTCGCCACGCTGTTGTGAAAGCGCTTCATCGTGTAATAGCCCTTGAAGCGCTCCCAGGTTTCGGGATGGCGCAGCAGAATATCCTTGATATGGTCGTATTCCGCGTTGATGCAGTATATCTTCTGCACATTTTTAACGGAGCTGTTCGGGTTGTCGCGCCTGTTCATATAGTAAGGGCGGTCTATTATCATACCGCGCTTTGCAAAGGCAAAGGTCTGAAACCAAAAGCCGTTGTCCTGAAAGGACGCGCCCGGCGTTTCGTTGTGGCGTATATTGTGTTCCTCAAGAAACGACCTTTTGTAGATGCCGCTCCAGGTGTTCATTATAAAGCGGATAGCCTCCGGAGTATGGCTGGGGTCAAACACGCGGTTGTAGTATTGATTTTTGCGGTCAAGATGATTGTATGTCAAAAACATATCGCCGTTTTCGGCACGCTCAAACCTGTAAAAATCCGCCTTAACGAAATCAAGGTCGTTTTCCTTTGCAATATCGTAAAGGTCGCCGAACATATTTACAGGCACAAAATCATCCGGCTCCACAATGCCTATATATTCGCCGCTCGCCGTGTTGAGCCCGATGTTCATACCAATGCCGTAGCCGCCGTTTTCCTTGTCTATCAGCACTATGCGCGGGTCGCTCTCGGCGTATTTTTTAAGGATGTCAAGCGTGCCGTCCGTTGAGCCGTCGTTTATGCAGATTATCTCTATATCCTCAAGCGTTTGGCGGGTGATGCTGCGCATACACTCGTCCACATACGGCTCCACATTGAAAGCGGGCACGATTATTGAAACCTTTGCCATATCCACCTCTCCAAGCGCGGGCTTACCGCCCGAATTCCTTTTCAACCGCCTCAAGTGCGGAGGCGATCACCTTGTCCATATCGTAATACTTGTATGTTCCGAGCCTGCCGCCGAAGATAACATTCCTTTCCTTTTCGCCAAGCTCTCTGTAACGCTCGTAAAGGGCGTTGTTTTCTTCATTGTTTATCGGGTAGTACGGCTCTATGCCCACGCTCCATTCCGAGGAGTATTCGCGTGAGATGACCGTGCCGCTGCCCTTGCCGAATTCAAAATGCTTGTGCTCTATCACCCTTGTGTACGGCACCTCGCGCGAGGTGTAGTTCACAACGGCGTTGCCCTGGTAGTTGTCAACATCGCTAAGATATTCCGTTTCAAAGCGAACGGTGCGGTATTGCAGCGCGCCCAGCCGGTAGCCGAAATATTCGTCTATATTGCCGGTGTAAACTATTTTCATACCGGAGATGTCGTGCGCGCTTTTGTAGTCCTCAAAGGAGGTGGAGGTAAGCACATCCGCATCGCTCAGCAGCTTTTCGCATATCTGCGTGTAGCCGCCCTCGGGTATGCCCTGGTAGCGGTCGTTGAAATAATTGTTGTCGTATGTGTATCTCACGGGAAGCCGCTTTATTATAAAGGCGGGCAGCTCGGTGCAGCTTCTGCCCCACTGCTTTTCCGTGTAGCCCTTAACAAGCTTTTCGTAAACATCCCTTCCAACAAGCGAAAGCGCCTGCTCTTCAAGGTTTTTAGGCTCGCCCACGGCGCACTGCGCCTTTTGCCGCTCTATTATCTCCCTTGCCTCGGTGGGGGTCTTTATGCCCCACATCTTTGAAAAGGTGTTCATATTGAACGGCATATTGTAAAGCTCGTCGCCGTATATCGCAACGGGCGAATTTATATAGTTGTTGAATTCGGCAAATTGGTTTATATAGCTCCAAATTCTTTTGTCGCTCGTGTGAAAGATATGCGCGCCGTAGCGGTGAACATTGATGCCGTGCACATTTTCCGTGTATATGTTTCCGGCTATGTGCGCCCTGCGCTCCAGCACAAGGCAGCTCTTGCCGCGCTTTGCCGCCTCGTGCGCAAACACGCTGCCGAAAAGCCCGCTGCCGACTATCAGATAATCGTATTTTTTATCCATTGCCCTTCTCCGTTTCAGTTTATTCTTTTGATAAGGCGGATAATGCGCACCGCCGTGTCCGTGCTCAGCAGGCGATAGCGCCTTTCGTACCGCCGCGCCTTTTCAAGCAGAAAATCATACGCGCCGCAGCTCTCCATCAGCTTAAGCTCCTCGCGTTTTTCGCCATCGTAAATATAATCCGCGCCGTGCCCCGAAATGCCGAAAAGCTCCAGAGCCGTGCCCTTGTAAAGCTCAAAAAGCCGCCCGTACGCCTCGGCGCTTCTCTGCGTGCGCAGGGAATAGAGCATCGAATCAAGCGCCTTGTTTGCAAACGAGCGGCGCACCTCGCCGTCAAAGCCCTCGTCGGCTGAGATGCGCTCGTATGTTTTTTTCAGCGCCTCAAAAACACAGGTCATATTTTTGCTCGCCGTGCCGGTAGTGCTTTTGGGATTATCCTCGCGGTAGGTCATAAGCGGCCGGGAAACGGTGCATATCCTTTCGGCGTAAAACAGAGCCGTCATCACAAAATAAGCGTCGTTCGCCTGCGGCAGCTCCTGAAAGGAAAGATTGTTTTTTTCAACAAACGAGCGCAGAAACATCTTGTTCCACGGCACATTCGTTGTGAAATTGAATATCGCGCCGCCGCAGCTCCTTTTTGAAAAGGGCTCCGGCGCGTCTATGCGCTTTTTGTTGAGGTATATCCGCGTAAGGCGCACTCTGCCGGTCTCGCAGTCCATCCTGCGCGCCGCCGAAACGCATATATCGGCGCTCGTCTTTTCGCATTTTTGATACATCGCCCTGAGCGCGCCGCGGTCAAAAAGATCGTCGGCGTCCCAAAACACCAGGTATTTCCCGCTTGCCGCCGCCATACCGGCGTTCCTTGCCGCGCCGGCGTAGCGGTTTTGCTGCGTTATGATTTTGACGCGCGGATCGCTTTTCGCCGCCCTTTTAAGTATATCGGGCGAGGAATCGGTCGAGCCGTCGTCCACGCAGATGACCTCTATTTCCTTAAGGCTCTGCCCCAAAACGCATTCAAGCGTGTTTTCAAGATATTTTTGCGCGTTATAAACGGGAATTATAACGGAAACCTTTATGCCCTTGCTGCTCATCCTGCGCCCCCTTTGAGCGGAAGCTTTTATATACAAAGTGATTTTTATATTATTAGTATTATACCCAATAATGAAAAGCCTGTCAATCGTAAAGGCGCGGCGGAAAAGTTATTTTAGTTGCCTTATTCCTTTCTTTATGGTAAAATAAATCCGTTCAATCTTGCGCGGCGCCGATTCAGGCGGCGCGCGGCAAAAATCAAAATCTTTCAGCCCGAAAGGCAACGGTGATGGCTATGCAGGCGCAGGAACTTTTCAAAATAAAATTCAACACGGCGGAGGAGCCGCTCACGGCGTACTGCCCTTACAGGATTGCGCCGGTGGGCGCACATTCGGATTATCAGCACGGGCTTATATCCGGCTTTGCGATAGACGAGGGCGTAACGCTTGCCTATCTCCCCACCAGCGACGGCTCAGTGCGGCTTTACAGCGCAAATTTTGACGGAGCTGCCGAGTTTTCCGCCTACGAGCTTTCACAAAGGGCGTTTGACTGGGGCGATTTCGCCCGCGCGGCGTTCGTTTCCGTAAAGCGCCGCCACAGGGTGGATACGGGTATGATCGGCGTTATCCACGGCAGCCTGCCGGTCGGGGGGCTTTCCTCCTCGGCGGCGGTGCTTATCGCGTATATAACCGCCATTTGCAGGATAAACGGCATAAGCCTCACCCAAAAGGAGCTTATAGAGCTTGCGCTTTACGCGGAGCACGATTATCTTGAGATGAATGTGGGCACTATGGACCAAAGCTGCGAGGTCTATTCAAAAAAGGACCATCTGCTTTATCTTGACACGCTCACCGATGAATACGAGCTTATCCCGCAGAGCGCGGATATGCCGCCGTATGTTTTTGCCGTCATCTTTTCCGGCAAGGAAAGAAAGCTTGCAAACACGGCGTTCAATTCGCGGGTGGACGAGGCCAAGGCGGCGTCCTTTGCGCTGCGCGCGTTTGCCGGCGTGCCCTACGGCAGCTTTAAGGACAGCTATATGCGCGATGTTCCGCGCGAGATATTTGACGAATACAAGGGCAAGCTTCCCCCTGCGTGGAGGCGCAGGGCGGAGCATTTTTACGGCGAGTTTTCGCGCGTTCAGCGCGGCGCGCGCGCCTGGAGAAACGGCGATATAGCGGAGTTCGGCAGAATAATGTTTGAATCCGGCCATTCCTCGATCTATAATTGGGAAACAGGCTCGCCGGAGCTTAAAAAGCTCTACGAGATTATGCTTGAGTGCGACGGCGTTTGGGGCGGCCGCTTCAGCGGCGCGGGCTTCAACGGCTCGTCTATAGCGCTTATCGACCCCGCAAAAAAGGATTTTGCCGCGGAATTCCTCAAGGAGAAATATCTTGAGGCGTATCCGCAGTATAAGGATGATTTTTCCGTTCGCTTCATCAACACGGCGGACGGCGTCAGGCTTGAACCGTAAAGGGCTGATAATATGGAGATCTGCACACTTTTAAAAGAAATAGAGCGCCTTAAAAAGGAAAACGACATCTGCATACTCGCCCACTCCTACCAGTCAAGGGAGGTCTGCGAGGCGGCGGATTTCACCGGCGATTCATACGCCCTTGCCGTAAGGGCAAAAAGCGTTGAAAATTCCACCGTGCTTATGTGCGGCGTGCGCTTTATGGCGGAGATGGTGAAGCTGCTTGCGCCTCAAAAGCGCGTCATTCTTTCAGAGCCGCAGGCGGGCTGCCCGATGGCTCAGCAATTTTCGCCGCAGGATATACTTGAGCTTCGGCGGCTGCACCCGAACGCGGCTGTGGCGGCGTATGTAAACACCACGGCGGCTCTCAAGGCGGTCAGCGATGTCTGCGTAACCTCCTCCTGCGCCGTAAAGGTGGTGGGCGCGCTCAGCCAAAAGGAAGTAATTTTCGTGCCGGATGTCAACCTCGGCTCGTTCGTTCAGAAAAACTGCCCGGATAAAAGCATCATCCTGATGCAGGGCGGCTGCCCGCACCACGCCGCCGTAACCGCGCAGCAGGCGGAAACGGCAAGGCGGCTGCACCCTAACGCGCTGCTTTTGGCGCATCCCGAATGTCCGCGCGCAGTAACGGATATTGCCGATTACACCGGCTCAACCGCCGGAATTATGGATTTTGCGCGCAAAAGCTCTGCTGCGGAATTTATAATCGCAACTGAGGGCAGCATCGTTTCCCATCTGCGCTTTGAGCTGCCGGAAAAGCGGTTTTACCCCGTTTCGGCGGGGCTTATCTGCCCCGATATGCGCCTTACGGATCTGGCGCAGGTAGAGCTTTGCTGCCGCGGGCTTGCGGGCGAGGAGATACATATAGCTCCGGATATTGCCGCGCCCGCGCTTAAAAGCATAGAAAAAATGATTGAATACGGCGGCTGATAAGGAGAGCCTATGGGCAAAAAAGCGCTTATTGCAATGAGCGGCGGCGTAGACAGCAGCGCCGCCGCGATTTTAATGAAAAAAGCCGGCTATGAATGTGCCGGCGCTATGATGCGCCTTTGGCGCGGGGCAAACAGGCAGGACGAGCTTGACGCCGCCGCCGCGGCAAAAAGGCTGGGCATCGAATTTTATGTTTTTGATTTCTGCACCCAATTTGAAGAAAGGGTTATCGCCGATTTCATAAAAACATATGAAACGGGCGGCACTCCCAATCCCTGCATAAGCTGCAACAGGCACCTGAAGTTCGGCGCGCTGCTTGAAAAGGCGCGCTCAATGGGGTTCGACTGCCTTGCAACCGGCCATTACGCGCGATGCGGCTTCAACGCATCCACCGGCAGGTACGAGATAAAAAAAGCCGCCGATGAAAAAAAGGACCAAAGCTATGTGCTGTATTCGCTTTCGCAGGAAACGCTTTCGCACTGCGTTTTCCCGCTCGGCGGGATGAGCAAGAGCAAGATAAGGGAACTGGCGGCAGAGGCGGGGCTTGAGCTTTCGGAAAAAAAGGAGAGCCAGGACATCTGCTTTGTGCCGGACGGCGATTATGCGTCGTTTATCGAGCGGCATACGGGAAAGACCTGTGCGCCCGGCGATTTCGTTTCCGTCTCCGGCGAAAAGCTCGGAACGCACCGCGGCATAATCCGATATACGATAGGGCAGCGCAGGGGGCTTGGCATCTCGCACGGCGCGCCGCTCTTCGTCTGCGGCAAGGACGCCGCCTCGAACCGCGTGATACTCTCAGAGGGCGCGGAGCTTTTTTCACGCACGGTAACGGCGCGGGATGTCAATCTTGTTGCCGTTTCAGGGATAGAGGACGGTATGCGCGTGCTTGCCCGCACAAGATACAATATGAAGGAGCAGCCCGCAAGCGTATATAACGCGGGCGAGGGCTCATTCAAGATTGTTTTTGACGAGCCGCAGAGAGCCGCCGCGCCGGGGCAGGCGCTTGTTATGTACAGAGGCGACACGCTGATCGGCGGCGGCACCATCGTTTGAAAGAGGATATATTATGAGGATGAGAAGAAAGAAAAATCTGCCGCGCCGGCTTGAGGAATGCGGCGATTTGCTGCTGCCCTGCCAAACGCAGGTGCTTGATTTTTCGCTTGAAGAGGGCGGCAGGCTGTTCGATATGGTAAAGGTTTTCGGCAGAAGCGCGCCGCTTGTTTTGGAGATCGGCTGCGGCCAGGGCGCGTTCGCCTGCGAATTTGCACGCAGGCATCCCGAGCTGAATATCATAGCCGTTGAAAAGGTGCCCAATGTAATAGTTAAGGCGGCTGAAACGGCGCGCGATTCGGGGCTTAAAAACCTGCGCTTTATGTGCACCGCGGCGGAATATCTGCCAAGGTTCATCCCCGCGGGCAGCGTTTCGCATATCTATCTTAATTTCAGCTGCCCGTTTCCAAAGGCAAAATACGCAAAGCACCGCCTCACGCACCCGCGGTTTTTGGAGATATATAAACGCCTTATGGCGCCGGGCGCCGCAATCACGCAGAAAACGGATAATATGCACTTCTTTGAATTTTCGCTGGAGCAGCTTTCGCAGTGCGGCTTCCTGCTTTCAAATATCAGCCTTGACCTGCACGCGCTTGAAGAGCCGGATAATATAGTTACGGAATATGAGGCGCGCTTTTCATCAATGGGCTGCCCCATCTACCGGCTTGAGGCTCGCCGAGCCGATTAAAAAATAATGTTGTTTCACCAAACCTCGCTGTTTTACTAAACACCGCGTAGGGTCCGCTTCGTCGAAATTCATACCATTGCGCTCACAACCGCCGAATAAAAAATAATGTTGTTTTACCAAACCCCGCGTAGGGTCCGCAACCTGCGGACCGCTAAAAAGCGTCGTTTCAGCGATTGATCGCTCCTTGCGGGCTGCTGATAGCAGCCCCTACGCGTGGTTGTTGGGCTTGCGCTTTTCGGGGACCCCGATGAGACAGCTAAAAGCCGTAATTTCGGCGATTGCTCAAGGCTCCCCTGTGTAAGGGGAGCTGTCAGCGAAGCTGACTGAGGGGTTGTTATGCGGGCGGCTGATAGCCGCCCCTACGCGCGGTTGTTGGAGCTAACGCTTTTCGGGAACCCCGATTGTTCATACCATTTCGTTCGCTCGCCGAATATGATACAACTGCGTTCGCCGCTTAAAATCAAACAGTTTTTAAAGATAAAAGCCATTCACACATCAAAAGTGTGGATGGCTTTTTTGTTTTGCTTATTTTAAAAATCCCTTGATTATCTGCTTTTCGGCGTCCTCGCGGGAAAGGCCCAGCGTCATCAGCTTCGTTATCTGCTCGCCGGCAATCTTGCCTATCGCCGCCTCGTGGATAAGCGAGGCGTTAACATCGTTTGCAATGATCTCCGGCACGGATTTAACAAAGCCGCTGTCCATAATTATGGAATCACATTCCGAGTGGCCGCTGCACTGCGCGTTTCCGTGCAGTGCGGAGAAAAATTCCTGCCGCGATTCGCCCTTTGCAACGGAGCGCGAGCTTATGTCCGCGCCGGAACCGTCGCCGTCCAGCTCCACGGTGAATTCCGTTACGGCAAACTGCTTGCCGCTCGTCATTATCTTTTCCTTTATCACAAGGCGCGCGTTTTCCTTAAGGTCGGCGTTCGTAACTCGCTTTGTGGAATCAACGCCCTCTATCTGCACCGTTTCCATCTCAAGAAAGCTGTTTTTGTCCATATGCACCACGGTAACGGGGTTGAGCACGCGCTCGCCGCTGCCGCCGCCCTCGCCGTAATGCTTTTCAACATAGCGCACGCGCGCGCCCGCGCCTATATGAAAGGTGTGGATGCCGTCGTGCTGCGAAAGATGCTCGCCGTCGTTGTGGATGCCGCAGCCGGCTATTATATCCACATCCGCGCCCGCGCCGATGTAAAAATCGTTGTAAACGATGTCCTGAAAGCCGCTCGCTTCAACCACAACGGGGATATGCACCGTCTCGCCCGCCGTGCCCGGCTTAACATATATCTCTATGCCCTTGCCCTGCGGCTTGGGGATTATCTCAACATTTTCAGTGCTCTGACGCGCTATGCCCGCCCCGTTCAGGCGGATGTTGAACGCGCCCTTCGGCGTGTCCGCAATGCCGGCGATAGTTTTCAGCAGCCCGCCCAGTATCGGGTCTTTTTTTATGTCATTCATCGCCGCTCCTCCTTGCCTTGTAAAATCTGCACGCGCTTGAATCGCACAGCAGCTGCGGCAGTATCTCGCCGCGGCTTCCCTCCGCGGTCTTTTCGCCGCCGGAGATAACAACAAGCTTGTCCGCTATCTCAAGTATCCTCTCCTGATGGCTGATTATAACCACCGCGCCGTGCTTTGCGTCGCGCAGCTTTTCAAAAACGGCTATCAGGTTGTTGAAGCTCCACAGGTCTATGCCCGCCTCCGGCTCGTCAAACAGCGAAAATTCAACGCCGCGCGCCATAAGCGTGGCTATCTCTATCCTTTTGAGCTCGCCGCCGGAAAGGCTGGCGTTTATCTCGCGGTTTATATAGTCCGCCGCGCACAGCCCCACCTCTGAAAGATAGCCGCAAAGCTCGTGCGTGTCCACGCTCCTGTTCACCGCAAGGCTCAGAAGATCGCGCACCGTAAGCCCCTTGAAGCGCACCGGCTGCTGAAACGCAAAGCCTATGCCGAGCTTTGCGCGCTCGTCAATATCAAGGCCGGTTATGTCGCGCCCCTTGTATATGATGCTGCCGCCGGTCGGCTTCTCTATGCCCATAATTATCTTTGCAAGCGTGGATTTTCCGCCGCCGTTCGGGCCGGTTATAACAACAAAGCTGTCCTCGTCTATCGTCAGATCAATGTTTTTAAGTATCTCCTTTTGACCCTTGCCGCTTTCGCTGTCAACGCAAAAAGAGATGTTTTTAAGCTCAAGCATCGTTTTTTCTCCCTTCTCCGGCGCTGAGGCAGCTCGCGCCGCCGCCCTCCTCGCAGCGGCAGCTGAAGCTGAAAGACGGCATATATTCCCGCGCCGTTTTCATAAAATCCATTATCGTCTTTTTTTCATCCGCGCTCAGCGCGCACAGATATTCCCTCATTCCGGCGGCGGCGCGGCGGTTGGCGTTTTCATAGGCGTCAAGCGCGCTTCTGCCGCTTTGTGTAAGGCAAAAATATTTCTCTTTTTTATTATGGGGGTTTTTGCGCGCATCTATAAGTCCTTTTTCGCAAAGCTTGCCGCTCATCTGCGTAACGGCGCTTTTGGTCACGCCCGCCCTTTCGGAAAGCTCGCTCACATTCAGCTGCGGCGCTTCGCCTATAAGCTGCATCAGCCTAAGCTCCGAGCGGTGCAGGCTCTGCCCTGCGCAGTCCACAGGCTGCCTCCGGCCGGCAAATATCTCGCCCAGCATATCAAAAAAGCATTGTGATATTCCGCACTGCATACCGCGCCCCTCCTTTTTGTTTTCATATTATATCGCGCGCATGCGCGCTTGTCAAGCATTGTTTAGCAGCTAAACAAAATTTTAAAAACCTCCCCCGCGAAAAAAACAAGGCCTTTAACGAACAGCCCGCTTGCTCCTTTCTCGCGAAAAAAACAAGGGCTGTTTTGAGAGTGAGAAATCTTCAATGAACACTTCCCGCGCCGTGTTCCGCGAACTCACGCTCTATACAAGTCCGTAAGGATAAATCATAATAGAAAGGAGCAAGTGATGAAAGAGGTTTTTACTGAGATGGATCCGAAAGATATTGAGTGCGAATACCTTAACGGCGTGTACGCCGAGATCGCCAATCTGCTCGGCGTTGAGGCGGCGCTTACCATGCACACGGCGTTTCGCGGACAGCAGCTCAATTTTCCGGTCAACTTTTTCACATCCGATTTTATACGAGAGCAGGTGATCCGCGAATATGACGGCGGCAATGTAAAGCAGCTTGCCACAAAATACGGCTACAGTGAAAAATGGGTAAGAAACATCATTAACGGCGAAAAAAGAGAAAAGAGGTGATACTGCCGATTTAAACGCGCGGGCACGCGCCCCCGCAAAAAGCGGGGGCGCAGGTGAAAAAACTTTTGATATGAAGGAGATTTTTTATGAAATGCAGTAAATGCCAAACGGAATTTGAGGGCGCGGTATGCCCGAACTGCGGAGCTCAGGCGGCTCAGCCGCAGCAGCCCCAGCAGCCGCAGCAGCCTCAGCAGCCGGCGCAGTACGGCCCTGCGGTAACGGAGTATAAAAAGAAGAAAAAGCCCGTCTACAAGCGGGCGTGGTTCATCATCTTGGTGATAATCGCGGCGCTGACGATAATCATTTCCGTTACAAGCGCGGTCGGCGTCGGCGAAAAGATAGTATGGTCCGAGATGGTGATGGGCGAGCTTTTGCCCGAGCCGCCGAACAATAAGGGCGAAATCCGCGAAAATTCGGCGGAAAAGCTTTGGCTCGATATAATCAAGGTGTCAGAAAGCGAGTATAACGCCTATCTTGACGAATGCAGGGAAAAGGGCTTTACGATAGACGAGGAAGCCGAGTATTCGTCGTTTGAGGCGTTCAACGAAGCCGGAAACAAGCTGAAGCTGTATTATTCCGAAAGCTCGCAGGAGCTTTCGATAAATCTTGACGCGCCTATGGAATTTTCGGATATCGCCTGGCCGGGCGGCGAGGCGGGCGGTCTGCTGCCCGTTCCGAAATCGCTCGTCGGCAAAATAGAGAATGAAAGCGCAAGCGGCTTCACCGCGTACATCGCAAACACCCCGATCGGGGATTTCAACGCCTATGTCTCCGCCTGCGCCGAAAAGGGCTTTGACGCGGACTACACCAAGGACGACGGCTCTTACAGCGCGAAAAATGCAGACGGCTGGAGCCTTACGGTTGAGTATATCGGCTTCAACACGATGAGCATCAAAATCAGCGCGCCGGAGGAAGCACAAAGCGCGCCCGCCGGTGAGGAAAGCGAGCCTGCTGAGGAGGCGGCTCCCGAGCAGAGCGACGATTCCGGCAGTCAGACGGATATAGACCCGGATTTCAAGGCCGCGGTAGACAGCTATGAGGAATTTATGAACGATTATGTTGATTTTATGAAAAAGTATAAGGAGTCGGACGGCAGCGATCTCAGCCTCTTAAGCGATTATGCGGATATGATGAGCAAATATTCGCAGTATGCCGAGGATTTTAAGGAGCTGGACGACGGAAGCCTCACCACCGCCGAGGCGGCATATTATCTGGAGGTACAGTCGCGAGTCAGCCAAAAGCTGCTTGAGATCGCTTAACGCCTGAAAATCAATCCCCCCCAAGCGGAGCGCCCCGCAGCGCTCCGCTTTTATTGGGCGGGCTTTGTTGAAAAATCAATATTTAATTGATATAATGACGATATGGGAGTGACAGATATGGAAAGCACAAAGGAATTAACAACAAATGTTGCCGTAGAGGAAGTAATTACCGCAGCCGTCAAAATACCGGGGGTCAGCTTATAATAATCAGCTTGCTTAAAACTGCCGGTTCCGAAAATTCGCCGGCGCGGACGCATTTTTGCCTTTGAGACCGCATGCGGGCTTGCAATAATGGCTGCCATACCGGCGTATATTAAAACGGGGAAGTTACTGATGAGTGATATTTTTCTTGGCAAAAGTAATTTAATAAAATACGCTTTTATACTTGTCAAAAGTGTAATTGTGCTTTTGTGCTATCTTTATTTAGATAAAAAGCATAATACAAAAAGAACTGTTGCCGAGTATATCGGAATTTTTGTGTTTTGTGATTTATATGTAATTTATGATGTAATCAAAAAACTTAAATCTAAAAGCGTTACATCGTCCAAAAACCTTATTATTATACTTACAATACTGTTGATTTTTAATTTTTTATCAAATTCGTTTATAAGTTTTTACAACAGCTTCAATGATGTTTTAACTACAGGCAGCAAAACAGAAACAGTTTACTATGATAGATATGGAATAGAATATTCATCACTTGAAGATGTTGTTTACTACACTTTTGACGGTGCTGAATTTAAGTATGATCCTGATAGAGCGAAATACGACTGTATCGTAGATACACCAGATAATAAATATGATTCAAGCTATGATGATTTCTTTGTGTACATAGATAAAGATGGCTGGATTGTTTTTACTGATTCATTACTCGAATATTCTGACGGCAACGGAGATTATGGATTTTATGATGAAAACAGCCAAAATTATTATGGCAATATAAGAGCGATACGCTGGAACGAAAATGGAACTGTGTATTGGGATTATTAAAAGAAGTTATCCATATAGCAATGAGAGGTGATAAAATCACCTCTCATTGTTGGTTGGTTGTAATTTATTTGTTAAATCAACACATTTAATTTAGTTTAATATGTCAAACTAAAAAATATTATTTATATTTACAAAGCTGAAGACGAAAATGCAACACTCATAAATACCATAAACAATGTTTTTCTTGATGACTACGATTTAGCAAAATAATATTCTGCTTAATGGCAATAAAAAAGCCCGATAAATCGGGCCTTTTTCAGCGTTATATCTTTTTTGGTAACGCTTTATGGCAGCGGCAAAAGAACCTGCCTGCTTCGCAGCCGGAACCTTGGCGTTCGCAGGCGCCGCCTGCTCGGCTAAAGGATTAGATTTCATTTAAGGTTCGAATCCTTCTTGCAATTTTATTAAAAGAAAACAGGAACACTATAAAAGTGTTCCTGTTTTTTTGGCAGCGGTATAAGGATTCGAACCTTAAAATACGGAGTCAGAGTCCGGTGTGTTACCGTTACACTATACCGCTGTGTTGATATTGAATTGTATGGCAGCGGTAAAAGAACCTGACTGCTTTGCAGTCAGAACCTTGGCGTTCGCAGGCTTTGCCTGCTCGGCTAAAGGATTCGAACCTTAAAATACGGAGTCAGAGTCCGGTGTGTTACCGTTACACTATACCGCTGTGTATTCAATGCGTTTTCTATTATAACCGATAAAACGGATTTGTCAAGATTTTTTTAAATTTTAAATTGATGTAAATTATCAATAAACACCGCGGCGGCGGTTGTTTTTGGCGGAAATATATTGTATAATAATTTAAAATTAAGGATAGAATCGGTGTTATCTTGAGGATACTTGCAATAGGCGATGTTGTGGGCGAGCAGGGCTGCGAGCATCTTGCGGCGGTGCTGCCCGGAATAAAACGGTATTACGGCGCGAATCTTACGATCGTAAACGGCGAAAATTCCGCCGCGGGAAACGGTGTGACCCCGCGCTCGGCAAGGCAGATAATGTCTGCCGGCGCCGATGTTATCACGCTCGGAAACCACGCTTTCCGGCGCGGAGAGGTGTACGACCTGCTGGAGAGCGACCCGTTTATGATCCGCCCGGCAAACTACCACGGCGGCGTTCCGGGGCGCGGTATGTGCGTTGTTGACAGGGGCTATATCAAAGCCGCCGTCATCAATCTTCAGGGCGCGGCGTTTATGGAGCCCGTGGGCAATGTGTTCGATTCGGCGGACGCAATGCTTGAGGCGGCGAAAAAAGAGGGCTGCTCCACGGTTATCGTTGATTTTCACGCGGAGGCAACGAGCGAGAAAAGGGCGCTCGGCTTTTATCTTGACGGGCGCGTCAGCGTGCTTTTCGGCACGCACACCCATGTGCAGACCTCGGATGACCAGATCCTGCCGAACGGCACGGGATATATAACCGATATAGGAATGACCGGCCCGCTCGATTCCGTTTTGGGCGTTGACGCGCAGTGCGCGATACAGAAGATGCGCCTCGGTATGCCGGTGAGATTTAAAAATCCGAGCGGAAAATGCGTTTGCGAGGGCTGCTTTTTTGAAACGGACGATTCCACCGGGAAAGCTCTGCAAACAGAGGGGTTCAGGAGGTAACGGCGGTGAAAAAGATAACGGCGCTGCTGCTGTCGGCGCTTGTGTGCATATCGTGCCTCTCCGGCTGCTCCTCCGGCGGGGAAACGCCTCAGAGCGACCCTGCGATAATCGAGCAGGAGCCCGTGATACAAAGCGACAGCACCACTTTCAAGCTAAGCTACACCCGTGCGGACAGCCTTGACCCGTTTGAGGCGCACACGCTTAACAATCAGGTGATGAGCCAGCTTGTGTTTGAAAGCCTGTTTGATCTGGATGAAAATTTCAAGGCGAGCCTGAATATCGCCTCAAGCTATGCCTATGAGGAGCCGCAAACGCTTGTTGTCGGCATAACGGCGGGGCTGCTGTTTTCAGACGGCAGCGCGCTCACGGCGCAGGATGTCGTAAGCTCGTTTGAGCGCGCAAAGGATTCGCCGTATTGGGGCAGCTCGCTCGGGGGGATAAAATCCTGCTCGGCGCGCTCGGAAACAGAGCTTGTGTTCGCGCTCTCGTATCCGGACCCGTACGCGCACAATCTGCTCGTTTTTCCGATAGTTAGCGATGGGGAAAGCGATTATCCCATAGGCAGCGGGCGGTACAGATACGCTGATGAAAACGGCGAAACCGTGCTGCTTGCAAACGAAAAAGAGGGCTTTTCGCCGCATATAACAGCAATACATCTTGAAAACATAGCCTCGGCGGATTCGATAGACAACGCCGTGAATATAGGCAACATCAGCTTTGCGTTTCGCGATCTTTCCGAAAATTCCTCAAGCAGGATAACGGCAAACAAAAGGCTGATAAATATGAATAATATGGTGTATATCGGCGTAAACAATAAACGCGGGATAACCTCAAACTCCGGCGTGCGCCGCGCGATCTCGCTGGCGATAGACCGCTCCACTCTGGCGCGCAGCGCTTACGGCGGCTTTGCCGAGGAGGCAACCTGCGTCTTCAACCCGCAGTTCGAGCTTTCGCAAACAAAGCTTTTTTCAGAAACGGGCGATGCGGACGCCGCTCGTCAGCTCCTAAAATCAAGCGGGGTTTCCTCGGCCTCGCTTTCGGTGATAGTCAATTCCTCAAATGCAGACAGGGTCGCCTGCGCGCGGCTGATAGAGCAGCAGCTTGAGGAGGCGGGCTTTTCCGTTACGGTCTATGAGGAGAGCGACGAGCGCTATTATTCGCTGATTGGATCGGAGCAATTTGACCTTTATATCGGCGAGATAAAGCTGCCGCCGGATATGAGCCTTCGGCAGTTCTTCGGCAAGGACGGCGCCGCGCGCTACGGCTTGGAGCTGTCCGGCTCTAAAAGCGCGGCTGCGTATGAGGCGTATGCCTCGTCAACCGGCTCTGCGGGCGAATTTTTACTGGAATTTTCAGGCGAGATGCCGTTTATCCCCGTCGTTTTCCGGCGCGGTATGCTCTGCTTTTCAAAGGCGATGAACGGCGATGTGCAGGGCAGCTATTACGATTGTTTTTCAAACATAGAGGATTGGTATTTTGAGGCGGAATAAACACTCAGCGGAGGTTTTGTATGATAAAATTTGAAAACCCGAACGGGTACATCGAAATCACAAACAATTATTTTGAAAAGCTTGTGGGGCAGGTGGCTCAGTCCTGCTTCGGCGTTACGGGAATGGTGGATTCCGGCCCCGTGCAGAGCATCAAATCCATAATCGCCAGCCGAACGGATAAAAGCGGTCAGAACTACAACCGCGGCGTCAGCGTTAAAAGCATAAACGGCTGCCTGGTGATAGACCTGCACATAGCCGTGTCCTACGGCGTAAACATAAACGCCATCTCAAGCAGCATAACAAATAAGGTGCGTTACAGCGTTGAAACGGTTACCGACCTCAAGGTTTCAAAGATAAATGTTTATGTAGACGCCGTTAACTAAAGGAGATTTTTCGCAAATGCTTACAGGAAAATTGTTTCGTGACGGCGTGATTTCCGCCGCGAATAACATATCAAACAGCCGCAAGGCGGTGGATGCGCTCAATATCTTTCCCGTGCCGGACGGAGATACCGGCACCAATATGAGTATGACCATAGGCGCGGCGGCAAAGGAAATGGCCGTGCTGCCGGACAGCTGCACGCTCGGCGAGGCGTCGTCAAAATGCGCCGGCGCGCTTCTCAGGGGCGCGCGCGGCAACAGCGGCGTAATACTTTCACTGATATTCCGCGGCTTTTCAAAGGGCTTCAAGGAGCTTGAGGCGGCGGACGGCAAGGCGGTCGCGCGCGCGTTCGAGCTCGGCGTCGAGGCGGCGTACAAGGCGGTTATGAAGCCCACGGAGGGCACGATTCTGACCGTTGTCAGAAAGGCGAGCGAGGCGGCGAGCGAGCTTGCCAAAACGGTGGACGACCCTATGGAGGTGGCGTTCGCCGCTATGCTGGCGGCAAAGGAGGCGCTTGCAAAAACGCCGGAGCAGCTTCCCGTGCTCAAGGAGGCGGGCGTTGTTGACGCGGGCGGCCAGGGCCTTGTGCTTATATTCGAGGGCTTTCACAGCGTGTTTGCAAACAACGCCGTTGTTCAGCCTGTGGACGGCGGGAGCGCGCCGGAGCAGAAAGAGGAAAAAAGCACCGTTGCGGCGGCTTCGGGCGATATAAAGTTCGGCTACTGCTCGGAATTTCTGATTGAAAAGGCGGCGGGCTCGGCAAAAAAAGACCCGCTGCGGCTTCGCGCGTATCTTGAATCAATAGGCGACTGCGTTGTTGTTGTGGACGACGGCGATGTTATAAAGGTCCATGTTCACTCAAACGAGCCGGGCAATGTTATACAGGCGGCGCTGCGTTACGGCCAGCTTATAAACATAAAGATAGATAATATGCGCTATCAGCACAGAAACGCGGGCGAGAGCGCACCCTCCGGCGAGGAGCCGGGAGAGGTTCAGCCGGTTAACGACTACGGCTTTGTTGCCGTCTGCGCAGGCGACGGGCTTACGGAGCTGTTCAGGGATATCGGCGCGGATGTTGTTGTAAGCGGCGGGCAAACGATGAATCCGTCTACGGACGATATATTGAACGCCGTTAATATGACCCCGGCAAAGACCGTGTTCGTGCTGCCGAACAACAAGAATATCATAATGGCGGCGGAGCAGGCGGCGCGCCTTGCAAGCGGCAGAAAGGTAAAGGTGCTGCAAACGAAGACCGTGCCGGAGGGCATTTCCGCAATGCTTTCGTTTGACGAGGAGGCGAGCGCCGCCGATAACGAGCTTGAGATGACCAGGGCGGCTCAGGGCGTTTCCACCGCGCTTGTAACCTTTGCCGCAAGAGACAGCGAGGTGGACGGCATCTCCGTTAAAAAGGGCGAGATTATGGGAATCTGCTCCTCAAAGATCAGGTATGTGGGCAGCAGCATAAACGAAACCGCGTTCAAGACCGCCTGCCGCCTTATCAAGAAAAGCGGCGGCTCTATAATAACCGTTATTTACGGCAGCGAGGTCTCGGAGGAGGACGCCGAGGCGCTCAGGGCGCAGATAGAGGAAAAATTCCCCGACGCAGAGGTCAGCGCCGTAAACGGCGGGCAGCCGATATATTATTATATTATTTCAGCGGAGTAAACAGGAATTGTACGCAGCTCTTGAAAAGAACAGCAGTGTTCAGTTTGTAAAGGGAGTAGGGGAAAAAAGAGCCGGGCTTTTTGCAAAGCTCGGCATTTTCCGCGTGGGGGATCTTCTGGAATATTACCCGCGCGCCTATGAGGATCGCTCGCAGAAAAAGAAGGCGTCGGAATATTCCGGCGGCGACACGGCGTGCATAGAGGCGCAGCTTGTGTCGCCCGTTAGGGAGCATTTCGTCCGCCGCGGGATGACTCTTTATAAATGCGAATTTTCAGACGGCGAAACCGTTATCCGCGTAACGATATTCAACAATAAATACCTTGCCGCAAGGCTGAAGCTTTTTGAAAGCTATATCCTTTTCGGAAAGATAGAAAAAACGCTCACCTCAGCTTCAATGGCGTCGCCGGAGATAGAGCCGGCGCAGGGCGGCGACATAATACGCCCCATCTACCGTGCCACGGGCAGGCTCAATTCAAGAGCCATAGAAAAAACGGTGAAGGCGGCGCTGGACGGCGTCGGCAGGCTCAGAGAAACGCTGCCGGAGGATATAACGCGCAAATATTTGCTTGCGCCGCTGAACGACGCGGTGCGACAGATACATTTTCCGAAAAGCGCAAAGGAGCTTGAGCAGGCGCGGCGCAGGCTCATCTTTGAGGAGCTGCTCACGCTTCAGCTCGGCTTTTTGAAGCTGCGCTCGGCAAGCCGCGAGCGCACGCGCCTTGTTGCAAAAAAGGATTACACGGGCGAATTTATGCGCCTGCTTGCGTTCAAGCCCACCGCGGCACAGGAGCGCGCCGTGGGCGAATGCTGCGCCGATATGGCAAGCGGCGTTGCGATGAACCGCCTTTTGCAGGGCGATGTTGGCAGCGGCAAAACCGCCGTTGCCGCCGGAGTTATATACACCGCCGTTAAAAACGGTATGCAGGCGGCGCTTATGGCTCCAACGGAGATACTTGCAAATCAGCATTATGAAACGATGCGCTCACTTTTGAGCGGCACGGGTATCTGCGTCCGCCTGCTCACAGGCTCCTCACCGGCGGCGGAAAAGCGCGAGATAAAGCGCAGCCTTATGGACGGCAGCACCGATCTTGTTATCGGCACGCACGCGCTCATCGTAAACGATGTTGAGTTCAGCCGCCTCGGCCTTGTTATCACGGACGAGCAGCACCGCTTCGGCGTTGACCAGCGCGCTGTGCTTGCAATGAAGGGCGATAAGCCCCACACGCTTGTTATGAGCGCCACGCCGATACCGCGCACGCTTGCACTTATGATCTACGGCGACCTTGATATCTCCGTGCTGGACGAGCTGCCCCCCGGCAGGCAGACGGTGCGCACGGATGTGGTGGATTCGCGCTACCATCAAAGGATATACGCCTTTATTAAAAAACAGATAGAAAGCGGCGGCGCGGCGTATATCGTCTGCCCGCTCGTTGAGGAGGGCGAAAGCGATATGCTCTCCGCCCAAAGCTATGCCGAGGAGCTTGCAAACGGCGCGTTTCGCGGCGTCAACATCGGCGTGCTGCACGGAAAAATGAAGCCGCGGCAGAAGGAGCAGGTGATGTCGGCGTTTCAGCGCGGCGATATCAAGATACTTGTTGCAACCACGGTTATCGAGGTGGGCGTCGATGTGCCGCACGCCACCGTTATGCTTGTTGAAAACGCTGAGCGGTTCGGGCTTTCGCAGCTTCACCAGCTTCGCGGCAGGGTGGGCAGGGGAGAGCAGCAGTCTTACTGCATCCTGGTGTCGGACAGCAAAAGCGAAACCTCGCGGCTCAGACTGCAGACGATGAAAAAATATTCAGACGGCTTTAAGATTGCGGACGAGGACCTTAAGCAGCGCGGGCCCGGCGATTTCTTCGGCAACCGCCAGCACGGGCTTCCGCAGCTCAAGATAGCCGATATGCTTCAGGATATGGAGCTGCTGCGCCTCAGCCGCGAGTGCGCCGCGGATATCCTTAAGGATGACCCGCGCCTCGATAAGCCGCAGAACGCCCCGCTGGCTCAAAAAATATCCGATATGTTCCGCGATTCGTTCACGGCATAGAAATTACACAGCTTTATGCAAAATAAAAATGCGCCCTCCGCTGCACGCGGGGAACGCATTTTTATTTTATGTCCTATCAAGCCGTCAAACCTTAAAGGTTTTGTAGAAATCGCGCTTTGTGCCGAGCACGAGTATCGTTTCACCCGGCACGAACACCGTGTCCGGAGAAAGGGTAACATCAAGCACGCCGCGCTGCTTTTTGCCTATCACATTTATATGGTGGCGGCGGCGTATGTCAAGCTCGGCAAGGCTCTTGCCTATCCAGCCGTCCGGCACATCTATCTCAAACAAGCCGAAATCGCTGCCGAGGTCCATAAAATCAAGGATATGCTCTGAGCTGCATTTGATAGCCGCCCAGTCCGCAACCTGCTTTTCGGGATAGATAATCTGATCCGCCCCGTTTCTGAGCAGGAATTTTGCGTGCACATCGTTAGACGCCCTTGCAACAACGAATCTGCCGCCAAGCTCCTTAACGAGCGAGGTGGTTTCAAGGCTGTCCTGAAAATTATCGCCTATCGTAACGAAGCAAACATCGTAATCCTCAATGCCCAGCGTCTGAAGAAAATCGGTGGAGGAGGCGTCGCCTATCTGCGCGCTCGTGCAGTAGGGCAGTATCTGGTCCACCCTTTCCTCTCTTGAATCAACAGCCATTATCTCGTGGCCCAGGCTGTTCAGCTTTTTTGCAAGGTGAACGCCGAACTGGCCGGCGCCTATAAGTAAAATCGTTTTCATATGCCTCTCCTTTATCAGCCCACATTAACATTTTCCTGCGGGAATTTAACAAGCTTTTTAGAGCTGCCGTTAACTGCGGCGAATATCAGCGTAAGCCCGCCGACTCTGCCGAAGTACATAAGCAGGATCAGGATTATCTGCGAAAATGCCGAAAGCTCCGGCGTTATGCCCAGCGTAAGCCCAACGGTGCCTATCGCTGAGGCGGTTTCGTAAAAGCAGGTGAGTATCGGCAGATCCTCCATCTGCGAGATCATCAGGCTGCCCAGCAAAAACAGCACCAGATACATCGTCATAACCGCCGAGGCGCTGCGAACGCTGTCTGCGCTGACGCGCCTTTTGAACGCCTCCGCGTCGTTTTTGCGCTTGAATACGGAAAGCATAGAGGAGATGACTATCGCAAAGGTGGTGGTCTTCATACCGCCCGCGGTGGAGCCCGGCGAGCCGCCTATCAGCATCAGTATCACCATAAGCGTTTTGCTGACCTCGGTCATCGCGTTCAGATCAACGGTGTTGAAGCCCGCCGTTCTCGGCGTAACTGACTGAAAGAGCGAGGCAAGCACCTTGTCGCCTGCGGACATATCGTCCCACGGGGCGCGCGAAAATTCAAAGATGTAAAAGAACACGGCGGGAACTATTATCAGAAACGCCGTTGTTATCAGCGCTATCTTGCTCTGCAGGCGGTATCTCTTGAATTTTATGCCGTGAACATGCATATCGTTCCAGGTAAGAAAGCCGATGCCGCCGAAGGCTATAAGAAAGCAGATAACAAGGTTTATAACGGGATTGCCGTAGTAGGAGGTCAGCGAGCTGAACTGCTCCTTTGAGCCCATCAGGTCTATGCCGGCGTTGCAAAACGCCGAAACGGAGTGAAACACGGAATACCATATTCCCTTGAGCACGCCGAATTCCTTATAAAACACGGGGAACATACAAACTGCGCCAAGTATCTCCGTAACCGCCGTAACGGTGATGATAAATTTGGTAAGCTTGATTATGTTTCCCACGCCGGGGCTGCCGAAGGATTCCTGCAGCGTGTTCCTCTGCGTAAGGCTGAAGCGCCTGCGCCGCGCCATAAGCCCCAGCATAATCGCAACCGTCATAACCCCCATGCCGCCTATCTGTATAAGCACAAGGATAACTATCTGCCCGAACAGCGACCAGTATGTGCCCGTGTCCTGCGTAACAAGGCCTGTAACGCACACCGCGGTGGTGGAGGTGAACAGGCAGTCAAGATAATCGGCGCTCTCTCCGCTTCTTGTGGAGATCGGCAGGCAAAGCAAAAGGCTCCCCAGCAGAATAACGCCCGCGAAGCCCAAAATAATTATCTGAAAGGTGGAAAAATGAAATTTTTTAGGTTTAGGAATATCGTTTCCCATAATAAGTTCCTCAAAGCAAATGAGAATATCGCGCGCCGCTCAGAAACGGGCGGCGCGTGAGTCAATGTAGTTATAACGCTAAGTTCATATTTTGTCAATACTTTTTTTAATATTTTGCACGGATTTGACAAAAGGCAAATTTCACCAAAAATTCGGCAAAAACGCCGCGAAGCGGGCGTGCTTCGCGGCGTTTGTTCTTTATATATCCGAGGCGCGGTAGACCTCTTTGTATAATTCGCTTCTGACGCGCTCAAACGCGCTTTTGTCAAGCGGGCGGGGGAAAGACATTACCATAAGCCGAACGGCGCTTCTGCCGCGTCCCAGAGGGGGCTGCGTGTAATCGTAGCCGTTCAGCACAAAGCCGCTGCGCTCGTAAAAGCCTATCCTGCGCCTTGCCGTGTCCGTTTCGGGCGGCTCAACCTCAAGCACTGCGGGAAGCTCGCAAAGCTCCAGAAATTCGCCCAGCAGCCGCGCGCCCAGCCCCGCTCCTCTCAGCGAGGGGTCAACGGCAAAATGCTCGCCGAAGGTAAAGCCGTTCAGCCGCCAAAAGGTGATGAACGCCGAAAGCCCGCCGCTTTCGTTTTTTACTCCGTAGGCGTTGAAGCGCGCGTCGGAAAACATATTTTTGTGGTCCTCTCTGCTCCTCAGCTCGTTTTCGGGGAAGCTTAGAAGCATCAGGTCGTAAACGGAATCGGCGTCTGCCGGCGTAAGCTTTTCAAGCATAATTATCCTCTGCTTATCCTGTATATCCTGCTCTCGTGCTTTTGCAGCGAGGCGGAAACGGTTTTTGCGTTGAAGCGCTCGCCGCTCCATAGCTCGTGAAGCTGATAGGAGGGCTGCTGCGGCATTTCAAGATATTCGTCCGCCGTGATCTCGCCAAGGTCAAGCGAAAAGCCCTTAACGCCGGAGGAGGGGTTGTAGAAGCACACGGCGATGTCGCCGCCCTCAAGCGGCCTTGCAATAATATCCACGCCGCGCACCTTTTTGATGCGCTTTGCCGGCTTGCCGAGCGCGTCCTGGTCTATGGCTATAAGCTCTTTGTTTGTAACGGTCTTAAGCACGGGGTTGTTCTCCGCCGGCGTGCCGTCCGCCGAAACAAAGGTGCGCACATCGTTGCCGAGTATCAGCGGCGCCGCCATCATACACCAGAGCGAGAAATGCGTTTTGTTTTCGTTTTCGGTCAGTTTGCCGTTGCCCACCTCAAGCATATCGGGGTCGTTCCACGCGCCGGGACGGGCGTGGCGGTAAAGGCGAATGTTGTGGCTGTATATCATATGGATGCTCTTCCAGTTTGCTGAGATATCCGGCGTGGTGCGCCAAAGATTGCCCGCGCGCGAGCCCCAGTGCCACGGAAACGCCATACCCCATTCGCAGATGGAGAAAACTATCGGCTTTTCGCGCATGCCCTTTTCAACAGCCGCCTTGTGAGCCGCCTCCTTGAGCGCCCTGCCCATACGGCTGTACTGGATATAGGAGCTGTCCGCCGGGGTGACCACGGGATTCATAACTATCATCTCGTTTTCGCCCTCGCGCAGCTCGATCATCACCTGCGCCCTGCCCGTGGGCGTAAAGCCCTTGGCGGTGGGGAAGAACACCTCAAATACCTTGCCGTTTATGATGAATTGCAGATACTGCTCGCGCGTTGCAAGCTGCTTGTAGTACATAACGGTGAGCACATATTTTCCGGCGCTGTTTACCGTGGGGCGGAAAACCGCCCTGCCCGCGCCGTGGTTGAGCATACCGATGCCCTTGCCGCTCGGCAGCTTTTTGATGTTCATTATCCGCGCCCTGCCGCTGAGCTCGGCGTCCTCCGGATAGAGCGTTAGCTGCGCCTTTTCGCCCGGCCGGCTTATTGCAAGCGCCTCTATAACGGGCGCCTCGCCGCTTATCACCTTGTGGTGGCAGAAATCGTATTTAAAATATTCGCAGCCCCAGGAGGCTATCGTCTCAGCGTCCAGCTCCTCTCTGCCGAGGCTCGCCGGCAGGTCCTCGCAGGTAAGCGTGCCGTTTGAGGAATAAAGGCCGACCTTCATACCCATCCTGTTTATCTCCTGGATAACGGGCTGTATCCCGCGCGGGAACCTTTCAAGATCGCCCTGAAGCCTGCCGTTTTCATCGCGCAGCGAGCTGTGCCAGCAGTCGTCAAAATTGATGTATTGGTAGCCGGCGTCAAGCAGTCCGCTGTTTTTTACCGCCTCGGCGGTGCTCAAAACAAGCTCCTCGCTTATGTTCTGGCGAAAGGTGTTCCAGCTGCTCCAGCCCATCGGCGGGGTCAGCGCATAGGAATCGGAATACTGCGGCTCGTTTTCTATATCCATAGTCACCCTTGTGGGGCGGCGCAGCTTTTGCAGCGCGCACAGCGGGCATTTGCCGCTGTTTTTATATGTTATGAACCAAACTGCGAACGCCGCCGCGGCTATCGCTGTCAATACAAGAAGAATTATCAGAAATACCATAACAGTCCCTCCGTGCATCGCCGTCAAAGGCCTATGCGTTTTAAGATTTCCAGCTCGTTTTGCGCCTCCTCGTGCGTGCCGCTTTCGCTCATTCTGGCGGCGGCGCTTTTGAGCAGGGCTTTCCTGTGCCTTAAATTATAAAATATCCTGTATACCCAAGCCGCGGGAGTAAGATACGGCCTGCCCTCGATAAAATGTATATACGGGATGTCCTTGAGCCGCCTATACGGCGGAAACAGCAGCCTGAGCCGCTGCGCGGCGGCGCAGGAGCCTGCGTTCTCCTCCAGATCGCGGCGCTGGAGCGCGGCGGCAACATTCCTGTTGCTCATCCCGAACGCGCCGTGCCCGGCTATAAGCTCGCACGCCTCGTCGTCTGCCGAAACGCCGTCAATACCCACGCCGAACCATTTAAAGCATATCGCCAGCGCGGCTTTTGCAAAATCGCCGAGCCCGCATTCAGAGAGCGTTTTTACAGCTTCGTCTGCCGAAACGCTGCAGTATGTAAGCATAACGGCAAGGTCAAGCACCATTCTTATCCCCGCGCCGTAAAAGCAGATATGGTGCGCAAGGTGCGCTATCAGATATTCAAAATGGTACTGCAAATCAAAGCTGCCGCAAAGGCCGCTGAAATGCGCGTGCTCAATGGCGTCGGAAAAAAATTCAACCGCGCTTGAAGAGCCTATCCTGCCGTTTACCAAAGAGGTGTGCACCTCAAAGCGCATACCGTTTTTCGTGTATTCCCACACGGGACCGTTGCAGTGCTCGCAGGTGAAGCCGGCGGCGCATAGCGCCTTTTTTGCCTCAGCTCTGTTTTGCGCGTCTATAAGAATGTCCGCGTCGCCCATCGTGCGCGCCTGCGGCACCGGATAATATCTGTCCAGCGCGGCGCCCTTGAAGGTCACAAAGCGTATCCCCGCGCCCTCCAGCGCCTGAGCCGCACTGTCGCACACCGAATGGGCAAGCCCGTTTGCGAATATGCAGTCCTCAAACGCGCGCCTGAGCTTTTCGTTTTCCGCGCAGCTTTCCTGCGCCGCGCAGTACAGCACGCCGAACAGATTGTGCCGCGCCGCTTCGGCTGCAAGCGCCGTAATATCGCAGCCCTCCGGCTCATAGCTTTCGTTTTGCAGAAAAGCGCGGCAAGCGCGTATAAGCTGCTCCTGTTCAGAAGTCATTTTATCTCCTCAGATATAGTTGTGCGAATTTAAAAATTCGTGCGCTTCCTTGATGATTTCCTTATCGTTGTCAAATTTCAGGATGCTCAGCGCCCTGTCGTAGGTAAGCCAGATATAATCCTCTATCTCCTCCGGCTGGATGGAGGTGGAGGTGTCAGCCGTTGTGCCCACAAAGATGGAAACGGTTTTTTCAATCTTATTCTGTATCCTGTATTTTGAAACGCTTTCAAATCCGTCTATCAGCTTAACATGGATGCCGGTTTCCTCCAGCACCTCGCGCACAGCCGTTTGATGCTTTGTTTCGCCCGGCTCGATATGCCCCTTCGGAAAGCCCCAGTGGGCGGAGCGCCTGTTTTTTATCAGCAGGTAGCGCACCTCGCCCTTTATATCGCGGAAAACCACCGCGCCGCAGCTGCTTTCGTAAAGGCAGTCCAGCTTATATTGCGGAAAATCCTTTTTAACATCTATATATTTTTTTATATCGTTGATAATAAACCGCGTGCTTTTGGGCGCGGTTATAAGTATCTGCCGCCCTTTTCCCCTCGGGTTGAGCGTGGCTATCACCCGTCCGTCAAAATTGTGAACGGGGTGGTCTATCCCCATAACGAAGGAGCAAAGGTTTTCGTAACCGTAAACCGCCCCGAAATTCAGCGGATAAGTGTAGCCCGTGTCCTCATCCGTGCTGCCGATAGGCCGGTCAACGCGGATGCGCACATATTTTCCGAGCATTTTCTCACCACCGTCATACTGCATATTGGTATTATACTAAATCCCGCGTTGATATACAAGTGTAATTTGCCCGCGGCAGGGCTCAATACCGTAGATTATAGCAGACCGCAAAGAAATTATCAAATATAAAAAGCAGGCGCTTCAACACAGAAACGCCTGCTTAACACTATTTTATCCAGCCTTTTTTAAACATAATATGGGTCGAGAGCAGCGCAACTATAACGCCCACGGGGATGAGCACGCCCACGGCAAGATCGCCCTTGAACAGCAGCATAAGGCAGATGACCGCTATCGGAACTATGCTTATCTTGAAGTGCTTTGCAATATAGCTCATTCCGAGCGCGCCGAAGAGCGCGGGCACCACCTGCTGGAACGCGGGCGCAAGCACGGAATCCTCAGCCGTAAGATACGGCAAAAAGGGCGCGAACGCCACAACGCCCACGGCGATGATAACCGTGGTGGTTATGGAGGAGGCGGCAACGGCTATCGTTGAAAGTATCTCGCCCTCGTCGGAGTTGGCGTTGACCTTTGCGCTCTCCATAGCGGAGAGGGCGCACGGCAGCTTCAGATTGTTTATGTTGCCCGTTACGAACGCAAGATAGGTTGCGCCGGGGCCGAGCATTGGCGTGTAGGTAAACACCTCTATAACCGCCGTGGGGTAAAAGAGCAGCGCTATGGGCGCAAGGCCCTTGAAAACCACCTCGGCGCCGGGAAAGGCGTTGAAATGCGCGGAGATTGTAAGCGGTATCAGCAGGAAGAAAACAAGCGCCGTGATAACCCAGAAGCGGCCGTAGATATGAGTTTTGTTGTTGTAATTTTCCATATCAGCCCCTCCATTCCAGCACGGCAATATCGCCCGGCAGCACGCTGTGAAGCGCAATGACGGCGGCAAGGGCGATAAACATACTAAGCGGCATCGCCATCGACTCCAGCCAGCCTATGTTTTTCTTTTTCTGTATCTGCATAAAGACGAACATCGCCGCCATTGATATAAGCAGCGCGGCAACGCTCATAACGCCTGCGCCGTCGCCTATCTGGTCCGGCTCGCCGGTGCCCAGCACGGCTCTGCCGATAAACGCGCTTATAAGCCCTATAAACGCGGCTGCGCTCATTGCGTTTGCCCACGCGGCGTTTTTGCTTACGGCGCCGCCTATCTTTTTCTGGATGAATTTAAGCAGAAACGGCACAAGTATCAGCGGCATAACGGAGCCGAGCGTCATTACCCACGCAACGGCGGAAAATTCCACAGGGTCGGTTATCTCGTAGGAAAGGCCGCCCGTGTGCCCCATTGCGGAGATCGCGCTCTCCGCCGCGGGCACCTCATAGGAGATCGCTCCGATAACGGTGAGCCTTATCCACGGCAGCACAAGCCCCAGCGCGCCGGAAAGCGTAAGCACCGTTGCAAGTATGGAGATGCTGGGGGCTACCGAAAACAGCGAGCTTGAAACTATCGTGTTTTTCATAACGGAGGGGGAGAGCCCTATCTTCTTGCCCTGGCGGTAAGCCCTTATCAGGAAAAACAGGCTCTGCGCCAGCACGAAGACCACCACGGCCCCGCCGAGGATATACATAAACGCGCTTTCTTTAAAATCCATAGCTTATTCCTTTCCCGCCATCTCGCGTATGTAGCGCTTGAAGAATGTAACGCCCGCGCCGAGCTGCTCTATCGGGCAGCGCTCGTTGGTTGAATGTGTTGTAAGCAGCAGAGAGGTGCTTACGGTAAACGGCGCAAAGCGGTAGATGTTTTTGCATATCGGCTCGTAATGATATGCGTCCGTTCCGCCCATAACAAGATAGGGGGTAACGATGTTCTTTTCATTTGCAGCCATACAGAGCTTTCTGAGCGTTTCAAACGATTTTGTGTTTGTGGGTGAAACATAGCTCGGCTCCTTGCCCTTTAAAAGCTCTATCTCAATATCGTCGTTCTTAACAGCCTTTCTGATATGCTCGCGCGTGGAGGCGATGCTCTCGCCCGGCATTATGCGGCAGTTCACCGTTACCGTTGCGGCGTCCGGCAAAACATTGGCGGCGGGCGAGCCGCTGCTCATCGTAACGCCTATCGTGGTGCGCACAAGCGACGCGGCGGGCGGTATCTTGGTCATTATCAGCTTAACGAGCGGCTTTAGCAGCGGGTAGTTGCACATCACAAAGCGCCCCGCGTAGCTGCACCGCTTTCCGAGCCCCGTAAACAGGCTGTTCACATAATCGGGCAGCGTTGCCTTGAACTGCCTGTTTTCAAGGCGTATAACAGCCTTTGCAAGCTTTCCTATGGCGGTGTGCTTCGGCGGCTGCGAGGAATGGCCGCCCTTCGCCTTAAGCGTAAGGCGGAAATCGGCGTAGCCCTTTTCAGCAACGCCTATTCCGGCAAGGCAGCCGTCAAGCAGCCCGTTCACCTTTGCCGGCAGCATCGCGCCTCCCTCGTCGATAATGCTGTCAAGCGTAACGCCGCGGCTGCGCAGCGTTTCCATAAGCTCGTGCGCGCCCGATTCGGCGGAGGCAACTATCTCCTCGTTGTGCCCGAAGCAGAGATAAACCGTGCGCTGCGGCTTAAAGCCCTCCTCAAGCAGGGTCTCTATGCTTTCCATAACGCACACCAGGTGGTTCTTCATATCAAGCGCGCCGCGCCCCCAAACAAATTCGCCGTCGTTAAAGCCGTCAAACGGGGGATGGGTCCAGTCGCCGAGCGTGCCGTCCGATATCGGCACAACATCCATATGGGATAAAAATGCGATCGGCTCAAGGCTTTCGTCCGCGCCCTGCCATTTGTAAAGTAGGCTTGCGCGCCCAACCTTTTCGCGCACAAGGCTTTTCGTTATCAGCGGATATTCCCTTTCAAGAAAATCGTGGAATTTTTGAAATTCGCCCCAGTCCACCTCATCGGGGTCGTCGCGCGATATCGTTTTGATGGATATCGCCTCGCTCAGATGGCGCGCGGCGCGGTCAACATCAACCGCCTCCTCCGGCAGCGCCGGCGAGGCGCTTTGCCGCTCCTTGAAGAACGCGGCGTGTATCGCAGTGCCGATGATAAGCACGGCTATAAACGCCAGGATTCCGAGAAATATGTACATATGCCTCTCCTTTCACGCCCCGCCGCCGGATATAACACGATCCGCTTGCGCAGGGCACGGTATTATACCTCTATTATACATTGAAAGCAGTGCCCCGTGCAACTAAAATTTAACAGCTTGCCGAAACTCATACTTGAAGCGGGCAATCGCCGATATAACGCTGTTTAGGCGGGCAATCGGGGGTCCCCGAAAAGCGACAGCTTTTTGGGGAGAGGAGAAATTCATACTTGGAGCGAGCAATCGCCGATATGACGCGCTTTAGGCGGTCCGCAGATTGCGGACCCTACGCGGTATTTAGTAAAACAACACATTTTTATTCGGCGGTTGCGAGTGGAATGGTATGAATTTCGACGAAGCAGCCCCTACGCGTGGAGATTCGGCGGCTGTCGATGTTCATACAATTCCGTTTGCGGCAATGAGTTTTATATAAAACTGATGGCGCTTCCAGACACGCTGACAGGCTGTCGAGAAATCGAGCCGGATTTCGCATTTGACGGGCGAAGTCGTATATCAATACTACGAGTCCGGCAAAGGCGGAAAGCGCGAATGCCGCACAACAGTGCGGCATTCTTTCTTTTTCCTGATTTTGAAAATAAAGCTGTTAGTAAAACGGTCTTGGCGGAAAATGATATGCTTTTCAATAAATCAATTTCGCGCGTTCCGGCCGACTTTATCGACAAACTAAGGGCGCTCCCGAAGGAGCGCCCCTGTTGTTTGTTTATTCGTTTAGCCGTTTGCGTCAACGGTTATGCAAGGATCTCAAGGATTCCGCACAGCTCGTTGATAACCTCGTCGGTCTCGCCTACAACTACCGAAAGAACATCGTTTACAACGCCGGAGATTGAATCGTCCGCGCCGCCGATAAGTCCGCCGATAAGATTGCTTATCGTTGTGTAGTTATCCTTGTAGTTGATTGTTTCAACAAGGTAACGAAGCACTGCGATAAGAACCTCGTTCGGGTCGGCGTCAACATAGATTCTGCCGCCGTGTGTTGAAGCCTGTGAAGCCTCGTTGGTGATAACCTCGCCGTGGGAGGCAAGCTTATACCAGTCGATCGGCATCAGCTCTAAGCCGAGCGGAGCGCCGTTGACCTCTATCATGCCAAGAACCGTGTTCAGAAGAGAAACGATATTGTCTTTTCCGATGAGCGGCTTGAGCGAGCCTGAGAGATCGTAGATATCGAAGCTGTAGTCGCTGCCTACGATGCCAAGCTTCTGAAGCTCCTTGCTGATGTTGAGGCCGGCAGCCGAAAGGATGTCGTTAACATCGGCGATGGGCTTAACGGCGTCAAGCAGAGCCCTGATGGGAGTAAGCAGGTTTTCGATTATCTGAAGCAGTCCGTCGTTTGCAAAGAACAGCGCCAGGTTGGGCAGCATATCCGCAAGCGTCTGGATGGGAGCGTTGAGCAGGTCTTCAACCTTGTCGAGCAGCGGGTTAAGGATGTCGATAAGGATGTAGTCGTACTCCTTGCTCATATCCTGCCTGTACTGATACTGCGTTTTGATGTTGTAGCAGCCGAGCGCCTCAAGAAGCGGAACTATCGTTGAGGTGTAGCCGTCGGAGCCGGGCAGGTAGATGAGGTTGAACAGGCCGAGTGCGCCGTCGTTAAGAAGCACATCAAGCACGCCGTAGATCGGGCGAAGCACTGCAACGAGCGCGTGAACAAAGGTGTCTCTGTCCTTAACGCCCCAGCTCAGGCTGTCCGCATTTACGCGGGCCCAGGAGCCGGCGTTTCTGATGGTCTTGGCTGCGGCGGAATAGGTCTGGCCGTAGTCCTTGTTCTCAAGCAGGTCGGCAACCGCGTCTGTTGAGAAGTCGATGTCGGTCATCGCAAGCAGCTCGGTAAGATTCATCGAATCGTCAATCTTAACGCCCTCTACCGCGCCGTAAAGTCCGGTAGCTATGGTGCTTACGATGTTGTCGGTGTAAACATTCTGAGCCACAAGGCCTGTAAGTCCGCCCTCGATAAGGCCGCCGATAAGGCCGTCAAGCATCGGGCCGAGGATGGTGAGGAATTCCATATCAACCGTGGTGGGATATGTGAATTCGTAATCCTTGTACTCAAAGCCTGTGTAATCAAAGAATACATTTGTGGGCTGGCACAGCAGCAGGTAGAATACCGCGCGAACGATATCGTCCTTGCTTGCCGTTGCGATCTGGCCGAATACCGAATCAAGTATGGACTTGATCGTGGCGTTGCTCGAAAGAGCTTCGATTCCGCCGAGCAGGTCGCTGATGGCAGCCGCGTTGGTGATAAGGGTGGATTCGATGTAGCGCAAAACGGTGATGAGCACCTGGCCCTGGTCCGTGAGCGCCGCAAGCTTAGCCCAGTCAATGTCTGCAAGCTTGATGTTGATGCCGTTGTCCTTAAGCAGCGAGTTAACGAGCGGGATAAGGATATCCTGAACATTAAGGCTGCCGCTTATGTCCGTAAGGTCAAGCTTAAGGTTGCCGAGGTCGATGCCGATGGCGTCTTCAAGCAGATCCTTGAGCGGAGCGCCGGCAAGCTCTTCAACAAGAGCGTTGATGTCTATTCCGTTGTCGCCCAGAACCTTGATAAGGTCTGTAACGGGAGCAAGCAGGTTGTTGAGCGCCTTGCCGAGGCCGTTGTTGTTAAGGAACGCGGCAAGCTTCGGAAGAGCGGCTGTAAGCGTGTCAAACGGAGCAGCCGTAACATCGTTAAGGAAGTCTACGATCGGGTTGAGGATGTTGATAAGAAGGTTATCCTTTGCCTTTGCGTAATCCTTAAGATATTCGTCGTAGCTCTTGCAGCTGATGTTGAGCGCCTCAAGTATGGGCTTAACGGCGCTTTCATAGCCGTTCGTGCCGCCGATAACAAGCGCGTTGAGCGCGCCGAGAACGGGCGTGAGATCAACCTTTACCTCGTTTGCAACGGCGTTCGGGTTTGCCGTGTTGCGAGCGGTGAGGATAAGCACATTGCTATGAAGAACGATCTTAAGCTCCCAATCGCCGGAGGTGGTTGTTGTGTTGATGTTCAGATTGCCGAGCACATCAGCGGCGATAGCGGCAAGATTTGCGTCGCCGCCGGCAAGGAACGCGGCAAGAATGTCGTTAACAGGTCTTGTAAGGGCGGCAAGCGCTTTAACGAAGCCCGTCTGAGCGCTGGAGGAGCCGTCCGTGAAGCCCCAGTTTACATTGCCAACCTTGCTCCAGCTGTCGCACTTTCTGAGAGTTGACGCGGCGGAGGAGAAGGTTGCGCCGTAGCTGCTGTCCATAAGGTAAGACGCAAGCTGCGACGGGGTGAACTTGAAGGAGTCGCCGGCGGCGTTCTCTATCGCGCCGTAAACAGCCTTTGCAAGCTCTGTGATGTTGGAATTCGTGAAGATGAAGCCGTTGAGCAGCGAGCTGAGATTGCTTTCGTCAAGCAGGCCGAACTGCTGCAGCAGCGGGAAGATGTTGGCAACAAGCTCGTCGAGCTGGTCAACTGCATCGTTGGCGTCCTGAGCGGTGATGCCGGTGGGGTAGGTGAAGCCGCTGTCTTTCTTGTTGGCGTCAACTATCCACTGAAGCTCCTTGGTGCTGCCGAGCGAGCCCACAAGGTCGCTTATAAGCTTGAGCAGCGTTGCGGAGTCGTACTTCGTAACAAGCTCTGTCAGCCACGGATACTGGTTGCCCACAAGCTGGCTGAAGATGTTTTCATCGGTAAGCAGATCCGCGGCAACCGTGTAGATCGCAAGCAAAAGCTGCTCGTTTGAGCCGGAGAATCTGTTTACAAGATTGATAACGATGTTGAACGGAATACCGCTTACGCCTTCAACTCCGAGCTTACCAAGCAGCGTGCCGAGCACATTGCTTCTCGGAATGTATTCGTTAACAAGGCCCTCAAGCTTGTCAACAAGCTCTGTTGTGATAAGCTTATCAAGGCCGGATGCCGGGTCAAATATCCTTGCAACCTCGGCAAGGCCGTTGAGCTCGCCGATTATCGGAGCAAGCGTGTTGTCCTTGACCTCGTTCAGGAACGAGTCGCCCGCTATCGTAACAACGCCTCTTACAAGGCCGAGAAGTCCGCTTACGGGAGCGTTAAGGAACGAGCCGAGGATGTTCGAGAAGGATTCGATGACCGCAAGCGTAGCCTCTGCGCCGGTGGCGTCGTCGTCAATCTCGGGAACCTCCGCGCCCATCGGCTCTGCGATAGCGCCGAGTATCGGGGCAAGGGTGTTCTCATAAAGGCCTGCGTCAACAAGCAGCACGCCGAGGATCGCCGGAATTACGCTGAGCGATTCAACGAAATTCTCATAGAAGGCTTCCTTGTCGCCGTCCTTAAAGCTGTAGCCGAGGTCGGAGGCGAAGCTCGTGCCGGAGATATCGTTCCAGGTCAGATATTCCTGGATGCCCTCGTCAATCGTGTCCTGAGCGTGGATGTATACCGCGCTGGGGGAGTAAAGGCCGTTGAGAGCGCTGTTTATAAGCTTATGCTCGTCGCCCTTTACAACAAGCTTATCCTCAAGCACATCCTCAAGCAGAACATAGGTTCTTGTGATGATGCTTGAAAGGTTTTCGGCTGTGTAGACCTCGTAGGGGTCGATCGGGCCGTCTGCGTTGGCGTTCGCAGTGCCGGCCTCGTTTGCGCTGGCGGCGTTGATGGCCTTAAGGTAATCCGTAACCAGATACCAAACCTTGTCCGCCTCGTTTTCGCCGAATGCGTTGGTAAGGAATGTAACAACGCCGGAAAGGATACCGTCTACCTGGTCAAGCTGATATCCGTTCATATATGCGTTAGAAAGGAGAGACGAAAGAACCGAATCGAGCGTGGAGATGAGCGCTGACGCACCCTCCAGATTATCTTTGTCGGAGCTTATCGTTTGAGCATTGTTCTGAAGCGAATTCATAGCCGCGTCAAGAATGATGCTGATAAGGTCCTCGCCGGAGTCGGCGCCGGTAGTGTCGTCGGTTGTGTCATCGGGTGTTTCTTCCGTCTTGTTTGCCTCAACGATGTTCATAACTATGGTCACGATCGTGTCAAGGTTTGCAAGCAGGAAGTAAGCGTTTGTTTTGCTGATACCAACATAAACGGGAGCGTCCTCAGCAGGCTCGGCCGTCTGCGGGTAATCGGGATCGTTCGGGTCGTGCTCCTCAAATACAAAGCTGTTGGGATGATCCCTTGTGATAAGGAACAGGCCGTTGAACACATCGGTAAGCACGCTCTCCTTGCCGAAGAGGTCAAGCGCGTCAAACAGCGATTTAACTATCGGCAGGTTGTTCGTGATGTCGTTGTCGGTAGAAACAACATCGTTAAGAAGGTCGATGATCGCGTTGAACCAGTTGTCAACAAACATCTCAACGAATACGCCCAGAACATTCTTGGCGGTCTCGCTGTCGATCTTTGCGGCAAGGTCCTTGAATTGCTGAACCGTTACATTATATGTAATGGTGTTGCCGGATTTTTCATCCTCAAATGTGTCAAACTCGCCGAAGCTCCAGTCAGACGGGATGTCGTATTTTTCCATCATCTTCTGACCGAGGTCGTTGATGATTGCGGGGAAGGCAACAAGAATGTTGTTGAGGCCGCGGTTGAGCGGCTTGCCTTTGGCGTCGTAGCCCTTTGCATCGTTTCCGTGCTCCGCAATATATTCCTCAACCACTTCAAGGCCGAAGGTTGCAAGCTCTTTAACGATGGCGTTGCCGGGCTCTGCAATACCGCTTATCGAAGCGTTGCCGAGCGCCTGGTCGGCAACATAAATGTTCAGGATACAGGGCACTGCGTCCTGTATACCCTGGGCGGTATATGTGCCGTTGTAGGTATAGGTGCCGTCGCCGTTGTCGGTGACTTCATTATAATAGGTATAAGTATAATCGTTGTCGCGGAGCAGCCAGTGCAGCAGCGTGGGCACTATTGTGTTCAGGTCAAGCTGAAGTCTTCCTATGCCGGTGGGGCTGCCCTTGCCCTGCGTAGCGTTAGGCGCGACAATATTTATGATTATGTTGAGCAGATTGCCGGGATCCGAGTCGCCTTCCTGGTTAAAGGCTATCGGAACGATAAGCTCGTCAATTAGCACAACCAGCGCGGGAAGAAGCCTGAATATCGCCTGAACCGGGTTGTCTGCAAGATTCAGGTAGATATTGTTCAGCAGGCCGATGAAGTCAACATCCGACTGAACGAATGCGGAAAGCAGGTCGTTGATGTTTTGACCGCCGATTATATCTCCCGCGTCCGGATCAAGGAGGCCGTTAACAAGGCTGTTGAGCACTGTGTTTACAACGCCGGTCCAAATGTCCGTAACGTACCAAGCGGGAGTTTCACCGTCGGCAACCTCCTGCGCCTTAACAAAATCATCCTGCTCATAGCTCTCAAGGGACGCGCTTATTACATAGCCGTCAAGCGCAGGCTTGAGGTAGTTTTTGTAGTTTCCGTTTTCACCGGAATCAAAACCGTCGCTGAAATAAGTGTGAATAAGGTAAGCGCCGTATCTCTGCTGAATCTGATCGGCGAATTGCCGTGCGGCAAGATTGTTGCTGATAAATGCGTTAACATCGCCGCCGTCCCAGCTGCGCAAAACCTGGATAAAGCTGTTGGCATATGAGCGGGAGTCGGTGTAGTCAAGCAGGCAGACAAGCGCATCGTCGCCGATTTCATCGGCGGCAGCGTAAACATCTGCCATAAAGTTCGCTTTTATGCCAAGAAATTCTGATTTGTTAAAGTCATCAGGCGAATAGCCGCTGAAAAAGTTGTACTTTTCAGCTATCCGCCTAAGAACATTAAGCTCATCAGCGTCAAACGCATAGGAATCGTCAATAAGGGCTCTTGCAGCCTCAAAGCTTTCTTCCTTGCCGGTTACGGCAAACAAGCCGCTCAAAGTGTCCTTGTACCATTCGGTTTTGAAGGTGGAAACATCGTCCGATACGGTGGAACCTTCTGAGAACATAGGAAGATACATCGTGCCGATGCACATATAAAGACCGTAAAGTTCGTCCTTGGCGTTTTCTAAGACGCTCGGAGTTATGGTGCCGAACATCATTTGCATTGCCATGGTCTGCATAAATTCGTTCTTGAAAAGATCCCAAGTGTATGCGTCGCTTTCAGCGTTCACCGTCAGGTTGTACCAATATTCGCCGGGCTCAACGCGTACAGTTATCTGTGAGTCAAGACCGAGTCCGCTGCACATACCTGCCTGTGAGAAAGTATATGACTTGTTGCCGTGCGAGAGCAGCATATAAGTCAAGCTTACGGATGAGCTGCAAATAGAAAGATTGTAGTAGTAGAATAAGGAATTGAGAAGCGAAAGCGTTTCACCCTCGTTGATTATATAGCTCAGCTGTGCATATCTGGAAACATAGTTGATAAACGGTGTAAAATCATAATCCTTGTACTTGTTACCGTTTGCCTGAACTTCGTCCGTCCACTGCTTAAGGGTTTTTCCGTCGCTAAGAAGAACATCACCGATGTTTTCTGCTGATGCGGGAACGCCTGCATAATATCCGGCGGATTTTATCGCGTTGTTTGCCGCAACAAAATCAGGGTTGTCGCTGTTATTAAACAGTATTGCATAGCTGTTGATCCCCATCAAAGGAGAAATAGGCGCAAAGGCGGTGGTGTCAAGCACCGAGCGCATCACTTCATCAACTTTTGCGGTTGCGCTGTATGCGCTGTCGTACGCGTTAAGAAGTGAGTCCAGCTTGGGCTTTGCGTCTTTACAGAATTTGTAGAACGCGCTTTCCTTGTCTGCGCTCTCATCGTTCATAACCGCGGAAACAACGCTGTAAAGATCCCAGAAGCTGAGGGTTGCGTCCTCATCCTCAAGATAGCTGTAATCCGCAGACGAGTCGTAGGCGGAGCCGAGAACGCTCTCAGCCGTGTTGCCCATACCCGTGATGCCGCCGCTGACCATCGGCGCAAGCGTGTCGTAAGCGCTGTCGTTCAGCACGCCGTAAAGGAACGGCGCAAGCTGGCCGAGCAGCTCGCCTATCGGGTTTTTGGCGCCGACTATTTTGTCGACATCGATATTCGCTCCCTCTATGCCCTCAAGTTCGCCTCTGAGCGACTCTATAAGAGTAGGAGCGTATGTGTTGACAATGTCTTGAAGGCCTTGATATGTGATATCAACGGCTTCGCCATCGTCGGTGATGTAGGTGAACACCTGATCTTCGGGGTCGTCGGCCGCAAAAGCGGTAAGGCCCACGGAGCATGTGGTCACCACCATTACTACAGCTAAGAAAAAGCTGAGTAACCGTTTGCTCGTTTTCATAAATCATCTCTCCTTCTTTATATGATTTGGGAATCATCCCACCGCCGGGCATATGCGTTTTTTTGCGCTTACGGGCGCAAAAGGGCGCACCTGCCCAAGCGTACGAACAATACACTATATTTATAACAAAATTAAAAAAATAAGTCAATATCTTTTTTAACGATTTGTTAATAACCCTTGTTTGTTTTGCCCAAAAGAAATGTAAATTTTTCCGAATTTTAGGCGCAGTTTCATAACGGCTTTTCGCGACCGGACGCAAAAACGGTCGAAAAAACTCGTCAGGCGGTGTAAAGCGCCGGCGCTTGCCGAGGCGTGCAACAAAATGTGGAGATGCGTCAAATTCTATACAATATGTTGTTGTGTAAAGCACAAGACATTTACATATTTTACGCCCGGTAATAGTGTGCCGAGACTGTAATTGTAAACAATTTGTAAAATTATTCTAAACAAACCATTAAAAAATCTGCTGTCAAAATACACAAAACGGAACTGACAATTTTGTCAAAATTACCAAAGTTTTTATTTTAAATTTGTTGATATTGACTTTTAGGCGGCGCTGTGCTTTAATTTACTTAAATGGAGTATTTTGTTTTATCCAATTATAACCGATGCGGCCGCCAGGGTCGCCTTGCTAGTGCGGATTGCCCGCCGGTCAGAGCACGAAACTTCGGCTTTTTGTTGGTTAAATAGCTTCATTTGTAAATCAATAAACACACAGAAATTCGGAGGTAAAATTTGTGAAAACAAAATTCAGCAAAAAATTGCTTGCCTTGTTTCTCGCAATGGTTATGATCCTCACCGCCTTCACCGGCGCGTTTTCCGCCTTTGCGGCTGATGAGTCGTATTATGACGACAATATCACCGCGGATCAGGTAAACGACCTCGGCTGGGCGGTACTTACCGACGAGCAGACCGCAGATGCGCTTCTTGATTATCTTGACAGCGTGCTTGCAACGATTCAGATGGATCCCATATCGGTCAACAACGATATAGCTGTTGTTATCCATCTCAACATCAAGCTCAACAGTGTGAACGATTTGCTTGACGCGATCAATCAGATCCAGCAGGTTCTTGACGATAACGCCGGACTGGTTGACAACTTAGGCGACGCCAAGAACATAGATCTTTCACCTATCCGCGAGCTCAGCTATGTTGAATCTCCCGATTACTACTGCGGCAAGGATTACCGCTCGCAGAACGATTCAATAAAGATCGTTACAACGCTCTTCAAGATCATAGAGAAGATCACCGCTAACTGGGACGGCAGCAAGGCCGTTCTCAAGCAGGTGCTCACCGGTCAGCTCAACCTCGGGCTGCTTGAAAGCGGTCTGGTCGATATTCTCGGATTCAACATTGATGTTTACGGTATGATCGGCGACATGCTCGGCGGCCTTGTCGGCGCGGAGGTTCCTTCAGATTATAAGGACAATATCGTTCACCGTATCGTTGCGCTGCTTCTCACCAATCTCACCGATTGGTACACCGATGAGGAAGCAACACACATCTATTACGGCGACGCCGGCTACGAGCTTGACACAGTCCTGTTCCAGGCGCTCAGCACAAAGCTGCTTCAGCAGATCAATGTGAACATCACTTATCCGGACGGCACCACTTCCGTAGAGCGCTATGCAGAGGGCAACACCGATCCCAAGCTCTTCTACACGAATGACGGTAATGTTTACATATTCCGTTATGATGAAAACGAAGACGATGTTGACGATGTTAACCTCACGCTTGAACCGGGCGACAACCTGTTTGAGTTTTCGATGGAAGCGCTTGAGGTTGCGTGGAAGACGGCTCTTTCACCCACTCTCGGTCAGCTCAACTACGCTGTTAACGACTACGACTGGAATTACGCCAAGTGGTTTGACGGCAAGGGCTACACCTGGGATCACACCAATCCCGCGAACAACTACTCCGCCGATAAGGTAGAGGCGTGGGCTCACGAAGCCGGTCTTGACCTTGAGCAGGTAAAGACGGATCTTACCTTTAACAGAGCGGCAAGCGATTCCGAAACTCATTCCTGGAGAGACATTCAGTCTCAATACCTATTTAATAAGGTTTGCAGAAGCCCGCTTATGGCTTACTACTTCCAGGAGGCCACCGGCCCGCTCAACACCAATATCAAAACGGTGGGTATGTCAAATATAGAGCGCTTCTTTGCAACCGATTTCTCTAATTATAGCAGCATCCTTGCCGGCTTCAATGATTTCCTTGTAGCTGCAGTTAAGGATTTCCTGCCTGATTACGATGCTTCGGCGCTTGCAACAACGGGCAACACCACAGACCCGACCACGATTTCCACCGCGCTCGTTTCAAACGCGCTCAAGGTGGTTCAGTATGTTGCAGACGCTACGGACGCCAATATCCTTGCGGCGTTCTATGAGAGCTACGGCGAAGAGGCAGCTCTTTCCGAAGAGACCTTTGAAGAGGCAATGCTTCCCTTCCTTATCGCCTGTCTTGAAAATAATCTGGACAGCCTTATGGGTCAGATCCACAAGGATAAGTGGGATGCCTGCGATGACGCCGAAGGCGTGGCAGGTCTTGCTCTTCAGGAGTATCTTGCCTACATTCTTCCCGAAAACGATTATTCGTCTTTCGTTGAGAAGGGTGAGGACGGCTTCTATGATGTAACGCTTGAGGATCTTCTTGCAATGGCCCGCGACGCGGTCGGCTATGTTATGACCCAGTATGTTCCCGTAACCGACGGTAACGGCAACCCCTGGAGCATTTATGATGTTACCGCAGCCCAGAGCTATGAAGAGCAGGTTTCTTCAAAGACCGATCTGCTTTCGCTTCTCAATTCCGTTGTTGTTTACTATGCTAACGAAAGGGGCGCAGGCGCGCTTCTCGGCTGCTTAAATCCCGCAACGGCAGAGTGCACCATCACTCTTGAAAACACGATCTGGCAGAATATCGATATCGCCGCAAACCATCTGCTCCCCGTTCTCGGCGAGCTGCAGTACGGCACCACCGATAAGCACGGCAAGTTCAATTCGGAAGAACTTATCTGGAACGACATCGTAAAGGGCGTTCTTGATATCGGAAATGCCGATATTCACGACGGCCGCGGCGGCATCACGAACTTCATCTATCGTCTTGCCACCATCATCGGCGCTCCGTCGATAAGCTCAAAGGGCATCGTTAATGTTGCTTACGATTTTGTTAAGGATCTCCTTAACGGCATCGTTGGCCCGCGTTACACGAACTCCTATTATTATGATAAGGGCGCTGAAGCCAAGGTTATCCCGGATAACACATCGCTTCATCCGTTCCACGATCTTATCCAGCGCGACTGCATTGCAGGCACCGTCGGAGATGACACCGATATCGGCGTAATAGGTAAATTCGTTGTTAATGTTGCCGAGGCTTCCGGCTACACAAAGAACAGCACCACTTATCCGGATACCTTCTGGAACGGCGCTATGTTCGCTGTTAACGCTGTTGCAAGCTTCGTGCCCGGCTTTATGCCCAGCATACAGACCTTCCAGCTTAAGGACCTTGAAACTGCCCAGAGTAAGGGCGCTCAGTCATCCTATAACTACGGTAACTCTATCACCTTTGATATCACGCTGACTAATCCCAGCTACGGTATCAACCGCTATGTCAGAAACGAGGCGGGCGAATTCGTTCAGCAGCCCCGTGCATATATGCAGATAGACAGCGTTACCGCAGATAAGGGCAGCTTCACCTATTCGTCTTACGACAATAATCTTGAGCCTTCCGAGTCCGTTACCTTTACGGCTACGGGCAACCTTGCTCAAGGCGACTTCGGCGGCGCTCAGGATACGGTAGTTTCCTTCACTGTCAACTACAGAATAGTTGAAGAGGACGGTCAGCCCTACGCTCACGAGACGGATGATAACGGCACTTACAACAAGACCTTTACCAAGGTTATAAGATTCTATGTTACCACCGTAAAAGACTGGTATAACCTTACCTATGATAACACGGGCGCTTCGCCGTTCACAGAAGAGAGCTTCTCACCGCAGCAGAATCCTAAGTCCGGCACATATTCAAGCTGGTCGCAGCGCATCACTGAAGCTTTCGGATATCCCAGCGGCAGCTGGGTTCCGCGAACTCTCTATGCCAATGTTCAGTATCCGAACAATGTTGTTGTAAGAACCACTCAGATTGAAAACATCAATTACCCGCTTTATATCTGGAACGAGACCAGTGGAAAGGGCATAGACGGCGTTATAGCCGTTAAAAACATCGGCGGCTCCGATTATCTTGCCGCCAGCTGCGACAGCGTAACCGGCGATGTTGTAAATGTATTCTTCTACGATTACTACAAGAACGGCGAGTGGGTAAACGACGCTCTCACCAAAGACGCTCTTACGACTGCTATGGAAAATGATTCCACTATCACGGATTACAGATTCCATGTTGTTGCAACAAGGCAGCAGGTAGAGGCGCATACCGCTTCGTTCGGCGACGGCTTTGTTCCGGCTAATCACCAGTACGAGATGTCCGCCGACGGCTCTTACAAGCAGGTATGGCTCCAGCTTGACAGCAATAATTACAAAACTGCGTTTGAGTATTCAATGACTCAGCCCGGCGATTTCTCGCTTGCTTCCGGTATCCCCGGTATCGTAATCGCCTTCCAGAAGGTAACTACGAATGGCTCCAACATTCAGAGTAACTTCCTTTATTGGGATCAGGAGACCCAGGTTCAGGGCGGCACAAACGAAGGCTCGGAGGATATCCGCTTCGTAGCGTCCACCCCTGCAACTGTCAGCATCCCGATAACGGTTGTTGACGACTCCGGCGAGGCCGAGGCTGCTGCGGCTATCTCTTCGCAGATAGGCGGCTTCCTCAACAACTACACCTCTGCCGATGTTGAAAACGCCGAAGTTTATGAGTACTTCTCACAGGCGGCTACCGATGCTCTTGCTGCTCAGGAGTATCCGATCACGATGGAAAACGCCGATCAGTACGCTTCCACAAAGGCGTATAACGAGCAGTATGTAAGCACCACTAACGCCATCGGCGATGTGGCTTACAAGCTTGCTTCCGCAGATACTGTTAAGCAGTATCCCGAAATCATAAACACCTATAATCTGTTTGAAAACGGCGGCTACTATTATGCAACCCGTTATCTTGATAAGGCTACGGACACTTATGTATATAAGAACCCCGTTCTCAGCACCGAGCTTGCAACGCCCGGCAACGGTCTTGAAAGCACCGGCCAATACCGTTCGCTCAAGATAGGCTCGTATCCCGAGCAGGAATATGAGATATTCAAGCTTGAGGGCACGGATATAGAGGTTGTTTATGTAAGAGAGCAGGGCGAGGACGATACCGCTCAGTATCATCTCCTCAACGATGTTCAGTATGTTAAGGATTGGGTTGATCTTGACGGCACTAACGATGAAAATCGTCTTTACAGCGACCCGTACTTCACCGATACCGACGAGCTTGCAACGGATGCAACCGGAAATCAGCTTTATGATGAGATCCAGTTCACCTATGTTCGTGCAAACAACACAACTTCAAGCTCAACGGACGATGATTGGGTGCTCAAGATCGCAACAACCTCTTACGGCATCGTTGCCGGCGCAGACCAGCGCGGTGGTGTTGCCCAGCTCACCAACAAGGCTGAGTATGCTTACCAGCTTGTTCAGGATTACATCAATGTTGATTATCCGCAAACTCTGTTTGACCACATCGTAGCTCTCACCTCCTCCCTCAATAATGCAAACTTTGAGGTTATCGGATATGAGAATATGATGTCGATGTCACGCCAGGCAGAGGCTCTTATCACCGTAGACTATTATAATGATTACTATTATTATAACGAGGCCGGTGAAAGAACTCACGCCTTCGGCTGCGTAGACTCCGCTGCAGAGGATAATCTTGCGGTATTCAACGCGGGCCTTGAAGAGGGCGAGCAGTACGAGCTTGCCGACTTTGAAAAGGTAACCGATTTCGATAAGAGCGTTGCTACGCCCAATACCTACGCGTTTGAAGTAAACGAGGCTATCCGCCTGTTCGACCTCTATATGGAGGGCGTTTACGAGCGCGGCTATATGGGCACAAAGCTTGAGGAAGAGATCTCCTGTGCCGTAAACGGCAAGACCAGCGCGGATAAGGATGTTACCACAACTCCTTACACATCCGTAACGGTTGATGTTGAGGCTCAGTCCTACGCTGTTGACGGTGCTACCTACACCGCCGATAACAATAAGGACGGCGTTACCTACACGGCTGAAAGCTGGGCTGCGTTTATCGACGCGCTTGATGCTGCCGTAAATGCCGCCGTTGCCGGCAACACCACCTACGAGCATAAGGATGCGGGCAAGTATGTTCCCGAAAATCCGCTTACGGATGAGGATACATATCTGTATCAGGTATCCGATGTTTACACGATCAGAACCAATCTGATGCGCGCTGAAAACGGACTTACCACCGGCGAGGCTGTTGAGCCGGCAGAGGGCTACACCGTAACAGCTTATGTTGGCGCCCTTGCTTCGCCCGACGACCAGTACGGCTCGTTCGCAACCACCGGCGCAACGGTAACTGTCACAACAGAGGATGGTACCGAGATCACCGGCACAACGGATGATAACGGTATGTTCACTCTTCAGAATGTTCCGAACGGCACTTACGAAGCCAAGGTGACCTATGCTTACGGCTTTGACAGAACCTTCACTCTTATCGTGAACGGCGCCGATGTAAACGCCGGCACGGATCAGATGATAGGTATCGTAGCCTGCGACTGGGATAAATCCGGCGACATCTCTGTTGGAGATGTTGCAGAGTTCGCAAAATATCGTGGACAGACATCAGGTCAAGATGGTTATGTTGTAGGATTCGATATTGACCGCAGCGGTGATATAGCTGTTGGTGATATGTCTAACTTTGTTGCACTTAGAGGAAGTGCAACAACATCTATGCAATATAAGAGTATCACAATCCAGAACTGACTGTTTTAAACTAATTGTCTATTGAGTAAAATGTAATTTTGTCCGGCGTTCGGAATACAACCGGCGCCGGACGCATCGTTCAAAATATCCGATTTGAGGTCATAAACTATGCGTAACAAGATTCTCCGCCGCCTGCTCGGCTGCGTATGCGCCGCGTTGCTTGCCGCATCCGGCACATTTGCCGCCCATGCTCAGGCAGACGCTGCACCCGGCTCCCAAACGCCGGTAATAACAGCTTCTTATACGGATTCAGAGGGTAATGTGTGCGACGGAAATTTCCTTTCACCCGGTCGGTATGATATGACCGTCTCCGTATCCTCCCTTTCCCGCCTGGCGGAGCTTCAGTTCACCGCTTCGTTCGACCCCGCCGTTATCTCTGCACAAGGCTTTGTTGAATTTGAGCTCTCTGCCGATAACGCCTGCTGGAAGCAGCAGGAGCTCGGGCTGGACGGTATGTACGATTCCTCGCAGGGCGGGGTGTCGTTCTTCGTTCTTTCAACGGATAAGGAAGCCGGCTCCTCCGCCGTTGCCGGATCCTCGCTGGATCTGGTCACCTTCGGCATAGAGGTGCTCGGCGATGCCGCGGTGGATATGCAGGATGTTATGCAGGTAAACCCCTCTCCGTATTATACATATATATCGGATAGCTATTTTGATGTAACCGTGATCGAATCCGGCGAGAGCAGTGAGAGTATTCCCAATGTTTATGCGCTTTCCGCCGAGGCGGGATATGCCGGCTCGATCTACGGCTTAACCTGTGACCTGTCACCGGAGCTTGAAAGCCTTTACACCGTAACAGCTTATGTGGGCGCCCTTGCTTCGCCCGACGAGCAGTACGGCTCTTATCCCGTAACCGGTGCAAAGGTAGCCGTAACAACAGAGGACGGCGCCGAGATCTTTGCCCTTACCGAAGACGACGGCAGCTTCACTCTTACGGATGTTCCGAACGGCACTTATGAGGCTAAGGTGACCTATGCTTACGGCTTCGACAGAACCTTTACTCTTATCGTGAACGGCGCCGATGTAAACGCCGGCACGGATCAGATGATAGGTATCGTAGCCTGCGACTGGGATAAATCCGGTGACATTTCTGTTGGCGATGTTTCAGAGTTCACAAAATATCGTGGACAGACATCAGGTCAAGATGGTTATGTTGTAGGATTCGATATTGACCGCAGCGGTGATATAGCTGTTGGTGATATGTCTAATTTTGTTGCGTTTAGAGGCTATGCATTGAATACCATTGAATTACAGAGCATTACGATACAAAATTGATAACCTCAATAGATAATTTAAACAGTTGATGGGTGATTTTTTATTATTGTAGTTACAGCAGTTTATATAATATTGCTGCTTTTAAATATAAACATATTCAGAGTGGAGGTAAAAACAGTCAATGAAAAGCTTTAAAAAAGCGTTGGCCGTTTTACTTACCGTCATAATGGTGGTTATGAGCGCCCCGATTTCAGCGTTGGCGGTCTATAACCCGAATAACGAAGCGTATGCGCCCGGAGAAGAGAAATATTCAACCGACTACGATGTAGAAAGTGTAATCTATCTTTTCAATTATGATGGTAGACGCGGAGCGTGGGGCTATGACAGTAATGAGGCAAATCCCAATCTTACTGATGAACTCCACAGCCTCAGCGGCGCTGATATAGCATCAGGCGATAATGTTTTCGCCATTGCGTTTGCTTATAAAAACCTTGACTGGACCGACGGCGGCTACACGCTTTGTTTCGATTATGATTCAACAAAGATAACGCCGGCGTATTATGAAACAAATACAAAAATTGTAACCGGCACTGAAGCCGGAACAGATGCCGTACTGGTGAGACTCGATGAGTTTGGCGAAGGCAGCGAGAATTTTGACGGTCAGTCAACTTCTACAGAACGAGGGGAATCGCGAGTTTATTTGACCGGTGTTTACGGCACAGGCGAAACGCCCAAGACCTCTGATGTTTCCTGGGGCGACGAGCCCGAAACATGGACTTATGAGGGTTATATTGTAAATGTAGTAGGCTTCCAGCTCGTTAATCCTGATGAAGAAATTGATATAACGGAAGCCATTTGGCCTGTAATGAACACTACCTTCAATCAGCTGATGATGGAAGGTACCAAGGCAATGGATAAATATCTTTATCCTTGGGATGCTGTAATGGGAGCAGGCGCTTTTGTAGGCCAAAAAGCACAAGATGCAGGCTATACAACCTTTACTTTCCCGCAGTGGGGTATCGGTCCCGAAGAGGAGCCTTCAGAAGTAACCTACACCTACACATTTGCTGACGGCGAGCAGACGACCGTTACGGCTGCTGCCGGCGAGGCTCCCGTTGCTCCCGCCAACACCGAGGCAACAGCCTGGACCTCGAATAACGACGGCACTCACAGCAGAACCGAGTATTCGTGGCCTGAGTGGGTAGACGGCACAACCAAGTACACCGAGGTTGAAACGCCCGTTTCCGAGGCCTGCTCTATGGCAGAGGTTCCCGGCACGGCGGTTGAGCCCACTCACACCGAAGCCGGTAAAGCGGCTGATCAGAAGTGCTCCGTCTGCGGCTACACCGTTACGGGCGCAACTATCCCCGCCGATGCTGATGCTCATGTGTGGACAGAAGGCGAGACCGTTGCTTCCACCTGCAAAACCGCGGGCTACACTGAGTATAACTGCGTTTGCGGTGAAACGATGAGAACACCTCTCCCGCTTGATCCTGATAACCACGAGAGCCTTGTTGAGATCCCCGCCGTTGAAGCCACCTGCGTAACAGAAGGCTTCACCGCCGGTCAGAAGTGCGAGGCGTGCGGCGTAACAACCGTAGAGCCCACAAGCACAGGTCTTGACGCTGAGAATCATAAGAATGTAGTTACCGATGCAGCTGTTAAACCCACCTGCACAGCCACCGGTCTTACCGAGGGCTCGCACTGCGAGGACTGCCATGCAGTTATCGTAGCTCAGGAAGAGGTTCCGATGATCGACCACGATTATCAGGTAACCGAATCCACCGGTGCGACCTGCGTTGTTCCCGGCAAGGTAACCTACACCTGCACAATGTGCGGCGACACTTATGATGATGAAGGCGCGGTTGACCCGAACAACCATGTCAACACCGAAGAGATTACCGGCACTGCCGCAACCTGCACCGCTGTTGGCTACACAGACGGCGTATTCTGCAACGATTGCCAAACTTGGGTAAGCGGTCACGAAGAGATCGCTGTTGATCCCGAAGCGCACACCGGCACGCTTGAGGAAGTCGGCAACGCCACCGAGCCCACAAGAGGCGAGGACGGCTACACCGGCGACCAGAAGTGGTCCTGCTGCGGCGCAGAGGTTAAGGGCGAGGCTATCCCCGCTCTCGGCGTTCAGGTAACGGTAGACGGCATTGCCGATCTCGGCACCGTAGCTCTCAACGGCGAACCCGTTGAGGACGGCGTTGCCAACAAGGTTGGCTACAAGTCCGCTTACACGCTCACCGCAACTCCGGCAGAGGGCGCTCAGTTCCTTGGCTGGAGCGTGAACGGCAAGATGATCTCTACCGACGCTTCCTACAGCACCGTTGCTTATGCAGACACCGTTTATGTTCCGGTATTTGCCGAGGCAGCCGAGGAGTTCACCGTAACCTTCGTTGACTCCTTCAATATGGTGCTTGGCTCCGTATCCAGCGCAGACCTTGCTTCCCTTGAGGCTATGCCCGAGGTTTATGATTACCTTGGCTATAACTTCACCGGCTGGAGCATGGATCTTGAAGCTGTTAAGGCTCTTGACGCCGCTGCAGTAGTAACCGCCCAGTATGAGGTTGACGAGGCTGTTGAATACACCGTATCAGCTCCCGGCGCAACCATCACCGTTGGCGGCGAAGAGTACACCGATACTGCTACCGTAGGCTTCGGCGATGCAGTAACAGTAGCGGCAGACGGCGCAACGGCTTGGACCGTAAACGGCGCTCAGGCGGCTTATGGTTCCGAATACACCTTCTTCGTATCTTCCGATGTTGATGTAACCTTCAGCACGGAAGTTGTAACCGCTGTTCCCACAGTTGCCGGCGTTGCCGAGGAGCTTAAGGACGACGGCCGCGTAAGATTCCTTGCCACCAGAACGGTTCCCGAGGGCTACTCCCTTGTTGAATCCGGCTGGGTATACGGTAAGGATTACGTAGATGCTGACGCAGCTCTCACTCTTGAGAACGCCACCACAGGCGGCTGCTACATCGTTAAGAACCAGAACGCTGCTGCTGACGGTCAGTTCGCTCTTACCACCGGTCTTGCTTCACGCCAGGGCACGCTTTATGCGCGCGCTTATGTGGTAGCTGCCGATGCAGAGGGTGCAACAGCCGTTTACTACGCTGATGTTCAGAGCTACACCTACGGCGCTTAATTTTCACTTTGTTAAACTGAGTCCCGCTCCCGCGGGCGATATGCTCGCGGCGCGGGCGTGCTAAGGAGGAAAACTTTTATGAAAGAGCTTTACTCAAAGCCGGTTGCAGAGATCGAAAAATTCTCCGCCGTTGATGTGATTTCTACAAGCATAGAAGAAACACAGACTCCGGATTTCTAAGTTTTTAGATTTCTGTAACATAACGGGCGCGCGGCGATAGCGCCCGAACTCGCAAGAGTATAAATTCCAAAACGGGGGCGCCGCGATTCGCCCCCTACTCGAAGGAGTATAAAATATCGCGGGCCTTGCAGAACCCGCGGCTCGGAGGAGCTTAACCTCAACTCGAGAGAGTATAAATTTAAAACAGCCAAAGCTTGAGGGGCGCCAGCAACGCCCCTCTTTTTTTGCGCCCGAAAATCCCGTTCGCTCGTCAAAATTCATACAGTTCCGCTCGATCGTCAAAATTCATACCATTCCGCTCGTTCGTCGAAATTCATACCATTCCGCTCGCAACCGCCGAATAAGAAATAATGCTGCTTTACTAAATATCGCGTAGGGGCTGCTATCAGCAGCCCGCGTCAACAGCGTTCTGTCGGCGATTGCTCACTCCAAGTATGAATTTCTCCTCTCCCCAAAAAGCTGCCGCTTTTCGGGGGCCCCGATTGCCCGCTAAAAGCCGTAATTTCGGCGATTGCTCGAGGCTCCCCTGTGTAAGGGGAGCTGTCAGCGAAGCTGACTGAGGGGTTGTTGGCGGGCGGCGAATCGCCGCACCTACGCGCAGCTTGTTGAGCTTGCCGCTTTTCGGGGGCCCCTATGCCCGCCTGAACAGCGTCATTTCGGCGAAAACGCAAGGCTCCCCTGTGTAAGGGGAGCTGTCAGCGAAGCTGACTGAGGGGTTGTGAGCGGGCGGCGGGTCGCCGCCCCTACGCGCGGTTGTTGGGCTGCCGCTTTTCGGGGCCCCCGATTGCCGCCCTGCGCAATATTCGGCAAAAACCACATCATTTTCCGCGGCGGGCAAACGCCATTTTCTATTGACCCCGCGCCGCCGTTATGGTAAAATAATTTACGGTGATGAAAATGCGAGAAAACAAAAGCGCCGCCGAGGCGCAGGTAAAAGATAAGGTGCAGGAGATAAAAAGCTCCGTCATAATAAAGGGCTTTTTCAAGGATTTTTTCAAGCGGCATAAAAAAGCTTCCGCGGCAATGATAATCCTTTCGGTTTTCATTGTGCTGTTTATCGCCGCCGCGGCAGTATTCGGCAACACGGATGTGCAGGAAAAGCTGTATGTCTCGCTGATTCCGGAAACCATAACCGATGAAACCACCGGCGTTGTGTTTTACCGTGACGGCGGTCCGTCTCTTGAAGAGGGCGCCAATCTTGAAAACAGGCTCAAGGTGTATTATTATCCCGGCAACGACACCACCAAAAACAAAATATATCTTGATAACGGTATTTATAAAGACTCAAGCGGCAGCACCTGCCTGCCCGGAATGTCGTTTATGCTGGCTCCGTTTGCAACGCTGAACAAGATTGCTTCCGCGGCGCAGTGGGCTGCGGTGGTTCTTGCGCTTGCAATAGTGGCGATACTGATTTATTTCTGGTACCGCTCGTTCAAAAAGCAGGAGCTTCAGCGCAGGGAGGAATACCGCCGCTCGCACCCGCGCGCGCGCAAATAAAAAAACCGCCCCTATGCGGGCGGCTTTTTGATATTGCAGATAACGGCTGCCAAAGGCGCGTGATACTCCTTTAGCGGCTCAAAGAGGTGTTTTTATGAAGGAATATAATGTTTTGCAATACGGCGCCGCGGGCGACGGCGCAACGAACGACGCGTTTGCCATTCAGCACGCGATAGACGACTGCGCCAAAAACGGCGGCGGCACGGTGGTGCTGCAAAGCGGCCACACCTTTTACAGCGATTCCGTGCGGCTCAGAAAAAATGTGGAGCTGCACATCCAAAAGGGCGCGGTGCTTAAAGCCACCTCCGAGCTGGACGGCTATATAAGGCCCAATAAACTGATAAACGACCCCGCCACGGCGCCGATAGGCAACCCCGTAACCGGCAAGCCCAGCTTTGTTTTTATCTACGGCTACGAGGCGGACGGCTGCTGCATAAGCGGCGGCGGCACCATTGACGCAAACGGCCACGCCTTTGTGCAGCGCAAGGACAGGTATTATGTTACCGGCGATTTTTACCCGCGCCCCACGGCGATATATATTGAAAAAAGCAACAATATCACCTTTAAGGATTTCACCGTTGTTGACGCGCCGTTTTGGACTCTGCACCCGGCGGGTTGCAACGATGTGCTGATAGACCGCATCCGCATCCTAAACGACCTTGATGTTGCAAACAGCGACGGGATAGACCCCGACCATTGCTCAAATGTGCGCATCCTCGGCTGCCACATCACCTGCGCGGACGACTGCATCTGCCTTAAGACCTCGCGCGGCAACAGCGAATACGGCCCCACGCAGAATGTGGTGATAGACGGCTGCACCCTTGTTTCCACCTCCGCCGCGATAAAGATAGGCACCGAGGGCGTGGGTGATTTCAAGAACATCACCGTTTCAAACTGCGCGATAAGCCGCTCAAACCGCGGCATCTCCATCCAGATAAGGGACGGCGGCAATGTTGAAAATGTGTCCTATTCAAACATCACGATAGAAACGCGCCGCTTCTGCCCCGATTGGTGGGGCACGGCCGAGCCGATAACGATAACCGCCTTTGACCGCGATGAAAACACAAAATGCGGCCATATCAAAAATATCCGCTTCTTCAATGTTACCGCAAAGGGGGAAAACGGCGTGCTGATTTACGGCAGCCCGGATAACCCCGTTGAGGATGTTTTGTTTGAAAACTGCCGCATAGAGCTTTCAAAAAGCAGCAAATGGCCCTGCGGGATGTACGATCTGCGCCCCTGCCTTGAGTGGGGCGTTGAAAAGTATGCAAATTCCGCCTTTTTCATCAGAAACGCGCGCGACATCACCGTGATGAAAACAAAAACGCGCTGGGGCGAGCTTTGCGATGACTACGCCCACGCGATAGACGCGGCGGATACTCAAAAGCTTGAGCTGCTGCGCTTTGACGGCGCCGCCGCCTTTGAGGAGCTTGAGGACATAAAGCTGCAAAATGTAACGCTCTGCGAAAGCTGATCGGTTTAATCAAAAACGCCTCTGCCGCGCGCCAGCGGCAGGGGCGTTTTAATGCTTTTCTTCGCGCGGCGGGCAAATTTGCTTTGTGCGCTTGATTTATCTTTTATTATATATTATTATATAATAGACTTCATATAACAGACCGCCGGCAGCGGTATTTTGCCGGGCGGCGAAAGAGCGATGGTATGAATATTCTTGTTGTGGGTCTGGGGCTTATCGGCGCCAGCATTGCAAAGACCTTAAAGAAAAACACCGATCATTATGTTTTGGGGTGGAACAGGACCGCCTCCGTAAGCCGCAGGGCGCTGGAGGACGGCGCCGTGGACGAAACGGGCGAGCTTTCTGAGTTAATCCCCAAGGCGGATATAACATTCATAAATATTTACGAGGAGGGCATCGTGCCCTTTGTGCTTGAAAACAGGGCGCTGTTTAAAGAGGGCAGCATCGTGGCGGACAGCTGCGGTATCAAAACAAAGCTCTGCCGCCGTCTTGAAAAGGAGCAGCTCGGTTTTTACTTTATCGGCTGCCATCCTATGGCGGGGCGCGAGGTTTCAGGCTACGAAAACAGCCTGCCGACTCTTTTTGACGGCGCGTCGTTCATCTGCACGCCCACAAACGCCCCCAAATCAAAAACGGACACGCTTGTGGAGCTTGCAAAGCAGATGGGCTTTGAGCGCACGGTGGTCACCACGCCGGAGCATCACGACGAGATGATAGCCTTTACCTCGCAGATAGCTCATGTTTTGGCGTGCTCCTATGTTTTGAGCCCGCTTGCCCCGATGCACGATGGCTTTTCCGCCGGCTCGTACAGGGATGTTTCGCGCGTGGCGCGCATAAACGCCGATATGTGGAGCGAGCTTTTTGTTGCCAACAAGGAGCCGCTTATCAGAGAGATAGACGATCTAACCGCCAATCTTGAAAAATTCAAAGCCGCTATAAGCAGCGAGGATACGGACGCGCTAAAGGAGCTTATGAGGCGCGCAAACAAGATAAAAGAGGAGATAGGCTGATTGAAAAAGCTTTTTGTAAACGCGGGCGCGGGCTATGATATTCTTATAGAAAGAGGTCTGCTGCGCCGTTCGGGAGAGATAATAAAAAACGCCGCCGCGCCGTCGGTCTGCGCGGTCGTGAGCGACAGCAATGTTGCGCCGCTCTATCTTGAAACGGTGCTTTCCTCGCTCAGCGCCGCGGGCATAAGCGCGGTAAGCTATGTTTTTCCGGCGGGCGAAAGCTCCAAAACTCCCGAAAGCCTTATTAAAATAGTTGAATTTCTTGCAGACAGCGGCCTCACGAGGGGCGAATGCGTTGCCGCGCTCGGCGGCGGAGTCTGCGGCGATATGGCAGGCTTTGCGGCAGCCGTTTATCTGCGCGGAATAAAATATGTGCAGCTGCCCACAACGCTGCTTGCGCAGGTGGATTCCTCGGTGGGCGGCAAAACGGCGGTGGATCTGCCCCAGGGCAAAAATCTCTGCGGCGCGTTCTGGCAGCCCTCCTGCGTCATAATAGACCCTGATGTTTTATCCACCCTGCCGCCGCGCTATTTCAGCGACGGTATGGGCGAGGTCATCAAATACGGCTGCATACGCTCGGCATCCCTTTTTGAAAGGCTGCAAAACGAGAACGCCGCCGATATAATAGAGGATGTTATCCTTGAATGCTGCGATATAAAGCGCGGCGTTGTTGAGCGCGATGAAAAAGAGGCGGGCGAGCGCGCGCTTCTCAATTTCGGCCACACCTGCGGCCACGCAATAGAAAAGCTGATGAGCTTTTCCGGCATATCCCACGGCGAGGCTGTGGGCGTGGGGATGGTTATGGCGGCGCGCGCCGGAGAAAAGGTCGGCGTCACAAAGCCGGGCACGGCGGATGCGATCGCCGCGCTGCTCAAAAAATACGCGCTTAAAACAGCCGTTTCGCTCCCCTCGGAAGATATAGTTAAAAATATGGCTTACGATAAAAAGCGAACCGCCTCGGGCATAAAGCTCATAATGCTTCGGGAGATCGGCAGCAGCTTTATAATGCCGGCAACCGCGCGGCAGGCGGGCGAGCTTTTTTGCGAATAGCGGGTGGCGCAATGGAAAAGGTGCTTATAAAGCCGTCAGGGGCAAACGGCTCGGTAACTATGCCGCCCAGCAAATCGGCGGCCCACAGGGCTATCGTCTGCTCGTTTCTGGCGGGGGGCGGTGCGGTCTCGCCCATAATAGATTCAAAGGATATGCTTGCGGCGCTCGGCGCCGTAAAAAGCCTTCAAAACAACGAAAAAACAATAAACTGCATAGAAAGCGGCAACACGCTGCGCTTTTTCATCCCCGTTGCGGCGGCGCTCGGAAAAAGCGTTACCTTCACGGGCGAGGGCAGGCTGCCGCAGAGGCCGATAGGCGAATATTTAAAGCTTCTGCCGCTCCACGGCGTTGAGGTCAAAAGCGCCGGCGCGCTTCCGCTCTCTTTAAGCGGTCGGCTTCAAAGCGGCGATTTTCACATAAGGGGCGATATAAGCTCGCAGTACATCACCGGGCTGCTGCTCGCGCTTCCTGTGCTTTCCGGCGATTCCAGGATAATCCTCACCTCAAAGCTGCTGTCGCGCCCGTATGTGGAGCTCACTCTCGGCGTGCTGGGGGATTACGGTGTTGAGGCGCGCGAAACGGATTACGGCTACTTTGTGCCGGGAAATCAAAAATACGCCGTTCGTGATTACACCGTTGAGGGCGACTGGAGCCACGCCGCGTTCTTTATGAGCGCCGCGGCGATAGGCGGCAGCGTAACGATCAAAGGGCTGCGCGCCGATTCGCGCCAGGGCGATATGGCGGTGTGCGATGTTATGCGCCGCTTCGGGGCGCAGGTGGCTTGGAACGGCTCAGCCGTTACCTGCCGCGCCGAAAAGCTCAGCGGCATAGATATAGACTGCGAGGATATAACCGATATGGCGCCGGCGATCGCCGTTACGGCGGCGTTTGCAAAGGGGCGCACCGTGATACGCGGCGCAAGCCGGCTGCGGCTCAAGGAATCGGACCGCCTTGCCGCAATCGCGCATAATCTCAGGCTTATGGGCGCCGGCGTTGACGAAAGGGAGGACGGGCTTGTTATAGACCCGCCTGCCGAGGTGCGCGGCGCAGAACTGCGCGGCTTCAACGATCACCGCATCGTTATGGCGTTTTCCGTTGCCGGTATGTACGCAAAGGGAGATACCGTTATTGACGACGCCGGCAGCATCGCAAAAACCTATCCCGCATTTTTTGATGATTTCAGAGCAGTAGGAGGAAAAGCGGATGTCTTCAACGCTGGGTGAAAAAATTAAATTATCCGTGTTCGGCGAAAGTCACGGCGCCGCCATCGGCTGCGTTATAGACGGGCTTCCAGCCGGGCTCAGGCTCGATATGCAGGCGATACGCCTTGATATGCTGCGCCGCGCTCCGGGCAGGGACAGAACCGCCACGCAGCGCAGGGAGGCGGACGAGCCCAAGATAATAAGCGGCGTTTTAAACGGCGTAACCACCGGCGCGCCGCTTGCAATGATAATAGAAAACACAAATACAAAAAGCGCGGACTACGAAAACCTTAAATTCGTGCCGCGCCCCGGCCACAGCGATTATCCCGCGTATGTAAAATACGGCGGGCAAAACGATATCCGCGGCGGCGGCCACTTCAGCGGCAGGCTCACCGCGCCGCTCGTGTTCGCGGGCGCCGTTGCAAAGCAGTTCCTTGCAGAAAAGGGCGTAACCGTCGGCGCGCATATCCTTAAGATAGGCGAGGTCAAGGACAGGCCGTTTGATTCAAACTCCGTAGACGCCGAAACGCTCAAAGGCCTGTGCGCAGACCGCTTTGCAACGCTAAGCACGCAAAAGGAAACGGAGATGCGCGCCGTTATAGAAAACGCGCGGCTGCGCGGCGATTCCGTGGGCGGCGTGATAGAATGTGCAGCCGTCGGTCTGCCGGTCGGCGTCGGCTCAAATATGTTTTCCACGGTGGAGGGCAGGCTCTCTTACGCGCTGTTCGGCATCCCCGCCGTAAAGGGCGTGGAATTCGGCGCGGGCTTTGCCTTTGCCGAAATGAACGGCAGCGCGGCAAACGACGCCTACGAGATCCAAAACGGCGAGGTGCGCCTTAAATCAAATAATAACGGCGGCGTGCTGGGCGGCATAACGAACGGCGCTCCCGTGATGTTCCGCGCGGTTATAAAGCCAACGCCGTCGATATCCTGCGCTCAAAGCAGCGTGGATCTTAAGGCGATGAAAAACGAAACGCTTGCGGTCACCGGCAGGCACGATCCGTGCATAGTGCCGCGCGCCGTGCCGGTTGTGGAGGCTGTGTGCGCCTTTACGCTGCTTGATATGATGAGCTGAAAGGAAGAGGAAGAAAGCTCCGATGGACCTTACTGATTTAAGAAAAGAGATAGACGAAATAGACGACGAGCTGATACCGCTGCTGCTTAAAAGAATGGATGTTTCAAAGCGCGTGGCACAGTATAAAATGCAGCACGGACTGGAGGTTTTAAACGCAGAGCGCGAGCAGCAGATACTTGACGGCGTGCGTAAAAAATGCGGCAGCGAGGGCGACGCCGTAGCCACCGTCTTTGCCGCCACGATGGACGCCTCGCGCGCCATCCAGCACAATATAATGCAAAGCGGCGGCTCGCTTCGCAGGCTTGTAAGCGACTCGCTTTCCGATAAGGACGCGCTCGGCGAAAAGACCACGGTCGCCTGCGCCGGCGTGGACGGCAGCTATGCAGACGAAACCGCCCGCACGCTTTTTAAAAACGCGCAGATAAAGCATTACAGGATCTTTGAGGATGTGTTTGAGGCGGTCAACAAGGGCGAGGCGCCGTTCGGGCTTGTGCCGGTGGAAAATTCCACGGCGGGCTCCGTTCACGAGGTGTACGACCTTATAATAAAATACAGATTTTATGTTGCCGGCTCCTATTCGCTTGAGGTAAACCACTGCCTGTGCGCCAAAAAAGGCGTTGATTACGCCGATATAGACGAGGTGTACAGCCACCCGCAGGCGCTTTCGCAGTGCTCCGAATTTATAAAGAATTTCGCGTTCACCGGCGTTAATTACACAAACACCGCCGCCGCCGCGGAATTTGTTGCCGCCAGCCCCAGAAGCGATATCGGCGTCATCTGCTCGGCGGACGCGGCAAAAAAATACGGCCTGCAAATATTAAAGGCCGGTATTCAGAATATAAGTAATAACAGAACAAGATTTATAGCCATATCAAAAAAGCTGGTTATCGGGCATAACGCGGATAAGATATCGCTCATCTTTGCGCTGCCGCACACAACCGGCTCGCTTTACAGGATACTCGGCAGATTCTCCGCATCGGGGCTCAACCTCACAAAGCTTGAGTCGCGCCCCGTGGGCAACGGCGAATTCCGCTACTGCTTTTATGTGGATCTTCTCGGCAGCATAAGGGACGAAAAAACGCTTGCGCTTATGTGCGCGCTTTACGAGGAACTGCCGGATTTCAAATTCCTGGGCAATTATCACGAATATTAACACCGGGGGGTGCGGGCTTGAGAAAGAGCAAACGCCGCCAAACAAATTTAATATCTGTGATCATAGTTGTGGTAACGGTCGTTTTAATGGCGTTTCTTGCCGTGTGCCTGCACGATCAGGCAAGCCTTGAGGTGCGGTTCGACGCCATTATAAGCTGGCTCAACAAGCTTGAAAGAGCCGTTGTGGGGCTTGATACGCATATGGAGATACTGCTTTGCATCTTTGCGCTGTGGATAGCCAAATGCCAGCTGCCCATCCCGATAAGCCTGCTGTGTGTTTTATCGGGTATGGTCTTTCCCGTGCAGACCGCCGTGCTTATAAATGTTTTTTGCATAACTGTGTTTTTTGTGATAAAATATGCAGAGGGGAGCTGGATAGGCGGCGGCTGGGCTATGATGATCCTCAATATCCACCAGGCAAGGTTCATCAAATCCTGGGTGCTGTTTCGCGGCAAGGGCAATCCCTATATCCTGCTTGTGTCGCGCTTCGTGCCGTCCATCCCGCTCGGAATGGTGTCTAAGCTTTACGGCTCAATGCGCTATGATTTTATCTATTATGTGTGCCTGAGCATCATCGGCATTGCGCCCAGGCTCTATATCTACACGCGTATCGGCTCGGAGATATACAATCCGTTTTCGCGCGCGTTCATCCTGCTGGCTATGGTTGTGGTGCTGTTCACCGGCCTCACCAGCCTTGCCTTCAATATTTATTACGGAGTTAAATCGCGGCAGATGAATCAGTCGCTGCTGATATATTCACAAAAGGAAAAATACAAGATCGTTCTTTGAACGGTCAAAAGCAAAGAGGGGTAAAAATATGAAACCAAGCGAATACATATCGGCTATCCAGTCCGGCGCGGCAAACGAGCAGCTTCGGGCGGTCTATGTAACGGATTATGCCGTGGAGGTGCAAAAGCCGCGCTATATCAGGCTGATAAACGAATTTATCCGCCTTTTCGGAGACGACAGGGATGTTATCATAACCTCCGCCCCCGGGCGCACCGAGGTGTGCGGAAACCATACGGACCATAATAACGGCCGCGTGCTTGCAGCCTCTGTAAATCTGGACGCTGTTGCCGTTGCCGCAAAGAACGACGAGGGCATCGTGCGCGTCAAGTCGGACGGGCACGCGATGAATGTTGTTGATGTCAACGAGCTTTTGCCGGATGAATCTGAGTTCGGCCGTTCAACGGCTATGGTGCGCGGCGTGTGCGCCAAGATCCAGGGCCTCGGCTACAAGATAGGCGGGCTCGACTGCGTAACCGCGTCCGATGTTATCGGCGGCAGCGGTCTTTCCTCCTCGGCGGCGTTCGAGGTTCTGCTCGGCTCAACTCTGTCCTATCTTTACAACGACGGCGTTATCGGCGCGGTGGAGATAGCAAAAACCGCTCAGTACGCCGAAAATGTGTTCTTCGGCAAGCCCTGCGGCCTGCTGGATCAAATGGCGTCCTCTGTCGGCACATTCGTAACGATAGATTTTGAATCAACGGAAAATCCCAAGATAAAAAAGGTTGATTTTGATTTTTCAAAAAGCGGCCATTCCCTTTGCATCGTAGACACCGGCGGCAGCCACAGCGATCTTACGGACGATTACGCCGCCGTGCGCGCCGAGATGGAAAGCGTTGCAAACGCCCTCGGAGCAGATGTGCTGCGGCAGATAGATTACAGCGATTTTAAAGCCGCCGTGCCGTCGCTTTTAGGCAGGGTGAGCGACCGCGCGCTGCTTCGCGCCTATCATTTTTACAGAGAGAATGTGCGCGTTGAAAAGGCGGTTGCCGCGCTTGAAAACGGAAATTTTGACGAGTTCAAGCGCGTCATCAACGAAAGCGGCCGTTCGTCCTATATGTTTAACCAAAATGTTTTCACCCCTAAAAATCCGGCGGAGCAAAAGCTCTCTCTTGCCCTTTGTATATCTGAGGAGGTGCTCGGCGTAAACGGAGCCTACCGCGTTCACGGCGGCGGCTTTGCCGGCACGATACAGGCGTTCGTGCCGAACGAGCTGCTTGAGCAGTATAAGACGGAGATGGAAAGCGTGTTCGGAAAGGGCAGCTGCCATGTGCTGATAATCCGTCCGGTCGGCGGCACAAGAGTTATGTAGCACCGGCAAAGAGGGGGAGCGCTTATGAAATACATATTTATTGAAAATCCGATAGCGGGCAACAAAAGCAGGCAGCTTTTGTTCAGGCAGGTGCAGTCCGCCTTCAGGTTTATTGACGACGAGATGATAATAGAGGAAACGAGCTATCGCGGGCACGCCAAGGAGATCGCGGCGCAGTATGCCGAAAAATACGGCGAGGACTGCGTTGTGGTGTGCTGCGGAGGCGACGGCACCGTTCACGAGATTGCAAACGGCCTTGCCCACACAAAAACGCCCCTTATGATACTCCCGCTCGGCACCGGCAATGATTTTGCCAAAAAGATATACGGCACCAAAAAGATAGATTCGCTCAATGTTGTCAAGGCGTTCGGCCTTCATACGGGAAGGCCCAAATACGACATAAAGCCGATAGACCTTATTGACTACAACGGCGAAAAGTGCATAAATGTAATGAGCTTCGGGCTGGACACAAAGGTTGAAACCATCGGCAGAAAGATCGCCGGAAAGGTAAAATTCCTCGGCAGCCAGGCTTATAATATCGCCGTTGTGCCCGCCGTGCTCAGCTCAATGAAATATAATATAAATATTGATATGAACTGCATCGGCAGGGACGGCAAGCCGTATAAATACACCGCTGTGCCGGCGGATTACACGCTGCTTGCAATCTGCAACGCCAGCTATTACGGCGGCGGCTTCTGCCCCGCGCCCGATTCCAAGCTGGACGACGGTATACTTGATTTCTGCCTGGCGGACGCTCTTAATCTTGCCAAGGCGCTGCCGCTGATTCCCAAATACAGCGCCGGCACGGCAAACGAGGAGACCTCGCCCTACATCCACACCGGCTATGTCACCTCCGGGCGCATCTGGTCGGTGGACGGCAGCGGCCTGCTCGGCAACTGCGACGGTGAAAATTTCGATTACCCATCGGTTGATTTCAAGGTTGAAAAGCACGCGCTTCGGCTGTGCTTCATAAAGGAATAAATATGAAAAGAAAAAGAGTTCTCAAAAAACTCGGCATAGCGCTTCTTGCCGTTATAATAGCCTTAGCTGCGGCGGCAGGGGCGCTTTTTGCCTTTTACACCCCAACGGTAACCTTTAACGCCTCAAGCCTTACAGGGGAGGTCACGAACGGCGCCTCCGGCTTTCTTTACGGCATCGCGCAGGAGGGCGTGCCGTCGCGCAATATGGTAAAAAGCGTGGGGCTCTCATCGCTTTCCACCAAAACCACGCTCGGGCTCCAGCATCCTATCGGCGAGATGGAGGATGTTGCCGCCGCTGCGCTTTCCTCCGGCAGCTGCGATTATCTTGTGGTCTATCTTCAGGATATGTATCCCACCTGGTATTACGACCACGAAAATATAGAAGAGATGCGCGAAAGCGGCGCATATGACTGGCGCGATTATGTTGAAAACACATATTTCCCGCTTGTGCGTGAAACGGTTGCGGCGCAGATGGATTCGCCCTATTCGGATAAGCTGGTGTACTGCCTTTATAACGAGCCGGACAACGGCGTTTGGTTCGGCGATTTTTCAAAGGACGGCAGCGAAGCCTTTTTTGAGGCGTGGCGTATGACATATCAGCTTGTGCGCTCTATGGATGCGAACGCCGTTATCGGCGGTCCGGGATATTTTGATTACGACAGCGCCAAAATGCGCGATTTTCTTGAATACGCCTCCGAAAACGGCTGTATGCCGGATGTTCTCATATATCACGAGCTCAACTACCGCTCCATATACGACTGGCAGTTCCACCGCGACGATCTCAGCTCCATTCTGCGCAGCCTTGAGCTGAGCGAGGATATACCCGTTATCGTAACGGAATACGGTATGATGGAGGATAACGGCAATCCTAACACGATGCTTAAATATATAAGCCGCATAGAATCTTCAAAGGTGTATGCGCAGCAGGCGTATTGGCTTTTTGCAAACAACCTTTGCAGCACCGCCGCGGACTACAATACCCCGAATTCCGCCTGGTGGGTCTACCGCTGGTATTCGCAGCTTCAGGGACAGACTATGGAGAGCAGCGTTTCGGACTTCTTTCATTCCGATGTGGGCAAGGCAATAATTCAGCTGCGCGCTCCGCGCTACAGGCAGTTTATGGGGCTCGGCACGCTCAATTCCTCAAGGGATAAGATAGAGCTTCTTGTTTCCGGCGCGGATTATGACGGGCGCGTCCGGCTCACCGGTCTTGAAAACACGGCGTTTTACGGCGGCAGCGCATATATCGAGATAGAGGCGGTAACCTATCAGGGCATATCGGGTATGGTCTTTGCGCCGGAAAAGGTGAAGGGCTATACCGAAAGCTGCGGCAAAACGCTCGATATAGATATGAGCTTTATGGATGAAAACACGGCTTACCGCATCACCGTGCGCCCCGCCGAGGAGGGCGACGAGCCTTACAGCAGCGAAACGCTTTATCAGCGTTATGAGTTTGAAAACGGCGAGCTGCTCGGAAATTCCTATACCTACGACAGCGCCTACGCCTCCACCGGAGAGAAAAAGGGGCTTGTGGGCGGCAATGAAAACGAGGGCGACGGCGTGCGCCTGAGCATAACCGTGCCGGAAAGCGGCTCATACGAGCTGCGCCTTATTTACGGCAAGGCAAACGACGGCGCGGCAAACGAAAACGGCGTGCAGCGCTCAGAGGACCGCGTTTCGGCAAAGGCAATCTTCAGCGCGGACGGCGAGGAGCAGACGATAACCCTGCCGAACACCGTTAAAAGCGAGATAACGGGCGCTTACGATATGCTGCTGGAGCTTGAGGCTGGCGAGCACACTATCGAGCTGCGCCACCTTGAGGGCACCTTCGTGCTGGATTCTCTGCTTATCCGCCCCTACGAAAAGCAGGAGTGCGCCGTTCTTTCCGATAACGGCGCGGCGGATGCAGGCTCCACGGCGTTTCTTGCGGTCGCCCCGCAGGACGGGTACTACGACATAGCCTCCGCGCCGCTGTGCGATATAGATGTTGACGGCGCGCCCGCCCGCACGGGGCACGACGGCACCGCAACCGTATATCTTCGCCGCGGATTGAACTATATTACGGTCTTTGCGCAGGGCGCGCAGCTCAACACAGCCCGCAGAGAAACTCAAAGCCTGCCGCAGCGCATATCCCTTTCGCCCGGCAGCGCGCAGCTCTCAGGCTCGGCTCGGCTGCTTGAAAACGAAGCCGCAGGCGTCAGCTTCATCACGGGCATAGAGGGCGGCTCAGGCTCTGCCCGCTATGTTTTCACCGCGCCGGAAAGCGGCGTATATAAGCTCACCCTGCTTTACAGCGCAAACCGCGAGCAGGGCGTTCACGACTATAATGTTGACCTTGTGGAGGACAATATAACGCTCAGCGTGAACGGCGCCGTTTCTCAGCTCTACTGCCGCAACACCTGCAGCGCGGATAATTTCACCACCGTAACGGTAAATATAGAGCTTAAAGAGGGCGAAAACGAGCTTCTGCTCTATAACGACGGCTCAAACAGCTTTAACGGCACGCAGACCTACGCGCCGGATATATCGGAGATAACCGTAAACAAGCCCCAAATATACTGACGGCTCGGCGATAAATCGGTCGGGGCGCAGAACGCCGCACACAGTGCGGCGTTCTTGCTTTTTTTAATCAAGCTTTTTTGACGCATTTTTTTAAAAATAAAATTTTTCAAAAACCTGTTGACAAAAGGAGGAGGATATGGTATATGTAAAGTGTACTAAGCGTTATAGTACAGTTAATACAATCTTGGCTAACGAAAGGAGGCGGTATTTTGCAGCAGCAGCCGCTGATAAGAACGCAGTCGCTTTGCAAAACCTTTCTTTTGGGCAGGGAGCGGGTGAACGCGCTCAGCGATGTCAGCATATCGGTTGACCGCGGCGAGATCTGCGCCGTGCTGGGCACCTCCGGCTCGGGAAAATCAACTCTGCTCAATATGCTTGCCGGGCTTGAAAAGCCAACCTCCGGCAGCGTGTTTATAGGAAAGCACAGGATAGATTTGATGACGGAGCGCGAGCTTGCGCTCTTTCGCCGCCGGTTCACGGGCTTTATCTTTCAAAGCTATGATCTTATCCCGTCGCTAACGGCGCTTGAAAATGTTGCCCTGCCGCTCGTCTTTAAGGGCGAGGACAGGCGGCAAAGAGAGGAAAAGGCGCTCAGGATGCTCCGCCTTGTGGGGCTTGAAAACAGAAAGGACCACCGCCCGTTTGAGATGAGCGGCGGTCAGCAGCAAAGGGTGGGCATCGCAAGGGCGTTCGTTTCCGAGCCAAAGGTGATATTTGCCGACGAGCCCACCGGAAATCTGGACAGTGAAACAACCGCCTCGGTTATGCGCCTTATGCGCGAAACGGTGCATAAAAACGGCGCCACTATGATACTTGTTACGCACGACAACGATGTGGCGGCGTTTGCCGATAAAATAATAACCATAACGGACGGCAGGGTGCAGAGCACGCGCAAAAACACGCCCGCCGCAGAAAACGACAACGAGGAGAAATGATATGAAAACGCAAACAGGATATTCAATCAAAATCAAAACGCCGCTTCTTGCGCTTATCCTTGCGATAACGGCTGCGGCTTTGGCTCTGCTTTCGCCGCTTTCCGCCGCCGCGGCGCAGGATTTCACCCCCTCGCTCATATCAGCGGGCTTTTCGGCAGACAAAACGGCAAGCCCCGGCGGCAGCGTAAAGCTCAGCTTCAAGCTTAAAAACACAAGCCCGTCAACCGATATAAGAAATGTGAATATCAGAATATCGGGCGGCGAGGCGTTTACCGTGGCTTCGGGAAGCGACAGCGTTTATGCCGACAGGATCGCAAAAGGCGGCGAGTATTCGTTTTCAAAATCCGTTTACTGCTCCTCCTCGGCGCAGACGGGCGTTTACCCCGTAACGCTCAGCGCGTCCTATGAATATTTTGACGGCCAGCAGATAGCCCAGGGCGCGGCGGAGATAAATTACGCCGTCAGCGTTTCCGGCGGCTCCGTCAGTCAGTCGCTCACGCCGCAGCTTATAATCAGCGATTATTCCTACGGCGGCAGCTATGTTGCCGGCGGCGATGAATTTGCGCTTGATATCACGCTTGAAAACACCTCAAAGGAGATACCCGTTCAAAATGTTGTGGTAAAATTCTCCGGCGGCGAGGCGTTTGCAATAAGCGGCTCGGCCGATACGGCGTATGAAAAAAAGATATCCTCCTCAGCTACTTTCTCCAAGAGCTTTCGCTGCCTTCCGGCGGCTGTCAGCGGAGCGTATCCGATAACCGTTTCAGCCTCGTATGAATATTTTGACGGCGGCGAAAAGCTCTCTCAAACGGCGGAGCTTTCGGTGAGCGTTCGCGTTTTGCAGCCGGAATCCGCGGAGATAGGCTCCGTTTCACTTAACGGGCAAACGGTCGTTGCCGGTCAGGAGCAGGATTGCGGCTTCACCGTTATAAACAGCGGCAGATCCGATATCTCAAACTGCCGCGTGCGCCTTGTTTCGGGCGAAGAGGAGCTTGCCGCGGCGTATATAGGGAACATCGCGGCCGGCGAGCAGTTCCAAAGCAACTACACGCTGCCCGTAACCTTTAAAGCCGCCGGCGCGCAGCAGCTTTCGCTCGTGCTTGATTATGAAAACGAGAGCGGCGAAAAAAAGAGCGTTTCGCGCGATTTCACCGTAACGGCTCAGGAAAAGCAGGACCCCTACGAGCAGGCTCAGGAGCAGCTTGAGGTAACTCAGGGCGGCGGGGATTACACGCATTTCTATATCCTTGCAGCCGTGCTTGCCGTTATCATCGCCGCGGTCGTTGCCGCGGTGGTCATCAAGCGCAGGAAAAAGAGAAAGGCCGGTGAGCTTTCGGATGAAGAGCTCTGATATCCTTTCGATGGCGCTTAGGAACCTGCGCGGCAGGCGTTCGCGCACAAGGCTCACCGTTATCGGCGTTATCGTGGGCACCTGCGCCATAGTTATTATGATCTCCGTGGGCGTCGGAATAAACGAAACGCTCACCCGGCAGTACCGCAATTCCGCTTCGGCAACCAGGATCAGCGTTTATGTTGACACCGCCGCGGCGGAGGCTTCGGATAAGGAAGCGCCGCCGCTTGATGACAGCGCCGTGGAATTTCTTTCAGGCATAAGCGGCGTAAGAACGGTGCTTCCCGTTATCGATATGACGGAGCGCGTGCAGATAACGCGCGGCAGATACGCCTATACCGGCGGCAGCGTAACCGCGCTGGAGCTTGACCGCCTCGGCGAGCTGGGCGTCACCGTTTCCGGCGGCTCGGCGGGGGGCACGGCGCTTTTCGGCAGCAGCGCAGCCGTGAATTTCACGGATAATAACGGAAACGCCGTTAAAAGCGAAACGGATGATTCCGGAAATATAATAAGCTGCGAGATAGACCCGCTTAAGGACAGCTTTTCGGTAGCCCCCGTGCAGGAGGGCGCGTCCGGCGGCTCTCAGCACAGCCGAACGCTTCGCGTTGGCGGCATTATGACCTCGCCCGGCAGCACGGGTATGGATACCTCAAATTCCGTTTTTATGGATATAAGCGCGGCGCGCGAGCTTCTGCGCGAATACAACGCGCTGAATTCAAAGCCAAACACGCCGCAGCAGTACAGCGAGATATATGTTTGGGCGGATGATGTTGAAAGCGTTTCGCAGGTGCAGCAGGCGATAGCCTCCGTCGGGCTGGCAACATATTCAAACGAGGACGAGATCGCCGGCACAAAGCGCACCATGGCGGCCGTTCAGCTCGTTTTGGGCGCGGTGGGCGCCGTTTCAATGCTTGTTGCGGCGTTCGGCATAAGCAACACGATGGTTATGGCTGTTTACGAGCGCAAAAAGGAGATCGGCGTTATGAAGGTGCTGGGGTGCGACACCGCGGATATCAAGGCCGTTTTCCTCTGCGAGGCGGGTATGATAGGGCTTTTGGGCGGCGGCATAGGCGTTTTGATAAGCCTGCTTGTGTCCGCTGCGGCAAACCTTGCGGCCGGCGCGCTGATAGGCTCGCTCGGCGGCGACGCCTCGGCGGGGATGACCGTTTCCTCCGTGCCGTGGTGGCTTGCGCTGCTCGGCATCGGCTTTGCCGTGCTGGTGGGCGTTATCTCCGGCGTTTCGCCGGCAAACAGGGCGGTTAAGGTCAGTGCCCTTAAGGCAATCCATAATGAATAGGTGATGGTGTGAATGTTGAATCTTGACCCCTCCGGAAGGGAACCTATTTATATACAGATAGAAAAAGAGATAATAAAGCTCATAAATCTCGGCGTTTATCAGCCGGACAGCCCGCTGCCGTCCGTGCGCGCGCTGGCAACGCAGCTTTCCATAAATCCAAACACCGTTTCAAAAGCGTATAAAAATCTTGAGCTGCACGGAGTTATATACACCGTTGCCGGCAAGGGCGTGTTCGTTCGCAAAACGGATATGGCATCGGTGCGCGAAAAGGCGCGCGGCCTGCTGCTTCAGGTGCTTGCGGATGCAAAAAACGCAGGCCTTGAAAGGGAAGAGGCGGTCAGCCTTATCGGCTCTGTTTGGGAGGGAGAAAAATGATAGAGATAAAAAATCTTACCAAATCCTTCGGTGCCGCAAAGGCGCTCGACAATGTTTCGTTTGAGATCCAAAACGGCTCCGTTTACGGGTTGATAGGCTCAAACGGCGCCGGCAAAAGCACGCTTTTGCGCGTTCTTTCCGGCGTTTACAGGCCGGATTCCGGCACGGCTCTTATAGACGGAGAGGAGCCGTATGAAAATATCCGCGTAAAAAGAAAAACGGCGTTCGTTTCGGATTATCCGTATTTTTATCCGAGCGCAACGCTTGATTCAATGGCGCGCTATTACAGGTACGCGTACCCCGAATTCAGCGCAAAAAGGTTTGAAAATCTTAAAAGCGTTTTTCCCGTCAGCGGAAAGCAGAAGATTTCCTCAATGAGCAAGGGCATGCAGCGCCAGGCGGCGATAATCCTTGCGCTTTCAAGCGCGCCGGGCTATGTGCTGTTTGACGAGATATTCGACGGGCTTGACCCCGTTGTGCGCGAGCTTGTTAAAAAGATGCTCATTGAATATATCTCTGTTACGGGCGCCACCGTTGTGATAGCAAGCCACAACCTGCGCGAGCTTGAGGGCTTTTGCGACCATATAGGCCTGCTTCATCAGGGCGGCGTGCTGCTTGAAAAGGATATAGACGGCGGCGCGGTCGGTATCTACCGCGTGCAGTTCATAATGGAGCCGGAGAGCTTCAAAAAAATAGAGCCGCAGCTCAATATAGTCAGCCGCAGCAGTATGGGCAAGATGCTTCAGCTTACCGTTAAGGGAGACGAACAGCAGATAAAGGAGCTCATCGCCTCTGCAAATCCCGATTATTTCGAGACGCTGCCGCTGACTCTTGAGGAGCTGTTTATAAGTGAAATGGAGGGAGCAGGCTATGACATCGCCAACATCTTCAGTTAAAAGCACTTTTTTAACGGCGTTTAAAACCGTTTTTCGCCGCAATGCGGCGGGTGCGCTCGTTTGCATAATCATTTCGCTGCTGCCAACGCTGCTTTTCAGCATAAATTCAGCCGGCAAGGAAACATATACGCAGCTTTCTTACGCGATCGGCTATTATCCGGTAGTGATCGTATACACCGTGTTTATTGTGCTTTCGGTCTATAATGTGTTTGCCGTCTATATGATGTTTAAGCCGTTTTATTCGCGCCGTGCCTGCGATTATCTGCTTGCGCTGCCTGTAAAGCGGAGCGATTATTTCTGCTCCTCGTTCCTGCTCGGCGCGGCGGTGAACACGGTCTCCTTTGCGCTCAACGCCGGCGTTTATGCGCTGGTAGTGGGCTGCTTCAACCGGCAGAGCCTGCTGCAAAAGGTGCTCTCGGGCGTTGATATCGCCTCAGCCCTTAAGCTGGGCGCGATCGCTCTGCTCGGTATGCTGGCGGTCTACGCCGCGTTTGCAATGTGCGCCGCGGCCGCTTCAAACACCGTTCAGTATTTCTTTATGATAGCGGGCTGCGCCTATGTTTTCCCCGCGCTTTTGAACGGCGCGGATATGATGCTTTCAAATATCTGGGGCTTTCCGTCCATTATGCCGTATTTTAACGATATCACCTGGACGGGCCTTTTCAAGCGGATATATTCCGATTCAGAGGTGCCGGGCACCGCGCCGTATATAATCGCGGCGGTGATGATCGTTGCGCTGTTCCTGCTCGGCTTAGCGGCGTTCGTAAAAAGAAGGGCGGAGGTTGCGCAGAGCTGGAAAAACGGCAGCTTTGTGAATATTCTTATCAGCCTTTTGTATGCGGCGTTCGGTATGCTGCTGTTCGTAAACAAAAACAGCCTGCTCCAAACGCTGCCGGCGGGTCTTGCGCTCGGCGCGCTGCTTGCCGTGATATGCGGTCTTGTGCTGATAAATCACAAGCGCGTGTTTACAAAGCCGTACGCCGTCTGCCTTGCCGTGCTTGCCGCGGCGTATGCGGGCTTTGCGGTGTTTGCGTTTAACGCGGATGATTCAAGATTCGTAAGATATGTGCCTCAGGCGGCGGATGTGGAAAGCGTTGAGCTTGTTGACTCCGGCAGCAGATACTATATTTCCGAGGACTATAACATCAGCCTTTTCAGCCTGCTTTATTATTTCGATTCCGGCAACGGCGGGAACGAATATCTGTTTGAGGACGGGCAGGATATAGAAAAGGTTATCGAGCTTCACAAGCTTGCCGTAAGCGACGAGGTGATAGATTACCGCCGCCCTAAATATAACGGAGAAACGGACGGTTCAACAGTATTTTCAGGTCAGGATGTCTGCTTCAGCCTTGAATATACGATGAAAAACGGCTCCAAGCTCAGCCGCACCTACAGGATAGAGAAAAATATCTGGGCGCAGTATCTTGATATTCTCCGCCTTCCGAGCGCGATAGCGCAGACCGAGCCGTACAATTTCGACGCGCAGGATATTATGCTGATAGAGGGCGTTACCTACGGCGAGGAGGAGCTGACCGAAACGGGCGAATACACCGCCTCAACCACCGCAGTCTACAATATTCCGGCAAAGAACTGGCCGGAGCTTCGCGAGATAATGATAAGCGACGCTTCAAAGCGCAGCGACCTTGATTTTTATTCCGGCTTCACAAATTACGGCGATATAACCGTTTACACGATAAGCGATCTCGTTTCGCCGGAGGACCGCGAGCGCATACGCAATATGAGCGAGGAGGAGCGGCGCGATTTGATTATGAACGGCGCGGCTCTCGGCGAGGATTATTTCGGCGCGATGGTGTACGAGGGCTTCACGGTAACGCTTTGCGCCAGCGATACCGCAACGCGCGAGTATCTCGTTTCCGGCGAGCGGCAAGCCGAATCCGCCGAGGACGGAATAACGGCGGATACAAAGCTTTTGCAGTAGCCCGCCTAAACAGCGCCGCTTCACCAAACTTCGCAAAATCGCATAAAGGCAAAAAAGAACGCCGCCCTTTTGGACGGCGTTTTTAGCTTGATTCGCGCTTTGTTTTGTGAAGCTCGCTTTTCTATCTGAGCAGGGAAAAGCCGATGTCGATAGCCCCGCTCAGCAGGCGCGAGGTCTTTTTCATGCCGATGGTTTCGGTTATCCAAAGTATCAGCAGCGCCACCAAGATGGCTATGATAAGCGTTTCTTTTTTCATCCTCAATACCTCCGTGCCCGGCTTTGCGGTTAAAATCCGTGCTTTTGATAATAATATTATAAACGATTTTAAAAATAAATCAATAGGCGCGGCGCAATCAAGCCGTTAAATTTTTAACAAAAATAAAAATTTCTGTTGAAAATTATTTCCGACTGTTTTATAATACTACTGATTTGATGAACAGGAGGAAAAATAATGCCCGTTTCAGAGCTTTTTCCGATGATAAATATGGGTCTTGGAGGAGTTGATTGGATGCTCACCTCAGAGGTTGTTATCGCCGGCATCGTTATCGTTATGCTGGTGCTCATCCTGCTTATTTTGATATTCCAGGCGTTCGGCAAGGTGGCAGGCGGCAAAAAGGCAAAAAAGCAGGAAGCCGAGTCAATCGCCGTAATCTGCGGTGCAGACGGTCCTGCCGTTTGCGCTCCCTCAAAGGCGGCTCCCGCTCCCGCGCCGGTTCAGGCGGGCGTAAGCGCGGAGATCGTTGCGGCCATATCCGCCGCGGTTTATGCTTATCAGGGCGGTTCGAATTTTGTTATCCGCTCTATCAAGGTTAGGAATGTAAGCGGCAGAAACCCGTGGGCTGCCGCCGCCGTTCGCGATAATACCAGACCATTTTAACGGCTTTTAAGCGTCATAAACGGGCTTGCGGCAACAGCCCGTTTTTTGATGCTCTTCATTTGAATAGGAGGATTTATTATGGAAGTTTTACAGGGCGTTTGGGGCGCGCTTGTAGACATCGTGATGAACAGCGGCTACGCCTTCTTCTTCACAGAGGGCGGCTGGATGAATCTTGTGATGCTTTGCGTGTCCTTCTTCTTTTTATGGCTCGGCATCAAAAAGGGCTTTGAGCCGCTTTTGATGATACCGATAGCCTTCGGTATGCTGCTTGCAAATCTGCCCGGCGCAAATCTTGCCGTGCAGTACAGCGATCTTCAGGGCTTTATAGACCTTGTTGCGGGCAGAATGGTAAACGAGGCGGGCGAGGTATGCACTCCCGGCTTGCTCGATTTCCTGTATTTCGGGGTCAAATCCGGCATCTACCCGCCGCTGATATTCCTCGGGATCGGAGCTATGACGGATTTTTCGCCGCTTATTGCAAATCCCTCAAGCTTTATTCTGGGCGCGGCGGCGCAGCTCGGCATATTCTTTACCTATGTGGGCGCCGTGCTGCTCAATTTCACGCCGCAGGAGGCGGGCTCCATCGCCATTATCGGCGGTGCGGACGGCCCCACGGCAATATTCGTAACCTCTCAGCTTGCGCCGCATATGCTGGGCACTATAGCGGTGGCGGCGTATTCGTATATGGCGCTCGTGCCGGTCATCCAGCCGCCTATAATGCGCGCGCTCACCACAAAAAAGGAGCGCAGCGTGGTTATGGAGACCCTGCGCCCCGTTTCAAAGCTTGAAAAAATACTTTTCCCGGTAATGGTAACGGTGATCGTTTCGCTGCTCCTGCCGGACGCCGCTTCGCTCGTCGGTATGCTTATGTTCGGCAACCTGCTTAAGGAGAGCGGCAGAACGGAGCGCATAGCCAAGGCGGCGCAAAACGAGCTTATGAATATCATCACCATTATGCTCGGCCTTTCCGTAGGCGCAACAACAAGCGCGCAGAGCTTTTTGAACGCCAAATCGCTCGGCGTTATCGTGCTCGGTCTTGTGGCGTTTGCAGTTGGCACCGCGGGCGGCGTGCTTTTCGGCAAGCTTATGTATGTGATAACAAGGGGCAAGGTAAATCCGCTCATCGGCTCAGCAGGCGTTTCCGCCGTTCCCATGGCGGCGCGCGTAAGCCAAAAGGTGGGCCAAAAGGAAAATCCAGCAAATTTCCTGCTTATGCACGCGATGGGTCCGAATGTTTCGGGCGTTATCGGCTCGGCGGTTGCTGCGGGCGTGCTGCTCACCCTGCTCGGCTGATAAAAGCGGCTTTTGTAAAATCAAATAAAAGGGGTGCCGAGGCGCCCCTTTATTTTACAGTTTATTTTGATATTTTATTTTTTCGGAAGGTGAAGATATGGCGTTGAATGAAATGCAGCAAAAGGCTGTGGACTGCACGCAGGGCCCGCTTTTGATACTTGCGGGCGCAGGCTCGGGCAAAACCACCGTGCTTGTAAACCGCGTAAGGCATATTATTGAAAGCGGCCTTGCAGAGCCGTGGCAGGTGCTTGCCATAACCTTTACAAACAAGGCGGCGGGCGAGATACGCGAAAGGCTTGCAGACGCTGTGGGCGACGGCGCGCGCGACATCTGGGCGCACACATTCCACTCCTGCTGCGGGCGCATCTTAAGGCGCTTTGCAGACAGGCTCGGCTACACCTCGCATTTCACGATCTATGATACGGACGATCAAAAGCGCGTGATGAAGCACTGCCAAAAATCGCTCGGCATCACGGATAAGATCCTGCACCACAAATCCATACTGGCTGAAATGAGCACGGCTAAGGACAGCCTTATCGGCCCCGCCGAATATAAAAGCGGCGCTCAAAACGATTTCAGAAAATCAAGGATAGCCGAGTGCTACGAGCTTTATCAAAAAGAGCTGCAAAAGGCGGACGCTATGGATTTTGACGATATGATCTTCAACGCCGTGCGCCTGCTCAGGGAAAATCCCGATGTGCTGGAGCTTTATCAGCGCCAGTTTAAATATATTATGGTGGACGAGTATCAGGACACCTCGCACGCGCAGTATGTGCTGGTGTCAATGCTTGCCGGCGGCTACAACAACATCTGCGTTGTGGGCGACGACGATCAGAGCATCTACCGCTTCCGCGGCGCAACGATAGAAAACATACTCTCCTTTGAGCATCAGTTCAAGGATGCAAAGGTGATCCGCCTTGAGCAGAATTACCGCTCCACCCAGAATATTCTGGACGCGGCAAACGCCGTTATCTCCAACAACAAAAACCGCAAGGGCAAAAATCTGTGGACCGCAGCCGGCGCGGGCGAACGAATAGTGGTAAACACGCTTGAGGATGAGAACCGCGAGGCGTCCTACATAGCGGACGAGATACTTAAAAATGTTAAAAACGGCAAAAAAATGCGCGATCACGCCGTGCTTTACAGGATGAACGCCCAGTCCAGAACCATAGAGGTAACGCTTGCAAAAAGCGGCATACCGCATATTGTTATCGGCGGCCACCGCTTTTTTGACAGGCGCGAGATAAAGGACATCGTCAGCTATTTCGCCCTTATCAACAATCCGGCGGATAATGTGCGCCTACAGCGCATAATCAATGTGCCGAAGCGCGGCATAGGCGATACGATGCTGGCAAATATCCTTGAGATCTCAACGGGTCTCGGCATTTCGGCGTTTGAGGTTTGCACACGCGCCGACGAATTTGAAAAAACACAGCGCGCAGCCTCAAGGCTCGGCGCGTTCGCCGGTCTGATAAAGCATTTTCAGCAGTGCCTTGAGGACGGTATGCCCCTCTCCGACCTTCTGCAGGAGATAATAGACAAAACCGGCTACGACGAGTATCTGGACGAGGACCCCGAAACCGCGCAGGACAGGCGCGATAATATAAGCGAGCTTTCAACTATGTTCATCCGCTACCAGCAGGAGGACGAGGATTTTGACCTCTCCGATTTCTTAGAGGATGTTGCGCTCGTTTCCGATATAGATTCGTATAACAACGACGAGGACGCCGTTGTGCTTATGACCCTCCACGCCGCCAAGGGGCTTGAATTTCCGATAGTATTCATCCCCGGTATGGAGGACGGCGTGTTCCCCGGCAATCAGTCGCTCTTCAGCGAGGAGGATCTTGAGGAGGAGCGCCGCCTTGCCTATGTGGGCATAACCCGCGCCAAGGAAAAGCTCTATCTGCTCAACGCGCGCCGCCGTATGCTTTACGGCTCCACGGGCAGGAACACGCCCTCGCGCTTTTTAAGAGAGATACCCGCCAATGTCACGCGCGATGAAACAAAGCACGATTTCACGCCGCGCGGCGCGTTCACCCGCTCCGCCTTTGCGGAAAATCCGCAGGCAAAAACAGCCGCCGCCTCCAGAAAATTCGGCCAGGTGGGCTACGAGCGCACGCAGGCAGATCAAAGCTTTGCCGTGGGCGACGCCGTTTGCCACAAAACCTTCGGCACGGGCGTTATAGTTTCCGCCAGGGCAATGGGCAACGATACGCTGCTTGAGATCGCGTTTGACAGAAGCGGCACGAAAAAGCTTATGGCAAATTTTGCAAAGCTTGACAAAATATAGAGCCGCGCAATATTTTTGCAAAACCGATAACATTAAAAGCTCCTTTGCATAGAATGATATGAAGTTAAAACGGCAAAGCGGCGCCGCCCGGCGGCGCAACGGCTTTTCCGCACGCTTCCGATTATTCTGAAAAGGAGTTTTTTTATGGCAAGCACTGTTATCGACGCCGGCGAAAAGCGGATAAACGAAGCCGTCTGCATAGATACGAAGCGCATTTATGACAGCTGCGTTTCCAAAGACTGCCTTGAAGATCTGAGGGTAACCTTCTTTTCAAGGAGCCAGCGTATGATAGACGAGGCGGCAAATGTGAAATGCCGTGAATGTAAGGTGGTTTCCGTTTCCGTTGATGTAGACGAGGTCCCTTTCAACAGGGGCTATTATTCGGTGGATATAACCTTCTATTTCCGCCTTGAGTTCGATACTTACGCCGCGCCCTGCACCACGCCGGAGGTGGCTGTGGGCTACGCTCAGTTCACCAAAAAATGTATTCTTTACGGCTCGGACGGCAGCGTAAAGGTGTTCACCTCAAACCCCGCCTCCGATTCCGCGGACTGCCCCGAGGCTCCCGGCTACACAAACCCCACGGCAAAGGTGCAGGCGGTGGATCCCGTTATCCTGCAATGCGATGTTGTGGACCTGTGCGATTGCTGCATCCCGCTTTGCAGTGCGTTTCCGCAAAGCGTGCTTCAAAATTCGCAGGATACCGTTCCCAGTGCGGGCGGCGCAAAGGCCGTGCTGGTAACGCTCGGCTTGTTCAGCATCGTGCAGATGGAAAGAGATGTGCAGATCCTGATACCCGCCTACGATTACTGCGTGCCGCAGAGGGAATGTGAATGCAGCACCCAGAACCCGTGCGACACCTTCAGGAACATCGAATTTCCCGTGGATGAATTTTTCCCGCCGGAAAAAGACGATTCCGCCCCCGCCTGCGCGTGCGAAGCGCCGCAGAGCAAATAATTACGCACAGATAAGGCCGAGGACGAAAAACCGTCCTCGGCCGTTTTGTCGTATCGTGCGCTTATTCAAACGCGGGGTACATACGCCTGTAAAGCGCGTTTATGCGGCGAAAATAATCGCCGTCGGCGCAATCTATCGTCTCCCTCGTTGTGCGAAAGCGCCAGTTTCTTTCCGCCACTCCGGGCGTGTTCATCCGCGCGTCGCTGCCGAAGCCGCACATATCCTGAAAGGCGATCACCGCCACATTTGCGCTGCTGCGCCAAACAGCCTCTATAATGCTGCGGCAGGAGGGGCTTTTGTAGCCGCCCTCGCCCCAGCCGCCGCCAGAAAAGCCGCAGTAGTCAAGCGCAAAGCGGCGGCTTCTTTCGTCCGCCTCCCAAAGCCAGCCGAGCAGCGTGTTGTTGTCGTGCGTGCCGGTGTAGATAACGCTGTTTTGAACGGCGTTGTGCGGCAGGTGGGCGGAATCCGCGTTCGCGTCAAAGCCGAACTGCACCACCTTCATCCCGGGAAAGCCCGTGTCGCAAAGCAGCTTCACAACATCTTCACCGAAGGTGCCCAGATCCTCGGCGATTATCGGCGCGTCGGGGTGGTTTTCAAACACCTTTTTAAAAAGCTCCATCCCCGGCCCCTTTTGCCAGCGGCCGTTTTTTGCGTTTTTTGCGCCGGCGTCCACCTCGTAGTAGCTTGCAAACGCCCTGAAATGGTCTATCCTAACCACATCAAACATCTTCAGCGCGGCGTCAATGCGCGCCGTCCACCACTGAAAGCCGTCCTTTTTCATCGCGCTCCAGTCGTATATCGGGTTGCCCCAAAGCTGCCCGTCGGCGCTGAAATAATCGGGCGGCACTCCGGCAACCTTTTTAAGCTCAAGTGTGTTTTTGTCTATCTTGAAAAGCGGCAGGTCCGCCCAAACATCTGCGCTGTCCTCGGCAACATAGATGGGCATATCGCCAATCACGGCAACGCCGCGCTCGTTTGCAAAGCGCTTGATTTTTTCCCACTGCGAAAAAAAGATATACTGCGTAAATTTCCAAAACGCCGCGTCGCTCTCGTAGGAATAGATGTTTTTAACGCAGCGCGCGTACTCCGCCTCATCGCGGCTCCACTGCGTCCACGGCGCCATACCGTTTCTTTCCTTTACCGCCATATAAAGCGCGTAGTCGGAAAGCCAGGGGTTTTGCAGCTCAAAGCGCTTTATCTCCACCGCCGTTTCGGCGTTCGTTCGTTCAAACGCCTTTTTAAGCAGCGCGTATCTTTTTTTCAGCGCATAATCAAAGTCCGCCGTGTAGGGCGAGCCGGAATATTCGTTTTGCGCCGCCTCCTCCTCGGTTGCAAGGCCGGCGCTCACAAGCCCTTCGGGGTCTATAAACATTATGTTTCCCGCAAACGCGCTCGGCGAGCAGTAGGGGCTGCCGGAGGGGTCGGTGGGGTTGAAGGGCAGCACCTGCCAGTAGGAAAAGCCCATATCGGCAATACGCTCTATAAAATGCAGCGTTTCCTCTCCGAAAACTCCGCACGCGTATTTTCCGGGCATTGAGCTTATGTGCATCAGCACGCCCGCGCCTCTTTTTTTTAGCATATACATCACATCTCTTTCGGGTAGACCGGCTTTTTGCAGCTGTTTTGCGCAGCTCTTTAAAGCCGGATATTATTTTACCAAATCGCCGCGGCTTTTGCAATATCGGCGCCCGCGCAGCCATCGCCCCTTATTTATAATTTATTTAATAAATTATTATATTTTATTATTGAATATACAGGCGCTCTTTGTTATAATAAATATCAATTATGGAAAGGTGTTTTTCTCGGGTGGTGAGGATTTGCAAAACGGCGAGCTGAAGCTGCGCTTCGTGCCGCAAACGGAGCTTGATATACAAAAAGAATACTGTAAAAAGGTTGCGGCGCTGCTTAATGAAAGATACGGCAAAAAGCCGCTCGCCTGCGTCGTTACCTACGGCTGCCAGCAGAATGTGGCTGACAGCGAAAGGCTAAAGGGCATGCTCTTTGAGATGGGCTACGGCTTTACGGACGACCGTTTTTCCGCGCAGCTGATAATCTTCAACACCTGCGCCGTACGCGAGCACGCGGAGGACCGTGTGTTCGGCAATGTGGGCGCGCTCAAAAAGCACCGCGCTGAGAACCCCGGCACGATAGTTGCCTGCTGCGGCTGTATGATGCAGCAGGAGCATATCGCGCGGAAGATCAAAAAAAGCTTTCCGTTTGTGGACCTTGTGTTCGGCACGCATGTTGTGCACCGCCTGCCGGAGCTGCTTTATAAAACGCTTACCTCGCAAAAGCGCGTTTTTGAAACTCCGGATGCAGACGGCGTTATCGCAGAGGGCGTTCCCGTTTTGCGCGACGATGAAAAAAAGGCGTGGCTGCCCATAATGTACGGCTGCAATAATTTCTGTACCTACTGCATCGTGCCGTATGTGCGCGGGCGCGAGCGCAGCCGCCTGCCGCAGGATATCGTGAGCGAGGCGAAGAGCCTTGCCGATTCGGGATATAAGGAGATAACGCTGCTGGGTCAGAATGTCAATTCATACGGCAAGGACCTTGAGCCGCGCGTGTCGTTTGCCGAGCTGCTCAGAATGATAAACGACCTGCCCGGCGATTTCAGGATTAGATTTATGACCAGCCACCCCAAGGACTGCACCGAGGAGCTGCTGCTGGCTATGGCGGAATGTGAAAAGGTGGCAAAGCACCTGCACCTGCCGTTTCAAAGCGGAAACGACCGCGTGCTTCGCGCAATGAACCGCGGCTACACAAGAAGCCGCTACTTGAGCCTTATAAGCCGCGCTCGCGAGCTTATGGGCGATTCGCTTTCCGTCACCTCCGATATCATAGTCGGCTTCCCCGGCGAAACGAGGCAGGAGTTTTTGGACACGCTCTCCCTGATAGAGGAGGTGCGCTTCACCTCGCTGTTCACATTCATCTATTCCCCCAGAAAGGGCACGCCGGCGGCTTCAATGCCGGATCCCGTTTCGCAGGAGGAAAAGGGCAGGTGGCTCAGAGAGCTGCTTGATGCGCAGGAGAGGATATCGGCGCAGAATATGAAAAAATATTCCGGCAAAACGCTCAAATGCTTCATCTGCGGCAGGGGCAGGCAGCCCGGCGAGCTGGAGGCAAGAACGGACGGAAATCTTATAGTTGAGCTTGAGGGCGATGAAAGCCTTATCGGCTCGTTTAAAAACATCACCGTAACCGAGCCGCTCACATATGTTTTAAAGGGCAGGCTCGCGGAATAAAGTAATTTTCAAAAAGAAAGGATTTTTTAAAATGGCACTTGAAAACGCGCTTCGCGAACTCGGAAAAGAGATACAGCAGGACCCCCGCTTTACCGCGCTTAAAGAGGCGGCTGCCAAAAACGACGCAGACCCCGCGCTTCAGGAGCAGCTCAAGCAGCTTCAGCTCTATTCGCTTCAGTATCAGCAGGAGACCGGCAAGGGCGACGACGCCGATAAGGAAAAAATAGAGTCGCTTCAAAACGACTATCAGAAGCTTTATGAAGAGATAATGAAAAACGAGAATATGGAGGCGTATTCCGCCGCCGCCGCACAGATGGAGGATATGGCGCAGTATATCAGTAAGATGATAGGCCTGTTCTTTGACGGCGAGGACCCGGAGACCTGCCGCCTGCCGGAGGAGGACTGCACTCACAACTGCTCCACCTGCGGCTGCGGCTGCGGGATCTGACGGCGCAAAGCATTAAGGCTTTAATTTGATTATCGAGGAGGACGGGGTTTTATGGCAGGCAAAAAGCAAAGCGCTCTTTCGCCGATGATGGAGCAGTATTTCAACATAAAAAGCAAATACCCGGATATGCTGCTGTTTTTCAGGCTCGGCGATTTTTACGAGATGTTTTTTGAAGACGCCAAAACCGCCTCCGAGGAGCTTGATCTTGTTCTCACGGGCAGGGACTGCGGGCAGGAGGAGCGCGCGCCGATGTGCGGCGTGCCGTTTCACTCGGCGGACAGCTATATCGCAAAGCTCGTAAACCGCGGCTACAAGGTTGCCATATGCGAGCAGCTTGAGGACCCTAAGCTCGTTAAAGGGCTTGTAAAGCGCGATGTTGTGCGCATAATCACGCCCGGCACCGTTATTGAGGGCAGTATGCTGGAGGACGGCGTAAATAATTATCTGTGCGCCATCTTTAAGGGCGAGGATGAAACGGGGCTCTGCTTTGCGGATGTTTCCACGGCTGAATTCCATCTCACCGCCGTTAAGGGCGCGGATATTGAGGAGCAGATAGAGGACCGCCTTGCGGCGTACAGACCGAAAGAGGTGCTCGTCAATTCCGCGGCGCTCGACCTGAGCGAAGTAGCCGCCTTTATCAAGGAGCGCATCGGCTCGGGCGCGCAGCTGCTCGACGACGAGCGCTTCAGCTTTGAGGGCGCAACTCAGCTCATCCTTGAAACGCTCAGCAAGGAGGATATAGACTCCCTCTCCCTCGGCAAAAGCAAAAGCGTGGTCTGCGCGCTCGGCGCCGTTATAGGCTATCTTAAAGAGGTGCAGAAAAAGGATTCCATAGAAGCCCCCGCCGATATAGAGATGATAGACGGCTCCGAATATATGAAGCTTGATATGAACACCCGCAGAAATCTGGAGCTCACAAGCTCTTTGATGACGGGCGATAAGCGCCGCTCGCTTTTGTGGGTGCTGGATAAAACGAAAACGGCAATGGGCAAAAGAATGCTCAGAAGCTGGCTCGATATGCCGCTGATGTCGCCGGCGGGAATAACAAGGCGGCAAAACGCCGTCTCAGAGCTTGCGGACGATCCTCAGCTCAGAGACAGCCTGCGCTCGGCGCTATCCGGCGTGAGCGATATGGAGCGGCTTATGGCGCGCGTGGCGTATTCCACGGCAAACGCGCGCGAGCTGCGCTCGCTTCAGGCGGCGTGCGAAAGGCTGCCGCAGATAAGGGAGCTGCTCTCCGGCTGCGTGAGCGCGTATTTAAAGGACATCTATTCGCATATAGACCCGCTTGAGGATGTGCAGGGGCTTATTTCACAGGCGATAGTGGACGAGCCGCCCGCCACCGTAAGGGAGGGCGGAATGATCCGCGCCGGATTTGACTTGCAGCTTGACGAGCTCAAGAGCATTATGGAGGACGGAGCCGGCGTGCTTGCCTCCATCGAAGCGCGCGAGAGAGAGAAAACCGGAATCCCGAAGCTCAAGGTGGGCTACAACCGCGTGTTCGGATACTACATAGAGGTCACTAATTCGTATCTTGATATGGTGCCGCAGGATTATGTCAGAAAGCAGACCCTGACCGGCTGCGAAAGGTTCATCACGCAGGAGCTCAAGGAGCTTGAGGGCAGGGTGCTCGGCGCAAAGGACAGAGCCGTGGCGCTTGAGTACGAGGTGTTCTGCCGCGTAAGGGAAAGCATTTCGGCGCAGGCGCAGCGCATCCAGAAAACGGCAAAGGCGCTCGCCGCGCTCGATACCCTCGCCTCGCTTGCAGAGGTCGCCGTGCAGAACAACTACACCTGCCCGCAGATAAACACAAGCGGCGCGATAGAGATAAAGGACGGCCGCCATCCCGTGGTGGAGGCGCTTATGCAGGGCGGAATGTTCGTTCCGAACGATGCGTCGCTCGATATGCAGCAGGAGCGCTGTATGATAATCACAGGCCCGAATATGGCGGGCAAATCAACATATATGCGCCAGATTGCGCTGATAGTGCTTATGGCGCAGATGGGCTCGTTCGTGCCGGCGCGCAGCGCAAGCATAGGAATAACGGACGCCGTTTTCACCAGAGTGGGCGCGTCCGATGATCTTGCAACCGGCCGCTCCACCTTTATGGTGGAGATGAGCGAGGTGGCGTCCATACTCAAAAACGCAACCTCGCGCAGCCTTATCATTCTTGACGAGATCGGCCGCGGCACCTCCACCTTTGATGGTATGAGCATAGCCCGCGCCGTGCTGGAATATGTGTGCAAAAAGAAAACGCTGGGCGCAAAGGCGCTTTTCGCCACGCATTATCACGAGCTTACGGCGATGGAGGGTATGCTGGACGGCGTTAAGAACTATTCGATAGCCGTAAAAAAGCGAGGCGACGATATAACCTTCCTGCGCAGGATAGTGCGCGGGGGCGCGGATCAAAGCTTCGGCATAGAGGTGGCAAAGCTTGCCGGCGTGCCGGACGCGGTGGTGCGCCGCGCCAAGGCGATACTCAAGGAGCTTGAGAAAAACAAGGTGCAGATAGAATTCAAGGCGCAGGACGGCGTGCTTGAAGAGGACGAAAGCGAGATACAGTATAATTTCGCCGCAAACGGCAGGGGCGAGATAGTGGAGATACTCAAAGCCACGGATGTCAACACCTTAACGCCGATAGAGGCGATGCAAACGCTCTACGACTTAAAGAAAAAAGCCGAGGAGCTTGAATAAAAACGAAAAGGCAGGTGATAAGCTTGGCACGGATAAATGTGCTTCCCAAGGAGGTCTACAGCCTGATAGCCGCGGGCGAGGTTGTTGAAAGGCCTATGAGCATCGTTAAGGAGATGCTTGAAAATTCAATAGACGCCGGCGCAAAGCATATCACCGTTGAGATAAAAAACGGCGGCACAACCTATATCCGCATAACGGACGACGGCTGCGGCATAGAGCAGCAGGATGTCAGAAATGTGTTCGTTTCGCACGCCACATCAAAGATATCGAGCCAAAGCGACCTGTCCTCCATCCTGACCCTCGGCTTCAGGGGCGAGGCGATGGCGTCCATCGCCGCCGTGTCTAAGGTGGAGCTGCTCACAAGAACCGCGGATGCCGAAACAGGCACGCGATATGAGATTTGGGGCGGCGCGGAAAAGGAACTTTCACCGGCGGGCTGCCCGCAGGGCACCACCGTTGTGGTAAGAGATATTTTTTATAATGTGCCCGCCAGGATGAAATTTTTAAAAAAGGATGTTGCAGAGGGAAACGCCGTTCAGGGCGTTGTTGAAAAGCTTGCCGTTTCGCATCCCGATATCTCGTTCAGATTTATCAGGGAGGGCAGGCAGGCAATAGTCACCTCTGGCAGCGGCGAGCTTAAAAGCGCGGTCTATTCCGTTTTCGGCGGCCAGCTTTCAGACACGCTTATCCCGTTGGACTACACTTATGAATCAATGCGCGTCAGCGGCCTTGTCAGCCGCCCGCACCAGTCAAGAAAAACGCGCGCAATGCAGCTTTTCTTCATAAACGGCAGGCTTGTTAAAAGCGATACGGCGGCAGCCGCGCTTGAGCAGGCGTACAGGGATTCCATAATGGTGGGCAACCACCCCGCCTGCGTTCTGAATATAGAGCTTGACGCGCGGCTTGTGGATGTTAATGTTCATCCGGCAAAAACCGAGGTGCGCTTTGCCGATAAAAGCCCCGTGTTTAATTTGATTTATTACGGCGTTAAAACCGCGCTTCAGGCCGATGATTCCGTCAGAAGGGGCGCGGCTTATAAGGACCGCTCCGGCAGGGAATACAGAGAGCTGCCGCGGGAGAGCGCCGCCGTTGATTTCGGCGTAAAGCCGCAGCAGCCGTCGCAGCTTCGCTTTACGGGCACGGGCGGCTCGTGGAGGGCTTCCGCCTCCGGCGGCTATGACGCGCATATCAGAAAGGACAGCTACGGCGACCCCGGCGATTATAAGATTGCCGCCTCCTCCGTTTTTTCTCAGGAGGAAAAGATCTCGGAGGACGAATTTTCCACCACCGTGGCAATAGATTTTTCAAAGCCCTCCGGCGCTAAGGAAGCGCCGCAGGCTTCAAGCGGCGAAGAGGCGAAAAGCGCGGCTTTAGCCGTTGACGATGAAAAAAATATCGCCCCGCCGTTCAAAATAGTGGGCGAGGCGTTTGACACATATATCATAGTGCAGATAAAGAACGACCTTTACTACATAGATAAGCACGCCGCGCACGAGCGTATGAATTACGAGCGTCTCAGAAAAGAGGCGGCACAAAGCGGCGTTGCCGTTCAGGAGCTGCTTGCGCCGCAGGCGGTGGTTATGAGCGCCGATGAATATCAGGCGGTCACCCAAAATATCGGGCTGCTTTCAAAATGCGGCATAGAGGCGGAGGATTTCGGCTCAAACACCGTTGTTGTGCGCGCGGTTCCCGCGCTGCTGGGCGAGTGCAACGCGCAGGAGCTTATCCTTGAGGCGGCTCAGAAGCTGCTGGAGCATAAAACCGATATAGAGCCGGATAAGATGGACTGGATCTTCCACTCCGCGTCCTGCCGCGGCGCCGTCAAGGGCGGCGACAAAACCACGCCGCAGGAGCGCGAGCTCTTTGTTGAAAAGCTGCTTTCAATGCCGGATATACGCTACTGCCCGCACGGCAGGCCGGTTATGATAAAGGTTTCGCGCTACGAGCTTGAAAAGCAGTTCGGCAGGGTGCAGTGATGAATAAAACAAAGCTTATAGTGGTTGCGGGGCCAACGGCAAGCGGCAAAACGGCACTTGCCGCAGGGCTTGCCCGCGAGATAGGCGGCGAGGTGATCTCCGCCGATTCAATGCAGGTCTACCGCGGGATGGGCGTTGCCACCGCCGCCCCTACTCAGCAGGAGATGCTCGGCGTAAGGCACCATCTTGTGCAGTGCCTCGGCAGGCAGCAGCAGTATTCCGCCGCCGATTTCTGCGCCGCCGCACGCTCGGCGATAGAGGATATCGTTTCGCGCGGCAGGGTGCCCGTTGTTGCCGGCGGCACGGGGCTTTTTATAGACAGCCTTGTAAACGGCGTTGATTTTTCAAGCGCCGCCGCTGATGAAGAGCTGCGTAAAAGGCTTATGAGCCGCGGCGAGCAGGAGCTTTACGACGAGCTTTGCTCCGTTGACCCGCAGGCTGCAAAAAAGATACACAAAAACAACAAAAAGCGCGTTGCCCGCGCGCTGGAGATATATTATCTTACGGGCAGCACGAAAACAGAAGAGGATAAAAAAAGCATATCCGCCGAACCGCCCTACGAAACGCTTTATTTCGTGATCTGCTTTAAGAGCCGGCAGGCGCTTTACGAGCGCATAAACGCCCGTGTTGACAAGATGCTTCAAAACGGGCTTTTGCAGGAGGCGCGCGAGTGCCTTGCCTCACCGGGCGCCACCTCCGCGCAGGCGATAGGGCACAAGGAGCTCGCTCCCTATTTTAACGGCGAGATAAGCCTTGAAGAGGCGGCGGAGAATATCAAAAGAGAAACAAGAAGATACGCCAAGCGGCAGATAACCTGGTTTCGCCGCAGGGAAAACGCCGTTTTGCTCTATGCGGACGGCGAAAAAGACATAGCGGCGCAGGCGGTCGGATTATGCAGGGAATTTTTAAATGAGTAAATCGCAGCATTCAAAAATCTTTAAAAAGGGCGCGCTCACCTCGGCGCAGAAGCAGGATATAGCCATTGTGTGCATATTGCTGCTTGCGGCGGCGTACATCGCGGCGTCGCTGTATTCAACGCTCAATGTCGGCCTGCAAACGCAGACCGCGCAGGCGTCCACCGTTTATAAGACCGTTGATACAACGGCGCTTGTCGTAAGGCAGGAGCATATCATAAGCAGCGCCTCCGGCGTGGCGGTCTCGGATGTTGAGGACTGTGAAAAGGTCGTTAAGGGCGGCAGGATCGCCCTCACATTTTCAGACGCGCAAAAGGCGGCGGCCTATTCGCAGTATGCCGAGCTTGAGAAGGAGCTGCAATACTATTCCGATATGGAGAGCCAGGCGGTCGGCAGAGCCTCGGATGTTGAAACGCTCGATTCCGATATAAGGCAGGAGCTCGGCGATTATGTGTGCGCCGCGTCCGTCGGGGATACAGCCGCCCTGCAGGAGGCTATGGCGCAGCTCAACGACAGCTTTACGCGCCGCCAGATCCTTATAGGCAGGGATATAGATTTTTCAGCCGTAATGCGTGAAACGGAGCAGCAGATGCAGCAGCTCAATATCAGCGCAAATCAGCCCTCCGGCAGCATCACGGCGGACAGCGCCGGCGTTTATTCCTCTTACACCGATTCGCTTGAGGATGCGTTTGATTATGAAAGCGTTGAATCCCTCAACGCCGAAACGCTTGAGCAGTGGATGAAGCAGGCTCAGGGCGCAAAGGCAAGCGAGGATTCCGCCGGCAAGCTGATAACGGATTTTGAGTGGTATTTCTGCGCGCTTGTCAACTGCGCGGACTTGGAGGGCTATGAAAACGGCGACACGATAGACGCGGTCGTTTCCGGCTCGGAGAATGTTTACACCTGCACCATAGTTTCGGGCGCTCAGGCAGAGCTCGGTCAGGAGCAGACGGTGCTTGTGCTGAGCTGCCGCGATATGAACAGCGAAACGGCTTCTATGCGCCTTGCAGGCATAGAGCTTCGCGTTGGCGAATACAGCGGCATACGGATGCCCGCCTCCGCCGTCCATGTCAAGGACGGAAAGCAGGGCGTTTACGCGCTTGTTTCCTCCGTCGTTAAATGGCGCGACGCGCAGGTGCTGCTAACGGACGGAGATCAGGTGGTGCTTGCCTACGACCCCGCGTCCGAAAACGGCATAAAATTATACGATCAGGTCATTATCCGCGGAAAGGAGCTTCGCGATGGGGAAGTATATAATTGATGAAGAGCGCCTGAAGGCCGTGGGCGAAAATTACAGGCGTATAAGCGACGAAGTCAGGGAGCTTGCCGTCAAGGCAGGCAGAAGCGAGGGCGATGTGCGCCTGATGTGCGTCACCAAAACGGTGGAGCCTCCTTATATCAACGAGGCGCTGCGCCTCGGCGCCGATCTGATAGGCGAGAACCGCGTTCAGGAATTTCTGGGCAAGAAGGACGAGCTTGAGCTGTCCGACGTTCAGGCGCATCTGATAGGCCACCTTCAAACAAATAAGGTGCGCCAGATCGTGGGCGAGGTGGATATGATAGAATCCGTATCCTCCTTCAAGCTTGCAAAGGAAATTTCGCGCGTGTCCTCCGCCCGCGGAATCGTAACGGATTGCCTTGCCGAGGTGAATATCGGCAGGGAGGAGAGCAAGAGCGGCATAATGCCGGAGGAGCTTTTTGAAACGCTTGCAATGATCTCCGAGCTGCCCGGCATACGAATACGGGGGCTTATGGCGATTCCGCCGATATGCGGGGATATGGACGAGGCGCGCCGCTATTTTGCCGCCGTAAGGCAATATTTCATTGACATTAAAGACAAAAAATTAGATAATATAAATATGGAGCTTCTCTCTATGGGTATGAGCGCGGACTATCCCGCCGCCATAGCCGAGGGCTCGAATATAGTAAGAGTCGGTTCTGCCATTTTCGGCGCCAGACGGTATTATTAAAGGAGGAGAGCGTTATGGGTATCTTTGATAAATTTGTTGATATCATAAGAGAAAACGACGACGATGAATTTGATGATTTTTACGAGGAGGATTCCTCCTATCCGATGCCGGCGCCGCCCAAAAGGGAAAAGCACAAAAGCGTAAAGGTGCCCAAGGAGGAAAAGCCGGAAAAAATCCACCGCTCGCGCGTGCAGAGCGATAAGGTTATGAATATCCACACCACGGCGCAGCTTCAGGTGGTGCTCGTTAAGCCGGAAAGGTTTGAGGAGGCAGCCTCGATAGGCGATAATCTTAACGAAAAGCGCACGGTAGTGCTGAATCTTGAATCAACAAACCGTGATATCGCCCGCCGCCTGCTCGATTTCCTGAGCGGCGTTGCGTACGCCAACCGGGGTCAGATAAAAAGGGTGGCAAACAGCACCTACATAATCACCCCCTACAATGTTGATGTTCTGGGCGATCTTATAGACGAGCTTGAAAACAGCGGAATGATAATGTATTAAAAGAAAAAGTGAGGGGAATATTATGATAACACCGAGCCAGATTAAGGAAAAAACGCTTTCCACCGCCGCTCACGGCTATGACATTGACGAAACGAACGCCTTTATCGCAGAGATAGAGGAGTCCTTTTCCGCCATATATGACGAAAATAAAGAGCTTTACAGAAAGATGGAGATACTCGCGGCAAAGATAGAGGAATACAGAGCGGAGGAGGAATCCATAAAGGATACTCTGCTCACCGCCCAAAAGGCAGCCGGCAAGGTTGAGCGCGAGGCAAAGGAAAGAGCGGACAAGCTGCTTGCAGACAGCGCCAAAACCGTTCAGGGCACCGTTATGGACGCCAAGGAAAAGGCGGAAAAGATAGTTTCCGAGGCGCGCGAATATGTTGCGGGATTAACCAAGGAAAAATCAGAGGCGGCGCAGCAGATACTTGCCGACGCGCAGCAAAAGGCGCAAAAGGAGCTTGCAGACGCCAAGGCGGACGCCGCAGCCCTGCTCACTGAGGCGAAAAGCATCTCCGCCGAGCTTATAGAAAAGGCAAAAAGCGAAAAGGAATATTACGACAATCTCACCTCCTCGCTTCGCAGCGAGGCGGAGCGCTTCAAGGCAAGCCTTGTGGAGCTTTACAACGCGCAGCTTGAAAAGCTTGGCGATATGATGGAGGCTCCCGCCGCCGCCGAAAAGGCTCAGGCGGAGCAGAAGATAGAAGAGGCGGATAAAAATATAGAGGCGGTTTCCGCCAGGATAGACGAGATAGAGCAGGAGCTTGACGAGCCTCAGGAGGAGCCGCAAAACGAGCCTCAAAACGAGCCGCAGGAGGCGCCCGCCGCAGACGACGGATGGGAGGACATCTCCTCCGGCGCGCAGCAGGACGAGTCTGCCGAGCCGGAGCAGAGCGGCGTTGAATACGAGCTCAGCGAGGTCTCGGAGAGCGAAGAGGACGGCGAGCCTGAGGAGGAGCCCGATGTTCACGACGCGATAGACGCGTTTTCACAGGGCGACGATACGCAGGAGACTGCCGGCGCCGCTCAGGAAGAGGGACATCTGCCGTTTGAGGATTTCTTCCATGTTAAGGCGGAGGAATCAAGAACCACGGAAAAAATAAGCCTTATCCCGCCGGATGATGACGAGGACGACGAGGGCGCGGGCTTCAAGGGCTTTTTCAGAAATAAGAAGAAGAAAAAATAATACATAAAGGTTGCTGATTGAAATGGACTATAAAGACACTTTAAATATGATGAAAACGGATTTCCCGATGAGGGCAAATCTTCCCCAGCGCGAGCCGGAGATACTCAAGGGCTGGTACGACGATAAGCAGTACGAGGAGCTTATGAAGCGCAACGAGGGCAAGCCCCTGTTCGTTTTGCACGACGGCCCGCCCTACGCCAACGGCGAGATCCATATCGGCCACGCGCTCAACAAAACGCTCAAGGATTTCATAGTCAGGTATAAAAATATGACCGGCTATAAATCGCCGTATGTTCCCGGCTGGGACACTCACGGCCTGCCCACGGAGCTCAAGGCGCGTAAGGAGGCGCATATCACGGCAAAGAGCAATATCTCCGATCTGGAGCTTCGCCGCCTCTGCCGCAACACGGCGCTCGGTTATGTTGATATCCAGCGCGAGGGCTTCAAGCGCCTCGGCGTTATAGGCGAGTGGGATAATCCCTATATCACGCTCACAAAGGATTTTGAGGCAGAGCAGATAAAGGTATTTGCCTCAATGGCAACAAAGGGGTATATTTATAAGGGTCTTAAGCCCGTTTATTGGTGCCCGGACTGCAACACGGCGCTTGCCGAGGCGGAGATCGAATACGCCGAGGACCCGTGCCATTCCATCTATGTAAAATTCAATGTTGAGGATGATCTCGGAAAGCTCACCGCTATGGGCGCGGAGCTTTCAAAAACATATTTCGTTATCTGGACCACCACAACCTGGACCCTGCCCGCAAATGTTGCGATCTGCGTCGGACCCGATTTTGAATATTCGCTCATCAAAAGCGGCGGCGAATATTTCGTTATGGCAACCGAGCTTGCAGCCGGCGCAATGCAGGCGCGCGGCGTTGAAGAGTATGAAACGCTCGGCACAATCAAGGGCAGCGAGCTTGAGTACATCAAGTGCCGCCACCCGTTTTTAGACAGGATATCGCTCGTTATCGTAGGCGACCATGTAACTCTCGAAAGCGGCACGGGCTGCGTTCACACCGCTCCCGGCCACGGCGTTGAGGACTTTGTTGTTTGCAAGAATTATCCTCAGCTTGATGTTGTTGTGCCGGTGGACGCGCACGGCAGGCTCACCGAGGAGGCGGGTCAGTTCGCCGGCCTTACGACGGAGGAGGCAAACAAGCCCATAGCCGAGCATCTTGAAAAAACGGGCAACCTTTTTGCCCTGCAAAAGATAATCCACCAGTATCCGCACTGCTGGCGCTGCCACAAGCCCGTGATCTTCCGCGCCACCTCGCAGTGGTTCTGCTGTGTTGATGATTTTAAGGACGCCGCGGTAAAAGCTACCGAGGGCGTTGAATGGTATCCCGCCTGGGGCAAGGACAGGATGCAGAGTATGATACGCGAGCGCGCCGACTGGTGCATCTCCCGCCAGAGGAAATGGGGCGTTCCCATCCCCGTTGTGTACTGCAAAAAATGCGGCAGGGAGATTATAGACAACGATGTTATGATGAAGGTCTCCGAGATCTTCGGCAAGGAGGGCTCAGACGCGTGGTACGCCCACGAGGCGGAATATTTCCTGCCGGAGGGCTTTAAGTGCCCGCACTGCGGCGCTGCCGAGGGCTTTGATAAGGAAACGGATATTATGGATGTGTGGTTCGATTCCGGCTCCACGCACGCCGCCGTTCTCAAAAACCGCGATTATCTCGGCTGCCCCGCCGATGTTTATCTTGAGGGCGCCGACCAGTACAGAGGCTGGTTCCAGTCGTCTCTGCTCACAAGCGTTGCCGGCGGAGGCGGCGCGCCGTTCAGGCAGATAGTCACCCACGGCTGGACTGTGGACGGCGAGGGCAAAAAGATGTCTAAATCCCTCGGAAACGGCATAGACCCGCAGGATATAATCAAGCAGTACGGCGCCGATATTCTTCGCCTTTGGGTTGCCTCCTCCGATTACCACGCCGATATCAGAATAAGCAAGGAGATTCTTAAGCAGCTTTCCGATAATTACAGAAAGATAAGAAACACCGCCCGCTTCTGCCTCGGCAACCTCTATGATTTTGACCCGAACAGCGATATGCTGCCAAACGAGGAGCTGGAGGAGCTTGACAAATATGCGCTTATGAAGCTCGACGAGCTTATAGACACGGCGCGAAAGGGCTTTGAGGTGTACGAGTATCACACCGCGGCGCACGCGCTTCACAATTTCTGCGTTGTTGATATGAGCAACTTCTATTTCGATGTGCTCAAGGACAGGCTCTATACCTCTGCGGCAGACAGCAAAACGCGCCGCGCGGCGCAGACGGCGCTCTATAAGATCCTTGACGCCATCACGCTTCTTATGACTCCCATCCTTGCCTTTACGGCGGATGAGATATGGCGCTATATGCCGCACGACAGCTCAAAAGACAAGCGTTCGCCGCTGTTCAACGATATTCCGCAGCCGGATTATATCGGCGCGGATAAGGCGTTTATGGAAAAGTGGGAGCTTATCCATAAGGTGCGCGTTGATGTTCAAAAGGCGCTGGAGCTTGCAAGAAACGAAAAGAAGATAGGCAAATCGCTTGAGGCGCATATCGTTTTGGGCGCTTCCGGCAGCCTTTATGATTTCCTTTCCGAAATGCAGCAGGCTCTGCCGGAGATATTCATCACCTCAGGAGTCAGCGTAACGAACGAGGCGCAGCCGTTTGCCGGCGATGTTGAGGGCCTCAGCGTCGGCGTTGAGCCCGCAAGGGGCGAAAAGTGCGAGCGCTGCTGGAAATACTCTGAAACCGTGGGCAGCGATAAGGAGCATCCCGAGCTCTGCGCGCGCTGCGCGGCGGTGCTGGGCGAGCAATAAAAAGAAAGAGGGGCGAAAACCCCTCTTTTAAGCTTTTGCGCCTGCCGGAGCGATTCCGGCGCATCGGGTCAAACCCCAAACAGCTTTAGATTCACGGAGAAAATATGCACAGAAAAAAGCATATCTGGTGCGCGGTTATGATAATAATGATAACCGCGTTCGACCAGCTTACCAAATATCTTGCCGCAAGCCGCCTCAAGGGGCAGCCCCCCGCGGATTTCATTCCCGGCGTGGTGCGCTTTACTTATGCGGAAAACACCGGTATGGCGTTTTCAATGTTTTCCGGCGCGCGCTGGGTGTTCGTGGCGCTCACCGCCGCGGTGTGCGCGGGCGTGCTGTGGTATATGTTTTCAAACCGCGCGGCGCATCTTTGGCTCTATTGGAGCCTGGGCGTTGTGTGCGCGGGCGGGATAGGCAATCTTATAGACCGCGTGCTCTACGGCTATGTTATTGATTTTATAGAGCCGGTTTTTGTGGATTTCGCAGTTTTCAATATAGCGGACTGCGCCGTAACGCTCGGCGCCGCGTCGCTTGTGGCGTATCTTGTTTTCGACCTCTTCAAAAAGGGGGATAAAAGCGGTGGGTAACGCCTATATTCTGAATATTTCGGAGGATTCGCAGGGGCGCAGGATAGACAGCTTCCTCAGCGACAGCATTGAGGGGCTCTCGCGCTCCGCCGCCGCCCGATTGATAGAACAGGGCAATGTTAAGATAGATTCTGTTTTGGCGGCAAAAAACCACAAATGCCGCGCCGGCGAGGTGGTCAGCGTGCTGATACCGCCGCCCGTGCCGCTTGAGGCGCAGGCGGAAAATATCCCGCTCGACATAGTTTATGAGGATTCAGAGCTGCTTGTCGTCAACAAGCCGAAGGGTATGGTGGTTCACCCCGCCGCCGGAAATTACACCGGCACGCTCGTAAACGCGCTGCTTTACCACTGCGGCGATTCCCTGAGCGGCATAAACGGGGTGCTGCGCCCCGGAATTGTTCACAGGATAGATAAGGACACCTCCGGCCTTTTGATAGTTGCAAAAACGGACCGCGCCCATATCGGCCTTGCCGCGCAGATAAAGGAACATTCCTTTGAGCGCGCCTACGAATGCGTGGCGCACGGGAACATAAAAGAGGATTCCCTCACCGTCTCTCAGCCGATAGGCAGAAATCCCAAGGATCGCAAAAAAATGGCGGTCGTCTATAAAAATTCTAAGCCGGCGGTCACGCATATCTCCGTTTTAAAAAGATACGGCTCGTTCACGCACCTGCGCTGCCGGCTTGAGACCGGCAGAACGCACCAGATAAGGGTGCATCTTTCATATATAGGCCACCCCATAGCGGGCGACGAGGTCTACGGCCCCAAAAAGCCGGTAAAAGGCCTTTGCGGCCAGTGCCTGCACGCAAAGCACATCGGCTTCACGCATCCCGTAACGGGAAAATGGCTTGAATTTGAAAGCGAGCTGCCGGAATATTTCACTGATTTTTTGAACGCTCTTGAAAAAAGCACGCACGGCGCGTGACAGATATTTAAAACACCACCGAATTATCCCCGCGCGGGATAGGAAAGGCGGCTTTATGGCTAACACTTTTGAAAACTGGCTCGTTGTTTCCGATATAGACGGCACGCTGAATAATAAATTCAGGACCCTGCCGAAAAGAAATTACAACGCCATAGAAAAATTCACCTCGCTCGGCGGCAATTTCACGCTTGCCTCCGGCAGGATGATATCAAGCCTCAAGCGCAATTATGACAGAGTGCCGGCAAACCGCCCCGCTATAATAGTAAACGGCGCGGGCGTGTATGATTTTTCGCAGGAAAAGCTGCTCTGGCGGCGCACCATCGGCCCAAAGGGAAGAGCCTTCGTCAAAGAGGTCAGCGAGCTTTTCAACAGGCACGGCCACAGCGTTGATGTGGGCATCTTTTTTGACGACTATGTTTACATAGTTAAAAAAGGCCTGCTTTCGCGCGGGCAGATGTTTTTTGATAAATCGCATTATCAGGTCACCAGCATAGATAATGTGCCGGAGGAGGGCTGGATGAAGGTCATCTTCTGGTCAAATCCGCTCACTATAAACGAGCTTCAGAAATATGTTGAGAAAACCGAGAATCCGGACGCGAATTTTATGGCGTCATCTATCTGGAGCTTTGAGATGCTGCAAAAGGACACGCATAAGGGCGTTGGCATAATGTGGCTTGCGGACAGGCTCGGCATAGACCGCGCCCATGTTGCCGCCATCGGCGATTACTACAACGATTGGGATATGCTCAAAACGGTGGGGCTTCCGGCGTGCGCCGGTCAGGCGCCGCGCCCCATCCGCGAGATTTGCAAATATGAGGCGTGCCACTGCAACTACGGCTGCGTGGGCGATCTTCTTGAATACATAATGAGCGGCAAAGCGCAGGAGATGATTGACCGCGAGCGCGAGGCTGCGGAAAACGGAGCGCTTTGATATGATCATAGGATGCCATTTAAGCGCGTCTAAGGGCTATCTGCATATGCTCAAAGAGGCGCTCTCGCTCGGCGCAAACACCTTTCAGTTTTTTACGCGAAACCCGCGCGGCGGCAGGGCAAAGGATATTGACCCCGCGGATATCGCCGCGTTTCTCGGCGAAAGCGCGCAAAGCGGCGTGGAGGTGATCCTTGCGCACGCGCCGTACACGCTTAACTGCTGTTCGGCAAACGAGGATACGCGCCGCTTCGCTGTTGAAACCTTTGCAGACGATCTTGCCCGTATGGAGAACACCCCCGGTATGATGTATAATTTCCACCCCGGCTCCCATGTGGGGCAGGGCGCGGAAAAGGGCGTGCAGCTGATTATCGAGGCGCTCAACAGCGTTATGTTTGAGGAAATGACAACCACCGTGCTGCTTGAAACGATGGCGGGCAAGGGCTCTGAGGTCGGAAAAAGCTTTGAAGAGCTAAAAAGCATTATAGACGGCGTTGAGCTCAGCGGCAAAATAGGCGTCTGCCTTGACACCTGCCATGTTTTTGACGCCGGCTACGATATTGTTGACAATCTTGACGGCGTGCTTGAGGAGTTCGATCGCGTTATCGGCATGGACCGGCTCAAAGCCCTTCATCTTAACGACAGTAAAAATCCCCTCGGCTCGCATAAGGACCGCCACGAAAGGATAGGCGAGGGCTTTATAGGCGCAAAGGCGTTTGAGCGCATAGTAAACAATAAATATCTAAAGGACCTTCCGATGTTTCTGGAAACCCCGAACGAGCCAGAGGGCTACGCCCGCGAGATAGCGATGCTCAGGCTCGCGTCAAAGGAGCAAAGCGATGAATAAAATATTAACCGCCGCCTCGGCAGCCGTTGCCATTCTTGCCGCCTTAATTTTTGCGGGGGTAAAGATATATGGTAAAATCAAGTAAAGGTCTGCTTATTTTGAAGATTGTTCTTATAACGGCGGGCGCGTTTTTCCTGCTCTGGTATCTGGCGCCGCTTGCCGCCGGAATATTCAACGAGGGGAATGCAGCCGGCATCGTTTTCAGCGCCGCGGCGCTGCTGTGCGGGGTGTTTTTTGAAAGAATACCGCCTCGCCTGCGCCTTGCCGCCGTGTGCGTTTTCGCGGCCGCGGCTGTGGCGTTTGCCTCGCTTTCTGCATATATGGCGCATTGGATGAATTACCGCTCCGTTCCCGAATACGGGGCAAAAACGGTGATAGTCCTCGGCTGCAGGGTGGACGGCAGCGTTCCCAGCCTGCAGCTTAAAAACAGATGCGCCGCCGCGGCGGAATTTATGCTTCAGGTTCCCGATTCCGTTGCCGTGCTCTCAGGCGGGCAGGGGCCGGACGAGGATATCAGCGAAGCGGAATGTATGAAATGCCTGCTTGTTGAGGCGGGTATTGACGAGAGCCGCCTTTATCTTGAGGAAAGCTCCGCCAACACGCGCGAAAATCTTGAAAATTCGCTTGCTGTCATCAAAAAGAACGGGCTTTCGCAGTCCGTGCTTGTTGTAACAAACGAATACCACCAGTGCCGCGCAATGCTCATCTGCCGCGATCTCGGCATCATGGCGGGCAGCGATTTCGGCTACGGGCTCTTCCATTCAAAAAGCTGCAAAACAAGCGCCTATTCGTTTTTGACCTTTTTGACGCGCGATATGATGGGTGTTGTTAAAGAGCTTATATTTTAATTGTATCTAAAAAGCGTTCCTCCGATAAAGCCGGTCGGAACGCTTTTTTATATTGCGCCGAAATCTGAGAAAAATAATAAAAATGTTTTTTCGGAGGCGGAATATGAAAAAGCTGTTTTTCGGCGCCGGCCTTGCTGATTGGCGCGGTTCGCTGCGGCAGACGGCGCTGCTGGAGGAAAACGGAAAAATAATCGCGCTCGGCGGCAGAGCCGCGCTTAAGGAGCGATTTGCGCCGTACCGCGAAACAGACCTCGGCGGCGGCGCGCTGATACCGGCGTTTATAGATTCGCACAGCCACTTTACCGAAACGGCGTTTACGCGCCTTCAGGCGGATTTTACGGGAGCGGGGGATGTCGAGGAGCTGCGGCGCAGGGTGCGCGGCTTTGAAAAAGCGTCCTCCCCGGCGCCGGAGGCTGCCGTAACTGCGTTCGGCTACGATGAGAATAATTTTAAGGAAAAGCGGTATTTGAGCCAAAAGGAGCTTGATTATATCAGCCCGTCGCGGCCACTGATCGTTCGCCATTCGTCGGGGCATATCGGGTTTGCAAACACGGCTGCGCAAAAGGCGTTCGGCATAAAAAACGCAAAGGACGGCGCGCTTTTTGAAACGGAGTTTTTTGAGGTGCTGCGCCGTCTGCCGCCGCCCGGCGAACAGAGCATAAGAGCCGCTCTTGTCGCGGCGCAGCGGGATTATCTTCGCCGCGGTGTCTGCACGGCGCAGGACGGAGCCGCTTCGGCTCAGCTCCTCGGCGTTTACAAAATGCTGGTTCGCGAAAAGCTGCTGCGGCTTCGGCTTGCCGCGTATTTTGAGCCGCAGTCATACGAAAAGGCGGCGCGCGAGATGCCGCAGGCGGTCGGGCGGTACGATTCAAATTTCAAGATAGCCGGAATTAAGATATTTCTGGACGGCTCGCCCCAGGCGAAAACGGCTTGGATGCTTGAGCCGTATATTGGCGGGGGTTTCGGAGCCCAAACTATGAGCGATTCGCAGGTGGAAGACGCAATGGAGCTTTCCGTGCGCAATAAAACGCAGCTGATCGCCCATTGCAACGGCGACGCCGCCGCGCAGCAGTTTTTGCGCTGCGCCGAAAAAGTTGCCGGCAGGTATCCCGAATTTTGCTCGCTTCGCCCCGTTATCATCCACGCGCAGTTCATAACCGAGGAGCAGGTCGCACGCGCCGCGCGCCTCGGCGTGCTGCTGTCCTTTTTTTCATCCCATTCCTATTACTGGGGCGATGTGCATATAAAAAATCTCGGTTTTCAAAGGGCGAGCCGCCTGAGTCCGGCGGGCTGGGCGTTAAAATACGGCGTGCCGTTCACGCTCCATTGCGATTCGCCCGTGCTGCCGCCGGATATGCTCGATATAATGCGCCGCGCCGTTTTAAGGAAAACGAAAAGCGGGGAGCTCCTCGGCGCGGAGCACCGCCTCTCGCCGAAGGGCGCGCTTGAGGCGCTCACCCGCTCCGGCGCATATCAATATTTTGAGGAAAACGAAAGGGGCGGCCTTTCGGAGGGGATGGCGGCGGATCTTGTTTTGCTCAGCGCAAATCCTCTCGCCGTGCCGCCGCAGGAGCTCGGCTCGATAAAAATACTCGCCGTATTCAATGAGGGCGGGCTTGTGTATAAAGCAGAGTAAAGAAAAATGCCGCACAACTGTGCGGCATTCTCGTTTTAGCCTTTCGCTCGGCGTGTTCGTTTATCATTCGATCTTCGGCAGCTTTGCGCGGTACACGGCCAGCTCCTCGTCGGTCGGGATGTAGTCGTCCATCTTGCCGTCGTGGAATTTTTCGTATGCCACCATATCAAAATATCCCGTGCCGGTAAGGCCGAACAGAATCGTTTTTTCCTCGCCCGTTTCCCTGCACTTGACAGCTTCGTCGATCGCGGCGCGAATGGCGTGCGAGCTTTCGGGCGCGGGCAGTATGCCCTCTATGCGCGCAAAATACTCCGCAGCCTCAAACACCTCGGTCTGCTTAACGCTTCTTGCCTCCATAAGCCCCTGGTCGTAAAGCTCTGAAAGCACGGAGCTCATGCCGTGGTATCTCAGGCCTCCCGCGTGGTTTGCGCTCGGAATAAAATCGCAGCCCAGCGTATACATCTTGGCAAGCGGGCAAACCATACCCGTGTCGCAGAAATCATAGGCGTAAACGCCTCTTGTAAGGCTGGGGCAGGAGGCGGGCTCAACGGCAATAAAGCGGTAATCCGCCTCGCCGCGCAGCTTTTCGCCCATAAACGGGGCTATAAGGCCGCCCAGGTTTGAGCCGCCGCCGGCGCAGCCGATGATGATGTCGGGCTTAACTCCGTACTTGTCGAGCGCGGTCTTCGCCTCAAGCCCTATCACGGATTGGTGCAGCAGCACCTGGCTGAGCACGCTGCCCAGCACATAGCGGTAGCCGTCGCTCGTAACAGCCTTTTCAACCGCCTCGGAGATGGCGCAGCCAAGACTTCCCGTGGTGCCGGGATGCTCGGCAAGTATTTTTCTGCCTACCTCCGTCTCGTTTGACGGCGAGGGGGTGACGGACGCGCCGTAGGTTCTCATCACCTCGCGGCGAAACGGCTTTTGCTCGTAAGAGCATTTAACCATATAAACCTTGCAGTCAAGCCCCAGGTATGCGCAAGCCATAGAGAGCGCCGTGCCCCACTGGCCGGCTCCTGTTTCCGTGGTAACGCCCTTAAGGCCCTGCTTTTTGGCGTAATACGCCTGGGCTATCGCGGAATTGAGCTTGTGGCTTCCGCTGGTGTTGTTGCCCTCAAATTTGTAGTATATCTTTGCGGGCGTGCCCAGCTTTTCCTCAAGGCAGTAGGCGCGCACAAGCGGCGCGGGGCGGTACATCTTGTAAAAATCGCGCACCTCCTTGGGTATCTCAAAAAAGCGCGTGTCGCAGTCAAGCTCCTGCTGCACAAGCTCCTCGCAGAAAACTCCCTCAAGCTCCTTTGCCGTCATCGGCTCGTGTGTTGCGGGGTTGAGCAGCGGCGCGGGCTTTTTTTTCATATCGGCGCGCAGGTTATACCACGCCTTGGGCAGCTCGCTCTCGTCAAGATAGATCTTATAGGGTATCTCTTTGTTTTTCATAACTGTTCCTCCGTTGAGTTCAAATTTGGGTTTTAGTTTTTTCTCTGTTCATTGTGCCGTTAATGCGGCTCGGTTCTCAGGCACCCGCAGGCGCCATCGCTTTGTGTGTGCCATCAAAAGCCCTCCCTGAAATAAAATAAAAACGCCCCCGACAGAATAATGATATATTCTGTCAAGGACGAATAATGCTTTGATTATCCGCGGTGCCACCTTGATTCACGGCAGTCCGTGCGCTTAGCGGGATACCATCATATCCCCGGCGTTTTACGCTCGCCTCCAGCGTCGCAGAATACTCCGGAGCGTCTCCGTTTGACTGCGCCCTCAGCGGTCCATTTAACAATTCGTTTCTTACCTGTTCCCAGCTAATCAGGCTCTCTGTGAAGTCGTGGTTGTTTTTATCTCCGCGTCATCGGTTTGGTTATTGATTTATTTCATTATATTACGGCTTTACTGATTTGTCAACATTTTTTTCTTCAGATTTTTTCGCCGTTCGCCGCGGCGTTCGAATTATCAAGCAGCCGCCTCAGCGCGGCCCTGCCGCAGTTCTTTTCTATTGCGGCGGCGCCGTTCTCATATTCCGGCGGACGCGAGCTCATATTGTGGCAGTCGCTTCCTATAAAGGCTATCATTCCCTCGTCAAGCAGCTTGAAGAGCCGCTTTTTGATTTTGCGCCGCTCGTCGGCAAAGGAGCTTATGTTCGCCTGCGCAAGGCAGCCCATATCAATAAGCCCCTCAAGCGGCGAGTGCTTTTTCATCAGCGCCTCGTAGCGCTCTATGTGCGCAAGTATCGGGGTCACGCCCCAGTCGCATATAAGGGTAACTAGCCTTTCGCAGCTTTTTTCACCGAATTCATCGGAAAAGGGATGCTCGATAAGCGCGTAATCGGTGCCCTCTATCTTTATCCTGTCTAACCGTTCGTTTGAAAAAAGATATTTGCTGATGTAGACCTCAGCGCCTGCAATGATGCGCGGGCTGCCTGGCGGCAGGGCGCTTCTTAAGGCGCTTACGGCCTTGCTTCGCCGCTCAAGAAAATCATCCAAAGATATGGAATCGCTGTAATAATGCGGCGTGCAGATTATCGCCCGCGCGCCCCGGCTTTTGAGCGCCTCCACCATTTTAAGGCTTGTTTCAATGTCGGGCGCGCCGTCGTCTATTCCGGGCAGGATGTGGCTGTGCATTTCCGTAAACTCGTTCAGAATCACAAAACCGCCTCCGCTTTATCAATAGGTGTAGTCGCCGTAGCCGTACTTATAATAGCTGTAGCCGGATTTTTTCTGGCTCTCGTAGTTAACCACAAAGCCCAGCACCTTGGCGTCTATGAACTTGAGCGCGTCAAGCGCCTTTTGCAGCTCCGGGTGCGTTGAGGAATTTGCACGCACAACAAGCACCACCCCGTCCGATTCGCGGATAACGGGCAGCGCGTCCGAAACAACATTTACGGGCGGCGTGTCTATGATGATATAGTCAAAATGCTCGGAAACGCTCTGCAAAAAGTCCACCATCATCTCGGAGCCGAGTATCTCCGCGGGGTTCGGCGGAATCGAGCCGGAGGCTATAACGGAAAGATTTTTGTATTCCGTTGGGTGGATGATGCTGAAAAGATCCACCTTCTGCGAGCTGCGGCTGTTTGCCGCCGCGCCCAGAAAATTCGTAAGCCCCGGCGCGTTCGGAATTGAGAAATAATGGTGCACCTTCGGCTTTCTGAGGTCGCCGTCTATCAGCAGCACGCGCTGGTCCGCCTGCGCAATGGATATGGCAAGGTTCGTTGTGGTGGTGGTTTTTCCCTCGCCCGCAACGGAGGAGGAAACAACGATTATCTTGCAACCCTTTTTCAGCACGGAGAGCATAATGTTGGTTCTTATGGATTTATACGCCTCTTCAACGCGGAATTTAAGCGTGGGGTCCATAATGGCGTTTTTAAGAAGCACGCGGTTTGCCGGTATCTCCGGCGAGCTTTTCTTTTTCTTAACCATTCTTTTTCGCCCCCTTCTTCTGCTTCACGGTTGAAAGCTCAAATTCAGGCACGGAGCCCAGCACGGGGATGTTGTACATCTCCTGCAGATCGTCGCGCCCGCGGATGCGCACATCCAGAAAATCGCGAAGCACGGCGTAAAGCCCCGCAAGCACGATGCCTGCCAGCGCGCCGATAAGGCATTTCTGCGGATAATTCTTGCTCTCCGCGGCAACCGCCTTAACGGGCTCGTCCTCAACGGTGCTCTGCACAAGGCCGCTGTTCGTGTTTTCCATCGTTTCCGGCACGCAGCTCTCAAGGCAGCGCGCAATGTGGTAGCTCAGATCCGCGTCGTTCGTTGTAACGATGAATTTGAACATCGCCGTGTTTTCAACCTCTTCAATGGTAAGCGCGCCGCGTATCAGCCCGGCGGAATAATCCGTGCCGTAGGTCTTGTTCAGATCCTCGGCAACATATTGGTTGAATTTGTTTGTCTGAAACACCTCTATATAGGTGTCCATCATCTTCATAGCGTAGTTCATCTTGCTCGTTTCGCTCGCCTGCTGCGCCGCGGCGGTGGAATCGTTAAGCTCCTGGCGCGTGTCAACCGCGTTTGCAAGAAACAGAACCTCGCTCGTGTAGGTAAGCGTTGTGAAGCGCGCCGTGAAAACAGCTGCCGCAACCGCGCCTATAAGCGCAAACAGCACCAGCAGCTTCCATTTTTTCAGCAGCGCCGAAAGCACCTTTTGAACATTGGCGTCTATATTCAATGGGGTCATTCCTTTCATCGTTTGCAGATTAAGTTAGGTTAACTTAAATTTTACTTTAAAATAAATTTTTTGTCAATAATAATATCTTGCATATGCAATTAAAATAAATTATAATATACAAAAATAAGAAATGTTGTTTGAGGTGCGTTATGAGCAATAAGAGTTTAACGATGCCCCTGTGGGGACCTTATTCAAAAAAATATATGGGCATTTCAAGGGTGCCGCAGAGCCGCTCAAACGGCGCAAGATTTGATTTTTCCGTTCATCCCACGGTGTGGAATTCCTCCGTGCCCGTGCCGAATGTAACCTTCCCCAGCTCCTATCACCTGTGGAGCTGCAAGGGCGATTATTCGTTTTATTCCTACCGCTACGAGCTTATGTGGAAGGATATGATTTACTGCGATGTTTCCTTTGCGCGCATTAACGAAAAGGCGTATCTTATGCGCTGTGAATTCGTCAACAACACGGACCTCAAGCAAAACTGCATATTAAACGGATATTCCGCTATGGAATATCCAAAGCCGTTTTACGCAAAGCTTTCCGTTCCGAGCGGCGCGGCGGTGATAAACGCCAATGATTACTCCGAATATGAATACGCAAATCCCCGCCCATGGGACCGTGAAAATCCGGACGGTATGGCTAAGGGCCAGTTTGCCGACTGCCGCTTTACCGGCGGCTTCGGCCTCGGAGACAGGTGCGAGAACTACCATGTGCCGTTCCTCGGCCTCAAGCCCTTCGGCTGCGAAAAGGGCGATACTGTGGCGTACGGCGCCGATCTGTCCGCCTTTTCCTCTCCCGTGCTGACGGTAAGATACCGCAGCGCAACCGACGGCGGCGCGCGCTTTGCCCTCGGAGATAAAGAGATATCGCTGCCCCACAGCGACGAGCTTTCCTTTGCCTCGTTCGAGCTTGATAAAAACGACGAGCTGCGCCTTGTTAGCCTCGGCGGCGGCGGAGTTGAGCTCGATGTGCTGATAATAACCGAAAAGGGCGCGCAAAGCGAGATCTCCTGCTCGCTTGAAAAGCACGGCTTCACTCCGGATATCAAAAGCGAAAAATGCGGCAGGGGTATGCGCTTTGAGCTGCATTACCCCGAAGAGGACAAATGCTTTTACATACTTACAAACAACAAAAACACAAGGCAGCGAACGCTTGATTCCGGCTGCCTTGAGGACGCGCTGCCCAACAGGCTTTCAAACGGCGACCACACCTATGACGAGCTTCAGCGCACCTTTTCCGAAAGCTTCAGCGAAAAGAAGAGCGACGAGGGCTTTTTCCACAATGTGCTGATAAAATCAATATTCATAGACCCGAATTCCTCCCACACGGAATATATGGTGGTGTCCGAAGAGCCGTTTGAGCCGCTCGGCGATTCCGAATACGAGGCGATTTACAGGGCGGCGAGCGCGGCGCAGGATAACGGGCTCAATGAAAACGGCAGGAAGTATACGCTTTCCACCGATATTTTAAAGGCAACGCTGCTCACGAATGTCGTTTACCCCGTTTACAAGCACGGCGAAAATGTTATCCATTTCACGCCCGGCAAAAGGTGGGACAGCTTTTATACCTGGGACAGCGGCGTCATCGGCGTCGGCGTGCTTGAATTCAGCCCCGAAAAAGCGAAATACATACTTGAAACATATCTTTCAAACGACGATAACCGCGATTTTGCGTTTTTGCTTCACGGCTCTCTTGTGCCCACGCAGTTTGCGCAGTATCTTGAGATGCTCAAGCGCGCCGAGGATAAGGCGCCGCTGCTTGCGCTCTACGATAAGATGATGCGCTACTACCGCTTTTATTCCGGTCGTGACGGCTCTTCAACCGCAAAATTCAAAAACGGCCTTGTAACGGCTTACGATTATTGGTATTCCTGCTCCGGTATGGATGATTACCCCGCGCAGGTCTATATGATAGACAGGCAGATGATGAGCAGGATATGCCCGTGCATCTCCACCTCGCATCTTATCCGCGCGGCAAAGATAATGCGTATGGCGGCGCTTGCCCTCGGCAGGCAGGAGGACGCCGATATGCTGCAAAATGATATAGACAATTCAACGGCGGCGCTCAACGCCCTTGCGTGGGACGAGGAGTGCGGCTATTATTCCTACACGGTCTATGACGGCGAGAATAAGGTCTGCGCCTATCTCAGAAACGAGCAGGGCGAGAATATGAACAAGGGTATGGACGGCGTCTATCCCCTTGTTGCCGGAGCGGCTACGCCCCAGCGCGCGGCGCGTCTGCTCTCGCACATCAAAAACCCCAAGGAGATGTGGAGCAGAAGCGGCATTTCCGCCGTTGATATGAGCGCCTCCTATTATTTTGACGACGGCTATTGGAACGGCAATGTGTGGATGAGCCACCAGTGGTTCCTGTGGAAAACGATGTTTGATCTGGGCGAGGCGGATTTTGCATACGAGATAGCAAAGCGCGCCCTTGATATGTGGAAGGCGGAAACCGATTTTTCATACAACACCTATGAATGTTTCGGCATCAAGACCCAGCGCGGCGGCTGGTTCCACAATTTCGGCGGACTTTCCGCGCCGATATGTGTGTGGGCAAACGCCTACTATAAGCCCGGCACGATAACCACCGGCTTTGATGTGTGGACGGATCATCAAAGCGCCGGCGAAACTCAGGCGCAGATAGATTTCAAATATTACGGCTGTGCCGCGGCGTTCACGGTGCTCGTCTGCCTGAGCGACGAACATTCATACCGAGCCGAACTTGACGGCCGCGAGATAAGCGCCTTTGAGCGCGAGCCGGGAATCGTTGAAATAACGCTCAGCGGAGAGATAAAGAGCGGCACAATAAAAATTTCGCCCCGCGGCTGATGTCGGGGCAGGGAGGTATTGCAAATGGCGCAAAGGATAAGCGGCGGCGAAAACGAGCCGCTCAGGGTTCAGGTGATAACCGACACCCATTATTATTCCAGAAAGGTGGGCACCGCCGGCAAGGCGTATCAAAAGGCTGAATCAAAGTCGCAGATAGTCATCAAGGACTCCGACCTTGTTATCAAAGCCGGCTTTGATATGCTGTGCGCCGATGATTCAACTGATATCGTGCTCCTTTCGGGCGACACCACGCACAACGGAGAGCTTGATTCCCACGCGGAGTTCATAGAGATGCTGCGCGAGCTGAAAAAGCGCGGCAAGCGCGTTTATGTTATAACCGCCACCCACGATTTTCGCGCCGGCGGCGTTACGGACGGCTATGTGGGCGATGAAGCCGTTAAGGTGCCCGCCGTGGAGGAGCGCCACAAGCTTTGGGATATGTATTATGAGTTCGGCCCGAACGAGGCTATCGCCACGCATCCCGAATCTATGAGCTATGTTGTGCAGCTTGCGCCGGGCTACCGTCTGTTTGCGCTCAACGACGACACGAATTATAAGCCGGAGGGGCAAAACGGCTCCGGATTTTCGGACGACTGTATGCAGTGGATCCTTGACCAGCTCAGGGACGCGCAGGAGCACGACCAGTATGTTATCGCGATGACCCATCATCCGATGATCGCTCCGTCGCCGTTTTACGCCATAATCGGCAAGGGCGATATGCAGCGAAACCACGAGACCACAAGAGAGATTTTTGCAGACGCGGGGCTTCACTGTATGCTTACGGGTCACACCCATGTTCACGATATCAGCTATGTGGTAACAAAAAAGGGCAATGTTTTTTACGATGTTGCCTGCGGCGCAATGATAGGCTGCCCGCCCGCGATGCGCACCGTAACCTTTGACCCCAAAAACAGAAAGATAGATGTTGAAACCAGGATAATAAAAGAGGTTCCGGGGCTTGATACCGGCGGCAAGCCGTTTGACGAGTATATGAAGGGCTTTTTCTTCGGTATGATATCGGAGGTCATCTGGGCGATGGGCAACGATATAGACCGCCTTGCCGAGATGACTCCGGCGTTTTCCATCCCCGGCGAAAAGGTCAAAAAGCTTTCGTGGATAATAAAGCCCATAGGCAAATTCCTCAATAAGCTCACCTTTAAAAAGGTGTGGAGGCTCTGCAAAAAGGAATCCGGCCTCAAAAAAGAGGATATTGCAGATATTGCGGATAATAAAGTTGTGGATTTCATCCTGGAGCTTGTTCAGAATCTCTACTGCGGCGATTCGCCCTACGGCCCCGAAACGCGCGAATACAAGCTGACCTGCGCCTGCCTTAATGTGATTGATTCCTTCCTTAACACAATTCATCTTGATATCGGCAAATTCCTTAAGGGCGCAACAAGCGTGCGCGGCCTTGTTGAGCCGCTGCTGTGGAATCCCGGCTACTGCGATGAAAAGGCAACTCTGCCGATATTCCCGATATACGACTCTGCCGAAAACGCGCCTTCGCTTGAGGACAGAAGCAGGGATTTTAAAGACCCCGTCAAAAAAAGCAAAAAGGGCCCGCTCATCCTGCTTCTCCTCATCCTTGCAATCCTTTTGCTTATTGCGCTCGTATCCGGCTTGATAGCGCTTGTCGTTTGGGGCGTCGTTTCGATTGTCGGCGCCCTGTCCGGCGTTCTGCCGCTGCTGCTTTAATTATTAACAAAAACTTAAATATGTCTTGCATAGCGGCGCGCCGTTTGGTATACTAAAATAGATAAGGCGCCGCGCGCCAATAATTTTAAGGAGTATTGTTTATGGCAGATGAAAAGAAAAAATTCAGCCTCAGCGGAATAGATAACGCCGCAGAGGAAAAGGGCTCTTTTATGAAGACCCTTTGGCAGATACTTAAATTCCTTGTTGTATCCGGCCTTGTAACGATAATTCAGCTCGTGCTCGCAAATGTGCTGCCGCTGATTTTTGACAGCGTTACGGCAACTCTTCCCGCGTTTTTGCAGTCGATCTTCGCTCCCAACACGATTTTTGACGCCACAACGCCGGAGGGACTTGAGCAGATAGCAAAATATGTTGTCGGCGGCACGGTTGAAAACGGCGTTGTTGTAGGCGGCGTCGTAACCTGGGGCTATCTTCTTCCGTTCTTCCTCTCAAACCTCATCGCCAATATTTACGGCTTTTATCAGAATAAAAAGACCACCTTTAAATCCGATGCGCCGTGGTATAATTTCGCTATCTATATCGTGCTTATGATAGCTCTTATCCTGTTCTCAACCTGGCTTCAGGGCTGGGTAGTCGGCCTCATCGCAAAGGTAGACTGGGCTTGGCTCCAGGCGCTTGCAAGAACCATCGCAAGCCTTGCCGCAGGTCTTGTTCAGATGCTCGTCCTGTTCCCGATGGAAAAATTCGTTCTTCTTAAAGAGAAGAAAGAGGATAAATCAGCTCAGGCAGCCGAAGAAGCCGCAAAATAATCATAAACCCAATAAAACAACAGCCGCCGCAGCGCTTGTGCGCCGCGGCGGTTTTTTCTGTATTTAAAGCCCGTATAAGCTTTTTGCGTTTTGCGCGGTGATATCCAGCAGTTCCTGTGCGGAATAACCAAGCTCTTCACCCAGCCTTTCGGCGATAAAGGGGATATAACTGCTGTCGTTGCGCTTGCCCCTGTGCGGCACGGGCGCAAGGTACGGGCAGTCCGTTTCAAGCACAAGCCGCTCAACGGGTATCGCCTTTGCCGCCTCTATGCTCTTGCGCGCGTTCTTAAAGGTGGCAACGCCGTTTAAGCCGATATACATCCCCATTTTCACGATCTCCTTTGCCGTTTCGGCAGAGCCGGAAAAGCAGTGCAGCACGCCCTTGGGTCTGTATTTCTTGAGTATATCAAGCGTGTCGGCGTGCGCCTCGCGGTCGTGAACTATAACGGGTATATCAAGCTCGTTTGCAAGAGCGCACTGAGCGGCGAAAAATTCCTTTTGCACATCCTTTGGCGCCGCCATCCAGTGATAATCAAGCCCTATCTCGCCTATCGCAGCGCATTTTTCGTGCGCCGCGGCGGCTTTTATTTTCTCAAGCTCCTCAAGGCGCGCGCCCTCAAGATTTTCCGGATGAAAGCCCGCCGCAAAATAGATATAATCATATTTTTCTGCAAGGCGCATATTCGCCGTTGTTGATTCAATATCACAGCCGCAGCTTACGGCGGCGATAACGCCGCGCCTCGGCAGGTCGCTCAAAAGCTCGTCCCTGTCCGCGTCAAACTGTTCGTCGTCGTAATGGCTGTGAGTGTCGAATATATTTTTATACATATTATTGTATTCGCTTATCTCAGACGCATACCCGGCTCAATGCCGTCTGCAAACAGCACCCTTGCGCCGCCGTCCGGCAGGTCTGCGGCAAGCAGCATTCCGCAGCTCATCTCGCCGCACAGCTTTGCGGGCTTGAGGTTTGCAACTATAATGACCGTCCTGCCTATCAGGTCTTCGGGCTTGTACCACTGCGATATGCCGGAAACTATCTGGCGCTTTTCGCCCGTGCCGTCGTCCACCTGAAGCTTAAGCAGCTTTTTGGCGCGCTTAACGGGCTCGCACTCAAGTATTTTTGCGGCGCGCAGCTCAAGCTTTGAAAAATCGTCAAAGCTGATTTCGGGGAGCTTTTCCTCCTCCTTTTCGCAGCCGCTCTGCGCCTCCTTTTCCGCCGCGTCCATCTGCTTTTTGATAAGCTCGTTAAGCTCGTCAATCTCCTTGTCGGCGTCTATCCTGGGGAAGAGCGCCGCGCCCTTTTTAACCGTTACGCCCGCGGGCAGAACGCCGAATTTTCCTGCGTTTTCATATGTTATAAGCTCCTTGCCGGCGCCTATCTGCTCCCACGCCTTTGGCATTGATTCGGGCATAAAGCAGGAAAGCAGCGTGGTCGTTATCCTTATCGTTTCAAGCAGGTTGTAAAGCACGCTTGCAAGGCGCGCCTTTTTGCTCTCGTCCTTGCCGAGTATCCACGGCGTCGTTTCGTCAATATATTTGTTTGCGCGGGAGATCACCTTGAATATCTCCGCCAGGGCGTTGCTCAGCTGCGTTTCGTCGATATATTTATCGGTCTTATCCCTCAGCGCGGTCGCGGCGGCGATAAGCTCGTCGTCAACCGGCGCGGCCTCTCTCTCCTGCGGCAGCGTGCCGCCGAAGTATTTTTCAGCCATTGCAACGGTTCTGGAAACAAGATTGCCCAGATCGTTTGCCAGGTCGGAATTTATGCGGGTTATCATAATCTCGTTTGAAAACGAGCTGTCAGCTCCCAGCGCCATCTCGCGCAGGATATGGTATCTTATCGCGTCCGCGCCGTATCGTTCGCCCAAAACAAACGGGTCCACAACATTGCCCAGCGATTTGCTCATCTTCTGCCCGTTAAAGGTTATCCAGCCGTGCACGGCAAGGTGCTTCGGCAGCGGCAGCTCAAGCGCCATCAGCATTGCGGGCCAGATTATCGCGTGAAAGCGCATAATGTCCTTTGCAACCATATGCACATCCGCCGGCCAGAATTTATCGTAGTCGTTGTATTTGCCGTTTTTGTAGCCGAGCGCGCTGATGTAGTTAGAAAGTGCGTCCACCCAAACATAAACCACATGCTTTTCGTCAAAGGTAACGGGTATGCCCCAGGTAAAGGAGGTCCTTGAAACGCAAAGGTCCTCAAGGCCGGGCTTGATAAAGTTGTTCACAAGCTCGGCGGCGCGTGTTTTCGGCTGCAGAAAATCCGTTTCGGTCAGCAGCTTTTCTATCCTTTCGGCAAACGGCGCCATTTTAAAGAAATACGCCTCTTCTGACGCGTCCGTGACCTCTCTGCCGCATTCCGGGCATTTGCCGTCAACAAGCTGGCTCTCCGTCCAAAAGCTCTCGCACGGGGTGCAGTATTTGCCCGTGTATCTGCCCTTGTAGATATAGCCCCTGTCGTAAAGCTCCTTAAATATCTTCTGCACGCTTTCAATATGGTAATCGTCGGTCGTGCGGATGTATCTGTCGTAGCTGATGTTCATATATTCCCAAAGCTTTTTGAACACCGCCACCTTGCCGTCAACATACTCCTTGGGCGATATACCGGCTGCGGCGGCCTTTTGTTCTATCTTGATGCCGTGCTCGTCGGTGCCGGTCAAAAACATAACATCCAGCCCCTGAAGCCTTTTGTATCTCGCAATGGAATCGCACGCCACGGTGGTGTAGCAGTGCCCGATATGCGGATTGCCGGAGGGGTAGTATATCGGCGTCGTTATATAGAATTTTTCCTTTTTTTCATTTGCCATATCAGCATCTCCTTAAGGCGTTCAGATAAGCGAAAAGCTTGTTCTCTCGCCCGTTTCAGTTATCGTTTCAACCGCGCGTCCGGTAACAAGGTTTGCCTCCACGGAGGCGTAGCGCTCGCCGTCCCTGAAAACGGCAAAATAGTTCAGCCCGTTTTCCTCAACGGTGCTGTTCACCTCGTATCCGCCGCCGTAGCGTGCCTCAAGTATGTTCATAACCTCGTTAACGCTAAGCGGCAGCATATAGCTGTTGTCAGGCTCCTGCTCGGCGGAAACGGCCTCGCTCTCAGGGGCGCTCTGCGTTTCTGCGGCGGAGCTGACCTCGCTGCTCTGCGGCTCCTCGCTCTCTTGCGAATAGGGGGCGTTTTGCGAGTTGTTCTGCGTTTTGTTCTCGTTCTCGCGGCTGTGCCTGCCGAGGTAAAAGAACGCAAACGCGCCCGCCGCGGCTATCGCGGCAACAAGGATTATTATAACCGTCAGCTTCGGATTCTTTTTCATAAGAACCGCTCCTTTATAAGTCAGATGAGCGATGCCGCCGCCTTGTCCAGCATCAGCGTAACATCCGTGTGGAACTGCAAAACGGAGGCGGGGCATATCGGCGTAACATTTCCGTCTATAAGCTGCTTTATCGCCTTAGCCTTGTTTTCGCCTATTGCGATTATGAGTATCTTTTTAGCCTGCATAATGGAGCCTATGCCCATCGTGAGCGCCCTTGTGGGCACCTCGTCTATAGATTTAAAAAAGCGGCTGTTGTCCTTGACCGTGCTCTCTTTAAGAGTCACCACATGCGTCCAGCGCTGGAAGCAGTCGGCGGGCTCGTTAAAGGCGATGTGCCCGTTTGAGCCGATGCCCAAAAGCTGTATGTCTATGCCGCCTGCGGCCTTTATCTTTTTTTCGTATTCGCGGCATTCCTTTTCGGGGTCGGCGGCGTTTCCGTCAAGGAAGTTTATGTTTTCCTCCGGGATGTTTATGTGGTCAAAAAGATTTTCGTGCATAAAGCTGTGGTATGAGTTTTTGTCGTTAACATCAAGGTCAACATATTCGTCAAGATTAAAGGTGGTAACGCCGGAAAAGTCAACAACGCCCTTTTTGTAAAGCTCTATCATCTGTCCGTAGGGCTTGAGCGGCGTTGAGCCGGTGGCAAGGCCCAGCACGCTGTTCGGCTTTTGAAGCACCTGGCCGCACATATAGTTGCCCGCGGCGATTCCTATCTGCTCCTCCGTGTTGTAAATAAGTACATTCATCACTTTACCCTCCTATTATTTACAGTGCTAACTATTATTATAATAAATTATCATTTTCTGTCAATCGTTATTTCCCGCGCTTTTTTATGCGGCGTTCGATTTGAAGCGCCGCAAGCACGGCGAGAAGCAGAACAAGCGCGCCTACAAGCGCGCCGGCGGTGTCTATCGCCCAGTCCTGCCAGCGGCATGCTCTGCCCTCAACAAAAAGCTGGTGCACCTCGTCCGTTGCGGCGTAAAGGGAGGCGCACAAAACGGCGGCGGGGATCTTGTGCCCGCCCGTCTGTATGTAAAAGGCAAGCGCCAGCAGCAGCCCCAGCCCCGCGTATTCGCAGAAATGCGCGCTCTTTCTCACTACAAAATCCGTCAAAACGCCGTCGCCGAAAAGGCGTGAAAAAAATTCCAGCACGGCGTCGCTCTGCGCGGAGGATTCGGCAGCGGTCCTTGAAGAGAGCCAGAATATAACGGCGCAGCACGCAGCAGCAAGCGCCCAGCAAAGCGCCTTTGCCCACGCGGGATATGCTTTTGCCGCGGCGTCATTCCCTTGTGGCATTTATAAAGCTCACCCTTCCCGAGCCGGGATGGAACTGCACTCCGCTTACGCCGCTTGCCTGCGCGTAATAGCAGTCCTCATAAAACACCGGCAGGTAGATATAGTTTGAATAAAGCTCCTTTTCACATTGCGCGTACGATTCTGCGGCGTTCGAGCCGCTTTCGTTCGCCGCCTTTTCCAGCGCCTTTTCAAAATCCTCGTCAAGCGATGCGTAGCCGGCGTCGGCAACGGATTGTAAAAACGCAAGCGGGCTTGCGGAATCCGCGCCGAACGGATAGAGCGCCAGATCGTAGCTGCCCGTTGCAAGGCGCGTGCGCACCTCGCTTTCCGGCAGCGGCTCTATCACAACGGAAAAGCTTACTGAGTGCGAGTCAACGGAGGATACGGAGCCTATCGCCGCCTGAACGCCCTGCACAAGCTGCCGCGCCGCGTCCTCCATATAATCCGGCACTATCAGCACGCTCTCCTGCGAATAGATCTCCTGGGCGGAAACGGTCTTTTTCCAAAGCTCCGTCGCCTTTGCGGCGTCCGGCGCTTCCGCCACAGAGTGTGAGCCGGAGTACCGCTCGCCGTTCACCGTGCAGGTGGGCGGCACATAGCCGCTTGCGCGCGTAAGGTAGGGGAATTCCTCCGATTTTGTATCGCTCAGGGATAAAAACAGCGCGCGCCTTGCGTCCGGCGCGGCAAAAAGCCCGTTTGAGCCGTTTACCACAAGCATCCAGGTTATATTGCTGTAAGGGGTCAGCGTCACCCCGCTCTTTTCGTCTATGCCGCTGCTCTCGTAGCCCCTGATGTAAGCTGCGTCGTAATAGCCGCTCAGCAGCTCCTCGGAAACATCCTCGTCGCCCTGCGCAATCTTCAGCGTAAGGTCGGTCACGGAGGTGGGGGAGGGGCCGGCGTAATCCTCGTTTGCCTTAAGTATGTACGAAGCGTCAAGCACATTCGTTATAAGGAACTGGCCGTTGAACATCGTGTATTCAAGGTCAAGCCCGTACCTGCCGTTCGTAGCCTCAAAGAATTCGCGGTTGCACGGCATCGCCACTGCTGTGCTCATCGTCTGCAAAAAGCTCTCGTCCGGCGCGGAAAGGGTTATCGTCAGCGTGTAGCTGCCGCTTGCCGTAACGCCAAGCGTGCTCTCGTCCTTTTCGCCGGAATGGACCTCGGGCGCGCCCGCTATCGAGGCTATCGTGGAATAAAGCGGAGAATCGGTCGTGTCGCTCGCGGCGCGCTGAAGCGCAAAAACAAAATCCTGCGCCGTTATCTCCGGGTCAAAATTCTCGCCCATCCTCTCGGCAACTGATTCGTATATGTGCCATTTCAGCCCCTGCTTCAGATTAAAGGTGTAGACCGTGCCGCCGCCGCTCACATTCCAGCTCTCGGCGCAGCCCGGCGTTATGTTGCCCTCGTCGTCGCATCTCACAAGCCCCTCAAAGCAGTTCTCTATTATCAGAAATTCATCCTGCGTGGCCGCCACCTGCGGGTCAAAGCTGTTAACATCGCCGCCGAAGGGGTATATCATATCAAGCTTTTCCTCGGAGCCGGAGCAGCCCGCCGCCGTAAGCGCGATAAGGCAGACCGCCGCCAGCACCGCAATTATCCTTTTCATACGCATCACCTAAAAATCAGTTATAATATTATAACAAAACGCGCGCTTTTTGAAAAGGGCATTTGCATTATTTTTGCAAATTGCCGGCGGTTCGCCGTGCAGACTGGCGCATATCGGTCGCGGAAAAGAGGGCTTCGCACGCGTCTTTGTAAAACGCTCGGCGCCGTGTAACAAAAACTTTTACGAAATCGCTCCTTAATTTAAAAATAATTGTTGACTTATAATGCGCCGCCCTGTATTATATATATCCCATATGAAAATGGAAAGTATGCCCTTTTTGGGAAAACGCCTGTTTTGCGGCGCGTTTTTCGGCGTGTTTTCCGCGGGTCCGATAAACTGTAAGAAACGGAGTGATTGCCTTTTATGGTAAATGTAAAGGATGTTCAGTTCGGCACAACCACAAGAAAAAGCTTCGCCAAAATCAACGAAGTTATGCCGATGCCGAATCTTATCGAGGTTCAAAAGAAGTCCTATCAGTGGTTTCTTGACGAGGGTATGAAGGAGGTTTTCCGCGATATCGGCGCTATCTCGGATTACACCGGCAACCTTGTGCTTGAATTCATTGATTATTCAATGAACGAGCCTCCCAAATACACTATCGCCCAGTGCAAGGAGCTTGACGCGAATTACGCGAAGCCCCTCACCGTTAAGGCTCGCCTTATCAATAAGGAGACGGGCGAGGTCAAGGACAGCGATGTCTATATGGGCGATTTCCCGCTTATGACCGACGCCGGCACCTTCATCATAAACGGCGCGGAAAGGTGCATCGTTTCCCAGCTGGTGCGCTCTCCCGGCGTTTATTATCATATGAACCACGATAAAACGGGCAAGGAGCTTTACACAAACACCGTTATCCCCAACCGCGGCGCCTGGCTGGAGTATGAGACGGACGCTAACGACCTGTTTTATGTAAGAATAGACAAAAACAGAAAGATCTTCATCACTACATTTCTTCGCGCTCTCGGCCTCGGCTCCGATTCCGAAATCAGGGAATTTTTCGGAGAGGACGAAAGAATCGAGGCAACCATAGACAAGGATATTGCCAAAAACACGGAAGAGGCGCTTATCGAGGTCTACAAAAAGCTGCGCCCCGGCGAGCCGCCTACGCTTGAAACGGCTCAGGCTCATCTTGACGGCCTCTTCTTTGACCCGCACAGATACGACCTTTCCAGAGTGGGCAGATATAAATACAACAAAAAGCTCGGCATCGCAGACAGGCTTGCCGGCAGAACGCTCACCCAGCCCATAATCTCGCCCCAGGGCGAATTTCTTGCAGACGCCGGCGAGAAGATAGATAAGGACAGGGCTATGGAAATAGAGGATGCCGGCGTTATGTTCGCCTTTGTTGACGCCGACGGCAAGGAGATAAAAATCGTTTCAAATGGTATGGTCGATATCTCCAAGTATGTTGATTTTGACTGCAAGGAGCTGGGCATAAACGAAAAGGTGTCCTACAGAGTGCTTTCGGAGCTGCTTGAAAGATGCGGCGACGATAAGGACGCCCTTGCCGAGGAGATAAGGCTCCACGCAGACGAGCTTGTTCCCAAGCATATTATAACGGACGATATTTTCGCCTCCGTTTCCTATCTCATCAATATCGCTCACGGCGTTGGCGTGACCGATGATATAGACCATCTCGGCAACCGCCGCATAAGAGCCGTAGGCGAGCTTCTTCAAAACCAGATGAGAATCGGCTTCTCAAGAATGGAGAGGGTCATCCGCGAAAGAATGACTCTTCAGGCGCAGGACAACGGCGAGCAGCTCACGGCGCAGTCGCTCATCAATATCCGCCCCGTCGTTGCCGCTATCAAGGAGTTCTTCGGCTCCTCGCCGCTCTCACAGTTTATGGACCAGAACAACCCGCTCGCGGAGCTCACCCACAAAAGAAGGCTCTCCGCGCTCGGCCCCGGCGGTCTTTCAAGAGACAGAGCCGGCTTCGAGGTGCGCGATGTTCATTACACGCACTACGGCAGAATGTGCCCGATAGAAACCCCCGAAGGCCCCAACATCGGCCTTATATCCTACCTGGCTTGCTATAGCCGCCTCAACGAATACGGCTTTATCGAGGCTCCGTACAGAAAAGTGGATAAAAACACCGGCGTCGTTACGGACGAGGTCGTTTATATGACCGCCGATGTAGAGGACGAATATGTTGTTGCCCAGGCGAACGAGCCGCTTGATGAAAACGGCCGCTTCACAAACAAAAGGGTAACCTGCCGCCACAGGGATGAATTTATCACCTGCGCTCCCGAGCAGGTGGATTTTATGGATGTTTCGCCCAAGATGGTAGTTTCCGTTGCAACGGCTATGATCCCCTTCCTTGAAAACGACGACGCAAACCGCGCGCTTATGGGCGCGAACATGCAGAGGCAGGCGGTTCCGCTTCTTAAAACGGAGGCTCCCGTTGTGGGCACCGGTATGGAATACAAGGCGGCGTACGATTCCGGCGTTGTGGTTATAGCAAAGCGCGCAGGCACCGTCACCGCCGTGGATGCAAAAACCATAGAGATAACCGTTAAAAAAGGCGAGGTAGACAGGTATGAGCTCATCAAGTTCAGCGGCTCAAACCAGGATACCTGCATAAACCAAAGGCCGATAGTTTCCCTTCGCCAGAAGGTTGAGGCGGGTCAGGTCATCGCAGACGGCCCTGCCACCAGCAACGGCGAGATCTCGCTCGGCAAGAACGCCCTTATAGGCTTTATGACCTGGGAGGGCTACAATTACGAGGACGCCGTCCTTATAAATGAAAAAATGGTGCGCGACGATGTTTACACCTCCATCCATATCGAGGAGCACGAGGTGGAGGCGCGCGACACGAAGCTCGGTCCGGAGGAGATCACGCGCGATATCCCCAATGTGGGCGAGGACGCGCTCAAGGACCTTGACGAGGACGGCATAATCCGCGTGGGCGCAGAGGTACACACCGGCGATATACTTGTGGGCAAGGTAACGCCCAAGGGCGAAACGGAGCTCACCCCCGAGGAGAGGCTGCTGCGCGCCATCTTCGGCGAAAAGGCAAGAGAAGTAAGGGACACCTCGCTTCGCGTGCCGCACGGCGAATACGGCATAGTTGTTGATGTAAAGCATTTTGAGCGCAGAAACTGCGAGGAGCTCAATCCCGGAGTAAATAAAAAGGTTAGAATATACATCGCGCAGAAGAGAAAGATCCAGGTGGGCGATAAGATGGCGGGCCGCCACGGCAACAAGGGCGTTGTTTCACGCGTGCTGCCGCAGGAGGATATGCCGTTCCTGCCGGACGGCAGACCGCTCGACATAGTTCTCAATCCGCTCGGCGTTCCCTCCCGTATGAACATCGGTCAGGTGCTTGAGGTGCATCTCGGCTACGCCGCAAAGGCGCTCGGCTGGAAGATGTGCACGCCGGTATTTGACGGCGCTCACGAGGATGATATACGCGAGTGCCTGCGCCTTGCGGGGCTTTCCGAGGACGGCAAAACCATCCTTACGGACGGCAGAACGGGCGAGAAGTTTGACAACCCGATAACCGTGGGCTATATGTACTATCTTAAGCTGCACCATCTTGTTGACGATAAGATCCACGCGCGCTCCACGGGGCCGTACAGTATGGTAACGCAGCAGCCGCTCGGCGGTAAGGCGCAGTTCGGCGGCCAGCGCTTCGGCGAAATGGAGGTCTGGGCGCTTGAGGCGTACGGCGCTGCATACACGCTTCAGGAGATAATCACCGTTAAGTCGGACGATGTGACCGGCAGGGTAAAGACCTACGAGGCGATCGTCAAGGGCGAGAATATCCCGCCCGCCGGCACGCCGGAATCGTTTAAGGTTCTGTTCAAGGAGCTTCAGGCGCTCGGCCTTGATGTTCAGCTCAGGGATAAGAACGGCAACGAGGTAGAGCTTAAGCAGGATATTGACGACGGCGCCGAGATCCAGCCGATAGACGATGAAGCGTTTTCACAAGTGAATGATTTTGAGCCGGACACGGAGGGCTACTCGGTTGAGGACCCGGACGAGGCCGGCGCGGAAGCAGACACGCAGGATGATATGGATTCCATGTTCACCGGCTCAGCCGATGAAGAGGAATAATCCGCGGTCAAAACACCTGTATTACATTTATATATAAAGGAGTGCTTCCAGATGGAAAATAACAACGATTTCAGCTCAATAAGAATCGGTCTTGCCTCTCCGGAAAAGATCCGCGAATGGTCCTACGGCGAGGTAACCAAGCCCGAAACCATAAATTACAGAACTCTCAAGCCCGAAAAGGACGGCCTTTACTGCGAAAAGATCTTCGGCCCCACCAAGGACTGGGAGTGCCACTGCGGCAAATATAAAAGGATTCGCTATAAGGGCAAGGTGTGCGAGCGCTGCGGCGTTGAGATAACGCGCGCCAAGGTAAGGCGCGAGCGTATGGGCCACATAGAGCTTGCCACGCCCGTGTCGCATATCTGGTATTTCAAGGGCATACCCAGCAGGCTCGGCCTTGTGCTCGATATAAGCCCCAGGTATCTTGAAAAGGTGCTTTATTTCGCACTTTATATCGTAACCGACCCCGGCGATACCCCGCTTGAGAAAATGCAGATCCTCAACGAAAAGGAATACAGCGATATGCGCGAGCGCTACGAGGATGATTTTGAGGCGGGAATGGGCGCGGAAGCCATCAAAAAGCTGCTTCAGGACATCGATGTGTTCCAGCTTCGCGACGAGCTTAACGCAGAGCTTGAAAACGCCACCGGTCAAAAGCGCGTCCGCCTGCTCAAAAGGCTTGATGTTGTGGATGCGTTCTGCAAGAGCGGCAACAAGCTTGAGTGGATGATACTTGATGTTATCCCCGTTATCCCGCCGGATATCAGGCCCATGGTTCAGCTTGACGGCGGCAGGTTCGCCACCTCGGACCTCAACGATCTTTACAGAAGGGTCATAAACAGAAACAACCGCCTCAAAAAGCTTATGGAGCTCGGCGCGCCCGATATCATCATCAGAAACGAGAAGAGGATGCTCCAGGAATCCGTGGACGCTCTTATTGATAACGGCCGCCACGGCAGAACGGTCACCGGCCCCAGCAACAGGCCGCTCAAATCCCTCTCCGATATGCTCAAGGGTAAGCAGGGCCGCTTCCGTCAGAACCTGCTCGGCAAGCGCGTCGATTATTCCGGCCGTTCCGTTATCGTTGTAGGTCCGGAGCTCAAGATGCACCAGTGCGGACTGCCCAAGGAAATGGCGATAGAGCTTTTCAAGCCCTTCGTTATGAAGCGTCTTGTTGCCACGGGCGCCGCTTCAAATATCAAATCGGCAAGGAAAAAGGTTGAAAGGGCGCAGGATCCCGCCGTTTGGGATGCGCTTGAGGTGGTCATTAAGGATCATCCCGTAATGCTCAACCGCGCCCCCACGCTTCACCGCCTCGGCATCCAGGCGTTTGAGCCGGTGCTTGTTGAGGGCAGGGCTATAAAGCTTCATCCGCTTGCCTGCACCGCCTTTAACGCAGACTTTGACGGCGACCAGATGGCGGTCCATGTTCCGCTTTCCGCCGAGGCTCAGGCGGAGGCAAGGCTGCTTATGCTTGCCGCAAACAACCTGCTTAAGCCGTCGGACGGCAAGCCCGTCACCGTGCCCACGCAGGATATGGTAATCGGCTCGTATTACCTTACTATGATCAAGGAGGGCGAGCCGGGTCAGCCGCGGTTCTTTGAGGATGAGGAGAGAACTAAGGAGATCTCCTTTGAGCAGGCAAAGGCAAAAACCGCCGGCAGATTCTCCGATTCCCAGCTTCTTTGCAGCGACTGCGACGAGGAGCTTGCCTCCGATTTCTCGATCTACAAGGCGTATGCCGTTTACAGGGATAAGGACGAGGCTATGATGGCGTATCAGGAGGGCTCGCTCGGTATGCACTCTCCGGCGCGCATCCGCGTCAGCAGGGAAACTGAAAACGGCACTCAAAGCGCCGTTATCACCACCACTATCGGCCGCGTCATCTTCAATAATCCCATCCCTCAGGATCTCGGCTTTGTGGACAGAAGCGATTCCGCGCTTGCCTTTAAGCCGGAAATAGATTTCGTTGTAAAGAAGGGTGAGCTCGGCAAGATAGTCGATAAGCTCATCTCCGTTCACGGCGTTTCCGTCGCCTCCGTCGCGCTGGACGCAATCAAGGCTCAGGGCTATAAGTATTCCACCGTTTCCGGCACCACCGTTGCCGTTTGCGATGCGCTTATCCCCGCCGCCAAAAAGGATTTCCTTGCAGAGGCGGAGAAAAAGGTAGACGAGATAACCCTCAATTACAACTACGGCCTTATCACAAACGACGAGCGCTCCGCCGCCGTCATCAAGGCGTGGGAGGACTGCACAAATAAGGTAACGAACGAGCTTACCTCAAATTTTGACGGCACGCACAATCCCATCCATATGATGGTCGATTCGGGCGCGCGCGGAAGCACGGCTCAGCTTCGTCAGCTTGCCGGTATGCGCGGACTTATTGCAAACACCGCCGGTAAAACGATAGAGATACCCATTCGCGCCAACTACCGCGAGGGTCTGAATATACTTGAATACTTCATCTCCTCAAGAGGCGCGCGTAAGGGTCTTGCCGATACGGCGCTTCGTACAGCGGACTCCGGCTACCTCACAAGAAGGCTTGTTGATGTTTCGCAGGATGTTATCATCCGCGACGACGACTGCGGCTGCCACGACGGCATCGTAGTTAAAGCGATTATGGACGGCAACCGCGAGCTGGAATCGCTCAGCGAACGCCTTATAGGCAGGTTCCCGCTTGATGATGTCAAGGATCCCGCCACCGGCGAGGTGCTTGCATCGGCGGATGAGATGATAACCAAGGAAACGGCTCAGAAGATCGTTGACGCCGGCATAACCGAGGTAAAGATCCGCTCGCTCATCACCTGTAAGTCGCGCCACGGCGTTTGCCGCAAGTGCTACGGCTCCAACCTTGCGTTCAACGAGCCGGTCCAGGTCGGCGAGGCTGTCGGCATCATAGCCGCGCAGTCCATCGGCGAGCCCGGCACGCAGCTCACGATGAGAACCTTCCACACCGGCGGTATCGCCGGCGGCGAGGACATCACGCAGGGTCTTCCCCGTGTCGAGGAGCTGTTTGAGGCAAGAAAGCCCAAGCAGTACGCCATCCTTTCGGAGATAGACGGCACCGTCAGGTTCGAAGAGGTAAAGAAGGCTCAGCATATCGTTGTCACCAACGAGGAAACGCTTGAGGAAAAGAAATATCTTGTGCCCTACGGCTTCAGGATCCGCGAGGAGATAACGGAGGGCGCGCATGTCGTCAAGGGTCAGGAGCTCACCTACGGCTCAAAGAACCCCAACGATATTCTTGCCATCCTCGGCGAGGAGGCGGTCTACAACTACCTTATCCAGGAGGTTCAGTTCGCGTACCGCACCCAGGGCGTTGACATCAACGACAAGCATATCGAGGTAATCGTTCGCCAGATGCTCAAGAAGTGCAATGTGGACGACGCCGGCGACACGGATCTCATATCCGGCACGATGACGGATGTTGCCGCCGTTGAGGAGGCAAACGAGGCTATCGACGCAAGGATCGCCGCCGGTGAAACACAGCTTAAAAAAGCCACCTACACGCACCTGCTTATGGGTATCACAAAGGCGTCGCTTGCAACCGATTCCTTCCTTTCCGCCGCTTCGTTCCAGGAAACAACGCGCGTGCTTACGGACGCCGCCATCAAGGGCAAGGTGGATCCGCTTATCGGTCTTAAGGAAAATGTTATCATCGGTAAGCTCGTTCCCGCCGGCACCGGTATGGATGTGTTCCGCGATGTTGATGTTGTTCCCAGCTATCTTTCGCCGGAGGGCAAGGAAGAGATATTAAATATCGAACAGCTTCAAAAACTATTGACAAACAGCTCTCAGGAGTGATATACTTGGTAATTGTGTGAATGGCAAATGCGTCATTTTCAACAAATATTTTTCGTATATTTGTCAGTATTGCACAAAATATTGGGGTGGGCTTTTTGCCCGCCTCAATATGTGCGTGTAAACGGGCGCTTCGTTTTTAAAAACGGAGCTTCGGTTTATGCGCACATAAGCGTATAAATCTACAGAAAGGAGATATAAACTATTGCCAACCTTTAATCAGTTAGTAAGAACCGGCAGAAAAACCGTTGAGAAAAAGGCAAAGGCGCCCGCTCTTCTCAAGAGCCTTAACACAAAGAAGAATGTTATGAACGATAACTGCTCTCCTCAAAAGCGCGGCGTTTGCACGGCTGTTAAAACAGCTACGCCCAAAAAGCCGAACTCAGCGCTTCGCAAGATTGCCCGTGTTCGCCTCACAAACGGCATGGAAGTTTCCGCCTATATCCCCGGCGTAGGCCATAATCTTCAGGAGCACTCCGTTGTTATGGTTCGCGGCGGCCGTGTTAAGGACCTTCCCGGTGTGCGTTACCACATCATTCGCGGCACTCTTGACACCCAGGGCGTAAACGGCAGAATGCAGGCCCGTTCAAAGTACGGCGCCAAGAGGCCCAAGGCTGCCAAGAAGTAAGCAGCGCACCCAAACGGAAAAACAATAGTTTATACCTTTTATATTTATATATGCGGTATAGCCTACTTGTTGACTCCACGGGAAAACCGAGTACCTATGAACTCATTATTATTTATGAAGGAGGGAAGCGAAGATGCCAAGAAGAGGCCAAATCGCTAAGCGTGATGTGTTGCCCGATCCGCTTTACAACTCAAAGCTTGTAACGCGTCTTATCAACAACATCATGTATGACGGAAAAAAAGGTGTCGCGCAGAAGATAGTTTACGGCGCGTTCGACATCATTAAGGAAAAAACGGGCAACGATCCCCTTGAGGCTTTCCAGACCGCAATGGAAAATGTAATGCCCACTCTTGAAGTTAAGGCTCGCCGCGTGGGCGGCGCCACCTATCAGGTTCCGCTTGAGGTGCGCCCCGAAAGGCGCCAGACCCTCGGTCTGCGCTGGATAACCGCGTATGCGCGCCTGCGCTCCGAAAGAACTATGAAGGAGCGCCTTGCTGCGGAGATCATGGATGCCGTTAACAAAACCGGCGGCGCAGTTAAAAAATGTGATGATACGCATAAGATGGCAGAGGCAAACAAGGCTTTTGCTCATTTCAGATATTGATTCCATGATCAGTTAGGAGGATATTATGCCAAGAAAAGTATCTCTTGAAAAAACAAGAAATATCGGTATCATGGCGCATATAGACGCCGGTAAAACAACAACTACCGAGCGTATCCTTTATTATACGGGAATAAATCACAAGATAGGCGAAACCCACGACGGCGCCGCCACTATGGACTGGATGGCGCAGGAGCAGGAAAGAGGTATCACAATCACCTCCGCCGCAACCACCTGTTTCTGGAAGGATCACAGAATCAATATTATAGACACCCCCGGCCATGTTGATTTCACTGTTGAGGTTCAGCGTTCTCTTCGCGTTCTGGACGGCGCTGTTACCGTTCTTTGCGCAAAGGGCGGCGTAGAGCCCCAGTCGGAAACCGTTTGGCGCCAGGCGGATGACTATAATGTTCCCCGTATGATCTATGTTAACAAGATGGATATTATGGGCGCGGATTTTTACAATGTTCTTAATATGGTTAAGGACAGGTTCAAGTGCAACGCCGTTCCCATCCAGCTTCCGATAGGCTCTGAGGATACATTTAAGGGTATTGTTGACCTTATCAATATGGATGCCGAGATTTATTACGACGATATGGGCAACGATGTCCGCCGTGAGGAGATTCCGGAGGATATGAAGGAGCTTGCGCAGGAATACCGCGAAAAGCTGCTTGAAGCCGTTGCCGAGCAGGACGAGGCTTTGATGGAAAAATACTTTGACGGCCAGGAGCTGACCGTTGAGGAGATCAAAAAGACCGTCAGAAAGGCCACCTGCGCCTGCCAGATGGTGCCGATAACCTGCGGCACTTCTTACAGGAACAAGGGCGTTCAGCCCCTGCTTGACGCTATCGTTGAATTTATGCCCGCCCCCACGGATGTTGAATCCATCAAGGGCGTTAATCCGGAAACGGACGAGGAGGAATACCGCCATTCTTCAGACAGCGAGCCGTTCGCCGCTCTTGCTTTCAAGATCGCAACGGACCCGTTCGTCGGCAAGATCTGCTATTTCCGCGTTTATTCCGGCGTTCTCAACGCAGGCTCTCAGGTCTACAACTCAGTTAAGGGCCACAGAGAAAGAATGGGCCGCATCCTTCAGATGCACGCCAATCACAGAGAGGATATCACGGAGGTTTACGCCGGTGATATCGCCGCCGCAGTAGGTCTTAAAAACACCACCACTGGCGACACTCTTTGCGACGAGGATCATCCCATAATCCTTGAATCAATGAATTTCCCGGATCCCGTTATCCGCGTTGCCGTTGAGCCCAAGACCAAAGCCGGTCAGGAAAAGATGGGCATCGCTCTTGCAAAGCTTGCAGAGGAAGACCCCACCTTTAAGGTTTATACGGACGAGGAAACAGGGCAGACCATCATCGCCGGTATGGGCGAGCTTCACCTTGAGATAATCGTGGACCGTATGCTTCGCGAATTCAAGGTAGAGGCAAACATCGGCGCCCCGCAGGTTGCCTACAAGGAGACCATTCAGGCGGAATCTATGTCCGACACCAAGTATAAGCGTCAGTCGGGCGGTTCGGGTCAGTACGGTCATGTTAAGATCCGTATGAGCCCCAATGTGGATGAAAACGGCATCGGCAAGGGCTACGAATTTGTTAATTCGGTAGTCGGCGGCGCCATCCCCAAGGAGTATATCCCCGCAGTAGACGCCGGTATCCAGGGCGCAATGAAGAGCGGCGTGCTTGCCGGATATCCCATGGTTGATATCAAGGTCGAGCTTTACGACGGCTCGTTCCACGAGGTAGACTCATCCGAAATGGCGTTCAAGATCGCCGGTTCAATGGCGTTCAAGGATGCTGCCAAGAAAGCGAATCCCATCATTCTTGAGCCGATGATGAAGGTAATCGTCATCGTGCCCGAGGAGTATATGGGCGATGTTATCGGCGACCTCAATTCGCGCCGCGGCCAGATCCAGGGTATGGAGGACAGGGCCGGCGCAAAGCAGGTAAACGCCCGCGTTCCGCTTTCGGAGATGTTCGGATATGTTAACGACCTGCGCTCAAAAACTCAGGGCCGCGGCCAGTACACTATGGAGCCGGACGGCTATGAGCCCGTGCCCAAGTCGATTTCCGAGGAGATAATCTCCACCAGAACCAAAAAAGACTAAATATCGCGCTGTTTAATAACAAAATTATTAAAAACACTTGATATTTTATCTTTGCTTTGATACAATAATCATAACAATTTAAGCACCTATAATTTTAAGGAGGAAATTCCAATGGCAAAAGAAAAGTTTAACCGTTCGAAGCCGCATGTAAACATCGGCACGATCGGCCATGTTGACCACGGTAAAACCACTCTTACGGCTGCTATTACAAAATATCTTGCAAACGAAGGCTTCGCTAAGTTCGAAGACTATGCCGATATTGATAAGGCCCCCGAAGAGAGAGAGCGCGGTATCACAATCAACACCGCTCATGTTGAGTATGAGACGGAGACCCGTCACTACGCTCATGTTGACTGCCCCGGCCACGCCGACTATATCAAGAACATGATCACCGGCGCAGCTCAGATGGACGGCGCTATCCTTGTTATCGCCGCTACCGACGGCCCGATGGCTCAGACCAAGGAGCACCTGCTTCTTGCCCGTCAGGTTGGCGTTCCCTACATTGTTGTATTTATGAACAAGGTAGATCAGGTAGACGACGAAGAGCTTCTTGAGCTCGTTGAGATGGAAATCCGCGATACTCTTACCGAGTATGAGTTCCCCGGAGACGATATTCCGATCATCCGCGGCTCCGCTCTTAACGCTCTTAACGCTCCTTCAAACGACGATCCTGCTTGCGACTGCATCAGAGAGCTTCTTGCTGCCGTAGATTCCTACATCCCCACTCCCGAGCGTAACGATAACCTTCCCTTCCTTATGCCCGTTGAGGATGTTATGACCATCACCGGCCGCGGCACCGTTGCCACCGGTCGTGTAGAGCGCGGCGTTCTTAAGCTCAACGAGGAAGTTGAGATCGTTGGTATCAAGGAAGAGATCAGAAAGACCGTTTGCACAGGTCTTGAGATGTTCCGCAAGTCGCTTGACTTCACTCAGGCGGGCGACAATGTAGGCGCCCTTCTCCGCGGCGTTCAGAGAACCGAGATCCAGAGAGGTCAGGTTCTTGCAAAGCCCGGCTCCATCCATCCCCACACCAAGTTCAAGGGCCAGGTTTATGTTCTCACCAAGGATGAAGGCGGCCGTCACACTCCGTTCTTCAACAACTATCGTCCCCAGTTCTATTTCAGAACCACGGATGTTACCGGCGTTATCACCCTTCCCGAGGGCACCGAGATGTGCATGCCCGGCGATAATGTTCTTATGAGCGTTGAGCTCATCACTCCCATCGCTATCGAAAAGGGTCTTCGCTTCGCTATCCGCGAGGGCGGCAGAACCGTTGGTTCGGGCGTTGTTACCGAGATCGACGAGTAATTAACCCAAATCAAAAGAGCAGTCTTACGGCTGCTCTTTTTTTGTTCCCTTTTTAATTCGCATCGTTCTTCAGCCCAAGTATATAATCTGCGGAAATGCGGTATATCAGGCATATGCCGATCAAGCGTCTGATGGGCAGCTTGCTTTCGCCCTTCTCATATTTTCTGTATGTTCTTATATCAACGCCGAGCTTTTCTGCGATCTCCTTTTCGCTCATTTTGGCTCTCAGCCTCAGTTCTTTCAGTTTCGCACCGATGGCTTTCAATAAAATCACCTCAAAAATAATAGTTTTAAATATTATAGACATAATATGACTAAAGCCAATACCCAATATTTGTCTATGATAGAATTATTCTGAGGTGTTCGATATGTTTCCGAAAGGTTCAGGGAATTGCGGCTTTTTGAAACTCCGAAGCTGAATCAAACCGAGCTTGGAAAAAGGCTCAAAATGACACAGCGAAAGATAAGCAGGCTTGAAACGGGCGCAACGGAGCCCACAACGGATGAGCTCGTGAGGATTTGCAGATACTATAATGTGTCGGCAGACTATCTTTTGGGTCTTACCGACGAATATAAAACGCTGTAAGGCACCCGCTTTGGGCTGGCAATCGGTCTCCCCGAAAAGCGCAAGCTCCAAAAAAAACGCGTAGGGGCTGCGACCCGCAGCCCGGATAACAACCCCTCAGTCTGCTTTGCAGACAGCTCCCCTTACACAGGGGAGCCTTGAGCAATCGGCGAAATTGCGTTTCTTTAGCGGTCCGCAGGTTGCGGACCCTACGCGGTGTTTGGTAAAACGACACCGTTTTCATTCGGCGGTTGCGAACGGAATGGTATGAATTACGACGACGCGACACCCTTTTCGACACGCTGCGTCCGCTCCCGCAAGGGGCGGATTTTTTTGATTTTGTTTTAAATTGCGCGGCTATCGCCTTTATTTTTCGCCGTGTTTATGGTACAATCTTTTAGGTGAAAGCAATGGCTGATAAAAAGCTTGAAAACATAAAGGGCGCTGTTGAGGAGGTAGTCTTCCGCAGCGAGGAGACCGGCTATACCGTGCTGAGCGTTTTGTGCGGCAGGGAGGAGATAACCGTTGTGGGTCATTTTCCCGAAACCGCCGAGGGCAGCGAGATCGAGGCGCAGGGCGAATGGGTGGTGCATCCCGTTCACGGCAGCCAGTTCAGGGCGCAGGTCTTAAGGGAGATACTGCCGCAGGACGCCGCCGGCATACTGCGCTACCTCTCAAGCGGCATCATTAAGGGCGTGCGCAGCGCCACGGCGCAGAAGATAGTTGAGGCGTTCGGCGCGGACTCCTTTGATGTTATTGAAAACGATCTTGAGCGCTTGGCGTCCGTCAAGGGCATCAGCCGCCCCAAGGCGCGCGAGATACAGCGCTCTTTTGTTGAAAAATTCTCCTCGCGCCGCACGATCGGCGCTTTGATTGATAAGGGCCTCACGCAGGAGGAGGCGTTCAGGGCGTATCAGTTTTTTCACGAAAACGCCGAAGAGGTGTTTGAGGAAAATCCGTATAATTTCGTCTCCGCCGGAATACTCGGCTTTGAGCGGTGCGACGAAATAAACGATGCGCTCGGCTGCCCCGCGCAGCCGATGATGCGCGCCGAATCGCTCATAGAGCACATCCTGCGCCACAATATAGATAACGGGCACACCTGCCTGCCGCGCAGCGCGGTTGTAAAAACGGCGTGCGGATATCTTGAGTGCGGAGAGGATACGGCTCAGATAGCCGTGGATAACGATATTGAGCAGAGCCGCGTTTTCAGCGAGGAGATGGACGGACGCGACTTCCTTTTCCTGCCGGACGCATATAACGCCGAAAAGGATATTGCCGACAGGATCTCGAGGATCGCAAATTACCCGCCGCAGGAGATAGAGCTTTCCGGCGCGGAGCTGTACGCCTTTGAAAAGGCAAACGGCATAGAATTTGATTCAAAGCAGCGCCTTGCCGTTGAAACGGCTGTAAACAGAGGCCTGCTGATACTTACCGGCGGCCCCGGCACGGGAAAAACCACCACCGTCAAGGGCATAATCGCCCTGCTCAAGAGCCGCGGGCTTGAGGTGTCGCTCGCCGCGCCTACGGGCAGAGCGGCCAAGCGTATGACGGAGCTTACCGGCCACGAGGCAAAAACGATACACCGCCTGCTGGAGGTGGAATACCGCGACGGCAGCGATAAGCCTACATTCGTTCATAACCGCAAAAATCCGCTTGATACGGACGCCGTTATCGTTGACGAGCTTTCAATGGTGGATATTTATCTGTTCGACGCGCTGCTTGACGCGATGCCGCTCAGGGCGCGCCTCATAATGGTGGGCGACCGCGATCAGCTTCCGCCCGTCGGCGCGGGCAATGTGCTAGGCGACCTCATCTCAAGCGGTATGATCCCCGTTGTGGAGCTTTCAAAGATCTTCCGCCAGGCGATGCAGAGCCTTATAGTTACTAATGCGCACAGGGTGGTCGGCGGCGAAATGCCCGTGCTTGACAGCAACGGCAGCGATTCGGATTTCTTTATGCTCAGCGAGAGCGTTCCGCTCGCCGCCTGCCGCAAGATAACGGACCTTGTAACCCGCCGCCTGCCCCAGGCGTATTCGCTTGATCCCGTTGCCGATATCCAGGTGCTTTGCCCAGGCAAAAAGGGCGAGGTCGGCTCGCAGAACATCAACTACCGGCTTCAAAAGCTGCTCAACCCGCCCGAAAAAGGCAAAAGAGAGATACGCTCGCGCGGCTACACCCTGCGCGAGGGCGACAAGGTTATGCAGATAAAAAACAACTACGATATCCCGTGGTTCAGGGCTGATGAAAGCGGCTCTGGCGTTTTCAACGGCGATATAGGCGTCTTGACGCGCATAGACCTTGCTTCGGACATTATCAATGTGCGCTTTGACGACCGCGAGGCTATGTATTCCGTTCAGAATATCACGGAGCTGGAGCTTGCCTATGCGATGACGGTGCATAAGAGCCAGGGCTCGGAATTTGAGTGCGTTGTGATGCCCGTTGTTGCCACGCCGCAGAAGCTGGCGTACAGAAACCTGTTTTACACCGCCGTCACCCGCGCCAAGAGCCTGATAGTGCTTGTGGGCACTGAGAGTAATGTGCGCCGAATGGTTGAAAACGACAAAAAAAGCCGCCGCTACAGCGCGCTGCTTCACTTTTTAAGCTGACGGATCATATTGTGCCCGCTAACTGTTGACAACAGCGGCGAATTACAGTAAATTTATATTAAACGCAATACTGCTTTAACGGCCGATCCCCGCTCGCGAGCTTTCGCGCGCCGGTCGGCTGCGGCTTAGATTTTATATAAGGAATGAGTTTATGTTCGGCTATGACCTCGGCGTAGATCTGGGCACGGGCACCGTCGTTATCTCGGTGCCGGGAAAGGGCGTTGTGGTAAACGAGCCCTCCTATGTTGCCTACGACACAAAAACGGAAAAGATTTTATATTGCGGCAGGCGCGCCTATTACCTTGAGGGGCGCGAGCCGGACGGCGTTTCCGTTATCCGCCCGATGATCGGCGGCGCGATAACGAATTACGACATCGCCTGCGATATGATGCGCTTTTTCATAAATAAGATAATCAAAAAAAGCATCTTCAAGCCGCGCGTTGTTGCAAGCGTTTCCTCGCTTGCCACGGATGTTGAAAAAAGAACGCTCATCTCCGTTCTGATAACTGCCGGCGCGCGCTCCGTCTGCCTTGTGGAGGAGCCGCTGTGCGCCGCGCTCGGAGCGGGCGTGGATCTTCTTCAGCCCGCGGGCGCGTTCGTTATAGACATTGGCGCAGGCACCACGGATATGGCTATCATCAGCCAGGGCAGCATCAGCCAAACGGATACCCTGCGCGTTGCCGGAGATACGCTTGACGAGGAGATAACCCGCCATATGCGCGAAAAATACGGTATGCACATCGGCAGGCGCACGGCGGAGGAGATAAAATCCCGCGTCGGCGGGGCTGCGCCGCGCGAGGAGGATGTTGCGATGCAGGCAAAGGGGCGCGATATGTTTTCGGGTATGCCCTGCGTTGTTGAGATAAGCGGCAACGAGATATACGCCTGCCTGAAGCCTCTCCTCGGCGAGCTTGCGTCCGCCGCCAGGGCGCTGCTGGAGCGCACCACGCCTCAGCTTGCCGCCGACATCAAGGATTCCGGCGTCATCCTTACGGGCGGCTGCTCCGCTCTTTACGGGATAGATTCGATGTTTGCAAAGGCGCTTGATGTTGATGTAACCGTTGCGCCGCGCGCGGAGCTGTGCGTTTCAAAGGGCACGATGATCGCCCTGAATAAGATGCACATTCTGGACCGCTACGGCTACCGTTTCAAAACAAAGCAGGATGTCAGAATAAGATGATTTTTTCGGAGGAGCAGATATGGATAGGTTTTCAAAATTCCACCCGGCAGTCTGCCTCCTCTTTTTTGTTTTCGTTATGCTTGTAACCGCCCTTGCGGCAGACCCCGTGCGCTGCGCCGTGAGCCTTGCCGCGGCGGCGCTGTGGAGCTTTCGCGTGCTCGGCGCGCGCGGCGCGGCAAAGCGTCTTGCGTTCGCCCTGCCCGTGGTGCCGCTTGCAGCCGTTTTCAATATGCTTTTCGGCAGATACGGCGAAACGCGGCTCTTTTCGCTATTCGGCGCGCCCTTCACGCTTGAGGCGCTCGCCGCCGGTGCGGCAACGGGGCTTATGCTTGCCGCGCTCATACTTTGGTTCGCGCTTTATTCCGCCGTTTTGCCAAGCGAAAAATTCACGGCGGTTTTCGGCAGGTTTGCCCCCGGCACCGTGCTGACGCTATCCTGCGCGCTCGGCTTTCTGCCGCAGATGGCTCAAACGGCGCGCCTGATAAAGGAGGCGCAGCAGGGGCTCGGCGAGCCCGTTTCGGGGCTTAAAAACACGGCTAAGCGGTTTTCCGCGCTTGTGGGCATATCGCTTGAAAACAGCGTTCAAACCGCAGACGCTATGCTTGCCCGCGGCTTTAAGGGCGCCCGCCGCCGCTATTCGCCGTACCGCTTCAGATCTGCGGACTGCGCCGCTCTGGTCTTTATTATCGCGCTTTTTGCCGCGCAGCTTGCGCTGATGCTTTCGGGCACATATGATTTTAAATACTCCGGCGCTCTTGCGCTTAAAAATACGGATGCCGCCACGCCTGTTCTGTGGGCGGCGCTCTGCCTTTTTCCGCTTGCCGTTGATGTTTGGGAGGATGCTAAATGGCGGCTGTTAAGATCAAAAATCTAAGCTTCAGATACCCCGACGAAACCGAATATGCGCTCAAAAATGTCAGCCTTGCCGTTGAGCCGGGCGAGCTTGTGCTGCTCTGCGGCAGGTCGGGCGGCGGCAAAAGCACGCTGCTGCGCCTGCTCAAAAAAGATCTTGCCCCGCACGGCGAAATCAGCGGCAGCATAGATGTTTCGGGCGGCGAGATCGGCTTCGTTGCGCAGAATGTGCAGAGCAATATGGTAACCGACACCGTTCTCGGCGAGCTGGCGTTTCAGTTTGAATGTCGCGGATATTCAAACCAAAGGATCTCGCTTATGATCGCCCAAACGGCAAGCTATTTTAACCTTAATAATTACATAAATTCAAAAACCGCGCTGCTGCCGGGCGGCGTAAAGCAGCTTTTGGCTCTTGCCTGCGCCTCGTGCGTGGGGCCGGATATCCTGCTGCTGGACGAGCCCTGCTCCCAGCTTGACCCCGTTGCGGCGGAGAATTTCAGAAACGCCGTATTGCGCCTGAACCGCGAGCGCGGCGTAACCGTGCTTGTTTCGGACCATTCCGCCGGCTTTATGCGCTATGCGGATAAGGCTCTGCTGCTGGAGGGCGGCGCGGCGCGCTTTTACGGCTCGCCGCAGCAGCTTGCGCAGTTTTGCGCCGGGGATGAAAACGGCGCGTCGCTGCTTCTGCCCCCGTATACCCGCCTATTGCCCAGCCGCACGCTGAGCTTTGCAAGGGCAAGGGAGGAGATAAAGGCTGTAAAGGAAAAGCCCTTTACAGAGCCTCAGCCCCCCGCGGCGGCTGTAAAGCTGCGCTCGCTTGCCTTTGCTTACGAAAAAAAGCTGCCGGATGTGCTTTTTGCGCTTGATTACACGGCTTATTCCGGCAGATTGAACGCGCTTGTGGGCGCTAACGGCAGCGGCAAGACCACTCTTTTAAAATGCGCCGCCGGGCTGCTAAAGCCATACGGCGGCAGAATAAAGCTTTCCGGCAAAACGGCGTATATGCCGCAGAGCGTGCAGAATATGTTTGTGTGCGACACGGTGGGCGAGGAGATAAACGACCCCGCCCTGCTTGAAAAATACGCTCTTTCCCGCCTTGCCGCCCGCTCGCCGTTTGACATCAGCGGGGGAGAGGCGCAGCGCCTTGCCCTTGCGCGCGTGGAGGCGGCCGGCGCGGATATAATTCTGCTTGACGAGCCAACAAAGGGCGTGGACCCCATATTCAAGCCGCAGCTTGCGCGCATCCTGCGCGGCTGGTGCGCGGCGGGCAAAACGGTTGTCTTTTCCACCCACGATCTGGAATTTGCCGGCAGATTTGCGGATTACGCGGCGTTCTTGTTCGGCGGCGCAATAGTTGCCGAGGCTCCGCGCCGCTCCTTCTTTTCCGCGCTCGATATATACACCACCTCGCTTTGCGCCCTCTCCGGCGGGCGTATCGTGAGCATAGACGATGCGGAGGCGGCTGATGAAAAGTAAGGGCAACCTTTTGTTTGCGGCTTTCGCGCTGCTCAGCATTGTGCTGCTCATTTTGTGGCAGCTCTGCTTTCCGGACGCCGGCTCGCCCTATCTTGCGGCGGCGGGCGTGATGCTGCTGTCGCTGCTCGGCTTCTTCGTTTCCTATGAACGCTCCGCGCCCGGCGCGCGAGAAATCGCGCTCGCGGCGTCCCTCGTGGCGCTCGCCGTCGTCTCACGCGCGGTGTTTTATCTCGTGCCGCAGTTCAAGCCCATCGCCGCCGTGGTGGTGGTTTCCGGCGCGTGCCTCGGCGCGCGGCGGGGCTATATAGTCGGCGCGCTTTCCGCTTTTCTCTCTAACTTTATTTTCGGCCAGGGCGTGTGGACCCCGTTTCAGATGGCTGCGCTGGGGCTGGTCGGCTTCTTTGCCGGGCTGCTCTTTGCCCGCGGAGTTAAAAGCAGGTGGTCGCTTGCGCTTGCGGGCTTCGCGCTGGCGTTCTTCGTTTACGGCGCGGTAGCCGATCTCAGCTCCGTGCTTGCAATGCAAAGCCGGCTCACCCTTTCCGGCACGCTTGCCGTCTATATCGCCGGAGCGCCGTTTTCAGCGGCTTTCGGCGGCGCAACGGCGCTTTTCCTCTTCCTTTTCGGAAAGCCTCTTATAAACAAACTCAGCCGCGTTATCGCAAAATACGGCATACTTGAGGGATGATCAAAATGAAAAAAAATAAAAAGAATACAGACCCTATCGAAAAGCTCTCCTCCTTTGCGTTCACAATGTCCGTCATCGGCATCTGCACGGTGGGCATATGCCCCGCGTTCGGCGCAATGGGCGTTGCCGTGCCGCTCGTTATGAAGCTCAAGGGCGCAAAGGTCTCTCCCGCCGTGGAATCCAAAAATAAAAAGGCGCTCCTCGGCGGCATAATAGCCCTGTGCCTCTTTGCCGTGGATGTTGCCCTGCTCGTGATATTTAAGGATAAAATATAGCGCCATCTCGGCGATTGAAAAACAATGTTGTTTCACCAAACATCGCGTAGGGTCCGCAATCTGCGGACCGCCTAAAGTGCGTCATTTCGGCGATTGCTCAAGGCTCCCCTGTGTAAGGGGAGCTGTCAGCGAAGCTGACTGAGGGGTTGTTATCCGGGCGGCGGGTCGCCGCCCCTACGCGTCGTCGAAATTCATACCATTGCGCTCGCAACCGCCGAATGAAAAACAATGTTGCTTTACCAAACCCCGCGTAGGGGCTGCTATCAGCAGCCCGCCAACGAAACGCAAATTCGGCGATTGCTCACTCCAAGTATGAATTTCTCCTCTCCCCAAAAAGCTGCCGCTTTTCGGGGACCACGATTGCCCGCCTGAAGCGAAGTTTCTCAGCGGTCCGCAGGTTGCGGACCCTACGCGTTGCTGCTTACGCTTTTCGGGGTTGCCGATGCGCGCTGCTGCTTTTCCGCCCTGTCGGGGCGGATTTTTTATGCCATGCGGCGGGCGAATAATTCCTGCGCGGAAATTTCGTAAACCGAGGCGGCGTATACGGTCTGTTATACAAATCGTAATATTGCGATTTACAAGGAATAATACGCCATACAAAAATTTCCGAAACTTATATGAAAACTTCTCGTTTTTATATCTAAAAAGTACCGAATTGCAAAACGCGGTCTGTAAAACGGTCTGTTACGCGCCTTGTGCAAAATGCACAATAATGCATTGCGAAAATTATCAAAACATAACAAATAAGTGAATAAAACCCGTCAAAATCTCGTAATCGCTTGACTTTTACAAACCTTAATTTTATAATTAGTATCGCAAGCGGTCTAAAGACTTAAAGCAAAATTTTAAAAAAAGGAGAGATTTTGATGACCAAAAGCAAAAAGCTGCTCAGCATCTTCCTTGCAGTTGTAATGGTTCTTTCGTCTTTCACGGTCGGTTTTTATGCCATCGCCGCGAACGAGGGCGAAACAGCCGATACAGCCGTAACGGATGCTCAGAGCAAGATCGAAGCGTTTGAAGATTATAAATCTGATCTTTACAAAGATGAAAGTGAAGATCACGACGCTGCGGTCAAAACATTTGACGAGGCTGTTGCTGCCGTCAAGGCGCTGTCTGAGGATCAGCGCGTTGCGCTCAGCAAGTCTCACTATGGCTTCATCCTTTATTATGTTACCATCGGCGTAGCAAGGGAACAGTTCCCCGATGAGAGTCGCTATTCAAATAAGCACTACATCAGCGCAACGATGGATCATCTTGATAAGATCGAAGCCAAGATCGGTGATCTTCCGGCAAAGTATCAGGAAGTTTATGATGTTTACAAGGCTTTCTACTATGAGTACGGAGTCACCAGCAGCACAAACTGGAAGGAAGACTCTGCTGCCAGCGCCGCGCTTGACACTTGGCAGAAGGCTGTTGTTGCCTTTGACGCAGATCAGCATGCGTTTGCAAAGTATCTGTCTCCGTCCTCAAATGTTGCCACCTACGGCAAGGGCTTCTATTTCTACAGCTTCACAACCACTTCCGCCGGTACTGATCCTGTAAACAATCTTATTACTTATGAATACAACAGGGTTCAGGATCTTGAAACAGAGGCCGGCAAGGACCCGTCCTCAGTATCCCGCGCAAAGTATATTGATCATAAGCGTGTAGACGGCGTATATGTGGACAGCTGGGTAGAGGGCCAGAACGGCGCTACCTACCTTCAGGCTTGGCAGGATTATTATGACCTTTATGTAACCGATGTTGTAGAGGTTTCTCAAAAAGCGCTTGCCAATATCCTCGCTCTTTATGAGGATACCAACAAGGGCCTTACCGAAGCCGTAAACAATTATATAGAGGTCGGCAAGACTGTTGTTATGGATAAGGAAAACGCAGACCTTGAAGAGGTTAAGGCTGCTCTTGAGGAGTTCAACAACCTCAGCGATTCAATCAAATCCGTTGCCAACTCATTCCTCGGCAGCTCCAAGCTTAAGATAGCCGCCGAGCTTGTAACCGCTATCGAGTTCGATGAAAATACCACCGCTAAGGACGCTTACGACAATCAGCCCAAGGTTACTTCCTACTACGGCTCTCAGCTTACCGAGCCGATGAACGCCTTTGTTAACGAGGCTATCCTTGCCGAGTTCAACAAGGCTGTTGAGGCTGCCGATCTTGACGCTCTTACCGATGAAATCATCGCAGAGGCAAAGAGCCTTTATTCACAGCTCAGCGGCGACAACAAGAAGGCTGTTTCCGAGGAGATCTTTGACAAGTTCGTTCAGATGGTTACCCCCGTTAAGGACACCACCGATTTCTCAGACGAGATCGCTGCGTTCCAGCCCACGGATTTCGTTCGCCCCACCAACAGCAATGTTGCCTGGACCGAGGGCGGTATCCAGAATTTCGTAGACTGCCTTGAAGATCTTCTTGCCGGCTTTGTAGATATCGACGAGATCCTTTCAAGCAATCTTTACAAGGCAAGCATTGTAAATGCGATTTTTGACCTCTATGCAACTCTTTCTCATAATGAAACCAGTATCGAGGATCTTGTAACAATTGGTGAGATTATTTCCGGCGTTATCACTCCCGAATATATCACCTCCTCGCTGCCCGAGGCTAAGTTCAAGGGCGTTGTAGATAAGATCAACGCAGCCAAGGTTGAGGATACCGATCCCGAGGGCACAAATATCCTCGATAAGATTGCCGCTATCGAATTCACGGCAGAGGACTGGGGCTTCACAGACGGCGATCAGGAAGGCTTCATTGACGCTCTTCTTGCCGTTATCCGCCCGATAACTCAGCTTCTTGACCCCGAAGCTTCGATTTCATTCAAAGCTATGGGCTTCCTCACGGTTACAGCTAATATCGGTATCAGAATGTTTGATACTCAGATAAGCGATCAGGGTAATTACACTGCCGGAATCTATGAGAATCTTCTTCCGCTCCTTGAGCAGCTCGGCCTTAACGACCTGCCCACAACCGAGGAGTACAGAGCTAACTACTATGCGGTCAAGGAAGCCGACGGCGCAGCCGTTGCAGCTGATGAATTCCTCAGGCCCATCATCGAATCCCTCTTCACCAATATTGTTGAGCCGCTTGCCGCAGACCCGGTAAACACCCTTGTGGATGTTCTGCCCAGGCTTGCCTATGTTGTAGACGGCGACAGGCTTAACTCCTATATCCAGAAGGCTCTGTCGGATCAGGGCAAGATCGTATCTCTTGAGGGTCTTGCAGCTTCATTTGCTGGCGATGGTCCGCTTCTCGATCTCAGCACTCTCGGCCTTGACCTTTCCACCGCCGCCATCAACGAGCTTATCCCCGATTCCATTGATATCGGCGCTCTTATCGGCGACGGCACAGAGTTTGTTCTCTACATCGGCGATCTTCCGTGGACAGCTCTTGCAAACTGCGCAACGCTCAGCGTTGTTCCCAGCAGCACTATCTATAACGAGAATGTTCTTCTCAGAACAGGCGAAGTAGACAGCTGCTTCTCAACCGTATTCTACTGGCTGTATGATGTAGCTCTTGATGACCCCGCCACCTATGCTTCGCTCAAGGACCTCATCATAGGTCTTGTTCCCGAAAGTTCTGCCGCTATCATCAACACCGTTATCAAGAATGTTCTTGACCCCATCCAAAAAGCAGGAAATGTTGACGGCTACGGACTTCTGCTCGATAATGTGTTTATCGGCGCAATGCCCACCGGCAACGAGATCTGGAGAGTAGACGCTGCTGCCGGCGAGGGCGGCACGATCGACCCGAGCGGCGCAGTTGCTGTTAAGCAGGGCGAATCAAAGACCTTCACGATCACCGCAAACGAAGGCTATAAGATTGCATCTGTCACCGTAGACGGCAAGGCTGTTGCAGCCGCCGCAGATCAGAAGAGCTATGAGCTTGTTGTAAACGGCGCAGAGCTCACCACCGGCGATGCAGTTAATCAGTATGCAACCGATTCAACGGTTAAGGTAACCTTTGCAACGGATTCAGGCGAGCCCGCTCCCGGTCCTGACGATCCCGCAGATCCCGACGACCCGAACACTCCGTCCGGCGGCGACGATCAGCAGGGTGGTGACCAGGGCAATTCAAACACCGGCTCTGATAACGACCAGGTAAGCTTCCCCGGCGCTTCCGGCTCCGCAAGCAACCCGAATCTGCCGAACACCGGCGCTGCAGAGGTTGCAGGTATGGGCGTTGTAACCGTTATCCTTGCTCTTGCAGCAGGCGTAATCGTTTACCTCGTTCTCAGAAAAAGAATTGCCGAATAATTAAATATTCGCAGTAATTTTTAAGGGCTGCTCCCAAAAGGAGCAGCCCTGTTTTTGTCTTTCCGCAGAAAATTCTGCTGCCAAAATATCGGCTCCCCTGTGTAAGGGGAGCTGTCTGCGAAGCAGACTGAGGGGTTGTTGTGCGCGCTGCGGGTCGCAGCCTAAGCTCATATCTCTGCATTACAGCCGCACAAAAACGCGCATTTCACCCTCGCCGCGGTTTGCCCATTTATAATACGGAACAAACCGCAGCTTCACCGCGCGCCGCCTCGGCTCGCGGTACTCGGCGTAAAGCGCAGAGCCTGAAAACTCCTCTCTGTAGCCGCGCGCCGTTATCGCCTCGCCGTCAAAATCAAAGCGCGGGTGCTTGTCAAGCCGCAGCATATGCAGATTTGCGCCGTTGTCCGCCTCCTCAAGGCAAAACACGAAAGGCCCGCGGCACACGGCGGCAAGCCCCGCGTTTTCGCGCACGGCGGGGTTGCAGCGCATAAGCTTAACGCGCGTTTCAAATCGCGCAGAGATCGTGCAGCTCTCCGTGATGCCAAAATAGGCGTAGCCCCGCTTGATAAACGCGTTTTTGCGGCTGAACGAAAAATCATCGCACCAGCCGGGTATGCGCAGCGCAAGGCGAAACGGCTTTTTCATTTTTATATTCAGGCTTATCTCGCCGCTTTTGGCGTAATCGCCGCTCATTTCAATATCCGCGCTCTCAAGCCGCGCGCGGCAGCAGTCGTAAAGCTCAACGAATATATCGCCGTTTTCCTGCAAAAAGAAATATTCGCCTATCCCGCTTATCAGCCGCGCTATGTTCGGCGGGCAGCACGCGCAGTCAAACCATTTCTGCCGCGTGCTTTTTATATGGCTTCTGTGCTCGTCAAGCGCCAGCGTCTTTGGAATCGCTTCAAGCGGGTTGGTGTAGAAAAATGATTTGCCGTCCTGCGCCATACCGGAAAGCACGCAGTTGTAAAGGCATCGTTCTGCCGCGTCAAAATATTTTGAATCGTGCTCCGCTTGCGCCATTCGCCGCGCAAAAAGCACCATTCCAACGGCGGCGCAGCTCTCGGCATATGCGGTGGAATTTGGCAGGTCGTAGGCGTATGTAAAAGCCTCGCCCTCTTTTTTTGAGCCGATGCCGCCCGTTATATACATCTTTTTCTGCGTTATGTCGTCAAAAAGCGCGCGGCAGGCTGCAAAAAGCTCGCCGTCTCGCGTCAAAGCCGCAAGGTGCGCCATCGCCGTGTAAAGGTAAACGGCTCTTACGGCGTGCCCCTTTGCCTCGCGCTGCTCCCTTACGGGCAGATGCGCCTGGTTGTATTCGTATTTCGTTTCGCCGTCAGGCGTGCTCTCGCCGCGCTCCGCGTCAAAATAATACGGCCTTGTGCCGCGCCTGTTTATAAACAGAGCTGCCTGCTCAAGGTAATGCCCGCGCCTCGTCAGCTCGTATAGCTCAAGTAGAGCCTCCTCGGCTATCGGGTGCCCGTCGTAGCCCGCTTTCCCGTTTTCGCCGAATTCGCGGCAGATAAGGTCGGCAAAGGCGCAGGCAGCGTCCAGCAGCTCCCGCGAGCCGGTCGCTTTAAAATGCTGCGCGGCAGCCTCGGCAAGATGGCCGAAGCAGTACAGCTCGTGAAAATCGCGCAGGTTTGTGAACCGCGCGGCGGGGTCGTTAATCGTAAACAGCGTGTTTATATAGCCGTCGTCCTCGGCGGCGGCGCATATCAGCCGCACAGCCTCGTCAACGCTTATTTGAAGCTCTTCGTCAGGCTCGTTTTGAAGCGAGCGGCAGGCAGCCTCTATCCATTTATATAAATCGCTGTCCTGAAAAACCCAGCCCTTGAACGCGCCCGGCTCGGAATTTTCATCGTCGTAATGCCATTTGTCGGCGGGGTAAACGGGCGTTTTGCCGCCCGCGCGCCGCGCTTCAAGAGCCGCCGCGGCCTTTCTGAAATTTTCAAGGCAGCGGCTCGGCTCCGCGCCGTCAATCCCATCCTCCAAAGCGCGCTGCTGGTAGGGGATCACCTCGCGGCGCACAAGCTCCTGCTTTTCGTGCCAAAAGGAATTTTCAAGGCGCACCTCGCCTGCGCCGGTCGTTTCCGTATGCCTCATATAAAAACCGCCTTTACAGCTTTATATAATATAATAGGTAAAATAACAAAAAAGCCGCCGGTCAAACGGCGGCTTTGCAATGTATCCTTATCAAGCTGCAATATCAAGACCCTCCGGCTGCGCAGGCTCGGTCCTCTGCCCCTCGCGAAGGGCGCGCCTTTCGGCTTTTCTGCGCAGCCTTTTGCGCTCGCGCGCGTCGTGCGCAAGGCCGGCGGCAGTCATAATGCCGGCAAGCGCGGCAAGCTCTATCGCCAAAAGCATACGCATCTCCGTTTGGCTCAGCTCCTCAAAAAGCCTGAAGGGCAGCGCCATTGCGGCAAAGCCCGCAGCCGCGGTAACAGCAAATATTGCAAGATACTTAATTGCGTTTTTCATATTGCGAATCTCCTTTTCATCCGTGTTTTTTTCTTACAATTTCATTTTACACGGATTTTCGGGCTTTGCAATATGCCGCTCGCTCAAAGTCCTATAATAAGGACTAATAGAACAAAAATTCTATAATTTCAGCACGCCATGAAGCGCGTTTGCCGCGTCCTCAAGGCTGCCCTGGCAGACAGCGGAGGGGCTGAGAACAAGCGTTATCCTGCCGTTTTCGTATTTTTCAACAAAAAGCCGTATCCCGCTTTTTTCAAAATCCTCCGCCCGTCCGGAAAACGGCGCTTCAAGTATCACCTGAAGCAGATTTTCGCTCAGCTCTATTTTACAGCCGGCAAGCCGCTTTTTCAATATGCCGCAAAAAATTTTCGCCTTTGCCGTGTAAAATCTTCTTGTTTTGCGTATCTGCGCCATCAGCCTGCCGCTTCTGATATAGCTGCATAGCGCAAGCTGCTCCGTTTTGCCCGCCGTTTGGCTGAATTTGCGGATGTTTTCGGCGTAAAGGCGCGCAAGACGCGGCGTAAGCACCATAAAGCTTATCCTTATGGAGGGCAGCAGCAGGCGCGAAAACGAGCCTATATACACCACATTCTCTCCGCCCGAAAGCGCGTAAAGCGACGGCGCCGGCCGGCTGTTGTACTGAAAATCGCTCTCGTAATCGTCCTCTATAACAAGGCTGCCGCGCGCCGCCGAATGGCGCACAAGCTCTATTCTGCGCCTGTTGGGCATCACATCGCCCCAGCGCGTCATATGCGAGGGGGATACATATATTATATCTGCGTCCTTGAACCTGTAGCGCACATCAAAGCCGTAGCTCTCAAAAAGCGCGCTGCCCTGCACAAAGCTCCTGTCGGGAAAGGAAACGCTGCCGCGCTCGCGGGTAAGCGCGCACAAAACATGCAGCAGGCTCTGCACGCCCGCTCCTATCACTATCCGCTCAGGACCGGCCGCCACATTGCGCTTTTCAAGTATGTACTGCGACACAGCCTCGCGCAGCTGCGCCTCGCCCTGCGGCTCGCCGTAGCTCAAAAGCCTGTCCGTCTGCCGCAGGGCATAACGCATATGGCGCTGCCACTCGCGAAAGTCAAAGCTTTCCGGGTCGGCTCTCGTGCCGCTTAGGTCAAACAGTATCTTTGCCGCTTCCTTTTTGCCGATTTCGCCCTGCGCGGCGGGGCTTTTGTAGGAAACATAATAGCCGCTCTGCGGCTCGCTTATGATGTATCCGTCCTCAGAAAGCGCAAAATACGCGCTTTGAACGGTGGTGCGGCTCACGGAAAAAAGCGCGCTCGCTTTTCTTACGGAGGGAAGCCGCCCGCCGTAGCCCACCTGGCCGGTAACTATCTCGTTTTTAATGTAATCGTAGATCTCGCGGTATTTGCTCATAACTGTACCCTAAAAAAATATAAAAATTGCATATATATTTAATGCCAAAATTATTATATAATAAAGCAGAAATAAAATCAATCCCTAACGGATGGGGTGAGTGAAATGAAAAACTGCGCTGTGTTCAACGATATATCGGGCTTCGGCAACTGCTCGCTTTCCGCTCAGCTTCCGGTGCTGTGCGCCCTCGGCGTGCGCGCTCATCCCGCCCCCACCGCCGTGCTTTCAAACCAAACGGCTTACGGCGAGTATGAGATGAGCGATATGAGCGGCTTTCTGCGCCCGTGTATTGAGCGGTGGCGGAGGATGGAAAGGCGTTTTGACGGCATACTGACCGGCTTTTTCACCTGCGAGGGCGAGGTGGACGCCGTTTTGGAGCTTGCCTCGGCGCACGGCGGCGCGCTGCTTGTTGCAGACCCCGTTATGGGCGATAACGGCGCGCCATACAGCGGCTTTTCCGATGCGCTTTGCAAAAAAATAGGCAGCCTTGCGTGCCGCGCCGATGTTATAACGCCGAACAAAACGGAGCTTCGTATGCTTGCCGGCACGGACGATATGCCCCTTGCCGCCGAGATTATGCTTGAGCGCGGCTGCGGCGCTGTGGTGCTCACCGGCGTTGAAAAGGGCGGTATGATAGGCAGCACGGTATTTACGCCCGAAAAAAGCAGAACCTTTCTTGCGCAAAAGCGCGGCGGCTATTTTTCCGGCACGGGAGATATTTTTTCAGCCGTGCTCACGGGGATGATGCTGCGCGGAGCGGATGTTTTTTCCGCAGCCGAAAGGGCGGGGGAATTCGTTTCCCGCGTTATTGCCTGTACCGATCTGCAAAACGCGGAGGACGGGATAGATTTTGAAAAGAGATTGGGTGATTTAATTGAATAAAACAACTAAAAAGATATGCTTCACGGCGATGTTTGCCGCAATGGTGTTCGGCCTCACGATGCTCCATGTTCCGATAGGCGCGGGTGGCTATATACATGTGGGCGACGCGGTCATATATATCTGCGCCCTGCTGCTCGGCGGGCCATGGGCGTTCGTGTCGGCGGCGATAGGCGCGGCGTGCGCCGATCTGGCGTCGGGCTACGCTGTTTATGCAATACCGTCCGCAATAATAAAGCTGCTCGTTGCCGTGCCGTTCGTGCTTGCGCGCAAAAAAAGCGAAAAGCTGTTTTCCGTGCGCACGGTAGTGTGCGCGCTCGCATCCGGCTGTATAACCGTTTTGGGCTATTTCTGCGCGGATCTTATCGTTTACAGAGCCGGCGCGGTGGCGGATATTCCCGCAAATCTGATACAGGCGCTCGGCAGCGCGGCAGTGTTCCTTGCCGCCGCGCTCGTTATGGACAGGGTGGGCCTGCGCCGAAAGTTTGAAAAGGAGCTGAGCAAATAATGGCTGATATAATCTACGGCTGGTACAACAATACATATTTTAATATAACAAACAAATGCCCGTGCCACTGCGCCTTTTGCATCAGAAATAAGCAGGACGCCGTGGGCGACGCAAAACGCCTGTGGCACGATGAGGAGCCCACCTTTGAGCAGATAAAGGCGGCGATAGATTCCCACGATTTTTCCGGCGTTAAGGAGGCCGTGTTCTGCGGCTACGGCGAGCCGACGAACGCGCTTGAAAACCTGCTTAAGACCGCCGAATATATGAAGCAAAAGCACCCCGCCGTGCGCCTGCGCATAAACACGAACGGGCTTTCGGACCTTATCAACGGCAGACCCACCGCAAAGGAGATATGCAGGAACATAGATGTTGTTTCCGTTTCTCTTAACGACCCGGATTCCGAGAAATACGACAGGATAACAAAGAATATCTTTCCCGGCAGGGCGTTCGGCGCAATGCTTGATTTCACAAGGCAGTGCGTTGAGTGCGGCGCTCAGGTCTGGATGACCGTTGTGGATGTCATCCCGCAGGAGGATATTGAAAAATCACGCGCCATCGCCGAAAAATGCGGCGCAAAATTCCGCGTTCGCTCCTATGAGCGCGGCAGGTAAAATACAGAGCTTAATAAGCGCCGACGGCAGCTGATTCTGCCGCGGCGTTTTTTCGTCATATTACACATCAAACGCCTTTTATATTTGTGCGCTTTTCATAATTGTTTTAGCTTTTATAAACTGTTATAATACTATATGGTAAAAATATAGAAAGGGAAAACAAGCCGCCGCAAGGTCAAAGCAAATGGGGCGGCGTTCGTTTTTCAAGAGGTGTGCCATGGGTAAAAACAAGCCAGAAAACAGCAGATTGAGCACATATACGCCGAAAGAGCGTAATATGTACCTCGCCGGTATGTTCGGTCAGAATATGATATATAATATCATCGCCACCGGACTTGTAAGCTATTATCTTCAGTATGTAATTTACATCCCCGTTGCGGCTATCGGCGTTATCGTTACCGTTGCCAGAGTGTGGGACGCTATCAACGACCCGATGATGGGCACGATAGTGGACAGAACAAAGAGCAAATGGGGCAAATGCCGCCCGTATCTTATGTTCGCTCCGCCGATAATCGGCATCATCACCATCCTGTGCTTCGTAAACGGCAACTATGTTGACGCCACTTCCGGCGTTCAGCGCGGCCTTATCATCGCGTGGGCGGCTATTTCTTACATCCTTTGGGGTATGTCCTTCACCGTAGGCGATATCCCGCTTTGGGGCATCACCTCTCTTATGACGGAGGATCAAAACCAAAGAAGCCAGCTCCTCGGCCTTGCCCGTATGGCGGCAGGCGTGGGCGGTATCGGCGTGCTTGTTGTTCAGGTTGCGCAGGTGGTTTCCAGCGTGTTCACCGGCAAGGGCTACGACCTTGACACAGCCAATAAATACGGCTGGATCCTCACCGTTGTTGTTCTCACGGTTATAAGCACCATCCTGTTTGAGCTTGCCGGCGTAGGCACGCGCGAAAAGGTAAAGAGCTCGGAAGAGCGCCGCACGATGAAGGAAAACTTCAAGATTATGTGGACCTGCAAGCCCTTCCGCCAGATACTTATCTCCGGTATACTCAGAAGCCCGATTCAGCTTCTTATGCTCGTCGCTATGTCGTTCGTCACCTATTATTATGCAAACGGCGACTTTATGAATATCTTTGCAGACGGCATCAACTGGGTAATGCTTGCAAATATCGCAATCATCGCCGTGGGCGTTTTCGCCGGCCAGTTCATCGCTATGGCGGTAACTCCAATCCTCTCCAAAAAATTTGAAAACAAAACGATTTATAACGCTCTTTCAATAGGCGGCGCAGTTCCTTTCTTCCTGCTTATAGTAGCCTATTTCCTTGCAGACGGCAATCTCACCACCATCGGCTGGGTAATCGTTGCGGGCGTCCTGCTCCTGCTTGCAAGCTTCGCTATGGGCGGCATCAATGTAATGCAGTCCGTTATGATTGCAGACTGCGTGGATTATGAGGAATACCACACCGGCATCCGTCCGGACGGCATCTTCTTCTCCGGCCAGAGCTTTATCACAAAGCTTGCCGGCGGTATCGCTGCTCTTATCCAGTCCGCCGCATACGCTGTTGTGGGCTTCTCGGATACGAATATCGCCACGATGAACGAGGCGCTCAAAAACGGCGCAAGCTTCGTTACCTATAACGACGGCAAATACGCCATGATAATGTTCTTCCTCATCTCCGTGCCCATCGCCATAGGTATGGTGCTCTCCGCGCTTCCCACGCTCAAATACGCGCTCAGCGATAAGGAGCACACCAGGATCCTCAACGAGCTTATTGAAAAGCGCGGCCATATCGAGGGCTGATTCAGTTCAATAAAAGATAAAATAAAGGAGCCGGTCAATCCGGCTCCTTTTCTTGTTTGTTTTTCGGCTTAACGCGCCATATGCCCGCCTTTTCCAAAAGCTTTTTTATTGCAAAGGTTATCGCTATGCAAAGCGGGAAAAACGGTGTGAACGGACCTGCCCAAAACGCCATATATGCCGTTGCCACCACGCTGCCCCATTTTATTCCGAACAGTATATGCAGCAGGTAGCCGCCCCAAACGGGCGTATACATCAGCGCCACAACCGCCAGAAGCAGAGCCAGCGTGTGCCAGTCCTTGCACTCGTTCCATATCCATTTGCAAAAATCGATCGTTTTGATCTTTAGCTTTCTTGCCAGCAGCAGCGCCGCCGTTTTGCCCGCGGGCTTTTTAACGCGGCACTCCTTCTCCCGCGCGGGCAGAGAGCTTCAGCCGGGATAGCCGTTGGGGTTCTGCTTTTGCCAGCGCCAGCTGTCCTCGCACATCTCCTCAATGTCGCGCTGCGCCTTCCAGCCAAGCTCGCGGTATGCCTTTGACGGGTCCGAATAGCAGGTGGCTATATCGCCGTCGCGCCTCGGCCCGATTTTATACGGCACCGTTATGCCCGATGCCTTTTCAAACGCCTTAACCACATCAAGCACGCTGTAGCCCTTGCCGGTGCCGAGGTTGTAGATGAACAGACCCTCTTCCTTTTCGGCCTTTTCAACCGCCTTTATGTGGCCGAGTGCAAGATCAACAACATGGATGTAGTCACGCACTCCGGTGCCGTCGGGCGTGTCGTAATCATCGCCCCAAACATTCAGATATTCGCGTTTGCCTATCGCCACCTGGGTGATATAGGGCATCAGGTTGTTCGGGATCCCGTTCGGGTCCTCGCCCATAGTGCCGCTCTTGTGTGCGCCGATGGGGTTGAAATAGCGCAGCAGGCAGATGGACCAGGCGTTGTCCGAGGCGTAGAGGTCCTTAAGGATGCACTCTATCATATATTTCGTTCTGCCGTAGGGGTTGGTAACTCCGCCAACCTCCATATCCTCCGTAAGCGGCGAGATGTTGTTCATCCCGTAAACCGTGGCGGAGGAGGAGAAAACGATCTTTTTGCAGCCGTTTTTCCTCATAACATCAAGCAGCACAAGCGTGCCGTTAACATTGTTGTCAAAATATTCAAGCGGCTTGTGAACGCTTTCGCCCACCGCTTTAAGGCCGGCAAAATGGATAACGGAATCTATCTTTTCCTTTTTGAATATCGCGTCAAGCCCCTCGCGATCCCTTATATCGCACTCGTAGAATTTGAAATCCCTGTCCACAAGCGCCCTTATTCTGTCAAGGCTCGATTTTTTGCAGTTGTAGAAATTATCTATTATAACAATATCCTTTCCCGCGTTGAGCAGCTCAACGCAGGTGTGGCTGCCGATATATCCGGCGCCGCCCGTAACAAGCACTGCCATATTAGCACCTCCGAAAATGCCTTAAAGTTTATTGCTTTATCTTATCAATATGCCTTGCCCCAGTAGAGCATCGCCTTTGCCGGCTTGCCGCAGCAAACGCAGGTGTCCGAGATATGCTCCTGCTCAACCGGTATGCATCTTGAGCCCACTCCCGTAAGCTCCTTCACCTTTTCCTCACATTCGGGGTCTCCGCACCACATCGCCTTAACAAAGCCGTCGCCCTTTTCCTCAAGCACCTTTGTTATCTCGTCCGTGGTTTTGCAGGCGTAGGTGCGCCTTTCCCTGTTTTCAAGCGCCGCCTCGTAAAGTCCGTCGCGAACCTCCTGAAGCTTCTGCTTGATGATCTCTTCAAGCGAGTCAAGCGGTGCAAAGGTCTTTTCCCTGTTGTGGCGCGTAACTATAACGCACTGGTTGTTTTCAATGTCCTTAGGGCCTATCTCAAGCCTTACCGGCACGCCCTTCATCTCGTATTCAGCAAATTTCCAGCCGGGCGTGTTCTCGGAATCGTCAATGTCCGCGCGGCAGATCTTCTTAAGCCTGTCGCAAACCTCGCGCGCCTTTTCAAGCACGCCCTGCTTGTGCTGGGCAACGGGCACAACCATAACCTGAACCGGCGCCACGGCGGGCGGAAGCACAAGGCCGTTGTTGTCGCCGTGCGTCATTATTATCGCTCCTATAAGGCGTGTGGTCATACCCCAGGAGGTCTGGAACGGGTATTGCAGCCGGTTTTCCTTGTCTGCAAACTGAATGTCAAACGCCCTTGCGAAGCCGTCGCCGAAATAGTGGCTCGTGCCCGCCTGAAGCGCCTTGCCGTCGTGCATAAGCGCCTCTATGCAGTAGGTGCGCTCCGCTCCGGCAAATTTATCGCTGTCCGTCTTCATACCCTGAACAACGGGCATTGCAAGATATTTCTGGCAGAATTCGGTGTAAACATTGAGCATACGCTCCGTTTCCTCAATCGCCTCTTCCTCGGTGGCGTGAAGGGTATGACCCTCCTGCCACAGAAATTCCCTTGAGCGCAGGAAGGGCCTTGTTGTTTTTTCCCAGCGTACAACGGACACCCATTGGTTGTAGAGCTTCGGCAGGTCGCGGTAAGAATGAACTATGTTCTTGAAATGCTCGCAAAACAGCGTTTCGGATGTGGGGCGCACGCAAAGGCGCTCCTCCAGCTTTTCGCTGCCGCCCATCGTTACCCACGCACATTCGGGCGCAAAGCCCTCCACATGGTCCTTCTCCTTTTGCAGCAGGCTCTCCGGAATAAACATCGGCATGCACACATTCTGGTGACCCGTTTCCTTGAACATACCGTCAAGTATCCTCTGTATGTTTTCCCATATGGCGTAGCCGTAGGGGCGTATAACCATACAGCCCTTAACGCTCGTGTATTCTATCAGCTCCGCTTTTTTGCAGATGTCGGTGTACCATTTGGCAAAGTCCTCGTCCATTGAAGTGATGTCATCCACCATCTTTTTCTGCTCTTTAGCCATAATAACTCCTTTAATAACAGATTTCTATATATAATATATTCTTAATCCAAAGATATTATAAACCATCGCCCCTGTTATGTAAATATAACATTTTGATAAAAAAAGGCGTAAAAGCAAGAATTATTTTTATACAAAAGAGCTTAATTTTCCGGCAAACTGTTGCAAATTGAAAATGAAGTGCTATAATGAGCGTGAATTTATATAAGGGGGCGTGCTTATGGAAATGTTGCCCGTCAATATGGACCTTAAAGAGGAGCTGCTTGAGCAGCTTGAGATTCAAACGGTCTTTACTGTTCCGGGCACAAATATATCCGTGGACGAAACCACGGTGGTTTCCTGGATAATCATGGCGGCGCTTACGGTGCTTGCGATTATCCTTACGCGCAATCTTAAGGTCAGCGGCGAAATATCCAAGCGCCAGCAGATACTTGAGGTTTGTATGGATAAGATGATGAATTTCTTTAATGGGGTTCTGGGCGAAAAGGGCGCAAAATACGCCCCGTGGCTTATGAGCACCGCGATATTCATCGGCGCGTGCAATATGATAGGGATTCTGGGCTTTAAGCCGCCCACCAAAAGTATGCAGGATACCGCCGCAATGGCGCTTACAAGCATTATTCTTGTGGAGATCGCCGGAATCAGAGAAAAAGGGCTCGGCGGCCATTTAAAGTCGTTTGCAAAGCCGGTCGCCATAGTTACGCCGATAAATATTCTTGAGATAATCATCAAGCCGCTTTCGCTTTGTATGCGTCTTTTCGGCAATGTTATCGGCGCGTTCATAATTATGGAGCTGCTGAAGAGCATCATCTTTTTCAAGATAGGCGTTTCACTTGCGTTCAGCCTGTATTTTGATTTGTTTGACGGATTTTTGCAGGCGTATATATTTGTGTTCCTCACGGCGATGTATATAAACGAGGCCGTGGAAGAATAGCGGCGCGGCCGCAGCTTAAAACATAAAAACACTAAATCATTATGAATTTTAAAGGAGAATCATATTATGGGAGTAGCATTAGGAGCAGGCATTGCTGTTTTGGCAGGTCTCGGAGCAGGTATAGGCATCGGCATAGCAACCGGCAAGGCGGTTGAGGGCATTGCGCGCCAGCCGGAGGCGGCGGGCGATATCAGAACAACGCTGATACTCGGCTGCGCCCTTGCGGAGGCAACGGCTGTTTACGGCCTTGTTGCCAGCATCCTTATTATATTTATGGTAAAATGATTTGAAAGGATAACGGTTGATGCTTAAATTTGACTGGAATATTCTTTTCACGCTTATAAATCTCGTCATCTTTTACTTTTTGATGAGAAGATTTCTCTTCAAGCCCATCCTAAAGGTGATGAATAAGCGCAAAGAGATGATAAACAAGCAGTTTGAAGAGGCGGACAGCGCCAAAAACGAAGCACTTGAGCTCAAAAAGCAGTATGAGGACAAGCTTCAGGGCGCCGACGACGAATCGCAGCGCATACTTGCCGAAGCGCGCGAGAGCGCAAAAACGGAATATTCGCGCATTATCGACCGCGCGGGCGAGGATGTTGCCAAAATGAAGGAGACCGCCCAAAAGCAGATAGAGGCCGAAAGCGAAAAGGCAAGGCAAAACGCCAGAGAGGATATCGCCTCCCTTGCGATGGCGGCTGCCGAAAAGGTTGTGGGCGCAAATATAAGCGCAAACGACAACAGCGCGATTTTTGATGAATTTCTGAAGGAAAGCAGTGGGGAGAATGATTCGTAAAAAGGATGAATTGGTCAAAACGCTGCTTGCCTCGGAGGCCGGCGTTGCCGATATTGAAAAGGCGCAGGACCTGCTTAAAACAAAAGAGCTTTATAAGATTCTGATGAGCCCCACCGTAACCGTTGCGGAAAAGAAAAAGGTTGTGGAGGAGATATTCCCCTCCTGCGTCTGCGAGGTTGTGGAGGAGCTTGCCGTGGATTGCAGGCTCGATTTGATGGAGGAGCTCAAGGAGGCGTTCATCGCCGCGTCGGACAGCAAAAATAAGGTTGCCCGCGCAAAGCTTTACTGCGTAACTCCGCCGGATGAAAAGCAGCTTGACGGCATCCGCGATTTTGTTGTTAAGGAGGCCGGCGCAGGCTCCGCCGAGATAGAGATAATAAAGGACGAGAGCCTGCTGGGCGGCTTTATCATAGAGCTGGGCAACAAGCAGTATGACAGAAGCCTTAAAACAAAGATAAACGACATCAAGGCAAAGATAGTGGACGAGGCAAAGCGCACCAAGGAGGAGACCCACAGCGAGATTATCTCCATTCTGCGCAGCGAGGTCAGGGACTATGAGTTTGAGACCTCGGACGAGGAGATAGGCACTGTTATCTCCGTGGGCGACGGCATCGCCTCTATACACGGGCTCGACCATGTTATGTACGGCGAGATCGTGCAGTTCGACAGCGGCATCAAGGGTATGGTGCAGGACATCAAGCGCACCTCCGTCGGCTGCATCCTCTTCGGGCTGGACAGCGAGATACACGCCGGCTCGCGCGTTAAGCGCACGCACAGAAAGGCGGGCGTTCCCGTGGGCGACGCGTTCATCGGCAGAGTGGTTAACGCCCTGTGCGAGCCGATAGACGGCAAGGGCGATATAAAGGCGGACGATTACCGTATGGTTGAAAACGCCGCCCCGTCCATCGTAGACAGGAAATCCGTCTGCGAGCCGCTGGAAACCGGCATACTTGCAATAGATTCAATGTTCCCGATAGGCAGAGGGCAGAGAGAGCTTATAATCGGCGACCGCCAGACGGGCAAGACCTCAATAGCTCTTGACACCATACTCAACCAAAAGGGCAAAAACTGCATCTGCATATATAATGCGATAGGGCAGAAGACCTCCACGGTTGCAAAGCTTGTGGGCACGCTGCAAAAGCACGGCGCGCTCGACTACACTATCGTTGTGTGCTCAAACGCGGCGGACCCCGCGTCGCTTCAATATATTTCGCCGTATTCCGCAACGGCGCTTGCGGAATATTTTATGTATTCCGGCAGGGATGTCCTCATCGTTTACGACGACCTCAGCAAGCACGCCGTGGCGTACCGCGCGCTTTCGCTGCTGCTTGAGCGCTCGCCCGGACGAGAGGCTTATCCCGGCGATGTTTTCTATCTTCATTCAAGGCTGCTGGAGCGTTCCAGCCGTCTTTCGGATGAGCTGGGCGGCGGCTCTATAACCGCGCTGCCGATTATAGAAACGCAGGCGGGCGATGTTTCCGCATATATTCCCACAAATGTTATTTCAATCACGGACGGCCAGATATTCCTTGAGAGCGATCTGTTCTTCAGCGGCCAGCGTCCGGCTGTTAATGTCGGCCTTTCCGTTTCCCGTGTAGGCGGCGCCGCGCAGACCAAGGCAATGAAAAAAGCCGCCGGCTCTCTGCGCGTAGACCTTGCCCAGTTCAGGGAGATGGAGGTGTTCACCCAGTTCTCCTCGGATCTTGACGAGGAAACCAAGGCGGGCCTCAATTACGGCAAGGGGCTTATGGAGCTGCTCAAGCAGCCGCTCGGCCGCCCGATGTCGCTTGCACAGCAGGTGATAACGCTCGTGGGCGCCATAGGCAGAAAATTCGTGAATGTGCCGGTGGAAAAGCTCAAGTCATATCAGGCAAAGCTGCTTGAATATTTTGAGGAAAACTGCGCCGACGCGGTAAACGATATCCAAACCGAAAAAACCCTTTCGGATGAGCTCAAGGAGCGCATCCTTAAGGATATAGACAGATTCGAGAAGGAATATAATGGCTAACGCAAGAGAGATACTCGGCAGGATGAAGTCCATTAAGGACACTATGAAGATCACGAACGCGATGTATATGGTGTCCTCCTCCAAGCTTCAAAAGGCGCGGCGCGACCTCAAAAACACAGAGCCGTTCTTTTATATGATTCAGGACGGGCTTGCCAAAATACTGAATGTTGCGCCTGAGGCGGGCAACGATTATTTCGATATGCGCCCCGAACGCTCCGGCGCAAACAGGCGCAAGGGCTATCTTGTTATAACCGCCGATAAGGGGCTTGCGGGCGCGTATAACCACAATATCATAAAATCCACCGAGGAAAGCGCCGCTATGGAGGCGCAGAATATGCTTTTCATCGTCGGTCAGGTGGGCAGGCATTATTTTGAAAAGCGCAATACCCCCATTGATATCAGCTTCAATTACACCGCCCAGAATCCAACGATGAACCGCGCAAGGCATATCGCCAAGATACTTGTTGACCTTTTTGAGGAAAAGAAGCTTGACGATGTTTATGTTGTTTTCACCAGAATGGTGAATTCAATGACGGTGGAGCCCGTAACAACAAGGCTGCTGCCGCTCAAAGCGGAGCGCATAGAGCTTCGCGGCGAGGGCGATTATTACCAAAACGCCGAATTTATGCCCGATGCGCAAACCGTGTTCAACAATATAGTGCCGGATTATGTTGCCGGCTTCATTTACGGCGCGCTGATAGAATCCTATTGCAGCGAGCACAACGCCAGAATGATGGCTATGCAGACCGCAACGGACGCCGCTTCGGATATGCTGCGCCAGCTCAATGTGCAGTATAACAGGGCGCGCCAGGCAGCCATAACGCAGGAGATAACGGAGATCATCGCCGGCGCAAAGGCTCAGAAAAAGAAGAATTAGGAGGAATCCTAAATTATGAATAAAGGTAAGATAATCCAGGTAATGGGCCCCGTTGTGGATGTTCGCTTCGAGGGCGAGCTGCCGAAGCTCAAGGATGCCCTTGAGGTAACGGTGGACGGAAAAAGGCTTGTTATGGAGGTTGCCCAGCATATCGGCTCCGGCACGGTAAGGTGCATAATGCTTGCCGCTTCGGAGGGGCTTTGCAAGGATCTTGAGGTAACCGCCACCGGCAGTTCTATCACCGTGCCTGTCGGCAGGGAGTGCCTCGGCAGGCTCTTCAATGTTGTGGGCGAAACGATAGACGGGCTTCAAAAGCTTGATTCCGCCGAGCATTGGGAGATACACCGCCGCCCGCCCGGCTTTGAGGAGCAGAGCGCGGCGGTTGAGATCCTTGAAACAGGCATAAAGGTAATAGATCTGCTCACCCCGTACGCCAAGGGCGGCAAGATAGGTCTTTTCGGCGGCGCGGGCGTAGGCAAAACCGTGCTTATTCAGGAGCTTATCACGAATATAGCAAACGAGCACGGCGGCTATTCCATATTCACCGGCGTGGGCGAGCGCTCAAGAGAGGGCAACGACCTGTGGAACGAGATGAAGGAATCGGGCGTTATAAACAAAACGGCGCTTGTTTTCGGCCAGATGAACGAGCCGCCCGGAGCGCGTATGCGCGTTGCCGAAACGGGGCTTACGATGGCGGAATATTTCCGCGATGTTGAGCACCAGGATGTGCTGCTTTTCATAGATAATATATTCAGATTCATCCAGGCGGGCTCGGAGGTGTCGTCGCTTCTCGGCAGAATGCCCTCCGCCGTCGGCTACCAGCCCACGCTTGCAACGGATGTGGGCGAGCTTCAGGAGCGTATCGCCTCCACCAAAAACGGCTCGATAACCTCCGTTCAGGCGGTTTATGTTCCGGCGGACGACCTTACGGACCCCGCCCCCGCCACAACCTTTGCGCATCTTGACGCCACTACCGTTCTTTCAAGAAAGATAGCGGAAAAGGGTATCTATCCCGCCGTTGACCCGCTGGAGTCAAACAGCCGCAATCTTGAGGAGGAGGTTGTGGGCGCCGAGCATTACGAGGTTGCAAGACGCGTGCAGGAATATCTGCAAAAATATAAGGAGCTTCAGGATATCATAGCAATACTCGGTATGGAGGAGCTTTCCGAAGAGGATAAAACAACCGTTTACAGAGCAAGAAAAATAGAAAAATTCCTTTCCCAGCCCTTCCATGTGGCTGAGATGTTCACCGGCCTTCAGGGCGTTTATGTGCCCGTCAAGGAAACGGTGCGCGGCTTTAAGATGATAATAGACGGCGAGGTGGACGATGTTCCCGAACAGGCGTTTTTCAATGCCGGCACTATTGACGATGTTCTTAAAAAAGCAGAGGAAATGGATTGATGGAGACTTTCAGGGTAAAAATAGTAGCGTCAAACAAGGTGTTTTTTGACGGCGAGGCGCAGAGCCTTACCGTGCCGTATATCGACGGCGGCGCCGTTACCTTCCTTGCGCGCCACTGCAACGCCGTTATGCCTGTCGACGCCGGCGAGATGAGGCTCAAAACAGCCGGCGGCGAGGTGAAGGAGGCGTTCGTGGGCGACGGGTTTTTGGAGTTCCTCAGCGGCGAGGCAACTATGATATGCGTTTCCGTTGAGCTGCCCGAGGAGATAGACAGACGCCGCGCCGAGGAGGCAAAGGAAAGGGCCGAGGAGGAGCTTCGCCAGAAGATGAGCCAGTTTGACTATTATGTTACCAAGGCAAACCTCTCCCGCGCTATGGAGAGGATAAAGGTCAAAAACAGGCACGAGATATGATTTGATTTTCGGAGGTAATTTATGGCTGTAAAACTGATAGCCTGCGATCTGGACGGCACACTGCTCGGCGCGGACCATATCACCGTTTCGCCGGGGAATGTCCGCGCGCTTTCACAGGCGCACGAGCGCGGAATAAAGCTTGCCGTTGCAACCGGGCGCACGCTGTCCGTCATTTACGGAGTCATAGAGCAGCTTCCGTTTCTTGATTATGTGATCTATTCAAACGGCGCGGCGGTGTGTGATCTTCACAGCGCAAAAACCGTTTACGCGCAGTATATGCCGGCCGAGACCGCGCGCGATATCTTTTCGTTTTTGCTCTCGTATCCGGTGTATTTCGAGTTTTATCAAAACGGCTCGCAGCACACCCAAAAGGGGCGCGAAAAATATTTCAAGGGTATGGACCTGCCCGCCGAATTTCTTGAGGCGTACGCCGCCTCCACCGCGTCGGAGGACGATATTATGCCCTTTGCGCAAAAGGGCGTTGAAAAGATAAATCTTTTCTGCTTCGACTATAACGAGCCTTATTATAAAGAGATAAGGGATTACCTGTTTTCCCATCCGGGCGTGGACTGCACCTCGCCCGTTGCCGGAGATATAGAGATGACGGCAAAGGGCGTTGATAAATCCGGCGCGCTCGGCGGGCTTTGCGCCTCCCTCGGAATAGAGAGCGGCGAGGTTATGGCGTTCGGCGACGCGGACAACGATATAGGTATGCTTCAATACGCCGGCTACGGTGCGGCAATGGAAAACGCCGCCGGTATCGTTAAGCGCAGCGCGCGGTATGTCACGCTTTCTAATGAGAGGGACGGCGTCGCCGCCTTTGTTGAAAAATACGCGCTCGGCAAAAAGCCGCGCCTTATAGTTTCCGCCTGCCTTTTGGGCGAAAACTGCAAATATAACGGCTCAAACAATAAAAACCCCGCCGTTCTCGCCTTGCAAAAGGATTTTGATATAGTTGCCGTCTGCCCTGAGACCTTCGGCGGTCTTAAGTCGCCGCGCGAACCGAGCGAGATACGGGGCGGCAGGGTCTATTCAAAAAGCGGCGCCGATGTTACGGCTCAGTTTGTGAGCGGCGCGGAAAAAACGCTCTATATAGCCGAGGAGTGCGGCGCAAGGCTTGCCGTGCTCAAGGAGCGCAGCCCCTCCTGCGGCTGCGGCGAGATATACGACGGCAGCTTTACCGGCGCCCTTACAGAGGGAAACGGCGTCGCCGCCGAAATGCTGCTTAAATGCGGCATCAGGATATTCGGCGAAAGCAGTGTCGCCGAGCTTCTTGACGAGACGGAAATATAAAGCTATAATATATTCGATATATCTGCTGAATTATTGTTGGTTGGAGGATACCTGATGAAGCTTTCAAAAACAGCCGCGGCTCTCACGGCGCTTTTGCTGGCAATAACGCTTGCGTTTGCCGGCTGCTCTGATTACAACCCTAATGCCACGCTTGAGGATTCGGCTGTGGACGGCGCTTCCGCGGTCAATATCGTAAAGGCGCGCACCGCCGAGGAGCTCGGCCTGCCGCAGGATGCCGCGGCTTACGATATGGTGGGCTATATGGATGATCCGTATAATATAGACGGCGGCAAGTATAAGGGCAATTATGTTGAGGTGCGCGTTTCTCAAAGAACGGATAATGCGGACGGCACCATCAATTTTGATGTTGCGGGCTATTATCTTGTAAGCTTCGACGGCTCGGTTTTGCTCAGCTACGAGCCGGGAAGCGACGAGTATAAGCTTATCGCAGAGCTGGATAAGCAATAAGGCAAATAAAATCAAGTTATCCGCGGATTTCCCGCGGATTTTTTGTATTATAAATTATGTATTTTTAAATTGAAATAGCCGCGCCGTTATGGTAGAATTAGAAAAAGGAGTGTGGCGTATGAAAAAGGTACCCTTTAGGTCGGGCATACACCCGTTTGACGGCAAGCGTTTTTCGGAAAACGCACCCGTGATAAAAATACAGGCGGCAAAGGAAATGGTGTTTCCTTTAAGCCAGCATATCGGCGCGCCCGCGTCGCCCGTTGTTAAGCCGGGAGACAGGGTGCTCAAGGGCTCGCTTCTGGCGGCTGCTCAGGGCGCCGTTTCAAGCCCCGTTTTTTCCTCCGTTTCCGGCAAGGTAAAGGCGGTTGAGGAGCGGCTGTGCGCAAACGGCAGAGCGTCAAAATGCGTGGTCGTTGAAAATGATTTTGAGGACGAGTGCGCTGCCGGCTTCGGAGAGGCGCGCGACCCCAACGAGCTGTCCGCAAAGGATATAGCCGCCGTTATAGCCGATTCCGGCATCGTGGGAATGGGCGGCGCCGGCTTCCCCACGGCGGTAAAGCTCACGCCCAAAAACGCGGAAAATATAGATTATCTGATTATAAACGGCGCGGAGTGCGAGCCTTATATCACCTCGGATTACCGCCTTATGGTGGAGCGCGCCGGAAATATACTTACCGGCGTTTCAATAGCGCTTCGCCTGTTCCCGTCGGCAAAGGCGGTTATTGCAATAGAGGATAATAAGCCGGAGGCCGTAAAGGTGTTTTCGGAGGAATGTAAGGGGCTTGAGCGCATAAGCGTTGCATCGCTGAAAACAAGATACCCGCAGGGCGGCGAGCGCCGGCTGATTGCAAGCGTTACGGGCAGGAAGATAAATTCCCATATGCTGCCGGCGGACGCGGGCGTAGTGGTGCTCAATGTTGCCACCGCCTTTGCTATCTTTGAGGCGGTGTGTGAAAACAAGCCGCTCATCCACAGAATAGTCACCTTCACCGGCAAGGGGATGAACACCCCCTGCAACGCCGATGTGCCGCTCGGAATTTCTGCGGCGGACGCCGCAGAGCAGTGCGGCGGGCTGAGCGCGGACACGCATAAGCTTATAAGCGGCGGTCCTATGATGGGCACGGCGATAGGCGATCTGAATGTGCCGATAACCAAAACCTTTTCCTGCCTGCTTGCCCTCACGCGCGATGATGTGGAAAAGATGAAAACCACCGCCTGCATCAGATGCGGCAGGTGCGTGGGCGTGTGCCCGCAGGGGCTTGTGCCGCAGCTTATGGCTCACGCCGCAAAGGCGGAGGATTACGAGCGCTTTGTTTCGCTCGGCGGTATGGAATGTATAGAGTGCGGCTGCTGCACATATGTGTGCCCCGCCAAAAGGCCGCTCACGCAGACCTTTAAGCTTGCAAAGGCGCAGGTCAGGGCGGCAAAAGCCAAGGCGCAGGAGGTCAAGAGCTGATGTATAATGTTTCCGTTTCACCTCATATAAGGGATAAGAGCAGCACAACAAAGATTATGCTCGATGTGTGCATAGCGCTTGCCCCCACGCTGATTTTCGGCGTTGTCCATTTCGGGCTCAACGCGCTGTTCGTGATAATATCTTCGGTTTTAAGCTGCGTTATAAGCGAGGCAGTGTTCGAGCTTATAACTAAAAAGCCCATAACCGTTTTTGATCTCAGCGCCGTTGTAACAGGTCTGATACTTGCGCTCAATATGCCGCCGGATGTTGCCTGGTGGGTGCCGGCTGTGGGCGGCGTGTTCGCCATCGTTGTTGTAAAAATGCTGTTCGGCGGCATCGGCCAGAATATTATGAACCCGGCGCTTGCCGCGCGCTGCTTCCTGCTTATATCCTTTGCCTCGCGGATGACCGATTTTTCGGTGGACGGCGTTTCCGGCGCAACTCCGCTTGCCGTGCTCAAAAGCGGCGGCAGCGTTGATCTGCTGGATGCGTTTCTCGGTCTCAGAACGGGCTGCATAGGCGAGGTCTCGATAGTTTGCATCCTTGCGGGCGGGCTTTATCTGATGATAAAAAAGGTCATCTCCCCGCGCATACCGCTTATATACATACTTTCGTCGGCGCTCTTCATATTTATCTTTCAGAGCGCGGCAAGCGGCGTTCCCACCTGGCAGTTTATGCTCGGCCAGCTTCTTACGGGCGGCCTTATGGCGGGCGCGTTCTTTATGGCAACGGACTACACCACCAGCCCCGTCACAAAATGGGGTCAGGTCGTATACGCCGTGCTGATAGGCTTTTTAACGGCTGTTTTCAGAATTCTCGGTTCAAGCGCGGAGGGCGTTTCTTACGCCATAATCATCAGCAATCTGCTTGTGCCCATCATTGAAAAGATAACCGTTCCGAGGCCGTTCGGCGTTAAAAAGAAGGATAAGAAGGAGGCGTAAGCGGTGGCAAAGCAGAAATCATCATTTCTTAAAAACTGCGCGGCGCTTCTTGTTATAACGCTTGTTGCAGGCCTTGCGCTCGCCGCAGTGTACGAGGTCACAAAGGCGCCCATCGCCGCGGCGGAGGAAAGCGCGCGCCTTGAGGCGTATGAAAGCGTTTATCCCGGCGCCGTGTTTGAATCCCCGCAGGACGCCGATTCGCTTATCCAGCAGGCAAACGCCGCAGCGGCGCAAGCGGGCCTTTCCGGCTGCACCGTTACGGATATCCTTTTTGCAAAGGATGAAACGGGCGCGGACATCGGCTTTGTTGTTGCCGCCGTTTCTCCCAACGGCTACGGCGGCGATATTTCGGTCGCCGTAGGCATTGATTCCGCGGCGGATAAGATAACGGGCTTCTCCGTTTTGTCTAACAGCGAAACGGCGGGTCTCGGCGCCAAATGCACGGAGCCGGGCTTTGCTTCGCAGTTCTCCGGCAAGGCGGCGGATAAGATAGAATATGTTAAGGGCGGCGGCGCAGCAGGCAATCAGATAGACGCCATAAGCGGCGCGACCGTAACCACAAACGCAGTTACCGAGGCGGTAAACACCGCGCTTGCGGCGTACAGCGAAGTGCTGAAGGAGGGCTGAGCGTGAATCCGATAGTTGAAAGGCTTAAAAACGGAATAATCACCGAAAATCCGATCTTCGTGCTGATGCTCGGTATGTGCCCCACGCTCGCCGTAACCACCTCGGCGGTAAACGGCGTGGGTATGGGTCTTGCCACCACGGCGGTGCTCGTTATGAGCAATCTTATGATCTCGGCGCTCAGAAAGGTCATTCCGAACGGCGTTCGTATGCCGGCGTATATCGTTATCGTGGCGTCGTTCGTAACAATAGTTGAGCTGCTGCTCCACGCCTATGTAAAATCGGTCTACGATGCGCTCGGTCTCTATATCCCGCTGATCGTCGTAAACTGCATAATCCTCGGCCGCGCCGAAAGCTACGCGGCAAAGAACAAGGTGCTGCCCTCCGTGTTTGACGGCATCGGTATGGGTCTCGGCTTCACGATAGGGCTTATCGCCATCGGCGCGCTCAGAGAGATAATCGGCACGGGCAAATGCTTCGGGCTTCAGATACTGCCCGAAAGCTACGAGGGCGTTTCAATATTCATCCTCGCCCCCGGCGCGTTTCTTGTGCTGGCGTTTCTTGCCGCTGTTCAAAACAAGCTGGGGCTCAAGGGCGCCAACCGCCATGTTAAGGACGAGTGCGCGGGCGACTGCCTGCATTGCTCGCTTTCCTGCAACGGCAAAAAGGAGGGCGATGAATAATGTTTAAAACTCTTCTTCTCGTGGTGCTCACAACGGCGCTGATAAACAATGTTGTTTTAAGTCAGTTCCTCGGCATATGCTCCTTTATCGGGGTTTCTAAAAATATAAAGACCGCTGCCGGAATGGGCGGTGCGGTAATATTCGTTATCACCATCGCAAGCGCGGTAACGAATCTGCTCTATAACGGCGTTATCGCCAAGCTCGGCCTTGAATATCTGAACACCATCATATTCATACTCGTCATCGCCGCGCTCGTTCAGTTTATAGAGCTGTTTCTCAAGAAATTCGTGCCGAAGCTCCACAAGGCGCTCGGCATCTATCTGCCGCTCATCACCACAAACTGCGCCGTGCTCGGCGTGGCGCTCACAAATGTGCAGGACGGCAATGATTTCATCACCTCCGTTGTAACGGGTCTCGGCACCGCGGTCGGCTATGCAATAGCCATAATCATCCTTGCCGGCATCCGTGAAAAAACAGAGAGCAACGATGTGCCAAAGGCGTTTCGCGGCACGCCGAGCGTGCTTTTAACCGCTTGCCTTATGGCAATCGCGTTTTACGGCTTCAGCTCGCTCGCTTAAGGAGGTAATGCGTATATGAATGTTCAGGCAGTGCTGATAGCCACCGCTGTTGTAGCCGCGGTCGGCGTTGCGATAGCCGTGCTGCTCAGTATCGCGGAAAAGGCTTTTCATGTTGAAGTGGACGAGCGCGAGGCGGAGGTGCGCGAATGTCTTGCCGGAAACAACTGCGGCGCGTGCGGCTATGCCGGGTGCGACGCGCTTGCAAGCGCTATTGTAAAGGGCGAGGCGCCCGTAACTGCATGCACCGTCGCCGGTCAGGCGGGCGCGGATAAGATAGCCGCCATAATGGGCGTTGAGGCGGGCAAGATGGAGCGTCATGTGGCGTTTGTCCGCTGCTCCGGCACCACGGATCTCAGAACCAAAAAATTTGATTATTACGGCACAAAAACCTGCACCGCAGTTAAATTCGCGCTCGGGCGCGGAGATATGAGCTGCTCTTTCGGCTGTATGGGCTACGGAAGCTGCGTCGCCGTGTGCGACAGCAAGGCTATCCGCATCATAAACGGCAAGGCGGTCGTTGAGCCGGAGCTGTGCGTTGCGTGCGGCAAATGCGTAAAGACCTGCCCTCAGCAGCTCATAGAGCTGGTGCCGGCAAATTCCGTCTACCGCGTGCAGTGCTCAAACAAGCAGCGCGGCAAGGTGGTAAAGGTAAACTGCCAGGCGGGCTGCATAGGCTGCGGCCTTTGCGAAAGGAACTGCCCGTCCGGCGCTATCAAGGTCGTTGATAATCTTGCAAGGATAGATTATACTAAATGCACGGCTTGCGGCTTGTGCGCCGAAAAATGCCCGTCAAAGGTCATAAGAAAATATAATTAAAAAGGGGGAAGAGCAATGAAAAAAACGATTTCTTTGTTGCTCTCCCTTTTTGTTTTGCTTTCGCTTGCCGCGTGCGAAAAGGTGCCGCAGTCGTATTCAAAAAGCTTTCTTGATCTTTTTGACACTGCGTGCTCGATAACCGCCGCCGATTCCTCGCAGCAGGCGTTTGACTCGCATTTTCAGCTCGTGTATAGCGAGCTTAAAGCATATTCGCAGCTTTATGATATATACGATTCCTACGGCTCCTCGGTCAATCTTAAATATATAAACGAAAACGCCGCAAAAGCCCCCGTAAAGGCGGATAAAAGGATAATAGACCTGCTTGTCTGGGGCAAAGAGGCGTATGAGATAAGCGGCGGTAGAGTGAATATCGCAATGGGCGCGGTGCTTTCCGTTTGGCACGAGGCGCGCGAATACGCCTCTCAAAGCCCCGATTCCGCATATCTTCCCGATATGGATGTCCTGCGCGAAAAAAATAAGCATACGGATATAAACAGCCTTGTAATAGACGAGGAGGAGTCCACCGTCTACTTTGCCGACCCGGAGCTTCAAATAGACGCGGGCGCGATCGCCAAGGGCTTCATATGCGAAAAGATAAGCGAATTTATAACGGAAAATAATATCTGGAGCAGCGCGCTTATCGACCTCGGCGGCAATATAAAAACCGTGGGGTATAAAGGCGGCGGCTCCGCGCCCTACACCGTCGGGATAGAAAATCCGAACGGCGGCTACATAGCCGTTGTGAACGCCGGCGGCGGGCGGAGCGTCGTTACAAGCGGCGATTATCAGCGGTATTATACTGTCGGCGGCACGCGCTACTGCCATATCATCAGCCCCGAAACGCTGATGCCCGCCCAAGGAGTGCAAAGCGCAAGCGTGGTTTCAACCAACTCCGCGCTGGCGGATGTGCTCTCAACCGCGCTGTTTCAGATGGAGCCGCGGCAGGCGCTCGATTTTCTTGAGGATTTCAACGGCTGCACGGCGGTCATAATGGACAGCGAGGGCAGGATATACGCCTCGGCGGGCTTTGAGGATTTGCAAAATGAAAATTAAGCTGTTAAAAAAAGGCGATCTGATCGCCCTTGCATCGCTGCTTGCCGTGTGCGCCGTGATCGCCGCGCTCATCTTCGCTTTCGGCGGCTCGCGCTCCGGCGGCGATACGGTGATTGTGCGCCAAAACGGCGCGGTTGCGGCGCAGCTGCCGCTCTCAAAAAGCGGCTCTGCCGAATACGATGTTGTTTCAAACGGAAAAACGGTAAACACCGTTTTGGTCAAGGACGGCACGGTGAGTATGGTATACGCCGATTGTCCGGACGGGGTCTGCACAGCCCACACGCCGATAAGCCGGGCGGGTGAGCGCATCATCTGCCTGCCGAACCGCGTAGAGATTTCAATAGAAAGCAGCTCCTCAAACGAGCTTGACGGGGTTGCAAGATGAAAAGCTATACTCGTAAAATCGCGCTTTTTGCGCTGTTCACGGCGCTGGCGTTCGTGTTTTCGTATCTCGAAAGCCTTGTGCCGCTCGGCACGATCGTTCCGGGCGTCAAGCTCGGTATCGCAAACATCGTTGTGGTAACGGCGATGTACCTGCTCTCGGAAAAGCAGGCGCTGGCGATTTCGTTAATAAGGATAGTGCTTGCCGGGCTTACCTTCGGCGGCGTTTTCTCGCTTGTTTACAGCCTTGCCGGCGGGCTCTTGTCCTTCGGCGTAATGGCGCTCGCAAAGCGATGCAGGGGGCTTTCCGTAACCGGCGTTTCAATGCTCGGCGGAGCGGCGCATAATATAGGCCAGACGGCGGCAGCGGCCGCCGTTATGGAAACGGCGGGCATATTCGCCTATCTGCCCGTGCTGCTGCTCGCGGGCGCGGCAACGGGCGCGGTCATCGGCATTCTCTGCGGAATAATCATAAACAGGCTTCAAAAGGTGATAAAATGATAATCAAAGAATACGGCGGCAAAACGCCGGATGTCAGCGGCGCGGCGTTCATTGCAGAAAACGCCGTGATAATCGGCGATGTAACGCTCAAAAAGGGCAGCTCCGTCTGGTACGGCGCGGTGCTGCGCGCGGAGGAGGAGAGCATCACCGTCGGCGAAAATTCAAATATTCAGGATAACTGCACCGTCCATTGCTCAACGGGGCATCCCGTTGTTATAGGGGATAATGTCTCCGTCGGTCACAATGCGCTGCTCCATGGCTGCACGGTGGGCGCAGGCTCGCTCATAGGTATGCACTCCACCGTGATGAACGGCGCTTCGCTCGGCAAAAGCTGCCTCGTAGGTGCCGGCGCGCTCGTAACGGAAAATAAAAGATTTGATGATAATTCGCTTATTATCGGCGTTCCCGCCAAAGCAAAGTGCAGCCTTGACGAAAACGCGGCGGCTCGGCTTGCGGAAAACGCCGCGCACTATCGCCGTCTTGCCGGTGAATATCAAAAGGGCGGCAAGCTTTAAATAATATAAAACCCCTTAAACGCTTTTCGTCGTTTAAGGGGTTTTGCGCTTTTAAAACAGCTGCCAGGGCTTCCGGTTTTTATATTCGCAGTAGCCGTGGCGCTGCTTGTATCTCGGCAGCACAGGGCCGTCAAGCAGCTCAAATTCCGTAAGCACTTTTGATGAATAATTGCGCGCGTCATTCTCTTTTATTTCAACGGCGCGCGCTCCGTGAAAGCAGCCGTAGCTGTAATATCCCGCGGCTGGAACGGCGCACAGGTCTATCCCGTCAACCATCCCCAGCCAGTCGTTCGTATGGTCGTGCCCGAAAAAGGCGCAGATGATGTCGCGCTGGTTTTTCCAGCTCTCAAACTGCGCGTGGCGCACGCCTGCGCAGCACGGAGCCTCTCTGAATTTTCCCTGCCGGTTTTTGTATCCCCTGTAAAAGCCGCGGTAAAGCCTTGTGCCGCCGGCAACGCAGCCGGGAAGATACACGGGGCAGCGCTTCATAAGCCTGTATGCCTCCGGCACGGGAATGTGCTGGAACAGGAAGGAGGGCACCGGCTCGCCGCCGTTTTGCGCTTTCAGCTCGTTTGATTTTCGCGCGTACCATTCGTTTTGCGCCCGGCTCGGATACCCGTAGCCGCCCTCGTCGGCATAGGTGCCGGAATCTATGAACCACAGATTGAACGCCGCGCGCTCGCTGCGGCTGCCGAGAATCGGCAGATTGTAGGTGCAAAGCCCGTCCTCAGGCTCACCGGCCTCGGCAAGGCAGCCCGGATATTTCAGAAATTCGTCAAGAATAAAGCGCTTTGCCTCACGCTCCGTAAAGCCGCAGCGGTTTTTGAGCCCCTCGTGGTCGTGGTTGCCGAAAACAAGCGCAAACGGCACGCCCGCCTCGCAGAACGGCTCGGCCGCTTTCTTAACGGCGATTGCGGTGCGCTCGGGCGAAACGCCGTCAAAATCGCCTGCGATGTTGTCGCCCAGCAGCACGGCAAGGTCCGGCTTCACCCGCGCAAGCGATCTTCGTATTATCTCCTGCGTTTCGCGCTGCGGCTCGTCCGTATCCTGCGCGTCCGCTATCAAAAGCAGCCTGAAGCTGCCGTCCTCGTTGAATCTAAGCGCCATTTTGCCGAATCGCTCCCTTCATCCCGCAGTATAATTCCATTTTAAAATTTTCACACCGCAAAGTCAACAAAAAACCGCAAATCCCCCGCAATAACAAATTCTCTCAGTTGACTAACCGCTGTATTTATATTATAATTAAAATAATAAATATGCAGTAAATGTTGATTTAATGCAGGGCGTTGAGTGGTGCTTTCGGATGAAAACCGTAGAGGAGATCAAAAAACTCAATATCGATTATCCTGACCCATCCGAAATAACGGGCTGTGGCAGCTTTTATAACCGCTGCATAAAGCGGGTGCTGGATTTTTGCTTCGCGCTCGTTTTGTTCGTTTTGCTGCTTCCGCTTTTCGCTGTTTTATCCGTTGCCGTTGCGGCGGACAGCGGCTTTCCGGTTTTTTACCGCGCGCAGCGCGGCGGGTATAAAAACAAGGCGTTTCGAATATTCAAGTTCCGAACTATGGTGAAAAATGCCGATAAGATCGGCGGCGGAACAACGGCGCTCAACGACTCGAGAATCACACGCGTGGGCGCCGTCTTGAGAAAAACAAAGCTTGATGAGATCGCAAATCTCATAAACATCATTCGAGGCGAGATGAGCTTTATCGGCCCGCGGCCGGAGCTCCTCAAATACACCGGCCGCTACAGCGGCACAGAGCTTTACATATTTGAGGTCCGCCCCGGAATAACTGATTTCAGCTCCGATCTGTTTATCAATCTTGACGAGATTGTCGGCGGCGAAAACGCAGATGAAATGTATGAAAAATATGTGCTTAAAAACAAGAATGCGCTTCGTGTAAGATATGCCGCGGAGGTTTCGTTTGCCACGGATGTCAAGATTTTTTTTAAAACGGTTTTTGATGTTTTGAAAAAGGCGTTTTCGTTTTTGTTCAATAAAAAGCGGTGATTTGATGGAATATATAAATCTTAAAAATTCTTCGCTTAGCGTTTCCAGAATATGTATGGGCGGCTGTCCGCTCGGCGGATACGGCTGGGGCGATGTTCAAAAAAAAGACCTTATAAGCGCCGTTGAGCAGGCAGTTGAGTGCGGAATAAATTTTTTTGACACGGCGGATACTTACGGCCTCGGCGAATCGGAGCGGCTTTTGGGAAATGCGCTTAAAGGGAAACGCCATAATGTTGTGATACAGGATAAATTCGGCGTAAGGGCGCAGCCGGGAAAGCCAACTCTCTACGATAATTCAAAAAGCTATATCATAAGCGCGTGCGAAGCGTCGCTCAAACGCCTTTGCACCGACTATATCGATATCTACACCGTGCATTACAGAGACGGCAAAACTCCGCTTGGCGATGTTGTAAACACGCTCGAGCAGCTGCGCCGGGAGGGCAAGATAAGATATTTCGCCCTTTCAAACATCAATGAAAAAGACGAGCTTGAGCTGGCGGAATATAAGGGTAGGTTCGTCACTTTTCAAAATGAATATTCGCTTGCCTGCCGCAAGAATGAAAAGGATATGTTCCGTTTCAGAGATGAGTTTGATCTGACCCCGCTCACCTGGGGCTCGCTCGGCCAGGGCATCCTGACCGGTAAATATGACGAGAGCAATGTGGATTTTGAAGCAAATGACCGCCGCTCGCGCGATATTTATGTGAATTTCCACGGCGATAAGCTCAGGCAGAATCTGCGCATAGTGGCAAGGCTAAGAGAGATCGCGGCGTCTCACGGCAAGCCTGTTGCCGCCGCCGCAATGCGGTTTATCCTTGATTATATTTCGGGCAGCGCGGTGCTTGCGGGTGCTAAAAATCCAAATCAGGTGCTGCAAAACGCGGAGGCGGCGGATTGGCGCCTCAATAAAAGCGAGATAGATTCTCTTCTTGAGATTTCGGGCTGATTGCTTTAGGACGGTGATTTTACGGATAAACACGCGTATTTGATTTTGGCTCATAAAAACACCTATGTTCTTCAAAAAGCCCTTGAGATGATAGACGATGAAAGCAACGATGTTTTTATCCATATTGATAAGAAAAGCCCGATTGAGGATTTTGAAGCCATTAAGGGAATATTAAAGAAATCAAATCTTTTCTTTACCGAAAGAATCAATGTGAACTGGGCGTCATTTTCTCAGCTTGAGGCAGAGCTTTTGCTGCTTGAAAGCGCAATTAAAAGAGGGGATTATGCCTATTTCCATCTTATTTCCGAAAGCGATATGCCGATAAAAAGCCAGGCGTATATACACAATTATCTAAGCGGGAAAAGTCTTGATTATATTGAGATGTGCGGCGTCAGCAAAAAGCCGGGGCTTAAGCCGTTCAGCACCGAAATATGGAACAGGTATTATTATTTTTTCACCGAAACCCCGCTTTACCGCACAAGCAGGCTCCATAAATTTTTTGTTCGCATCGCGCTTGTTCTGCCGCAAAAGCTGCTCGGCGTAAACAGATGGAAGAATGTTAAGAATTCAAAAGGAGAAAATATTTATCCCACTTGGGGCTGGCAATGGTTCAGCCTCAGCAAAAAGACGGCTGAATTCATATTGTCACAAAAGGAATTTCTCTGCAAGCATTTTAAGAACACGCATTGTCCCGACGAGTGCGCCATTCCGACGCTGCTTTGGAATTACGGCGATTTGGCAAATGTGCGTGAGTCAAAGCGAAATATAATTTTCACCGGGAAGCCGTCGGTCATAACGATGGATGATTATGAGCGTCTTGTGGACAGCGATGATTTTTTTGCAAGAAAATTTGATGAAAAAACGGATAAAAAAGTGATCGACAAAATTTATGAGAGGGTGATGAATAGTGAAAATGAACAGTGAAGCGCTTGCCTGGCTCATAAGGCGTCACGGGATAGAGATGACCCACCTGTCCGGAGGCTCGCATATCGCGTCGATTTTGAGCGTGGCCGATATAATCGCCGTGCTTTATGCCGATATAGCAAATGTGTTCCCGACGGCGCCGTCCTGCGACGAGAGAGACAGAATAATACTTTCAAAGGGCCACGCGGGCGCCGCGATATATGCGGCGCTTGCCGAGAGAGGCTTTTTTGATACCGAGGAGCTCAAAACTCATTATCAAAACGGTTCAAGGCTTTCGGGCCATGTATCTCATAAGGGCGTGCCCGGCGTTGATTTTTCAACCGGCTCGCTCGGCCACGGGCTGCCGGTGGGCGCGGGTATGGCTATGGCGGCAAAAAAGGATTCAAAAAGCTTTAAGACCTTCGTTATTTTGGGTGACGGCGAGTGCGACGAGGGCTCTGTGTGGGAAGCGGCGCTCGTTGCTCATCATTACCGGCTCGATAATCTTATCGCGATAGTTGACCATAACAAGATGCAAAGCCTTGATTTCTGCGAAAACACCATCAAGCTCAGCCCGTTCGCGGATAAATGGAAGGCGTTTGGCTGGAATGTTTACGATATAGACGGTCACAGCCACAGCGAGCTGAGGCGCGCCTTTGAAGACGCGTTGGGCAGCAAGGGCGCCCCAAGCGTAATCATAGCAAACACGGTTAAGGGCAAGGGAATATCGTTTATGGAAAACGATATTCTTTGGCATTACAGATTCCCGCACGACGGCGAGGAGTATGACGGCGCTTTAAAGGAGCTCCACGGCAGTATGCCGCCGGGAGTTGTTGATCCTTATGAAAAGTGACAAAGGGAGGTCGGCGCTTTGAGGGATACATTTGTCAAAACGCTAATGGAAATAGCGCAAAAGGATAAAAATGTGATTTTGATAACCGGCGATCTCGGCTTCGGGGTGCTTAAGCCGTTTTGGGAAAAATTTCCCGATCAGTTCATAAACGCAGGGATAGCGGAGCAGGATATGACCGGTCTTGCCGCCGGAATGGCTCTGACGGGCAAAACGGTTTTTACTTATTCCATAGGCAATTTCCCCACCTTGAGATGCCTTGAGCAGATCAGAAACGACTGCGCATATCACAACGCCAATGTAAAGATCGTCTGCGTGGGCGGCGGCTTTACATACGGCTCTCTGGGGATGAGCCATCACGCAACAGAGGATATCGCCGTAATGCGCGCTCTTCCCGGCGTTACGGTTATGGCGCCCGGAGATCTAACGGAAGCTCAGGTATGCACAAAGGCGGCGTACAGCACGCCGGGAACCTGCTATTTAAGGCTCGGGCGCGGCGGCGAGCCGAAGATACACGATAATCTTTCGGATTATAAGCCGAACAGCGCCATAAAGATAAAAGACGGAAGCTCGGTTGCGATATTCTCGACCGGCGCGATTTTTGAAGAGGCGAAAGAAGCCGTAGGCCTCCTGCTCAAAAAAGGGATCGACGCGGCGCTTTATACATTCCCGTTCGTAAAGCCGCTCGATGAAGCCGCCGTTGAATATTGCGCGGAAAAATACAAGCTGATAGTGACGGCGGAGGAGCATAACACCGTGGGCGGCTTCGGCTCGGCGGTTGCGGAGGTGCTTTCGGCAAAAGGCGGGGCGCGCCTCCTGCGCATCGGGCTTGACGATAAGTATTCATCAATAGTCGGCACGCAGAAATATCTCAGGCAGGCATACGGGATGGACGGCGCTTCCATTGCAAAAAAGGCTGCCGAAGCGCTTGAAAAGCTTGGTTGACGGAATGAAAAAAAAGATACTTATAACGGCAACCGAGCTGAATCTCGTTCAGTTTTGGGTTGCACATATCGAAAACCTGATAAAGAGCGGCTGCACGGTGGATATAGTCTGCTCTGATGTCGGCGGCAAGCTTTCGGAGCTGAAAGCACGCCTGCAATCCTGCGGCAATCCGCAAATTACCGTTGTGGATCTTAAACGCAGTCCGCTCTCGCCTCACAATATTCGCGGCGCAGCGCAGATGAAAAGATATCTAAACGGCCGTGATTACGACCTGATATTGACTAACGAACCGGTTATGGGCATGGTAACGCGCTTTGCCGCTTCGAAAAAAAGAAGAAGCGGCTGCAAGGTGATCTATTTTGCGCACGGATTTCATTTTTGGCGCGGCGCGCCCGCGCTCAACTGGATGCTCTTTTATCCGCTTGAAAAGCTGGCGTCATATTTTACGGACGCTATTGTTACTATGAACCGCGAGGATTTTGAGCTTGCGAAAAAATCATTCGGCAGCGCCGAAATCAAATATATACACGGCATCGGCGTGAATCTTTCGAAATTTAAATTCAGCAAAGAAATAAGGGAGAAAAAAAGGAAAGAGCTCGGCGTCGGCGAAGACGATGTTATGATTTTTTCGGCAAACGAGCTCACAAAAAGAAAAAATGTTTTTCTTGCGCTTGAAGCGGTCAAGCTCCTTGTGTCGGGCGGTATGACGAATATCAAATATTTTATCCGCGGTCAGGGTCCACTTCAAAAAGAGATGCAGGAATATATAAATAACAATAAGCTGCAAAAAAATGTGTTCTTGCTCGGCTACGGTAAGGATATCGCCGAGATGGATTCGGCTGCGGATGTTTTTCTGTTCACATCAAAGCAGGAGGGGCTGCCCGTAGCCGTTATGGAGGCAATGGCGCAAGAGCTGCCGTGCGTGGTCTCGGATATTCGCGGCGTGACCGATTTAATCCAAAACGGCAGCGGCGGCTATGTGTGCCGGCTTAAGGACGCGAAGGGTTTTGCAGATGCCGTAAAGCGCGTTATAAGCGAAGGCGGGAGGGGCTCAAACCTCACCCGCGGCAATTCGCAAAAGCTTGCCGATTATGAGATAAGCAGCGTTTCACGCAGCATAATCAATATTTTGCAGGAGATTTGAATGAGAGTTCTGCATATGATACCGGATATAGGCGTTGCAAACGGAATAATGAGCGTCATACTCAATTATTTCGGCGCAATGCCGCAGGATATAAAATTCGATGTATGTTATTTTTCCGAAAAGGAAGAAACGCGCCGCGGTGATATCGAGGCGCTCGGCGGGCGCGTGTTCAAAATTCCCGCGCCGTCTGCAAAAGGGCTCCTGCGCAGCGATATGAGCCGCTTTTTTGCCACGCACAGGGGCGAATGGCAGGCGCTTCATATCCACGCGCCGCATTTTGCCGTTTTTATCGCTCCGCAGGCAAGGGCGGCGGGCATAAAAAAAATCTGCTGCCATTGCCACTCAAGCGTATATTCGCTCAAGGGCAACGGGCTTCGCAACCATATTTTGAGCCTTTACGCAAAATATTTCGTAAAAACAAAATTTGCCTGCAGCGAAAGCGCCGGCAGATTTTGGTACGGCGGCAAAAAATTCACAGTGCTGAAAAACGCGGTGAACTGCCGCGAATATGCCTTTGATCCCGCAAAAAGGCAAAAAATGCGCCGGCTGCTCAATGCGGAAAACGCGTTTGCCGTCTGCCATATCGGCAAAACGGATATTCCGCAGAAGAATCATCCGTTTCTCTTAAGGGTGTTTGCCGAAATATGCGCGCGGCATCCCGATTCGCGCCTCATTTTGATAGGCGCCGAGAAAACGGACGAGCTGTCGCGCCTTTGCAAGGAGCTTAAAATCGAGGAAAGGGCGCTCTTCCTCGGCGCAAGAAACGATGTTTCACAGCTGCTTCAGGCGGGCGATGTTTTTGTGTTCCCCTCAACCAAGGAGGGGCTTCCCGTTTCAGTAATAGAGGCGCAGGCTTCGGGGCTTCCCGTTGTTATGTCTGATTCGGTTACAAGCGAGGTCGTCGTTTCGGATGAGGTCGAATTGCTTTCGCTGAGCGCTTCGCCGTCTTTGTGGGCCGAGCGGGTCATAAGCTTTTCGCAGACGGAAAGAAAAAACAATTACGAAAAAATGAAATCCGCCGGCTGGGATATTTACGATTGTGCTTGCCGGCTTGAAAGATATTACAGGTGATGGATATGCCGAGATTCAGCGTGATCGTTCCGGTCTATAATGTTGAGGATTATTTGGAGCAGTGCGTTCATAGCGTTGTTTCCCAAACCTTTAGGGATTGGGAGCTTGTGCTTGTTGACGACGGTTCGCCCGATAAATGCCCTCAGATGTGCGATGAATTTGCCGCTTTAGATTTCAGAATAAAGGTCGTTCACAAGCAAAACGGCGGTCTGTCATCAGCAAGAAACGCCGGCCTTGATGCTTGCAGCGGCGAATATGTTATTTTCCTTGACAGCGATGATTTTTACAACAGTGATAAAGCCCTTGAGGTGTTTGATAAGGCTATACGCGAAAACGATGCACAGGTGCTTATTTTCGGCTGCACCGATTTTAATATGAACACTGGCAAAACGATCGTTTCCAGAACGGGCTACGATCTTGAGTTGATTGCCGAAAACGATACTCAAAAAACGCTGCATTATCTTTTGTCAAGCAAGATGATACCTGGCTCTGCTTTTATATTTTGTACCGAAAGAAGCTTGATTAACGATTTTGATATAAGATTCAAGGTGGGTATTCAGGACGAGGATTATGATTTTGTTTTAAGCGTGTTCACCTCCTGCAAAAGCATATCGGCTGTCAACGATCCGTTTTATTCTTACCGGCAGGGAAGAGCAAATTCCATTACCGGCTCCTCAAGTATAAAAATGATATACGGAATCGAATATACCGTCAACAAGTGGCTCAAGGAAACTGAAAAAATCGGCAGCGAGATGATAAGAAAAGATGTGCTTAATTATTTGGCGTTCATATATTCAACGGGCTATGTTGTCTGCGGGCGGATGGACCGTAAAACAAGAAAAGAAGCGCTGAGAATTATGAAGGGCTTAAAGCCCGTCTTCAAATACGCCTATTGGCGTAAAACAAGGATCGCTTCGCTCGGCGTAAGGCTGCTCGGAGGCGAGCTGTTTTCAATCGCCGCGGCAAAATATTTTGCATTAACGCATATTTGATTGTAATTTTCTGAAAATCACTAAAAGGGGGTTGCGGCGTATGCTTGTATATTTCGCAATAGTAGCGGGATTTTTTCTGCTGTTTTTTCTGATACCGCGTAAATATTCCTGGGCGCCGATGCTCCTTTTTGTTATCGCGCTTGCAATATTCGCCTATCACATAGTTCCGAATGAAAACGACGATATAGGCCGATATTTCAGAATAATAGACGCGCTTCGCGCAGACGGCTACGATCGCCTGCAGGAGATGATAAGGAATAACGAGTTCGATTTTGCCTCGCAGCCCGTCGCCGGATATTATTATTATTTTATAAGCCGTTTCCCGGATAATCACTATCTGCCGTTTTTCACGATGCTTATTGCTTACGGCTTGATGATGCTGGTGATATACAAAACGGCAAACAGATTTAATGTGGATAAATTCTATATGGCAGTTGCGCTGTTTTTTATGATATCCACATATTGGTTTTATGATCTTTACAGCGGCACGCGAAACGGCCTTGCGTTTGCGGTGGTCCTGGCGTGCGCTTACTATCACCTTGCAGAGAAGAAGCGTATAATTTTGTGCTTTGCCGGCTACGCGCTCGCGTGCGGGCTGCACAGCGCGGGCATCGTGCTCGTTGTGCTTGTGCTTATAGCGTGGGCAACATACAGGGTCGGCAGCAAGTATGTGAATGTGGCGCTTATATTTTCCATCATAATAGGAAGCGTCGGCATAACGGTGCTTTCCAATATCTTGGATAATGATTTTATAAATAATCTTGCAGGAAAGGCGGAGGGCGCCGTCAGCACGCTCGGAATTTCAACTCAAACAACCTTTTTTGTAAATTTAGCCGTATATATCGTATCGGTGCTTATATACGCTTACAGCGCGGTCTATATAAACAAATACGCCGATGATAAAGACGGCGCCAGATTTTTCAGGCTGGCAGAGGTTGTGCTGTTTTTCCTCCTCGGCGTCATTATAAGCAATATGCTCTTCCACAGAATCGTAAGGTGGGTCCTGCCGGTGCTTACGGCGTGCGTATATATGGCGGGTATGCAGCTTCAAAAGGACCGGCTCGACAAAGGGCTGCTAAGCGTTGCTTACGATTCAGATACGCCCCGCGCAGAAAAGATAAGGGCTATGAATAAGGGCGCAACCACCTTCTTTGTGTTCGGCTTTTCGGCCGTCCACTTTTGGTATGATTTCACGGGCAGCAGCCTGGCGTGGCTGAATCTCGGTTAACGGAGGAAATGATGGATAGGATCAGCGTGATCGTTCCGGTTTATAAAACGGAAAAGTATCTTGAGCGCTGCGTTCAAAGCATAGTTGATCAAACTTATAAAGAGCTTGAGATAATTCTTGTGGATGATGAATCGCCGGATAACTGCCCCGAAATCTGCGATGAATGGGCAAAACGAGACGGCAGGATAAAAGTCCTACATATAAAAAACAAGGGCGTGGCAAACGCAAGAAACACCGCGCTTCAAATTGCAAGCGGCAAGTATACGGCTTTTGTTGACAGCGACGATTATATTGAGCTGGATATGCTTGAGATTTTGCTGAACGCTCTGAAAGAAAACGGCGCGGATATTGCCGTCTGCGGATTTACGGGCGGCGATTATGACGAGGCAAGCCTTGAGGCGCCCTCCCGTGAAAAAGCGCTGGAGCTTACCGCATCGGGCGATTATGTTTTCGGCGTGCTGTGGAACAAGCTCTATAAATCCGATATTGCAAAATGCGCAAAGATGCCGCCGCTCACCTGCTGTGAAGACCAGGTGTTCAATTATTTTGCAATAAAAAGCGCCGCTTCAATAGCCTGTGTTAAAGACAAAAAGTACAATTATCAGCTGAATGAGGACAGCACCAGCAAGCAGAGCTTCAATATCGGCGCTTTTGACGCCGTAAAAGCCAAGGAGATAATTTTGGGCGACTGCGCCGGCACAAAGCTGGAGCGCTTTGCGGTAAAAGGCTTGATCGACTCCTGCTTCGTGGTGCTCAGCGGGGCTTTAAAAGCAGGCGGCTACAACAGGGAATGCGCAAAATTAAGGCGGATTATTTTGGAGCACCGAAGCGAGATAAACAGCAGCTTCCTGTATTCAAAAAAAACAAGGCTGAAAACTGCCGTGCTCTCGCTGTCGCTCGGTTTATACAGTAAATTTATAACCGGAGGAAAATGATGGACAAGCCCTTGATAAGCGTCATAGTCCCCATCTACAATGTTGAAAAATATCTTGACCGCTGCGTTCAAAGCATAGTTGATCAAACTTACAAAGAGCTTGAGATAATACTTGTGGACGACGGCTCGCCCGATAACAGCCCCAAAATCTGCGATGGATGGGCAAAAAAAGACGGCCGCATCAAGGTTATCCACAAGAAAAACGGCGGCGTGTCATCGGCAAGAAATGCAGGCCTTGACGCGGCTCGCGGCGAATATATCGGCTTCGTTGACGGCGATGATTATCTTTCACCTGAAATGTACGATGCGCTTTATAGCTTGATTGCGGACTTTGGCGCCGACGCAGCAGCTTGCGCAATTGTTCGGGAGAGCGCAAATGGGTATATTGAAGATTGGTCTGACGGAACTTTACGCGAATTTAATAACTTGGAGTTATTACAATGGATAGGCGCTGCGGAAGGTTTACTGCCCGTTCATTTGGGAAATAAGCTTTTTTCCTCTGCTGTTACGAAAAATATAAGATTTCAGAAGTTTAAATATGCCGAAGATGTTTTATTTAATTTTCAAGTTGCAAAAAACATAAATGAATTGGTGCTTAAAAGCGAACCGTTTTATCATTATTTTAATAATTCAGATTCGGTTTCGCATATAAAATTTGACAAGTCCAGATTTGATGAGCACAAAGTTATGGATATTATCTTTTCTCAGGTTAAACAAGAGCCCGAAATATTAAAATACTGCGTTATGGGCGATGTGTTTAAGAGCTTCAGAACTATAAAAGAAATGTGCGAGAGCGGCAACTGCCTTGAATATTTCCCTGACATTCGCTCGCGCATTCTTAATCATAAAAAAGAGATATTCACAAGCGGACTTTATTCAAAATCCATAAAGCTAAAAACCGCTTTTTTGTGGTTTTTTCCTGTTTTATACAAAATATTTATCGGTAGATATGCAAAAATGAGGAATAAACAGTACAAGCATTTAACGGAGGCTTGATATGGAGCTTATAAGCGTTATAGTTCCGGTATATAATGCTGAAAAGTATTTTGACCGCTGCGTTCAAAGCATAGCTGATCAAACTTATAAAAATCTTGAAATAATCCTTGTAGACGACGGTTCACCCGATAACTGCCCCGCAATATGTGACAAATGGGCAAAAAAAGACAGCCGTATAAAGGTTATCCACAAAGAAAACGGCGGTGTGTCTTCGGCAAGAAATACAGGGATAGATAGTGCAAACGGCGCTTATATAGGCTTTGTTGATTCGGATGATTATATTGAGCTTGATATGATTGAAGCTTTGCATAAATTGGTTAAGCAGGATGATTTCGATGTGGCAGTGTGCAATAATTACAACAGGAATGCAGCGGATGAGATTTATGCATTGGGCGGCGATTATAAGGATTCGGTTCACAGAGGCAAAGATGTGCTTGAAGCCTTCGTAAAAGGAGAAGACTTTGATCCATTTTCAAATTGCAATAAATTATTCAAAATGTCCTTGATAAAAAGCAAAAACATAAGATTTGACGAGAATGTAAAATACGGCGAAGATTTCTTGTTCAATTATATGTTTTTCAGAGAAGCGGAAAAATGCGTTTCAGTCGCAAAGTGTTTTTATAATTATCGAATCGGCAGGAGCGGTTCTGCCACTTCAAATATAACTTGGGAAAGCGTTATGCGATGGCAAAATACTTATAAAAGAGTTTTAGCCGAAGAAAAAAAGAACACTGCGGTTTATGATGTGGCGTTAAAAAAACACACCAGGTTGGTTCTGCGCTGTATACAGGAGCTGCTTTCGGCAAACCTTAAAGAATTAGCAAAGCAATGTTATCCTTTGATGGCACGGGAAATTCAACTATACGGCAGATCTTTTCTCAAATTGAACGGCGTCGGTATGGCTGTTAAATTGAGTGTATTGATGATAATGATATCTCCTGCTTTTTTCAAAGCTGTTTATATGTTTTATAAAAAGCTTTAAAGCTCAATCTTTTGTAAAGGTACAAAAATGAAAAAGTTAACGCAATCATCCGAAAGAAAAATAGGCGCAGTCCTGTCCTATGTGCAAATATTTACGGGCGCGATAACCGGGCTGCTCGTAACGCCTGTAATCCTGCGTCTTATGGGTCAGAATGAATACGGGCTTTACGGCACCGTAAGCTCAACCATGGCTTTGCTTGGCTTGCTCGACCTCGGTTTCACAAGTTCGTATGTAAGATTTTTTTCAAAATATAAAGCGGAGAACAGGCCGGATAAAATCAATAGCTTTAATTCTCTGTTCTTTATTGTGTTTTCAATAATTGCCGCTTTGGCGCTTGCTTTTGGATTTGTTGTAGCGTTTAATCCGCAGCTGGTTTTTGAAAACGGGCTTACGGCGACCGAAATGGAAAAAGCACGCGTTATGATGATTATGCTCACTTGTTCAACATCATTTGGCTTTTTAACCACCGTGTTTAACTGTTTTGTTTCCGCAAAGCAAAAATTCATTTTTTTAAAAAGTATTTCTATAGCATCATCTCTTATCGCGTTAGCCTGTAATGTGTTGGTGCTTTGGTTAGGGTACGGCGCGGTTGGACTGGTTGTGGTTTCGCTTGTTTCGGGTGTTGCCGTAAAAATCATAACCGTTTATTATTCAAAACGCTTAGATTTTAAATTTGATTTTAAAAATGTTGAAAAAAAACTTTTCAAAAGCGTTTTTATGTTTTCCGGGCTTATTGCCATAAATATGGTTGTTGATCAAATAAATTCGGGTATTGACAGCATTTTGCTCGGAAGATTCTGCGGCACGGCCGCCGTTGCTGTTTACAGCGTCGGCGCAAGCTTGAAATCTCATTTTCAAACATTTTCAACAGCCATTTCCGGCGTATTTACCCCGCGCATCCATGAAGTTGTTAATTCATATGAAATGGATTCTTCCGAACAGCGAAAAGCGCTTACGGAAATTTTTGTTAAAGTCGGAAGGGTTCAGTATCTTTTACTTGCACTCATTGCATCGGGAGTTGTTTTTTTCGGCAAGCAGTTTATCAGGTTTTGGGCCGGAGAAGGATATGAAGATTCCTATGTGATAGCCTTGCTGCTTATTATTCCAAGCATTATTCCTCTTATTCAGAATGTGGGAATAGAAATACAGCGCGCCGAAAACAGACATCATTACAGGGCGTATATTTACGGCGCAATGGCCGTTTTCAATCTGATTATAAGCATTTTTCTTTGTCAAATATTGGAAGGAATCGGCGCTGCCCTCGGAACGGGTATTGCAACTTTGGTTGCAAACGGCTTAATAATGAATGTTGTTTATCACAAAAAAATCAATATTGATGTTATTGAATTTTGGAAAAACATATTAAAGCAGACCCTTGGTATGCTTGTGCCGTTTGCAGCGGGGATTTTAATAATGATTTTTGCCGATACAAGCAGTATCGTAAAGCTTGCGTTTTGGATAATTATTTACACTGCTGTTTATTGTGCTTTTGTTTGGATGTTTGCTGCAAACAGATCCGAAAAGGAGCTTATTTTGGGAGCACTGAAAAAATTGAGAAAAGCAAGGTAAAGCAATGAAAAGTTTGGTAAGTAAAATAAAAACCATTATTTTTAATTTAGTAAAATGCTGGCAGAAGCTAACGCCGGTAAAGCAAAACATGGTGCTTTTTGAAAGCGTGGGGGATATGTGCGACAATTCGTATCCCGTATTTGAATATCTTTTGAAAAACACAAACAAATATCGTTTCGTTTGGGTGGTCGGCGATCCTCTTAAGTATAAAAACACAAAAACAGTTAAATACATATCCTTTTCTAACAGAAAACCCTCAAGCATATATTATCAGGCAAAGGCAAAATATTGTTTTTATACTCACGAACCTTGCGGTGTGGAGGGGAAGAGAAGCCAAGAGAGAATCTATCTTACCCACGGCTTTTCATATAAAAATACTAAAGGCCGATTTTGGAATGTTGATTTTAATTCGGCCGTGGTCAGATTATCCGATTATCACAGAAAGTTCGGCGATATGTGCAATCCGGGAGAGATGGAATTATCTGTTTCGTTGGGCTATCCTAGAAATGATGTGCTTTTAAACAATGAAAAAGCAACCATAAGAAAAAATATCAAGTGTGAAAAGCTTTTTGTATGGCTTCCAACTTACAGGACGCACAGAAACAACAGTACGATTTATGTGGATAAGGATTCAAACGAATTTAATCTTATAAATCACAATAGTTTGGCAAAGCTCAATGAAGTTTTAAAAAACGGAAATTCATATCTTGTAGTTAAATATCATCCCGCTCAAAAACTTGAAAAAGCAGATTTTGAAAATTTCACGAATATCAAAATTTATTCTAACGACGAATTTTCACAAACCGGGATGAAGCTCTATGAGCTGCTTGCTGAATCGGATGCGCTTATAACGGATTTTTCTTCTGTGTACGCTGATTATCTGTTAACGGATAAGCCGATTGCGTTTGAGCTCAGCGACTATGAAAAATATAAAGAGGGCGGCGGCTTTATTATAGACGACCCGCTTGAGCATTTGCCGGGAAGATTCATATTCAGCGTTGCGGATTTTTCTGATTTTATAAATGATGTTATTGCCGGCAGGGATGAGTATAGGGTTGAGCGTGAAAGGGAGCGCAATCTTATACATAAATATAAGGACGGAAACTCTGCTGAAAGAGTGTTGGAATATTTTAAATTATTATGACGGGGTGATATTGTGGTTATCGGAGCAATACTTGCAGGCGGCAAAGGAACAAGGGTGGGCGCAGGCGTGCCCAAGCAGTTTTTGGAGATAAACGGAAAACCGATCCTGCTTATAACGCTTGATAAATTTTTGCAGTCAGACTTATTCGATCTTATATATATCTGCGTAAACGAGGCTTGGCAGGAGCACACAAAAAAGCTTGTAAACGAAAATTATTCAGCTGTGTCGGATAAGATAATCATTATCACCGGCGGCAAGGAAAGAATGATGTCGCTATTAAATGTTGTTAATGATATTGTTGCACGATTCGGTGCAAGGCGCGAGGACATTCTTATCACACATGATGCCGTAAGACCGTTTGTGTCTTATGATATTCTTAAAGACTCGGTTGAAAAAACAAAAAAGCTTGGCGTCACGATGGCGTCTGTTCCCGTTTCCGACACGATTTATAGAAGCGAGCAGGAAGGCTGCCTTAATTCAACTTTTGACCGTAAGCAGCTTTGGATAGGTCAAACCCCCGCGGGCTGCCCGATGGATGTGTTTTATGATGTGATTTCGTCTTATGATACGGATGAATTATTGAAAATGACGGGCACCTCTCAGCTTTTCGTAAACAGAGGGATGCAGATTCATATAAGCGAGGGCAATGTGAATAATCTAAAAATAACAACTCCGAAGGATGTTGATTATGCAAGATATATTTGCAAAGGAGAATGATTTTGTTGAACAAGGAAGTTGAATTTGACTCGATTTTGCAAGAGGATATAGAAATACTTGCCGGAAAGATAAGCGCTCTTGGCTGCTTGAACGGCAAAACGGTGCTTGTAACGGGTGCAAGCGGTCTTTTGGGCTCTCAGCTTGTAAAGGCGTTCCTTTGCTGCAACAGAATATATAATTCAAATATAAGCGTTATCGCTCTTTGCAGAAGCGCACAAAACGCCGAAATTGCATTCGGCAGGCTTGTTGAAAGAGAGCGTTTTAAGATAATTATTTCCGATATCAAAAAGCTGCTTCATATTGAAGAAAATGTTGATTACATAATGCATGCGGCAGGTATTACGGGCAATTCAAAAAAACATCTTACAAATCCGGCGGACACGATAAACACTGCGGTTCTCGGCACATACAATGTTCTTGAATTTGCAAGAGAAAAAAATATAGAGGGATTTGTGTACTTTTCCACCCTTGAGGTTTACGGTCAAACAGATCCCGAAAAAGACTGGATTTACGAAAACGATTATGGATACATAGATATTTTGCAGCCGAGAAGCAGCTATAAGGAGAGCAAAAGGCTGTGTGAAAATATGTGCCTTGCATACAACACGCAGTATGGGGTGGCTGCAAGTATCGGCAGGTTGGCTTTAACATTCGGCCCCGGCATAAGAGATAATGATAATCGTGTTTTTGCTCAATTTGCAAGAAGTGTTATAAATAAACAGGATATTGTTTTGAAAACAACGGGAGAAACACTGAGAAATCACTGCTATATCAGGGACGCGCTATGGGCTCTTATTATAATTATGGTCAAAGGAGCAAGGGGCGAGGCTTATAATATTGCCAATCAAAATACGGCAATGACAATAATAGATATGGCAAAAATGGTTGCCGGTCTTTTTGAAGAATCAAAAATCAATGTCAGAATAGAGGCGGACAGTCCGGAAAAATACGGTTACACCGAAAAGCTTAAATGTTTGCTTAATTCCGATAAGCTGTCGTCCTTGGGCTGGAATGCGGAAGTTGATTTAAAGGATATGTTCATACGAACGATTAAAAGTATGAAGGGAGTTCAAGGGAATGATTTCAGCAATTAAGGAAAATCAAAACAACCTTGCGGCTGTTAATCGTTTTGATTATATTGATGGAATCAAAGGCATTGGTATTTGGCTGATCGTGCTTGGTCATTCGCTTTCTCCGGGGAATTTATTTAAAGCGTATTTTTACGGATTTCATGTTCCGATATTCTTTTCCGTCTATGGTATGGCTTACAAACGGCCTGAAAATGTCGGCGCTTTGGGCCGGCGCCTGATAAAAAGAACCTTTTCATATGCCGTTACATATTTCATTTGGGCTTTAATATATTGCAATTTTAATTTTCATAATGTTTTTCTTTTAATTTGGGGATCCGATGAATCAATAAAAGCCGCGGGCAGTATGGGCACGCTGTGGTTCCTTACCAGTTATTATTTTATGTGCTTGTTTTTTGAGGTATTGATGTTTTTTATCTCTAACAGAAAATACGGCGAGCTTGTTGTCGGCATAATATTTATTGCGCTGGCCGTTTGCGGTTATTATATCGGTAAAATAGAAATTTCGCCTTACCGCTGGTTTTGGGGGATTGATATTTCGCTCGTTTCAACGCTCTTTGCTTATTTTGGGTATCTTTTTCAAAAATATCTTATGCCCGCGGTAAAAACCAAAAAGGCTTTTGGCGCTCTTATGATTATAATCTCGGCGGGCTTATGCTTTTTAACTTTTTATGGCGGAAGAACAACAGAAACGGGCTATGTTCAAATGGCTGTTGCCGAATACGGTGTTTTTCCGTTATTCCTTATTGTAGGCTGTAGCGGTACGCTGCTGATTGCAGGGCTTTCATATTATATAACAAAGATTAAGTATATTAAGCACATTGCTGTATTTATAGGCAGGCAATCGCTGATAATTATGGTTGTGCACAGAGAATTTTCATATTTTGTTCGTGATAATATAGCGGAAAACACGCTGTTATATGCGTTATTGGCGCTTGTGATTACCTGTATGCTCGCTTGTGTTTCCTACTTGATTTCAAGCCTTCTGCCTTTCCTGGCAGGAAGGTATTTTAAAACTTCAATAAAGCTTTTCGGCAAAAATATTGAATTGATAAAATAATGTTTTCAGTGGAGTGAATATGAGTAAATTGACAAGCACACGGATTTCATATTGGGATAATGCAAAGCTGTTGCTGATAGTTTTTGTTGTTATTATACACTTTTTGGATTATTTAACCGGCGGAAACAGGCTTGCCGATGCCGTATATGTATATTGCAATTCGTTCATTATGCCGATGTTTTTGTTTATTTCGGGTGTTTTTTTAAAATATGATGAAAATCATAAATTCAGATTTGATCGCTTCGTCTTTTATATCATAGTCGGCTATTTGATGAAATTCGGGATCTACTTATTTGATCTGATTGCGGGCAGAACTCCGAATTGGTCGTGGCTTTCAACACCGAATGCTCCGTGGTATATGTTTGCAACAGCGGCATATTTATTGGTAACATTTTTAATAAGAAATGTAAAACCGTCTGTTGTTTTGCCGGTGTCGCTTGCTGTGTCGCTTGCCGCAGGCTTTGTCAATCAGATAGGCGATTTTATGTGCCTTTCCAAAATCATTGTATTTTTCCCGTTTTTCTATGCCGGCTTTTGCATGCGGCCGGATAAGGCTCAAACGGCTCTGAAAAACAAGGCACTAAAAGCCGCAGGAGTAATCACAGTTGTCTTGTTCGGCGTTTTTTGTGTGGGATTTACGGATACGGCATATGTTCTTCGGCCGGTTTTTGCGTCAAGATATTCATATGAAGCAATGGATATGCCGGTTTACGGCGTATTGTTCAGAATACTTCAATATGTAATAGGCGCATTGATGATAGTTGGCGTTTCGACTTTTATTACCGAAAAACGCGTAAAATATTTTACGGATGCCGGAAAGCGCACACTGGCAATATATTTTATCCACTATTTCGTTGCAAGGCTTTTTGCGGCTTTAAATATACACATATTGTTAGTGCAGAAATTTTCGCTGCTTGGAGTAGTTTTGGTGATTTTCTGCGCCGTGCTTACAACGCTCGTTTTATCCCTGCCGGTATTTGATATCCCGTTTAAGCTTATGCAAAAAGCTGTATCGTCAATTATTTTTAAATTAAATCGCCGAAAAGCAGAAGATCAATAGTCAAAGAAGGTGCCCCTATGCATGCCGTAATGATAATCGCTCATAATCATTTTGATTTGCTTGAAAAGCTTATCCGTGCGCTTGATGATGAGAGAAACGACATTTTTCTGCATATAGACAAAAAAGTCCGTGATTTTGATTTTGAGCGGTTCAAAAATATCCCGGTTCATTCCGATATCCATTTTGTTCCGCGGGTGAATATCGCGTGGGGTGATTTCAGCCAGGTTCAGGCAGAGATGAATCTCATCTCCTGCGCCGTTCGGCAGGAGGCGGAAAATAAAAGCTATGATTATTATCACCTTATCTCCGGCGTTGACCTGCCTATCAAGTCAAACGACGAGATACATCGCTTTTTTGCGGAAAACGCCGGAAAGGAATTCGTTCATTTTTCAAGCGACGAGGTGTCGGACTCCTCCGTTTCACGGCTCAAATATTATCACTTTTTCCGCCGGAAGCGCACATTTTTAAGAAAGCTCGCGTCATATTCGATCGTGCAGATAGAAAGGCTTTTCGGCGTGAATCGCCTTAAGGGAAAAAATATCGCTGTGCAAAAGGGCTGCAACTGGTTCAGCATAACCGGCGATTTTGCACGGTATATTGCGGCAGATATGCAGCGGTGGCGGGGCGTTTTTAAATATTCCTACTGCGCCGACGAGGTCTTTGTTCAAACAATGCTTGTAAACAGCCCGTTCAAGGATAATCTCTATATGCCGCATTGCTCCAACAGCCATCTTGCCTGCGCAAGGCTTATAGATTGGGAGCGCGGCAATCCCTATGTTTTTAAAACACAGGATTTTGAAGAGCTTATGTCCTCGCCCGCGATGTTTGCCAGAAAGTTTGACCCGGATGCAGACAGCAATATCATAGATCTTGTTTTAAAAAATATAAATGCCGAATAAAAAATCCCGAATCCATAACGATTCGGGATTTTTTAGGCTCAATATCCGCGAATACCGCGCCTCATCAGAATTGTTTTATCATAAAGCTTGGGCGCAAGCATCAAAAGGATAACGCCGATTTTATGCCTTGCAGAGAAGAAGCCTGCGGCTTTTTTGCCTAAAATATATTTTCGCCGTTTTATAATATCCTTTCTCAGCATTTGGTATCTGTTGCGGCATCTGTTGTTTCTTATTATGCCGTTTATAAGGAAAAAATCATTGTTGATTTTCATCGCCGCCCATTCGTCGCAGAGCTGCGGGCAGCTGTCCGGTGAACCGTCGTCAACAAGAATGATCTCCATATTTTCATATGTTTGCCGCAAAAGGCTTTTTATGCATCTTTCAAGGTACTTTTCCGCTTTATATACAGGCACGATAACGCTTATGGCGCTGCTTTCCATGGCGGGATTTCCTCCTTTTTAAATCGCTTGCTTTAATATTTTGGCATACATATTTATAAGAAATGCGCTCTTTTGCTTTAACGCGGCGGCGAAAAGCTTTGTGTGAAGCGGCAGTTTTTTGAAATCTATACGCGCGGCGGCTGTTGTAACAGCTGCGTTTTCAGCCAGCGCCCGCGAACATTCTTTTTCGCTTTTGCCCGCTATTTCGTTTCTCAGCAGGAAATTTGCAAGGTAAATCAAGTAATAATCCGCCTGGCCGCTTATGTCCACGCCGCATTCGCACCCTTTTTCCATAATCCGCTCGTACGGCAGGAATATTATATCTTTAAGGCCTTTGTCGTATGCCTTTGTCATACTCTGCGGGTTCATTATATAGTGATAGCCGGCGCGCGTAACAGCAGCCGCGCTTTGCGCGTCCATCAGGCAGGGGTAGGTGAACGCCGCATCCTCGCCCATTTTTATTCTGCCGTCTGATTGTTCAAGGTTTTTTTGCAGCAGCTCTTTTTTGTACACCTTGCTCCAGCAGCAGGGATTGACGCCGAATTTGTAGTATTCCCCGCTGAACAGCATTTTTGGGTAAAGCTCCTCTTCAAGCGCCTTTTTATTATAAAATTCGCGCTCAAAAAGCTGCTCGCTGCTCTCGGATTTTCCGTTTGCGCCGTCATAATAAAAATCGCTCAGCACCATATCGGGCGAGTATTTTTTAATCATTTCGGCAAAATCCGCATAAACATAATTTTCTATCCAGTCGTCCCCGTCCACAAAGCCGATGTATTCGCCGCTTGCGTGCTCAAGTCCAGTTTTCCGCGCGTTCAAAAGCCCGCCGTTTGTCTTGTGAACAACCTTGATGCGGCTGTCCTTTTTTGCGTATTCATCACATATTGCGGGGCAGCCGTCGGGCGAGCCGTCGTCCACAAGTATTATCTCTATGTCTTTATATGTTTGGGCAATAACGCTGTCCACGCATTTTTTCAGATATTTTTCAACCTTGTATATAGGTATAATGATGCTTATCATTTCTTCCCCGCCGATTCATATATTTTTTCAAGCTTTTTTGCCACCGTATTTATATCATAAGCCGCTTTAAGATGCGATGTGTCAACGCTTTCTCTCTCCTGCCGCATAAGCTTGAACGCGCGCTGCGCCCATTTTTCGGCTGGCGCTGAAAGCGGCATAAAATCAAGATTTTCGTTATATTTTACCTCTTTTGTTATACTGCTTGAGATAAGGCAGGGCAGCGCCGCAGCCTGCGCTTCTATGAGCGATACCGGCAGCCCTTCGTTGAGGGAGGGGAATATCATTATGTCAAACGCCTGTAAAAGCTCGGGAATATCAGTTCGCTGGCCGGGCATCATCAATCGGTCTTCTATGCCCAAAGCTCGTGCCTTTTTTTCTATTTTTTCACCGTCTATCCTTTCTCCGGCAAGCATCAGCCTTGCGTTTGGCTGCGTTTCAAGCATTTTTGCAAAAATGTCCAGTAAAAATGTCTGGTTCTTGATCCTGTATATCGTGCCGATGTGCCCCACAAGCAGCTCGCCGCTTTTTATGCCGAGCTCTTCGCGCTTTTTTTCTCTTTTTGATTCGCAGAATTCGTAAGCCGCGCAATCAACGCCGTTTTCAAGTATTATACCGCGCCTGTGAAAAGCCCGCTTTCCGTAAAGGTATTCGCCCGCCGGAGTGCTGCACGCAAGCAGATCGGTGGAACAGATATTTATAAAAGCGCGCATAACGGATTTATATATCTTGAAAAGCACGGTTTCGGGGTGGTTCCATTTGGCGGCGTGCGAGTGCGAAACCCTCTTCCTTATTCCGGCGGATTTTGCAGACAGCATTATTATGCCGTTAAAAAACATAACATGCGAATGAACCGCGTCAAAGCCGCCGTTTTTCATCAGCGCGGTCGCTTCTTTAAGCGCTGAAAAATATCCGCTGCCGCTTCGGGACACGATTTTTGCGCCGCTTTTCGTTATTTCGGCGGCAAGCTCGTCGTCCCGACCCTCGGACGGATTAAGAAGATAATATGTCACCTCGTATTTTTTCGGGTCAAGGTGGGAGGAAAAATTTATCGCCGCAAGCTCAACTCCGCCGCGGCGGATAAGCTGGATAACCGTTAAAACCTTCTTTTTCAAAGCAATCCCCGTTTCCGCTCCGTGTCGGAGCAAGAATGTATAAAATATTTATACCATATTTTCAGCTTAAATAAAATATAATGCCGATTTTTTTGTGCAAATTGTTGAATTTCAAGGGCGAAATTTGTCGAAAAAGACGGGATGTGAACAAAAATATAAAAATATGAAAAAATTGCGCAAAGCTCTTGAAAAATTTACCAAATAATGATAAAATGTGAAAGAAATACACAAACGGAGGCGTTACTTATGGAAAGAAAATTTAAAGTGCTCATCGGTGAAAGCGATGAGTTCGGCAAGGAATGTGCAAGGGAGCTTGCAAAGGCGGGATTTGAGACGGCAAGCTGCGCCAAGGACGGCGAAAAGGTGATCTCCGCGCTCGGCGCGCAGCGTTTTGACGCGGTGCTTATAGACGCTTTTATGCCCAATGCGGACGCTATTGATGTGCTTGAATATCTTTCACATTCCGGCGATGAAAAGCCGCTTGTTCTGGTGCTCTCTTCGGCGGACAGCGACAGGCTTGAAGAGCAGCTTATGGGCGAGGGAGCGGATTATTATATGCTCAAGCCCGTTTCTCCGCAGTCTGTGGCGCGCAAGCTTGAGCGGCTCTCGGTCTGGAAAAGCAGGCAGAGCGGCAGACCCGCCGTCAACGATCTTGATATCGAGGTGGTCATCTCCGATATTATGCGCCAGATAGGCGTTCCGGCGCATATCAAGGGCTATCAGTATCTGCGCACGGCGATACGGCTTTCTGTTTCCGATACGGAGATGCTTGCGTCCGTCACAAAGCTGCTGTATCCCACGGTTGCCAAGATGTATTCCACAACGCCGTCGCGCGTGGAGCGCGCGATACGCCACGCCATAGAGGTTGCGTGGGACAGGGGCGATGTCGATGTTCTTTCATCGTATTTCGGCTACACGATCCAAAGCCAGCGCGGCAAGCCCACAAATTCGGAGTTTATAGCTATGATAGCCGATAAGCTGCGCCTTACGCTGAAATCGGCGTGAGATTTTCCCGTCGGCACAACAACCGCATAACGGCACGCAAAACGCCGCCCGGCTTTGAGACCGGACGGCGCTTTTTATATGCTGCTTTATCAAAGGGATTTGCTGCTTATTTCTTTTTCTATATTCGCAATAAATTCATCAACGGTGCAGGAGCCCTGCTCCCCGTCCTTGCGCGAGCGTACGGAAACAACTCCGTTTTCAATATCCTTGTCGCCGGCCACAAGCATATACGGCACCTTTTCAAGCTGTGCCGAGCGGATCTTGAAGCCTATCTTTTCGCTCCTGTCGTCCAGCTCGCAGCGGATGCCGTGCGCCTCAAGCCTTGCCCTTACGCCCTCAAGGTATTCCTGATGCCTGTCTGCTATCGGCAAAAGCTTTACCTGAACGGGCGCAAGCCAGGTGGGGAACGCGCCGGCAAAATGCTCCGTAAGGATGCCTATGAACCTTTCAATGCTGCCGAAAACAACGCGGTGTATCATTATCGGGCGGTGCTTCGCGCCGTCCGCGCCCGTGTATTCAAGCTCAAATCTTTCCGGCAGCTGGAAATCAAGCTGTATCGTTCCGCACTGCCAGGTCCTGCCGAGGCAGTCCGTCAGGTGGAAATCAAGCTTAGGTCCGTAAAACGCGCCGTCGCCCTCGTTTACCTCAAAATCATATCCAAGCTCCGTTACGGCGTCCCTGAGCGCGGCGGTGGCTATCTCCCAGTCCTCCTCGCTGCCCATTGAGTCCTCCGGCTTTGTGGAAAGCTCAATGTGGTAGTTGAAGCCGAAGGCGCTGTAAACGCTGTCTATCAGGCGCACAACGCCCTTTATCTCGTCTTTTATCTGCTCGCGCGTCATAAAGATGTGCGCGTCGTCCTGCGTGAAGCATCTGACTCGCATAAGCCCGTGCAGCGCGCCGGAAAGCTCGTGGCGGTGAACAAGCCCAAGCTCGCCCATCCTAAGCGGCAGGTCCTTGTATGAGTGCATCTTCGTTTTGTAAACAAGAATGCCGCCGGGGCAGTTCATCGGCTTTATGGCAAAATCCTCGTCGTCTATAACGGTGGTGTACATATTCTCTTTGTAGTGATCCCAGTGGCCGCTCCTCTCCCACAGCGCGCGGTTGAGTATCATCGGGGTCTGTATCTCGTAATAGCCCGCCTTGCGGTGGATCTCGCGCCAGTAATCAATAAGCGTGTTTTTAAGCTCCATACCCTTAGGCAGGAAGAATGGGAAGCCCGGCCCCTCCTCCATTATTGTGAAAAGCTCAAGCTCCTTGCCGAGCTTTCTGTGGTCGCGCTTCTTTGCCTCCTCAAGCATCTCAAGGTGCGCCTCAAGCATTGACGCCTTCGGAAACGCAGTGCCGTAAACGCGGCAGAGCATCTTGTTTTTCGCGTCTCCGCGCCAGTAGGCGCCCGTGCAGTTCGTAAGCTTAAACGCCTTAACCGCCTTCATATCCATAAGGTGCGGGCCGGCGCAGAGCTCGGTAAATTCTCCCTGCCTGTAAAAGCTGATATTCTCGCCCTTTCCGGCGTGCTCGTTGATAAGCTCCACCTTGTAAGGCTCGCCCTTTTCCTCCATAAGCTTCACCGCCTCGGCGGGCTCAAGCTCAAAGCGCTCAATTTCGGGCGCCTCCTTAACTATCTTCTTCATCTCCGCCTCAATCTTTTCAAGATCCTCGGGCGTGAACGGCTCGTCAATGTCAAAGTCGTAGTAAAAGCCGTCGTGAATGGCGGGGCCGATGGTCAGCTTCGCGCTCGGATAAAGCCTTTTTACCGCCTGCGCCATAATGTGCGACGCGGTGTGGTTGAATGTTTTTTTGCCGTCCTCGTCGTCAAAGGTCAGCACCTCGAACTCGCAGTCGCCGTCGATAACGCTTCGCAGGTCTTTGACCTCGCCGTTTACACGGCAGCAGCAGGCGTTTCTGTAAAGCCCCATAGAGATCGATTTTGTAATGTCTGCGGCTGTGATCGGAGCCTCGTACTGATTCACAGAGCCGTCCTTCAGCGTAACATTGATCATAATTATTCCTCCAAAAAAATAAAGCACCCTGAATTTCAGGGTGCAAGGATGCACGGTTCCACCTGAATTGCGCAAACGCGCCGCTCATTATGCCCTTAACGCGGGCTCACGGCCGGTGTTGGCGGCGCTCGGGGGCGGTGGCTTGCGTGCGGCGGTACGCCCTTTCAGCGTGCGGGCGCTCTCTGTAACGGCCGGAAAACGCAGTCTTATCCCCGTCAAAGCTTTTTGTATTATCTTTATTATATCATTAAATCGCGGCTTGTCAACACCCGCGTTCGCGCAAAATCCGGCATATTCCGGCAATGAAAAAAGCTAAGCCTTGACAACTACAACATATAGGTGTATTATATTTGCTATGAACTATATAAAGTTTATATTGTGCTTTTAAAAAGCCGATGTTCAGCTTTGTCTGGTTTATAAAGTGTTATCACCGAATTTTTCAGGTAAAAAACTGTACCTTTTCTGATGATGATATTTCACTAAAAAATTGTTACAGAAGGAGGTGCTATTGATTATGATGAGTATAACCGTTGCCGTTGTGATTGCCGTGGTTGCCGCCGTGGTGTTTGCCGTTGTTGGCTTTATAGCCGGCTCTGTTTTAAGGCAGAAGGCAAATGAAAAGGAGATAGGCTCCGCCACTCAGGAGGCCACAAAAATCATAAACGACGCTCTTCAGGAGGCCGAAACCTCCAAAAAGACCAGCCTTATCGAAGCTAAGGACGAGATTCACAGGCTGCGCTCGGAGGCGGATAAGGAAATCCGCGAAAGAAGAAGCGAAGTGCAAAAGCTTGAGACCCGCTTGAATCAAAGAGAAGAATATCTTGATAAAAGAGCGGATTCTATTGAACAGAAAAATGAAGCCTTAAGCGAAAAGCTTAAGGAAGCGGACGACAAATTACTTGAAATCGATAGCATCAAGAAAAGCCAGTTTGATATGCTGGAAAAGATTTCGGGACTTTCACAGGAAGAGGCAAAGAAGCAGCTTCTTGCCTCGCTCGAGGAAGAGCTTGACACCGAAAAAAGCAAAAAGATCATTGAGTACGAGCAGATGACGCGCGACCAGTGCGATGTCCTCGGCAGAGAGATCATCGCCACGGCGATACAGCGCTGCGCCGCGGACCACACCGCGGAAACCACCGTTTCCGTAGTCGCCCTGCCCAACGACGATATGAAGGGCAGGATCATCGGCCGCGAGGGCAGAAATATCCGCTCAATAGAAACGATCACTGGCGTTGAGCTCATAATCGACGACACGCCCGAGGCGATCGCCATCAGCGCGTTCGACCCCGTCAGAAGAGAGGTCGCCCGCCTAACGCTTGAGCGCCTTATCCAGGACGGCCGCATCCACCCCACAAAGATAGAGGAATACTACGAGAAATCCAAAAAAGAGGTGGACGCCACCATCCGCCAGGAGGGCGAAAAGGCGGTTCTGTCCGCAAACTGCGGCCAGATACATCCGGAGCTTGTAAAGCTTCTCGGCAAGCTGAGGTACCGCACCTCCTACGGCCAGAATGTGCTTAAGCACAGCCTTGAGGTATCCTATATCGCGGGGCTTATGGCAGCCGAGCTCGGCGCAAACGAAAAGCTTGCCCGCCGCGCAGGCCTGCTTCACGATATCGGCAAGGCGCTCGACCACGAGATGGAGGGCTCCCATATTGCCCTCGGCGTCGAATACGCCCGCAAGTATAAGGAAAACGAGGATGTTGTTCACGCCATCCAGGCGCACCACGGCGATGTTGAATGTAAAACCATCGTCGCCTGCCTTGTTCAGGCAGCCGATGCGGTTTCCGCCGCAAGGCCGGGCGCAAGGCGCGAAAACATTGAAAATTATATCAAGCGCCTCCAGCAGCTTGAGGAGATCTCCTCCTCCTTCCCCGGCGTCAAGAGCGCCTACGCCATCCAGGCGGGCAGGGAAGTGCGCGTAATGGTTGCGCCCGAAAAGGTGTCTGACGAAAAGATGCCCTATATCGCCCACGAGATAGCAAAGAAGATAGAGAGCGAAATGGAGTATCCCGGCCAGATAAAGGTAAACATCATCCGCGAATCGCGCGTTACAGATGTTGCCAAGTAACAAAGTCAAAGTACCCGATCCGCCGCATTTTGCGGCGGACAGGTTGCCGATAAAGTCGGCCGGAACGCGCGAAGATGATTTATAAAAAATATCATTTTCCAACAAAAAACCATTTTGCCGAACAGCTTTGTTTTCAAATAAGCAAAAATAAAAGAATGCCGCACAGCCGTGCGGCATTCGCGCTTTTAGCCTTTGCCGGACTCGTAGTATCGATATACGACTTCGCCCGTCAAATGCAAAATCCGGCTCGATTTCTCGGCAGCCTGTCAGCGTGTCGTGAAGCGTTTTTTCTTTGAAATTTTACCATTTTTCGACACGCTTTCCGCCGCATTTTGCGGCGGATTTATTTTTTTGCCGCGGGCAGCATTTTGTTGTAAATATTCAAATGGAAGTTTAAGCGGATGCAAAAAGCGGAAGTTTTTTATGAATATTCACCAAAGAATGTAAAATTTTATTGTTAGGTATTACCCCGCTCATTATTTTATATTAAGTTGAATAAAGCCGTTCGTTATGATATAATTACCTTATATATTATTATAATTTTATAATTACAAAAAGAACGCGCAAAACGGAGGAAGTAAAGTGAACGAATCAAAGGAATTTGAAATAGACCTTCGCAAGGTTTTTTCAATGCTTAAAAAGAGGGTGCTTTATATAATTTTGGGAACCCTCATAACGGCGGTGCTTGCGGGCTGTGTAACGGAATTTTTCATCACCCCCAAATACAACGCCTCCTGCACGCTGTATGTTTACAGTAATACGGACAGGGTCAGCACCGATTCATCCATCGGCTCAAGCGAGCTTACCGCCTCGCAGCAGCTTGTAAACACATACATAGTTGTGCTGGAAAGCGATTCCGTGCTGCAGCAGGTCATTGAAAATCTTGAGCTGGAGATGACGGTGAGCCAGCTCAGAAGCATGATCTCCTGCGCCCAGATAAATGAAACAGAGGTGTTTCAGGTGCAGGTGACCAGCGCAGTTCCGGCGCTTGCGGCGGATATAGCGAACGCCATTGCCGATGTTGCGCCGAACGCCATAGTTGATATGATAAAGGCGGGCGGCGTAAGCGTAATAGATTATGCAAAGGTGCCCACCTCGCCGTCCTCGCCCAATTTCAAGCTTAATATATTCCTCGGCGCGGCGGCGGGCTTCGTTGTTTTCTTCCTGATATTCTTCATTAAAGAGATATTCAGCACCACCGTAACAGAGGAAAGCGACCTCACAAGAGAATTTAAGGATATCCCCGTTATCGGCACGATACCGCGCCTGATACCGTCTCCCGCCAGGGCGGCGGACGAGCGCGCAAAACAAGCCGACGCCAAGAAGGGAGGCGCAAGATGATGTCACTTTTCAGAAAAAAAGCGGATCAGAGCCAGGGCTCAAGATCCTTTTCCAAAGAGAATATGAAGAAGATACTGACCGCCGAGTCGCCTTTCATAGTTAAAGAGGCGTATTCGGCAATAAGAACAAATCTTCTCTTTATGCAAAAGGGCGAAAAGTGTCCGGTCTTCGTTGTTACGAGCCCCACGGCAAACAACGGCAAAACGATAAACAGCATAAATCTTGCCATCTCTTTTGCGCAGATGGGCAAGAAAACGCTGCTGATAGACAGCGATATGCGTAACCCCACTATCCACAGAATGTTCTCCATCCCCGTTCAAAACGGCCTTTCGGAGATACTTGCCGGGCTTACGGACAATATCACCGTTTCAAAAACGGATATAGAAAATCTTTCGGTGCTCACGGGCGGCAAGATCCCCCCGAACCCGGCGGAGCTTATCTCCTCGACCAGGATGGACAAGCTGCTCGATTTCGTAAAGGAGCATTACGACTGCGTGTTCATAGACACGCCGCCCGTAAACCTCGTTACGGACGCCACCGTCTTCAGCCAGAAGACCACGGGCTATATTATGATCGTAAAGGCCGATGCAACCGATATAGCGGAGGTCAAAAACGCCGTTGAGAATCTAAGCAATATCGGCGGCAACATTATGGGCTTCGTCTTAAACGATGTCACCTCGGGCAGGGGAAGATATTATTCATACTACAAGCGGTATGATTATAAGTACAAGTATTCCTACGGATACGGGTACGGTTACGGCCACAAGGGCTGATTGCGGTAATTTTATTTAAAGGGTTGCGAGTAAGATGAATAAAAGAAAGGTTACCCAGCTTTTCACCGAGTTCACGGTGGACCTTTCCTCTCTGATAATAGCAAATTTAGCGGCGTATCTGCTGTGCTTCGTTTTCAAACGGGTGCCCAGCTATTCCGTTTCGCAGGCGTGGACCTATGTGCTTGCGCTTATGTTGAGCTTCTGCGTGGTGTTCTTCGGCTTTTCCGTTTCGCTTGACCTTTCAAAGAGAAACAGAACAAGGGAGTTCTTCGCCGTTTTAAGAAACTGCCTGCTCACATATATGACTCTGTCCGTTGTGCTCGTGCTCACAAGAAACGAGTTCGTAAACGGCAGATTTATGCTTGTTTCCTCGCTTGCGCTTTTTGTGTTCCTGTCGTGTATCAACAGATATGTTTCAAAGCGCCTGCTCATCCACCGCTTTGCAAAATCGGATTATGTAAGCCTTGTGGGCGTTATAACGGTCGAGGACCGCGCCGAGGAGTTTATCAGCTCCCTTCAGGAGGACTGGACCCGTAATATCCGCGGAGTCGCCGTGCTCGATTCGCAGGACTCTTCCGCTCCGGGCGGCGTTAAGATAAAGACAGAAAGAACCATACTCGGCGTGCCGGTGGTTGCCGGAATCGGCGATGTTGCCGATTGGGTAAGGAGCGAGCCGCTCGACGAGGTGTATATAAATATCCCGATGAGCCTTGAGTCCGGTATGGCGAAGCTTGCCGAGGAGATAGAGAGTATGGGCATTATAGTGCACATAAATCTCCCGTCGCTTGAAAATCTTGTTGACAACAGCGAGTTTGATAATGTTGAATGTTCAATGCTCGCCGGCAGGCCGGTGGCAACGCTGTGCGCGTCCCGCCCTCTTTCGCTTACGGCAAGCTTCTTTAAGCGCCTTGCGGATATTGCGGGCGGGCTTCTCGGCTCTGTCGTTTCGCTGCCCGTCATTTTGATAGTGGCTGTGCCGCTCTTGATTGAATCGCCGGGGCCGCTGATATTCAAGCAGCCGCGCGTCGGCAAGAACGGCAGGGTGTTCAATATATATAAGCTGCGCTCGATGTATGTTGACGCCGAGGAGCGCAAGAAAGAGCTGATGGCGGCAAACCAGATGAACGGCTTTATGTTTAAGATGGATAACGACCCGCGCATAACAAAGGTGGGCAGATTCATCAGGAAAACAAGCATAGACGAGCTGCCGCAGTTTTGGAATGTTTTAAAGGGCGATATGAGCCTTGTGGGCACGCGCCCGCCAACGCTTGACGAATATTCGCAGTACAAGAGCCATCATAAGCGCCGCCTTTCGATGCGCCCCGGTATCACGGGAATGTGGCAGGTCAGCGGCCGCTCCTCAATCAGGGATTTTGAGGATGTTGTGCGGCTGGATTGCGAATACATAGATAACTGGAGCCCGTGGCTCGATTTGAAGATAGTGCTCAAAACCGTTGCCGTTGTGCTGAGGGGGACGGGCGCCGAATGAAAAATGAAAAACCGCTTAAAATAGCCGTCATCGGCCACAAGCGCATCCCCTCGCGCGAGGGCGGCATAGAGATCGTTGTGTATGAGCTGGCAAACCGCTTTGCCGCCGCCGGAAATCGGGTCGATGTCTACAACAGAAGCGGCTCGCATGTTTCTGGCGCGCGGTTTGAAAGCCGCGATATGCCGCTTCACAAAAATGTAAGGCTCATAACGGTGCCCACGCCGAGCGCAAAATCACTCAACGCGTTTGTTTACAGCTTTTTCGCTGCCGTGCGTGCGCTTTTCGGCGGGTATGATGTTGTGCATTTCCACGCGGAGGGTCCCGCCGCTATGTGCTTTCTGCCGCGCCTTTTCGGCATACGCACCGTTGTAACGATACACGGGCTGGACTGGCAGCGCTCCAAATGGGGCGGCTTCGCTTCAAAATATCTTAAATTCGGCGAGAAGACCGCCGCTGAATACGCGGACGAAATAATAGTCCTCTCCCGCGCCGTGCAGCGCTATTTTGAGGAGCAGTACGGCAGAAGAACCGTTTATATCCCAAACGGAGTTTCAAAGCCGCAGCCTCGCCCCGCCGGCATCATCACTCAAAAATGGGGCTTAAAAAAGGACGGCTATGTCCTGTTCCTCGGCAGAATAGTGCCGGAAAAGGGCGTGCATTATCTGATAGAGGCATTCTCGCGGCTGAACGCCGGATTGCCGCTCGTTATAGCCGGCGGCTCCAGCCATTCGCAGGAGTATTTTGAATCGCTCAAAATGCAGGCGCAGGGGCAAAATGTGATTTTCACGGATTTTGTTCAGGGCGCGGAGCTTGAGGAGCTTTATTCAAACGCCTATATCTATGTTTTGCCCAGCGATCTTGAGGGCATGCCGGTCAGCCTTTTGGAGGCTATGAGCTATTCAAACTGCTGCCTTACCTCGGATATACCGGAATGTACCGAGGTCTGCGGGGAAAACGCCGTTTATTTTAAAAAGGGCGATGTTGATTCGCTGGAAAACGCGCTGCGCCGCCTTTTAAGCGATGAAAACGCCGCGGCGGGGTATAAAAGCGCGGCGGCGGGCTATGTGCTCTCTCGCTTCAGCTGGGATGAAACGGCAAAAAAAACACTCTCTCTTTTCAGGGGTGAACAGCTTGAAGATTCTGATAGTCAATAAATTCCTTTTTCCTAAGGGCGGCTCGGAAACATATATTTTCAAAATAGGAAAGCAGCTTGAAGCCCTCGGCAATCAGGTGCAGTATTTCGGGATGAGCCATAAGGGCAATATCGTGGGCAACGCTCTGGGCGTTTATACTCAGGATATGGATTTTCACGGCGGCTCGGTCCTTTCAAAGCTTTCATATCCCGTTAAGACCGTTTATTCTAAAGAAGCAAAAAAGAAAATGCTTGCCGTGCTGCGTGATTTTCAGCCGGATGTCGTGCATCTCAACAATTTCAATTACCAGCTTACCCCAAGTGTTATCTGCGCGGCAAAGGAGTATGAGCGCCAAAGCGGCAGAAGGCTCAAAATAGTTTATACGGCTCACGATTATCAGCTCGTGTGCCCGAATCATATGATGCTCACTCCGTCCGGCAGGATATGCGCCGAATGTGCCGGCGGCAGCTTTTTTAACTGCTTTTTGAATTCCTGCATCCATTCCTCGCGGCTCAAAAGCCTTATCGGCTCTGCAGAGGGCTATTATTGGAAGTTCAGAAATGTTTATTCGCTTATAGACGCGGTTATTTGCCCGTCTGCATTTATGGAATCAAAGCTGTCGCTTTCCCCCGTGCTGCGCGGAAAAACCGTTGTGATGCACAATTTCACTCAGGAAACGGAAAAAAAGCCCGTAAAAAAACAGCCCTATGCTCTTTATTTCGGCAGATTCAGCTTTGAAAAGGGCGTTGATACGCTGATAGAGGCTGCACGGGTCGGGAATTTCAGGCTGGTGTGCGCCGGAAGCGGCGAGCTTGAGGATAAGCTCAACGCCTGCCCCAATATCGAAAATGTCGGCTTCAAAACGGGCGAGGAGCTGGAGGAGCTGATACGAAACGCCGCCTGCTCCGTTTACCCCAGCGTGTGGTATGAAAACTGCCCGTTCTCGGTTATGGAAAGCATCTCGCTCGGCACTCCCGTGATAGGCGCCGATATCGGCGGTATACCTGAGCTGATAGATAATGGCAAAACCGGCTTCCTGTTTGAGCCGGGCAACGCCGCCGAGCTTGCCGAAAAGGTAAGCTTAGTCATTTCAAACGGCGCGCTTTCGCAGCAGATGAGCGCCGAGTGCTTCAAAAAGCGCTTTGACAGCGCCGAAGACTATTGCAAAAAGCTGCTGGAAATTTACACAAGGTAGGTGCATCCCGTTTGCAGAGAAAATATTTTGACGAAATGAATATTTTCAGATGCCTTGTTTTGATATGGGTCGTCATAGGCCATTCGTTTTTCAAAGACGGGATCTTCGGCTTCTTTTACGATTATGCCTATTCGTTTCATATGCCCGCATTTATGATGCTCAGCGGCTTCCTCTTTGCCGGCAAGCAAAGCAGGATAAACAGTGTAAAAAGCGCCGCAGGGGAAATAGGCAACAGGTTTTTGCGCCTTATGGTTCCGTATTTCGTTCATTCCGCCGTTACATATGTTTTAAAGCTTTTTATGCAGGATTACGCCTATAATAAGCTTGGCGCCGATGTTTTTGCCGATATATTGCTTGGGCAAAACAATCCGAACGGTGGGCTGTGGTTCTTGTACGCCTTGTTTTTCATAAGTGTTTTCTCAATAATTCTTTGCCGGCTGCCGATGTGGCTTTATTTGCTTATTTTTGCCGCTCTCAAGGTTGTTGAAACCGTAACGGGTTTTGAATTTTGGGTGATATCCACGGTGGCGTTCTATGGGGTTTTCTTCGCCGTAGGTGTGTTTGTGCGCAAATATTATCACAGCATATCCGAAAGGCTGTTCAAGGCGCTGCGGCTCGGTGAAACAAAAGTCAGGATAGTTTCTTTCGCCGTGCTTTTGCTTGCGATTTCGGTTTTGACTGTTTATTTTCTTAAGGACAATCCGATTTGGAGCAGCATTTCGGTCTTGTTTACCTTTTATCAGATTTTCACCTGGTATATCATTGCTGTTGCGGTATGCTCGTTTAAGCGGCTCAAGAAGCCCGCTATGATAATCGGAAATTACGGCATGGATATTTATATGTTCAGCTATTATGTGCAGGTTGGGCTCAGGGTCGTCTTTATCACGATGCTCGGTCTGCCGCAGGATCCGGTGTCGGTATTTATGGTAATATTCGGCTTGATACTGCCGGTTATTGTTTCTAAATATATTGTTCGGAAAATTCCCGTGCTAAACGCACTTTTGCTTGGAAATTTTAAAAATAAAAGCCGCAGCAATGCGGTAAAGAAATAAATAGGGTTGGAGAATTATGGCCAAAAAATTAAACGGCACGGTGATTGTTACCTACAGGTGCAACGCCAGGTGCAATATGTGCAGCAGGTACAAGCGCCCGTCCGAGCCGGATGAGGAGATAAGCCTTGAAACTATAAAAAAGCTGCCCAAAATGTATTTTACGAATATCACGGGCGGCGAGCCGTTTATCAGAACGGATCTTAAGGATATCGTGCGCGAGCTGTATAAAAAGAGCGATCGGATAGTTATCTCAACAAACGGCTTTTTCACCGAGCGCATCATCGAGCTGTGCAGGGAATTTCCGAATGTCGGCATACGCATCTCGATAGAGGGGCTTGAGGAAACGAATAACAAGATACGCGGGCTTGAGGACGGCTTTAACCGCGGCTATGCAACGCTTAAAAAGCTTGTGGAGATGAAGCACCCCGATGTGGGCTTCGGTATGACGGTGCAGGACGCCAATGCAGCCGATCTGGTGCCGCTCTATAAGCTTTCGGATGAGCTCGGTATGGAATTTGCCACCGCTTCGCTGCACAATTCGTTTTATTTTGTTGAGTCTCATAATATCATCAAGGACCGCCCGATGGTGGCTGAAAATTTTGAAAAGCTCATAAACGAGCTGCTCAACAGCAGCAGCCCCAAAAAATGGTTTCGCGCATATTTCAACCACGGGCTTATCAACTACATATACGGCCAGGAACGCCTGCTTCCGTGCGATATGGCGTTTGACACCTTCTTTATAGACCCCTACGGCGATGTTATGCCCTGCAACGGCACCAAGGAAAAGGCGGTTATGGGCAATCTTAACGAGCAGAGCTGGCAGGAGCTGTGGAACAGCCCGCAGGCCGACGAGGTGCGCAGGCAGGTAAGAAGCTGCAGCAGAAACTGCTGGATGATAGGCTCCGTTTCGCCGGCGATGCACAAATATATCTGGGTGCCCGCCGCGTGGGTGGTAAAGCATAAATTCCTGCGCTTTTTCAAAAGCAAGAAATACAGTATGTACGAGCTGCCAGCCGTGCGCGATCTAAGAGACGGCAGAATAACAAAGGAAGAGCTTGACGCGCTTTCCACCTGCGATATGGCAGCCGAAAGCAGCGACGGCCTTTCCGAGCGCTCCAAAAAAGCGCTGCTGGAAAATGAAGAACGCGAATTTGCGGCCAAGAGGTAGCGGGCGTGAAAATTCTGATTGTCAATCCGATAGTTTACACCTCCGAAACAGCGCGGATAAAACGCGCCGATTCAATCAAGGACACGATGATATATTCGCTCTGCCTTGCGTTTTTAAGGCGCGGAGCGCAGGTGACCCTTGTTGCCGGCGAGGATTTCAAGCCCGCGTTGAGCGAGGAATATCCGTTTCGCGTGGTTTGGGCAAAATGCGTCTGCAAAAGGCTGTTTAAGCCGAACGCGCTGCCGTTTTGTCCGCAGGTTCTTCGCCTTGTAAATAAAGAGCCGTTTGATCTGATAATATCAAGCGAGGTCTTTTCGATGAACTCGCTTATGCTTGCGCTAAAAGCGCCGGAAAAGCTGATCGTTTGGCACGAGCTTGCAAAGCATAACCGGATTTTTCACGGCGCGGCGTCAAGGCTTTGGTACGGAATCGTTGCGCGGCTGTGCTTTTCAAGAGCACTCGTGGTTGCAAGAAGCGAGCAGGCGCGCGCTTTTATCGGCAGATACTGCAAAAATGTGTCCGCTGCGGTCATAGATCACGGCATTGATCTTGAAAAATTCACGGTCTCAACGCAAAAGGAAAATTATTTTGCCGTTACGGCTCAGCTTATACCGCGTAAACGGGTGGACAGAACAATTAAAAAATTCGCCGAATATTTAAAAAAATACGACGCCTCCTGCCGGCTTTATATTATGGGCGACGGCCCTGAAAAGGAGCGGCTTTTGCAGCTTGCCGAAAGCCTCGGCGTTTCAAAAAGCATAGAATTTACCGGCAAGATAGCGCACGGCAGGCTCTGCGGCATTTTGTCGCACGCCACGGCGCTGCTTGTGGATACGGAAAAAGACAATAATATGATCGCCATACCGGAGGCGCTTGCGTGCGCCACGCCCGTCATAACCACAGCAGTACCGTATAATTCGGCGGCGGTTGCAAAAAACGGCCTCGGCATTGTTAAAAACGATTGGTCCGCCGGAGATATGCGCATCGTGGTGAACGGTCTTTCAAAATATGTAAGCACCTGCGTCAAATACCGCGCGTCCCTGTCTGCAGACAGCAAGGCAGGGGAATTTATCTCGGTTTTTGAAAATAAATTAAAAAAGCAGTGATGATATGAAGATTCTGCTGTCCGCATACAGCATCAATCCCACTAACGGCTCAGAGGACGGCGTCGGCTGGAACTGGCTCTTAAAGCTGAGCGAAAAATTCACTTCTCCCGATGATGAAATTTGGGTTATAACTAAAAAGTTCAACGAAGAAGACACGCGCGCCGGAATAGAAAAAGCGGGCTTAAAAAATGTGCGTCTCGTTATAGTTGATGTTTCGCCGTGTCTTAATTGGTTTCGCGAAAAATATTCCGTTTTTCACCATATGTATTATATTTTGTGGGAAAGAGTTGCTTACAAATGGGCAAAAAACTCCGGCATAAAGTTTGATATTATCCATCACGCCACGATGTGCGATTTCAGAATACCGGGCTGTATGTATAAATTCAAAGATGCTTACACCATATTCGGCCCCGTGGGGGGCGGGCAATCCACTCCCAAAAGTCTTAAGTGTTATGAACGCTCACGGCTTGCGGAAAAATTTAGAGAAACTGTAAATATATCCAGAGCGCTTTCGCCGTCTTACAGGTCAAAAATAAAGCGATTTAATGCCGTTTACGCCGTCAACGGCGAAACGCGCAAGATCATTTCCAAAGCTATGGGGCAGGAGTGCCAAACGCTGATTGAAATGGCGCTTCCTTCTCAACTCAGAAATTTAAAAATTTCTGATCGCAAAAATGAAATTACAAAAATAATCTTTGTAGGCAGACTGATTGAAAAAAAGGGCTTGATGCTTCTTGCCGATGTCATAAACCAAATGGATCCGAATCTTCCTTTCGAGCTGGAGATCTACGGCTCAGGTCATTTGAGGGACGCCCTGGAGGATTTTATACTCAAAAATGCGCTCCAAAACAAGGTTAAGCTTCGCGGCAGTGTGCAGTATTCTAAAATCTCGGATGTTTATTTTCAGTCGGATATATTTGTTATGCCGTCTCTCAGAGAGACCAGCGGAAATGTTCTGGCTGAGGCTATGGCTCATAAATTGCCCGTCGTTGCGCTTGATATGAGCATTTGCAGCGAGTTAAAAAAACATAACTGCGGACTTTTCGTGAATACAAATCAGAGCAAAGCAGAGATTGTAAAAGATTTTGCCGAAAAATTGGAAACGCTTGTAAAATCTGCGGAGCTGAGAAACCGCTTGGGTCAAAACGGTTATGAATATGCAAACAGTGAGCTCAGCTGGGACAAGAAGTTTGAAACCGTTTACTCCGGCTTTCTGAAAAAACAATGATAAGGCAGTAGATTTGTAAATGAATTCATTATTTAAAAAAATACATATTGCTCTTCGCGATTTTTCAGACAGAAACAAAGCGTTCAACAGCCTATATGTTTTTTACAGGCGCGTTCAGTTTTCCTTTCAGGGGGCTGTTGTAAATACTAAGAGATTCTTCAGAAATCGCGGTATCGGCGGAAATAAATACAAAAAGCTGCTTGATTACAAGGATAAGCATAAAGGCGAAAGGTGCTTTATAATCGCAACCGGTCCCTCGCTCACGATGGAGGATTTGGAGAGCCTTAAAAACGAATATACCTTCAGTATGAATTCGATCTGCAAGCTCTATGATGAAACGGACTGGCGGCCAACCTATTTTGCCGTGCAGGATAATTATGTTTTCAAAAGTATTCAAAACACGATAAGAGCGCATAAAGAAGTTCCCGTTTTTATAAGCGATAATATATGGAAACGGTTTAAGCGCGAAAAGGAATGGATCGAGTTCCCGACGGACACTATGTATCATTCCTATGATATTTTAAAGCAAAAATATTACGCCAAATTCAGCGACGATGCCTACGACATCGTTTACGACGGCTATTCGATAGCCTATTCCTGCATAGAGCTTGCCGTATATATGGGCTTTAAGGAGATATATCTTCTGGGCGCGGACTGCACCTATCTCGGCGAAAAGGAGCATTTTGTTGACAGTGGCGTTGAGGACCGCTCCAGAAAATACGCCACGCCGAAGCTGATAGTGGGCTATGAAAAGGTTAAGGAATACGCCGATTCGCACGGCATTAAGGTCTATAACGCCACGCGCGGCGGCGTGCTTGAGGTTTTTGAGCGCGTTAAGCTGGAGGATGTTTTAAATAAGGGGAATAGAGGAATATGAAAACAGTTGCCGTTGTGCCTATGAAGCTGAATAACACAAGGCTGCCGCAGAAAAACACAAAGCCGTTTACAAACGGCAGGCCGCTGTGCTGTTATATCTTGAAAACTCTGCTTTCAATAGATAAAATAGACGAGGTGTTCGTCTATTGCAGCAATGAAAAGATCTGTGATTTTATTCCGAGCGGCGTTAAATACCTTAAGCGCTCGGCTTCTCTTGATACGGACATGACCTCTATGAACGAGGTGCTTTCGGCGTTTGCAAACGATGTTTTTGCGGATATTTATGTTATGACCCACACCACCGCTCCGTTCATTTCCGCCGAAAGCATTGAAAAGGGTATAGACGCTGTTTTGAGCGGTATGAACGATTCCGCTTTTGCGGCAAAAAAGCTTCAGGATTTCCTGTGGAAAAACGGCACGCCGTTTAACTATTCGCTTGAAAACATCCCGCGCACGCAGGATCTGGAGCCGCTCTACCAGGAAACAAGCGGCTTTTACATATATGAGCGCCATGTTATAACCGAGCTCGGCAGGCGAATCGGCCAATCGCCGTTTATAGTTGAGGTAAACGAGATAGAGGCGGTCGATATAGATGAAAAAGAGGATTTTGAGATAGCGGACGCCGTCTATAACCATATTTTCAGAAAGAGTGAGCAAAATGAATGATTCCCTTGCGCTGTTCAGAGAAAAGCTGAAAAACGACGAGTGCGTTTACGGCATTTTTATGAAAACGGGCGATCCGATGTTTGTTGAGGCGGCAAGCCTCGGCGGCTTTGATTATGTCATTCTCGACACGGAGCACGGCCCCGTTTCAATAGAGAGCCAGCAAAACAATATCCGCGCTGCCGAGGCAAGGGGAGCCGTGCCTATAATAAGGCTCAAGGATTCCGATGAAAACACCGTCGGCAAGGCGCTTGATATAGGAGCTTACGGCATACAGGTGCCGCAGATAAATTCCGCCGAGGATGCGCGGCGCGTGGTTAAGTTTGCAAAATTCTATCCCTACGGAATGCGCGGCGTCTGCCGCTTCGTGCGCGCCGCCGATTATTCGGCTAAGGACAGGTATGAATATTTTGAGGCTTCAAAGAATCTGCTTGTCATACTCCAGCTTGAGGGCGTTAAGGCGATAGAAAATCTTGACGAGATTCTTGAGGTGGACGGCGTTGACATTCTGTTTATAGGGCCTTATGATTTATCGCAGTCGCTCGGCATACCGGGCAGGGTGAACGACCCGCTCGTTGTGGGCGAGATGAAAAAGATCGTTGAAAAGGCGCATAAAAAGCACAAGGTCATCGGCACCTTTGTGGATACGCCGCAGGATCTTATTATGTGGCGCGAGCTCGGGGTCAAGTATCTCAGCTATTCCGTTGATGTCGGCGTTTTTCTCGACGCCTGCCGAGCGCTGAACGATGAGTTCAAAAAATAATTTTCCGAGGCATTTTTAATGGGTAAACTCAAATTAAGCTTTCATCCCAGAGAGCTGCTCTTTTCCTTTCTTATATTTTCGCTGCCGCTGAGTCTTTCTCTTGAGATGAATTACGGCTTGACAGCGATCGGCTATGCGGACGAGGTGCTTTGCATAATCTGCTGCGCGTATCTGGCATATTCTATGTTCAGGCGCGGCATACGCGGCGCGGATCTTGCTTTGATAGTGCTGCTTATAATTCTTACGGCGCTCGGCTTTTTGGGCAACTATTTTTCACGGGTCATAACCGATTGGTTCCCGATCGCTGTTGATGCGATCTGCCTTTTAAAGATATTCGTGCCCTTTATTATATTCAAGCAGGCAGCCGCGGCGGATAAGGAGATGCGCATAGCGCGCTATCTTGTGTTCTGGGCAAAGCTGGTGCTGATAGCGGGCTTTATTTGCGGCACGATAACGCAGTTTGCGGATATCGGTATGAATATTGCGGGAACTGATCGCCGTTACGGGCTTGTGCCGTTTTATTTTGTTTTTAACAACGAGGGCAGGTACGGCTATATCTGCGCCTGCGCCCTGCTTATAATAATGCTCGTTGAAAAGGCAAGGGATAAGATAGTATTTTACGAGCTGCTTACAATCGTTAATATAGTGTATACCACCAAGGGCGTGGGATATATTGTTGCGGCATGCTATATTATGCTGCTTTTGCTTTGGCGCAGAGATACGCGCATAACGCCGTCCAAGGCGCTTGTGCTCGCAGCCGGCGGCGTTGTGGCTTCCTATACGCAGATAAGCATATATCTGCTTGATTACGAATCGCCCCGAATGGCGCTGATACGCTACGGTATCAAAACGGCGAACACATTTTTCCCGCTCGGCTCCGGATTTGCAACCTACGGCTCTGATATGGCGGCAAGATATTATTCACAGCTCTATGTTATGTACGGCTTTGAAAACAGGTGGGGCCTTTCCCCCGACGCACCCCAGGCGCTGAACGACTGCTATCTCGGAATGGTCTTCGGTCAGTTCGGCTATATAGGCACAGCGCTCTTTGCCGCTATACTTATTATGGCTTTTATCAGTATGCGCGATATGGCTCTAAACAAGCATATTAAGGCGCTTGTTTATGCTGTTTTTATAGGGCTTGTGATAAGCAGCCTGGGCACGGCGATCATCAAATCAAGCATCGGCGTCTTCGTTTTCGCCGTGCTGGGGATAGCCTGCGGCTATTCCGGAAATGAAAAAGTTTTTACTGACGAGGATTTTTCCTCCGGCAGATATTCAAGGCTTCGTCTTAAGATAAGGTCGTGATTGTTTGATACCAAGGGTGATACGCCGCTGCAGGGAGTCATACAGCGGCGAGTAGCTTAGTGACGGCGCTCCCAACAAAGCAGTCGCAATCAGCCGGTTTGTATACATTGGTATGTCTTTGCCGCAGATGGAAAGGCGCTACGGAATCGTTCCTTTCTTTTTCATTTTTGGAAATGAGGGCAGATACGGCTATATAATCGCCTGTGCTTTGCTTGTTATTTTGATGACGGAAAGAGTGAAAAGAAGAAGGATTATGTATGAGTTCCTTGCAATACTTAATATCCTCTATACCACAAAAGGCGTGGGATATATCGTTGCAGCTTGCTATATTATTCTTTTGATCCTCTGGCATAGGGACACAAAATTAACAACCCCTAAAATAACCATTCTTGCTTTAGGTGTAATAGCGGCTTCAACAACGCAGATAAATGTGTATTTAAGGGATCTTGAATCTCCCAGAATGACTCTGATCCGTTATGGCTTTGTTACGGCTAACCGATATTTTCCGTTCGGATCCGGTTTTGCCACCTACGGTTCCGATATGGCGCTGAGAAATTATTCCCAGTTGTATCATTTATATGGGTTTGATAATCTGTGGGGCTTGAGTCCCGAATTTGCTTTCGCTTTGAACGACTGCTATCTCGGAATGGTTTTCGGTCAGTTCGGCTATATCGGCGCTGTTATGTTTGCCGTTATGCTGGTTATGGTATTTATACCTGTTTATAAGCTTGACGCAAATAAAAAGGTAAAGGCGCTGACATTATCGATTTTTATCGGAATCGTCGTAAGCGCCATAGGTACTGCAATCATAAAATCCAGTATCGGCGTTTTTGTCTTTGCGTTTTTGGGGCTTATGTGCGGCTATTCGGGAAATGACTCAGCCATAACGGACAGCGATATCGAAAAAGAAGGCGGAACAAGGCTGAAAATCAGATTTTCGAGGTATTGATCATGATCCCCAAAAAGATACATTATTGTTGGTTCGGCGGCGCCGAGAAAAGCAGTCTTATAAAAAAATGCATTACGAGCTGGAAAAAGATATGTTCCGATTATGAGATAATTGAGTGGAATGAAAGCAATTTCAATATAAATATATGCCCTTATGTTAAAGGCGCATATCAGCATAAAAAATGGGCGTTCGTATCTGATTACGCCAGATTCCATGTGCTTAATGAATACGGAGGAATATATCTGGACACAGATGTAGAACTGCTCAAGCCGCTTGATTCCCTTGTGGAACAGGGAGCTTTCGCCGGCTTTGCGAGCAACAGTATCGTTGCTACCGGTTTGGTATTAGCCTGTGAAAAGGGAAACTGGCTTTGCAAAGAGGTTCTCAAGTCCTACGAAAGTCAGGAATTTCTGGATGACGATCCCGATAAAATAGTCGCCATCGGCAGAAGAGTTACAGCCATATTAGTGCAGCACGGTCTCGTTCTCAACGGCGAGGAACAGAATATAGACGGGATTACAGTCTATCCGTCTTATTATTTCAATCCCACAAACGGAGATATGCGCGTGAAAGTCGATGAGAGAGCGTATTCGGTTCATCACTATGCGGCAACTTGGTTCCCGAAAAAGAAAAGATTTCTGAATACACTAAGACGATTTATCGGCTCGAAGAATATGAACAAGTATTATCAAATCAAAAGCAAAATTATGGGTAAAGAATGAATCCGATAGGTAAACTGAAAACTAAATATTTTTCTCTCAGCGTAGAAACAAGAGCAGCGTTTTGGTTTACGGTGTGCAATCTGCTCCAAAAAGGCATAACTATGATCACGATGCCCATTTTTACGCGGATTCTGACAACTCAGCAGTACGGCGTTTTTACCGTGTATCAGTCGTGGTACAATCTGGTAAGTATTATCGTGACTCTCAATCTTTCGGGATCGCTGATAAATAACGGTATGCTCAAATACGAGGGCAGGCGCGACAGCTTCATTTCCTCTATGCAGGGGCTTTCGTCAACCGTAACGATTTTTTTCTTCATAATCTATCTTGCTTTCCACGATTTTTGGAACGGAGTTTTTGAGCTTTCGGGCGTTTTTATGCTTGCGATGTTCATCCAGCTCCTGTTTGAGCCGGCGTATCTTTTCTGGGCGCAGAAGCAGAGATTTGAGCTGAAATATCAAAAGCTTGTTGCGGTAACGCTTGCCGTTGCCGTTGCAAGTCCCCTTGTGGGGATTGCCGCAGTCTACGCCACCGAGCATAAGGCAGAGGCACGCGTTATTTCATTTGCTTTCGTTCAGATATGCGTGGGGCTTATATTTTATATAATTCAGGCAAAACGGGGAAAGACCTTTTTTGCAAAGGAATTCTGGTCCTTTGCGCTGCGCTTTAACCTGCCGCTCATCCCGCACTATCTTTCTCAGATGGTGCTCGGTCAGTCGGACCGCATTATGATCAGCCGTATGGTAGGTGACAGCGAAGCCGCAATCTATGCAGTTGCATACAATCTGGCAACGGTTGTTACTTTATTTATAAACGCAGTGAACAGCGCTTTCGTTCCGTTTATTTATCAGAATATGAAAGCGAAGAACTACGGCGAAATTAGAAAAAAAGCAAATTTCCTGTGCCTTTTTATGGCGGCTGTCATATGCGTGTTTATGCTGTTCGGACCAGAGGCAATCGCGCTTTTTGCGGCGCCTGAATATAAAGCCGCAGTATATGTTTTTCCGCCTGTTGCCGCTTCGGTGTTTTTCACTTTTATTTACACTCTATATATTAATGCTGAATTTTATTTTGAAAAAACAAGTTATGTAATGCTGGTGTCTCTTTTGGGAGCGGCGCTTAATATTGCGCTGAATTATGTGTTCATTCCGATTTACGGCTATGTTGCCGCGGCATACACAACCGTGTTCTGCTATGCGCTTTTTGCCGTCGGCCACTATTTGCTTCACAGGCTGATACTCAAAAAGCAGGGCGTAAAAGAACGGGTCTTCAATTCAAAGCTGATCTTTCTTTACAGCGCGGCGGTAACTGCATTTATGCTGATATGCACGCTGCTTTATCAGAATAATGTGGTCAGATACTGCGTTATCGGCGTGATTGCGGTCGTCTGCCTCATCAATATAAAGCGCATCTTCAAGCTGTTCAAAACTGCGCTTCAAAAATAGCTTTTGCCCTGTATATAAATATGTATAAAATAAAGGACGCCGCTCTTCCAAACGGAGGGCGGCGCCTTTTGTACTTTCCGGCGTTATTTTTTCTCCGGCGCCTTGGTGTGCTCGTCAAGCGTAAGGTAGTACGCCGGCAGAAATTCCTTTTTAAAGTATTCAACCTCCGGCATATCAATGCCGTCGATTATTTTTTCCTGCGCGTCAAGCGCTTTTTCAAATTCGCGGTTTCCCATACGCGTTTCGTTGATGCATTTTATCAGCGCGTCTATCTTGTCCGCCGCCTTAACTATTTTCCAAAGCTCGCCGTCGCCCTCGCGCCTTTCAAAAAGCGGCTCGTAGTCTGAATAAAACTCATCGGGCAGCATATCAAGCAGCCGCTTTCCGGCAAGCGCCTCCACGCTTTTGTAAACGGTTTTAAGCTCGTCGCTTCCGTATTTTACGGGCGTGGGCATATCGCCGGTTATAACCTCGGTGGCGTCGTGGTAAAGCGCCAGCAGCGCGCAGCGCTCGGCGTCAAGGCTCTTGCCGAACTTCCTGTTTCCTATCACGCACAGCGCGTGCGCGATAATCGCCACATTGTGGCTGTGCTCGGCAATATTCTCCTTGGCGGCGTTTTGCATCAGCGCCCAGCGGTCTATGAGCCTCATTCTGCCCATCATTGCAAAAAAATTACTCATCTGCACCGCTCTTTCCGCCGCTTATACTTATGCCCAGCTCCTCAAGCTGGATATCGTCTATCGTTGTGGGTGCGCCGCTCATAAGCTCGCTTGCGTTTTGCACCTTCGGAAACGCCGTAACATCCCTAAGGCTGTCCGCCCCGCAGATCAGCATTGCAAGCCTGTCGAGCCCGATGCCCATACCGCCGTGGGGAGGCGAGGCGTATTTGTAGGCGTCCACAAGAAAGCCGAATTTGGCGTCTATCTCATCGTCGCTCATTCCGAGCAGCTCAAACATCCTGTTTTGCAGACGGCAGTCGGTTATGCGCATCGAGCCGGAGGAAAGCTCCGTGCCGTTGAGCACCAGGTCAAACGCCTTTGCGCGCACCTTTGCCTTGTCCGTTTCAAGATACGGCAAACATTCCTCCATCGGCATCGTAAACGGATGGTGCATTGCCACCCATTCGTTTTTCTCCTCGTCAAGCTCAAAAAACGGCATTTCCGTTATCCACAGATAATTCCATTTTCCGTCCGGTATCATATCAAGCTCTTTTGCCGCGGTAAGCCGGAGCGCGCCCAAAACGGAAAGCGTAAGCGCCGTTTTGCCGCTGATTATGAAAACGCAGTCGCCCTTTTCGGCGCCGATTATTTCAAGCAGCTCCTCAAGCTCGCCGACCTTAAGGAATTTGGCAAACGAGCAGCTCGGTGCTTCATCCGCCCATCTGATATAGGCAAGGCCCTTTGCGCCTATGCCCTTTGCCTCCTCCGTAAGCTTGTCTATCTTTTTGCGGCTGTAAACGGCAGCGGCGTTCTTTGCAACGATGCAGCGCACCGTGCCGCCCTCCTCAACGGCGTTTTTAAACACGCCGAAATCGGTTTTTGCCGCCCATTCGCTGATGTCCTTGATAAGCATACCGAAGCGTGTGTCGGGCTTGTCCGTGCCGTAGCTGTTCATAGCCTCGGCATATGTCATCCTCGGCAGGGGAGTTGGCAGCTCAACGCCGAGCGTCTCTTTCATAAGCCTTGCAATAAAACCCTCCGCCTTATCCATAATATCGTCGGTGTCAACAAAGCTCATCTCAAGGTCTATCTGCGTGAATTCGGGCTGCCTGTCTGCTCTCAGGTCCTCGTCTCTGAAGCATCTGGCAAGCTGGATATATCTGTCAAAGCCGGCAATCATCAAAAGCTGCTTGTAGATCTGCGGGCTCTGCGGCAGAGCGTAGAATTTGCCGTTGTGTATCCTGCTGGGCACAACATAGTCCCTCGCGCCCTCGGGCGTGGATTTTATCATCATCGGCGTTTCAATCTCAATAAAGCCGTTTTCGTAAAAATATTCGCGCGCAATCTCGGCAATTTTGTGGCGCATAAGAATATTTGAGGTCAGCTTTTCGTTTCTAAGCGCAAGGTATCTGTATTTAAGCGCCGTTTCGCTGCCGACCTCGGCAGCCTTTGAGATCTCAAACGGCGGAGTCTGCGCCTCGCTCAGTATGCGAAGCTCGCTCACCTCTATCTCAATGTCGCCCGTGGCAAGCTCGCCGTTCTTGCTCTCGCGCTCCACCACCGTGCCCACGGCGGCAAGCACGAATTCGCTTCTTACCCTCTGAGCTTTTTCAAACACGGCTCTGTCCGTCTTGTCGTTAAATGAAAGCTGCACCACGCCCGTGCGGTCGCGCAGGTCTATGAAAATCAGATTCCCAAGATCGCGCTGCCTCTGCGCCCAGCCGAAAAGGGTAACGCTTTTGCCGCAGTCGCCGAGCCTCGGCTCGCCGCAGTAGCAGCTCCTTTTAAGTCCTTTTATCGTCTCCATCTTACTCACCGTCTGTTTCGTTATCGTTCTTTAAGCCGAAGAGCGCAGAAAAATCCACCTCTTCGCCGTTTATCGTAAGCTCGTCAAGCTCCTTTTGCAGCGCAACGGAATAAAAGCCGCTCACAAAGGTGTCAAGCGCAATCTCCGTCTCCTCGCCGCTCTCCATATTCTTGAGTCTGCCTATCCCGTTTTCAACCTCGTCGTCGCCCAGCACAATCGTGTATTTCGCGCTCTGCTTGTCGGCGTATTTCATCTGCGCCCTCAGCCCTCTGCCGTTTATGTCGTAAAGGCAGGTGTAGCCCTCGCGGCGTATGTCGTTTGCTATCTCAACCGCCTTGAGCTGCGCTTTTTCGCCGAGCGCCGCTATAAAGAGGTCGGGCTTTGCGTCATCGGGAAATTCGCAGCCCTGCGCCTCCATAAGAAGCAGCAGCCTTTCTATTCCCAGACCGAAGCCGAGCGACGGCGTGTGCTGGCCGCCGAGCTCCTCTATAAGCCCGTCGTACCTTCCGCCGCCGCAAACCGTGCCCTGCGCGCCTATTTCGGAGGATACAAATTCAAACACGGTTTTTGTGTAATAATCAAGCCCGCGCACGATATGCGGGTCAACCGTGAATTTTATGTTCAGCGCCCTTAAGTATTTCTGCACCTTTTCAAAATGCTCGCGGCACTCGTCGCACAGGTAATCAAGCACCACCGGCGCGCCTTTTGCGATCTCGCTGCAAACCGGCGATTTGCAGTCAAGTATCCTCATCGGGTTGCGCTCCAGCCTGTCGCGGCAGGTGTCGCAAAGCTCGTCCTTCCAGCCCTCAAAATATTCCCTGAGCGCCCTGTGGTATTCCGCGCGGCATTTCGGGCAGCCTATGGAATTTATTCTCAGCTCAAGCCCGTCAACTCCGAGCTCTGTAAAAATCTCGTGCGCAAGGGATATGATTTCCGCGTCCGCCATAGGGGAGGGGGAGCCGAAGCATTCCACGCCGAATTGGTGGAATTCGCGCAGACGCCCGCTCTGCGGCTTTTCATATCTGTAGCAGGAGGTGATGTAGCAGATCTTCTGCGGCAGCGCCTCGTTGCAAAGCCCGTTTTCAAGAAAGCTCCTCGCCGCGCCGGCAGTTCCCTCCGGGCGCAGCGTTATGCTTCTGCCGCCCTTGTCGTTAAAGGTGTACATCTCCTTTTGCACAACATCCGTCATGTCGCCCACGCCGCGCTGAAAAAGCTCCGTGTGCTCAAACACGGGCGTGCGCATCTCTTTAAAGCCGAAGCGCCCCGCCATATCAAGCATCGTGCTTTCAACATATTGATTTTTGTATGCCTCGGCGGGCAGAATATCCCTCGTGCCCTTAACCGCTTTAGTTATAAGCGCCATAGCTCACTCTCCGTCATAAAAACAGGGCGGGTCGAGCCGCCCCTTTTTTGTTATCGTTATCACAGCGCCGCCGGCGATAAGCCGGAAGCGCCCCACCGCGTCAGGAATTATAACGCGGATTAACTATCTCGCGCCATTCAAAATCGCCGCGCTCCACGCCGCGTATCAGCGCCTCCGCCGTTGCAATATTCGTTGCGTAGGGGATGTTGTGCACATCGCACAGGCGCAGAAGGTCGTTGTCGTTCGGCTCGTGCGGCTTCGGGCTCAGCGGGTCGCGGAAAAATATAAGCAGGTCTATTTCGTTGCAGGCGATCCTGCTTGCCACCTGCTGGCCGCCGCCCTGGCTTCCGGAAAGGAAGCAGTTTATGTTAAGCCCGGTCGCGTCGTGTACAAGCTTGCCCGTAGTGCCCGTGGCGCACAGGTCGTGCCGGCTCATAATGCCGCAGTATGCTATGCAAAACTGAACCAGCAGCTCTTTTTTTGCGTCATGCGCTATAAGTGCAATATTCATAAAATACCTCAAAATCCTGTTTCGTAATGCCGTTTGATGCAGCTTCTTTAATTCCAATATATACATAATATCACAGATTATATATATATTCAATTATTTTTGTAAATAAATTATGCTCAGCTCAGCAGCTTATCCGTCTCCTGGGCGGGCTGCTCGTCCGTATTGTTGGCGTAGTAATATTCTATAAGCGAGCTGGTTATCTCCGCCGTTTCCGTGCCGGAGCCGGCAAGCTCTATTGCGGAGGCAACGGAAATCTCAGGCGATTCATACGGCGCATAGGTGATAAGAAAGCCGTTGTTGACCACCTTGCCGTTTTTAACTACCTGCGATGTGCCCGTTTTGCACGCAACATCAACGCCGGCGTTCTTAAATACATTGCTCAGCGTGTACTGCTGCGCCACCATACGCATACCCTCGTGAACCGTGTCAAAGGTGTTTTGCGCTATCGGCAGCTCCTGCGCCACCGTTGCGCCGGTCTCTTCTATGGTGCCGCTGGAGGAATTTATTACGGACTGCACAAAGTGCATATCGTATCTCGTGCCGCTGTTTGCCACCGTGGCGCAGTAGTTGGCAAGCTGCAAAATGGTAAACAGATTGTCGGACTGGCCTATGCCGGTCTGTATCGTGTCGCCCATCTGCCAGGTCCTGCCCAGCCTCTCCGCGTTCGCCGGACCTGCAAGCATACCGGACGCCTCGCTTATCTCAACGCCGGTCTTTTCTCCAAGCCCGAACATAGAGGCGTATTCGTCTATCTTTGAGATGCCGAGCCTCTCTGCGCAGTTGTAAAAGAATATGTTGCAGGAATCGCGAAGCGCCTCGCGCACATTTTCGCTGCCGTGCGCCCTGCTGTTAAGGCACTGGAAGGTAACATCGTAATACTGCCAGGTTCCGCCGCAGCTGAAGGTCGTGCCCTCGTTGATAACGCCCTCCTCAAGCGCGGCGCACGCCATCATCGGCTTAAAGGTAGAGCCGGGAGCATATGCGCCGAGCGCGAACCTGTTGAACAGCGGGTTGCGTGAATTTGACGCAAGGCTGGAATAATCGTCGTAATAATCCTGAAGGTCGTAAGTGGGGTAAGAGGCGGCGGCAAGCACTGCGCCGGTGTTGACATCCTCCACCACAACGGCGCCCGCGCTCTGCGAAACGCTGACCTTGTCGCAGGTGGCTTTAAGCATCTCCTGAGCAACGCGCTGCAGGTCGCGGTCAATGGTCAGCACAACGGTGTTGCCCTGCACCGGCTCCTTGGTGACCTCCTCGGTAATATTGCCCTCGGCGTCTATCGTAACGGTCATCTCGCCCGGCGTGCCGCGAAGCTCGCTCTCCATAGCGGCCTCTATGCCGCTTTCGCCTATCGTGTCGTTAATGCCGTAGCCCTCGTCGCGCAGCTCGGCGTATTCCTCGGCGTTGATTTTTCTCACGGTGCCAAGAATATGCGGCGCAAGCGAGGAATCGGCATACTCCCTGTATGTAACGGGGCGCACATCCGCTCCCAGATAACGCTCGCCGTCCTCCTTGACGGCGGCAACCGTAACATCGCTCACATCAAGCGCTATCGCAACCGGGTTTTCTATTGAAAACATCAGCCTTGTAAGCTCGTAGCGCACGGCGCCTATCTTCAGCGCCGTTTCGGTATCGTAGCCCTCAAGGCCGTATTTTTCCACCATTGCGTCAAAGCAGTTCTGCGGCGTGGCGTAGCTTTGCAAATCAAACATATCGGGGCTTTTCATAGCCTCAACATCGTCCTCGTCCTCGGTGAATTCAACGCCCCCGCCGCTGCCGAGGCGAAGCGGCAGATTGTTGACATATTCCTCGCCGTTTTTTTCAAAAAGCGATATGAGGTTCAGGATTATCGTGTTTCGCGCCTCGTTTTCACGCCCGGAGGGGAAGTACGCCGCGTCAAGAATAATGGAATTTGCCTGCCTGTTGGTAACAAGCGGGTTTCCGTTTCTGTCCACTATCTCGCCGCGCGCCGCCTCTATCGGCACGGTGTATGTGCGAACGGCGCTGTTTTGCGCGCTGAAAAATTCGCCGTTCACTATCTGTATGTCGTAAAGCGTGTAGCCGAAGGTGCAAACAAGCGCGATAACAAGTATTATCGCCGTCAGGCTCCTAAGGCTGAAATGTCTGCTTTTCAAAACGGTTGCTCCTTATCGGTTGAGCGCCTTTATTGGCTTTGAAAGCGCCCTTTTTATCGGGCGCAGGCTCAGATATATTATCGGCGCTGCCGCTATCGTGTAAACAGCGCTCGGAAGATAAAACGAAAACAGGCTCAGCTCAGCCCCGCGCACATCCTTTATGATTATGAAAAACAGCCAGTAAAGCAGGCAGTAAAGCAGAATGAACACGGCGCAGAAAATAAAGCTCGTGATAAAGGTGTTCCTTAAAAAATATGTTATCAGCGCCGCTCCCAAAAAGCACATCACGCACATATAAACGGCGTTGAAGCCAAGATGCACGGCGGAGCTCAGATCCCACAGCAGCCCGCCGAAAAGCGAGATAGCCGCCGCAAAGCGCTCGTCCTCGCCCGCGCCCAGTATCATACACACCGGCAGCAGCAGAAAGCATCTTGCGCCGCCCGGCTCAAGCGTCAGTCCGGCGGTGTTCTGGATTAGCGCCGCCGCCGCGGTTATCAAAAGATAAACAACCGTTTTAAGCGTGCGCTGCCTGTACGAAAGGTCCATCACTGCGCCTCGCTTTCATAGCCGGTAAGCACAAGACATTCAGATATGTCGTTAACATCAACGCCGGGCTCTATCACGGCGTAGGAGGCTATGGAGGCGGTGTCCTCCTCTATCTCCTCAACCGTGCCGATTATAAGCCCCTCCGGTATGCGCCCGCTTATTCCGGCAGTCGCTATTATGGAGCCGTAGGTCACATCCGTGGAATCGTCCAGATTAGCCATTATGCACCTGCCCTCGGCAGCCTGCTCGGCGCGGCCGGTAACATATGATATCTCGCCGGAAACTATCTCGTATGCCGAAACGGAAAAATCCGGGTCAAGTATTGTTTTAACAACGCTGTATGTGGGATACGCCCGGTCTATGACGCCCACGATGTAACTGCCGTAAAGCACGGCGTCGCCCGCGCTTATCCCGCTCGCAGTGCCCCTGTTTATGGTGTAAGAGCCGAAGATGTCCGCGGCGTCGCGGCTCGTTGCCTTTGCCTCAACAAATGTAAAATCGGGATTGTCCTCTTTAAGGTCAAGCGCTTCCTTGTAAAGCTCATTTTGCTTTTTCAGGTTTTCATAATCGGCAAGCTGGTCCTGAAGCGAGCCTACGCGGTTTTCAAGCTCGTCTATGCGCTCAAGATATTCCTCGTTGCCCGTAGCCTCGCCGAAAACATATGTAATCCCGTCCGATATTTTAGAGGCAAGCCAGTTGGCGGGCGTAAATATCGTGCCTATTATTCCGGACTGCGCCGTTTCCCCGCGGCCGTTTGCCGCGCAGATAAGCGCGCCGGCAAGCAGCAGCGCTATGACAGCCGCTATAACCTTGAAATGCCTGCTTTTAAAAAGCTCTTTCATTATTACCGCGCCCTTCTAAGCTTAACCGATGTGCCCACAGCAACCACATCCATCGGGTTTTCGGGCAGATGAACGGCTATATTCGTTTCCTTTGAAATAAGCTCCGGCAGGCCGCGCAGCAGCGCCGTGCCTCCCGTCAGATAGATGCCGCGGTCAAGAATATCTGCGGCAAGCTCCGGCAGGGTAACCTCAAGCGTTTCGCGTATCCCCGCCGTTATCTCGCTTACCGGCTCGCACAGCACCGTGCGTATCTCCGCGCTCGTTATCTCTATGGAATTGGGCAGGCCGTCCGTTATGTTGCGCCCGCGCACCTCCATCGCTCCCTCTCCGTCATATTCGGAAACGGAGCCTATCTTGATCTTTATGTCCTCGGCTGTAACATCGCCTATAAGCAGATTGTGCGCGCGCTTCATATGGTTTATGATCGCCTCGTTGAGCGCGTTTCCGGCAACCTTAACGCTCTTTCTTGCGGCTATTCCGCCAAGGCTCATAACGGCTATATCGCAGGTGCCGCCGCCTATGTCCACCACCATAGAGCCGGATGCCTCAAATACCGGCAGCCCCGCGCCCAGCGCCGCTGCCATCGGCTCCTCTATAAGCTCAACCTCCTGCGCTCCGGCGGCTCTTGCCGCGTCCTCCACCGCGCGCCTTTCAACCTCCGTAACTCCGCTCGGAACGGTTATAACAACGCGCGTTTTGGTAAACATAGAGGTCTTTGACGACCTGTATATAAAGTTGTGCAGCATATCTGCGGTCATATCAAAATCGGCTATAACGCCGTCCTTAAGCGGCTTAACGGCAACTATTGAGCCGGGAGTGCGTCCTATCATCGCCTTTGCCTGGTTGCCCGTTGCAAGCACGCGGCGCGATTTAACATCCACCGCCACAACGGAGGGCTCGCGTATCAGAATACGCCCCTTGCGGTCGCAGATCAGCGTGTTTTCCGTGCCGAGGTCTATTCCGATATCCTTTGTAAGTATCATTTAAAATTCTCTCGCTTTCAAAAAGGGCGCTTTTCACCCTTATATTTTAAACTACTGGATTATTATATATTAAACAACACATTATAACAATACCAAAACATAAATTTAACAAATTTTTCAATAAAAAAACGGGCGCGCACAGGCAGCCCGCTTCGGGCGGAGCCTCCGCCCGGATAACGCTTTTAAAGCTGAGTTGTAAATTCATAGCCCTGATTTCGGATGTCGTCTATAACGCGCGGCAGGATATCGGCGTTCGTTTTGCTCACGGCGTGCAGCAGCATTATCTCGCCCTCGTGCGTGGACGAGGTTATGCGCTCAAACGCCTCGCTTTCATCGGGCGGGTTTTCAACATCCCAGTCGGCGTAAGCAAAGCTCCAGAAAACGCTTCTGTACCCCAGCTTTGCCGCAACGGCAAGCGTCTGCTCGCTGAACACGCCCTCAGGAAAACGGAAATATCCCATAGCGTAGCCGAAATTCTCCTCCACATAATCGTGCATCAGCATAATCTCGTTTTCCGCGGCTTCGGCGTCTATCTCAGTCATATCGCAGTGCGAATAGCTGTGGTTTGCAAGAATGTGTCCCTCGCTTATCATCCGCCGCACCAGCTTTGGATTGTCCTTAACATAATCGTAGGTGCAAAAGAATATCGCCTTAACGCTCTTTTGCCCCAGCGTGTCAAGGATCTGCGCCGTGTAGCCGTTTTCATAGCCCTCGTCAAAGGTCAGGCAGATGCTTTTTTCCTGCGGCAGCAGCCACTGCGCGCTCAGCTCGCTGTATTTGTTTTGCAGCTTTTCCGGCTCTGCGGGGCGCTTGTGCTCCTCAATGTTGCCCGGCCCCCAGATAACCGGCTCTGTGTCGTAATCCTTTATGTTGCCCTCCGCGCCGTTTGCGGGGTCGGCGGTCAATGTGGTGTCCGCCACATTCGTGGTGCTCTGCGGAGCGGTGGGTATCTCGTCCTCTTTCGCGCCTATGCTGACGCTGCAAGCCGTAAGCGCGCCGCATAGCGCGCAGCACAGCGCCGCGGCAGCTTTTTTGGATATCTTCATAAAAAACTCCCTCCGCAAATATTTTTTGCAGAAGGAGCAGTCTTAATATTGGTATTTTTTAATTTTTTTCGGCTGCCTCAACGCTTTTCTGCTTAAGATAGGCATTTATGAAGCCGTCTATATCGCCGTCCATAACGGCTGTTATGTTGCCCATCTCAAAGCCCGTGCGGTGGTCCTTTACCATCGTGTACGGCATAAATACATAAGAGCGTATCTGGCTGCCCCAGGCAATCTCCTTTTGGTCGCCCTTTATATCCTCTATCTTTTCAAGATTTTCGCGCTCCTTGATCTCAACCAGCTTTGATTTGAGCATCCTCATCGCAACCTCGCGGTTTTGATGCTGCGAGCGTTCAATCTGGCAGGAAACAACTATTCCCGTGGGTATGTGGGTCAGGCGAACGGCCGAGGAGGTCTTGTTTACCTTTTGGCCGCCGGCTCCGGAGGCTCGGTAAACATCCATTTTGATGTCCTCTTCGCGTATCTCAACATTCACATCGTCGTCTATCTCAGGCATAACCTCAAGCGATGCAAACGAGGTGTGCCTCCTGCCCGATGAATCAAACGGAGAAACGCGCACAAGGCGGTGTATGCCCATTTCGCCTTTAAGATAACCGTAGGCGTTCTCGCCCTCGATAAGGATCGTCGCGCTTTTAAGCCCCGCAACATCGCCGTCAAGATAATCAAGCGTGCTCACCTTGTAGCCGTGCCTCTCGCCCCAGCGGGTATACATCCGAAACAGCATCTCAGCCCAGTCCATAGCCTCGGTGCCGCCCGCGCCGGCGTGGAAGGTCAGCAGGGCGTTCTTGGCGTCGTATTCGCCGCTCAAAAGCGTCGTCAGCGTAAGCTCTTCAATGCGCTTTTCTATGTCCTCAACAGAGCTGCGGCAGTCGTCCACCATGCTCTCGTCGCCCTCTTCGTTGGCAAGCTCTATCATCATAAGCGCGTCCTCAAAATCGCCTTTCAAAGCCTCGTAGCTTTCAAGTTTGGATTTCAGCGCGCCCGTCTTTTTAAGTATCTTCTGGCTCTCCTCGGCGTCGTCCCAAAAGCCGGGCTGCGCCGCCTGCTTTTCAAGCTCGGCAACCTCCGCCTCGATATGGTCTATCGCCAGCGCTTCCCTAAGATTTTCTATCGGCTTCTCGCTTTCAAGCAGCCTTAGCCTCAAATCGTCAAATTCAACCATATATTTCCTCAGCTTTCTGAAATAATAAAACGCAAAATCGGATATGTTCTTATAAACAGTATATGATATTATATACAAAATCAATTCTTATTTCAAGCCCTTTGTTTATCCGCGGCGGTTTTGCACAGTTAAAAATATATTTACCGTTTTTTAATTAAATTATTGATTTTTTATGCTAAGGTAATGTATAATTAAATGAAATATTAGTCAGGGAGTATGTTATGTCTCTTTACGAAGGTCAAAAATGCCCCGTTTGCGGCGCCGCGTTCTCCGCGGGCGATGATGTTGTTACCTGCCCGGAATGCGGCACCCCGCACCACAGGGCGTGCTATGAAAAAAACGGCAGGTGCGCAAACGCCGCGCTGCACTCGCAGGGGTTTGACTATAAAAAAAGCCTCGGCGGCGAAAGGGTAAGCGATGCGCGGGATGAAAACGCGCAGAGCCGGCAATCAGGGCAGCAGCAGGGCGAATATTATGTTCCGCCCGCGGGCACGCAGCAGGGGGCCGCGGCGGATTCCGGCAGCAGCTTTTCAGGCGCGGGCGTGCAAAACGGCGGCTTTGTGTTTAAAAACGATGAAAAGCTCGGCGGCTTTCTGCTTGCCGATGTAGCCACCGTTATCGGCGCCAATTTTATGCGCTTTATTGAAAGATTTAAAAAGAACAGGGCGCTCGGCTGGAACTGGAGCGCGCTTGTGTTCGGCCCGTATTACCTGTTTTTAAGAAAGATGTACGGCCCCGGCTCGCTGTTTTTGGCGCTTGAATTTGCCGCAAGATTCATCATTAGTATGGTCTTTTCAAAGCAGCTTTCGGCGCTTGCCTCCGGCTTGCAGGCGATATTGCAAAACGAGGCGGTAACCTACGAGCAGTATTACGCTGAGATTTCGCAGCTTATGGAATCAACGGGAAGCGTCACCGCTTATCTTGTGCTTGCCGCGGTGATTGCCGCCATCCATATCGTTATAGCCCTCACGGCGGACAGGATCTATAAAAACAAGGTCTTTTCCGTTATCCGTGATGTTGATAAAAGGCTTGAGGAGGGGCAGGGGATTTCCGTTCCCGTTATCGCTTTGCGCCCCGAAGCCGAGCTTTCGCAGCCGGAGCTGAGGCGGCTTATGCTTGCCGGCAAGGGCGGCGTCAGCTTCTTTGCCCCGTGCATAGCGTTTCTTGCGCTCAGCGTAGTAACGGACATAATCGCATATCTGTAATATCAAAGCTGGCAGCAGCTTATAAATTTTCAGGAGGATATTTTTATGAAAGTAAGAAAGGCCATAATTCCGGCAGCAGGTATGGGCACAAGGGTGCTTCCCGCGTCAAAGGCAGTGCCCAAGGAGATGCTCAATATCGTTGACAAGCCCGCTATCCAGTATATCGTTGAAGAGGCGTTTGCCTCCGGCATAGAGGAAGTGCTTGTTATCACCAACAGAAACAAGGGCGCCATAGAGGATCATTTCGACCATTCGTACGAGCTTGAGGATAAGCTGCGCGGCAACGAAAGCAAAAAGAAGATCTACGAGGATGTGCTTGCCTGCTCGAATTTCGGCAATATCTATTTCCTGCGCCAGAAGGTGACGGGCGGCCTGGGCCACGCGGTGCTCTGCGCCAAGAATTTCGTGGGCAACGAGCCGTTCGCCGTGCTTTACGGCGATGATGTCATCCTTTCAAAAACGCCCTGCACAAAGCAGCTGTGCGACGCGTATGAAAAATACGGCAAGGGCGTTGTGGGCGTAAAGGAAGTTCCCGGAATGGCAATCACCAAATACTGCTCGCTCAAGACCGAACCGCTCGAGGGCAACTGCTACACCTGCACCGATATGATAGAAAAGCCCGCTCCGGATCAGATTATGGGCAATTTCTCCATCCTCGGCAGAGTAGTGCTTCCTCCGCAGATATTTGAAATTCTTGAGAACACTCCGCTCGGCGCCGGAAATGAGCTTCAGCTTACGGATGCTATGAAGACCCTTGCTCAGACCCAGGGCGTTATAGCCGTTGATTACGAGGGCGTGCGCTATGATATGGGCAACAAGTTCGGCATCCTCCAGGCAAATATAGAGGTCGGCCTTAATCATCCCGAAACAAGCGAGGAGCTTAAGGCTTACATCAAAAAGATTGCGTCGGAGCTTGATTGATTAGAGGGAAAGATTTGAACGGCTATTACAATCAGAATCCATACGGCGGATACGGAGGACCCGTTCCGCCGTATTCTCAAAATAATTATTTTAACCAAATAGCGGCTGCAAAGCTTGCCGCAAAGCAGGAGCGCCGCGCTATCAGGCGCCTCGGAAACATCATAGGCGGCTGCCTTATCGCCTTTTTGCTCGTGCAGTTTGCCGCGTCGCTCTTTCTGGGAATGTTCCCGTCCGTCTATGAGCTTTACACCACCTCGTCCGTGTTTCAAAACAGCTTCGGCGTCATCGCGATAGAATTGATCGCCGTGGTTATGCCGTTCGGGCTTATGGCGTATTTCAATAAGAACGAGTACGGCGAATCGGGTCCCGTGCCCGGCGCAAAAATAAAGCCGCTCGATCTTCTGCTCTGGGTGGGCTTCGGCCTGCTGCTCAGCAACGCGGCGAATTATTTGGTTTCGCTGATGTCGGTTTTCTTTGAGGCGCTCGGCTTTGAGCTTACCTCTGGCGAGAGCCTGCCGCCGGCAAACGTGCTCGACTGCGTTTTGCTTTTTGTGTCAACGGCTGTCGTCCCCGCCGTATGCGAGGAATTTGCCATGCGCTGCTGCTCGCTCGGAATTTTGCAAAAATACGGCAAGGGCTTTGCCGTGTTCTGCGTAAGCGTCGTTTTCGGACTTATGCACGGCAATCTCGTGCAGTTCATCTTCGCCGCGCTGCTCGGCTTCGGCCTCGGCTATGTAACCGTGCTCACCGGCAGCATCTGGCCCGCCGTGCTTATCCACGGGCTCAGCAACGGCAGAAGCGTCATCGCGGATATTTCGGCTTATCTGTGGGGGCAGGAGGTTTCAGACGGTATTTCGGTCGCCGTCTTCTATCTTTTGGTCGTGTTCGGCGTCATAAGCACCGTCATCCTTGCCGTAAAGCACAAGCTGACTCTGCGCCTTGATTCCGGCATCGCCGCGCCGTACTCAAACACGGCGATAAAAAAGGCGGGCGCGTTCTTCTCCTCGCCGGTAATGATAATCGCCCTCATTTATTTCGCCGCCAATGTCATTTCAAGCATAAAGCTGAGTTAGGTCTATGAACGAGTTTATGAACGAAGCGCTGCGCCTTGCAAGGCTCAGCTTTGACGAGGGCGAGGTGCCCGTCGGCGCCGTTGTGGTAAAGGACGGGGTTATCGTCGGCAGAGGGCGCAACAGGCGGGAAAACGGCAAAAACGCCCTGCTGCACGCGGAGCTTTGCGCCATAGACGAGGCGTGCAAAACGCTCGGCGGCTGGCGGCTTTGGCAGTGCGATATGTATGTCACTCTTGAGCCGTGCCCTATGTGCGCGGGCGCAATCATAAACGCGCGCATAAAAAAGGTCGTTTTCGGCGCTTATGATAAAAAGGCCGGCTCGTTCGGCTCCGTTGCCGATTTCAACAGCCTGCCCTACAACCACAAGCCGCAAATAGAGGGCGGCGTGGACGAAGAGGAGTGCGCCGCAATTCTCTCCTCGTTTTTTGAAGCGCTCAGGGAAAGGCGCAAAAACGAAAAGCAAAGCGCGCCGTAAGCTCCCGAAAACAAATATGCTTTAATAAATAAAAATCGGGCTGCACCCGCTGCTGCGGGCACAGCCCTTTTTGTTTGCCGGCAGCCTTCAGCCGCCGTGTTCCGGCCGCCCCTGCCGGCGGCCGACGCTTGCGCGCCTCGCGCGCCTCAGCGCTTATTTCATTGATTCTTCATAAGCCTTGATCATTTTCTTAACCATCTGGCCGCCGACGGAGCCTGCCTGCTTGGAAGTAAGGTCGCCGTTGTAGCCCTGCTTAAGATTTACGCCAACCTCGGAAGCGGCTTCCATCTTGAATCTGTTGAGAGCCTCCTTGGCCTCGGGAACAACATTCTTCATCTGAAAATACACCTCTTTTGCAAAATGATTGCGTTTGCAAAAGTATTTTATGGATTTCAATCTTCAATATGTTTCATAATTTTTGGAAGCTTTTTTTATTATGATTTGACCGCGCCGAGGCTGGCGATTTTCATTCAAAAAAACAGCTGCGGCTGATTTTACCTGTGCAGAGTACGGAAAACGGTGCTATAAATCAAAAATAAAATATTGTTGTTTATTTTGAATTTAAAACTGATTATAATAAAGCTGACGCCGCCCGGCGTTAATAAATCACATTAAATTTTAAGGAGGAAAGCAAATGTTCGGATTAGTAGGATTTTTATTTAGTGCGGCTTATCTTGGAGCAAGATATATAAGTTCTGCAGCTGCACAAGCGGAGGTAAAATCACGAGACTCTCGATCCAATACAAATTTTGAGCGTCAAATGGAGTTGAAACATCTTTCTTGGGGAAATACAGAATATGATCGGAAGAGATTTTCTGAATTATTAGGTAGAGACGATTTTGCATTTGAAAACGCTTCACTTAGCGAAAGAGAATATGCTGTATGGAAAATCGCACAAAAAGAGGGATGGGTTTATACGAAGTCGTCTCCCAGCCATTTACCGGATAGTTGTTATGGGTACGATCTATCTAAGGATGAGTCTTATAACAGATTAGTCAGAAGAATTTAGCAAGGCCTCGCCTTAAGATACTATTAGTTTTAAGTAAATCAACAAAGGAGTGGTAAAGTGATAGATTCATCAGATCTTGAAAAATATGATTTGGATTTTTTGAACGACGATGAGCTTAACGCAATATTGGATATTGAATCCGCAAGAGAGGAAGCCGTCGAGATTATGAAGCTCGCACAGGGCGTTTACATCCCAAATCCTGCCGGAGTTAAAAATTTCTGGGTTATGATTTCAGAGGTTTTAAAGCTTTTTAAAAACCAATCGGTTGATATCCGCACCGACAAAAGTGAAATAGCTAAAAACATGGGGTACATTATCGTGGATGGCGAATCCATGGTCATAAACAACCCTAAAGAATTTGTGGGCATATTTAATTTATCCAGCGGGTTTGAGATTTATTCCGATTTGCATGGAGTTATACATTTAGGCTTTATGTCGGATGATATTGCTATGCGTATAGAGGGGGGCGGCACTAATGAACAGTCTTGATGTTGTGTCCCAAGTGGTTTCGCAAAGCTATATTAAATCAAATAAACAGGTCAGAATTTTCTGTACCTTATGCGATATTTTTATAGATAAAACATATTTCACTGCAATCAAGCAAAACGATGTTCAATTTGAAGCCGAAATTGATGATTCCAATCAGCTCTCGCTGACTGTCATTTGCCCGGGCTTTGAACTCACAGAAGAATTACAATCGACCGAGGTCATAAACGCTTTCAGCTTAATGATGATGCTTTCAAAGCGAGTAACTATCGGCGTGCCCGCCCCCGAGAAATTAAGCATATGCTTTGCATTATCAGGCAAAAATGGTCTGTAAACATAAGCTTTTATGAACATAAAATAAAATTTGCAATTTCGATCACCGCCCCTCCGGCAGGGGCGGTGATTGAATTTATAGGCAGTAACCTCCGGAGTAAATATAGAGTTGCAAAAGGGGGTGGGACAATGGATAATGTTATAATTATATTAACTTTAATCCTTTGCCTTCTCCTTACTGTTAAGCAAGAGCATATAAAAAAATAACCACTACATAAAGTAGCAGTTACTTTTTAAACGCAATGCCCCGGGGTTTCCCCCTTGGCAACTCTATATTAACACAAACATTGTAAAAAATCAAGCGGCTTTGAATCGGAAGCCATAACGGGAAATACAACGCGATTGTGAAAGCGCACAGGATGGGCGGAGAAGTGAAAATATACCGCCGCACATAATGTCCTGCCCTTTCGGCGCATAACCTGCGTGCCCGCTTGCCGTTATTTTTCCCTGTTCAATAATTACATTTATCATTATCTGCAATTTGATTATTTATCGAACTTTGCAATTATTGCTGTCTGTTTGTGCGGCTGCAATCGGGATGAGGTGCAGCTCCGCCGCTGCAGCGGGGTTTACCAAAATCTTTTAAATTCCTCGTGTTACTTCTCGTCGCTGAGCATGGCGATATAGTCTATCGAAACGCCGTAAAATTCTGCCAGGGTCTTTGCAACATCAAGCGGTATGACCCTTTCGCCGCGTTCGTATCTGATGTATGAATTTTTTGAGATCAACGCCGCCTTCGCGCATTGCGCCTGCGTAAGCTCGTAGCTTTCTCTAAGCTCTCGAAGCCTCGTTTTCATAAAACACCTCAAGAGCTATTTTATTAAAACACGCTATGCGGAGTTGATGTAATACCCCATACGGAGTATTATTTTTATGCAAACATCAAAAATATGGCAAAATAATATCCCGGCATTAGCTGCCGGGATACTCAAGGTCGGCGGGAAGCGCCAGGATATAGTCTGCCGAAACGCTGTAAAGCAGGCACAGCGAGCGGAGCTTGTCTATCGGCAGGCAGCGCAGCCCAAGCTCATAATTGCTGTATTGCTGCTGCTTCATTCCCAGATATTCCGCCACCTGCTTTTGCGTCAGGCCGCTTTTGTTGCGCAGCATTCGCAGCATTTTGTAAACTTCCATAAACAGACCGCTCTTTTTTTGTGGATTTTGAACGATAATATCATACAAACGAATGTTTGTGTTGACTTTACAAACAATCGTTTGTAAAATAGTAAGTGTCATATAATATTTTATGATGAAAAGGAGAAATTATTATGGGTATGAAAAAAGAAGAGGCAGTTAAATCCGCAAACAAGCTTCCCGAGTCGCCGGAGGGTGAATTTCGCGCAATAGACGATATCTCGCTTTATTGCCTGCAATACGCCATGTCCTGCCTGTGGGACAGCGTGCCGCCTGAAAAAACCTCCGAGCGCTCCAAAAGGCTCTTCAAGGAGCTTTGCGACAGCCTTGAGTATGATTTCGGGGCGGACCCGAACGATAATGTGCGCCGCGAGGTGCTCATCCGCTTCAATTATCGTAGGGAGGATGCGGCAAAAGACGATAAAAACGAGGAAAACAAGAAATAAGCAGCCTAAATCAGGTACGGAAAATGCGCCGCACAGGCGCATTTTTTGTTTGCGCGGCTTTCGTGCGGGAGCGCAACAAGGCGCGGTTTTCATTGTGTTTTGAAGGGCTTTGTTTAATTTGCACAAAAAAGCCCTCGCTTTTTTTACTTTCACGCGGATTTACAGCGGACCGCGCAGATGTTACAATAATCTCGGAGCCGTTGGCGCGGCTCTGAAAATAATAACGGATAAAAAAGAAAAGGAGTAATTTATGGAAGTTGTTGCTCAAAGAGTGTTTGAGCCGTTTTATATGTGGCTCGACATAGCGTTTCTCGTTGTATTCGCAGGCCTGCTGCTTTACAAAAAGAAGTACGCCACCGTAATAGTCGGCTTTCTTGCCGGCATCCTGTATCAGATCGTTGATTTCGGAATCTTCCACCTTGCCACACATTCGCGCTCCATATCGGAGGGGCACAGCCTTTTCTGGGTGCTGCTGTGGATGAGTATGAGCTACGGCTTCACGAATTTTGCGTGGATATGGCTGTGGATCTCCAAGGATAAAAACCTGTTTGAATGGACCATCCTTATACTCGGCTGGTGGCTGTGCTGCCCGCTGCTAACGCAGACCTTCGGCCCGCACGACGATTACATAACCATCCAGCGCACCACCGGCGCTTATCACGGCTGGATGGCGCTTATCCTGTTTGTGGGCTATCTGCTGCTGATCATCTGGAACGCAACGCGCAAAAAGAAAGAGGAGCGCGTCAATATCCCGTGGCTTTTGGCTATCGGAATCCTTGTTCAGTTCGGCTGGGAGATAGGCCTTTACCTCGGCGGCATCAGAAGCGCGGAGCTCACCTCGCTTGAGGCAAAGATCGCTCCTATGATAATCAATTCGCTGCTTGAAACCAATTTGGGTATGCCCTATATCTTTATCATATTCATCGCGGCTTCCAGAAGATTCAAGGAGCGCCTCGGCAGGCGCGAGCGCAAGCTCGGCTTTTCCGAAAGGATCGCGGAAAACAACGCCGAAAAGGTGCGCGATTACGAAAATGTGTCCGAATACCTTGCATAGGTTAACGAACGCAATATGGCTTTAAGCGGCTGCTTCACGCACCGTCGCATTTTCGGCACATCGTGTTCGACTCTTGGCAGCTTAAAGCATATCTAAAACCATCAATAATGCAGCGGCGTCCGCGCGGCGCCGCTGTATTTTTAATAACAGGAGAGGGAATTATGAACAACAAAACAAGAATGGAAAAAGAGATGGCGTATATCGCGGACGATGCGCTCGTTGAGGAGATGAAGCAAAACAAGCGCCTGATGCACGCGTTCAACACAGCCGATCCGTGGGATTTTGAAAAGCTTTCGGACATCTCGCACAAAATGTTCGGCGCGCTGGGCAAAAACAGCTGGATAAACCCGCCGTTTTACTGCGATTACGGCAAGCACATCTTTGCCGGCGATAATTTTAACGCCAATTACGGCTGCACCATCCTTGATGTTGCGCGCGTTGATATCGGCAACAATGTTTTTATGGCGCCGAATGTTTCCGTCTACACAGCCGGCCATCCGGTCCATACGGCGGCGCGCGGCACTATGTATGAATACGGCATTGCCGTCAGCATAGGCGACGATGTGTGGATCGGCGGCGGCAGTATCATCCTGCCCGGAGTCAGCATAGGCAGCGGCACGGTCATAGGCGCCGGCAGCGTCGTAACAAAGGATATCCCCGGCGGAGTTATCGCGGCGGGCAACCCCTGCCGTGTTATCAGAGAGATAACGCAGGAGGACCTCAGGTATTATTTTAAGGACCGTGAGTTTGACGCTCAGGCGTTTGAAACGGTTAAAAGGGCGTTTGAAAGCCGCTCAAAAAAATAAAAACAAGCGTGATTTTTTTGCCGCTTCCTATTGATTTATGGGCGGCTTTGCCTTATAATATGTAAGTACAGACGGTTGTACGCGCGTGCAGCCGTCTTATTGTTTTTAAATTTCATTTTTTAATCCGCGCGGCGCGGCCGCCGGGCAAGAGGAAGCTATGTATAAGATTGGTTTTGACAACGGCAAGTATTTAAAAATGCAGTCCTCCCGCATAAGGGAGCGTATATCGGAATTCGGCGGCAAGCTGTATCTTGAATTCGGCGGCAAGCTGTTTGACGATTATCACGCAGCGCGCGTGCTTCCGGGCTTTCAGCCGGACAGCAAGCTGCAGATGCTTTTGCAGCTTAAGGACGAGGCGGAGATAGTTATCGCCGTAAGCGCCGAGGATATTGAAAAATGCAAGGTCAGAAGCGACCTCGGCATAACCTATGATGTGGATGCGCTGCGCCTTGTAAGGGCGTTTGAAAGCTGCGGCCTCACCGTGGGCAGCATCGTTCTCACAAAATACGCCCCCCATCCGCGCGTGCTTGCGTTTGAAAAAAGGCTCAATAAAGAGGGGATACCCTATTACCGCCATTATATCATAGACGGCTATCCATCTAATGTTTCAAATATAGTAAGCGATAACGGCTTCGGCAAAAACGAATACATAAAAACAGAAAAAAAGCTTGTTATAGTTACCGCTCCCGGCCCCGGCAGCGGCAAGATGGCTACCTGCCTTTCGCAGCTTTATCACGAAAACAAGCGCGGAGTAAAGGCGGGCTACGCCAAGTTTGAAACCTTCCCGATATGGAACCTGCCGCTGCGCCACCCAGTAAATATGGCGTACGAGGCGGCAACCGCCGATCTCAACGATATAAATATGATAGACCCGTGGCACCTTGAGGCGTACGGCAAAACCACGGTCAATTACAACCGCGATGTGGAGATATTCCCCGTGCTTCGCGCCATATTTGAAAAGATATACGGCGAGTGCCCCTATAAATCGCCCACGGATATGGGCGTCAATATGGCGGGGAACTGCATAACAGACGACGACGCAGTCTGCGCCGCCGCCAAGCAGGAAATAATACGCCGGTATTTCAACGCCGTAAGGAACGCCGCCACCGGCGCGGAAAACAGGGAAGAGATCTATAAGCTTGAGCTTTTGATGAAGCAGGCGGAGCTTACGGAGGATTCGCGCCCCTGCACCGCCGCCGCAAGGGCTGTCAGCCGCAGAACGGGCGCGCCGGGCGCCGCGGCGGAGCTGACGGACGGCACCGTCATAACCGGAAAAACCTCGGAGCTTCTCGGCTGCATCTCCGCCACGCTCATAAACTGCCTTAAGCACCTTGCCGGAATAGACGACGAGGTGCTGCTTATCGACCCTCAGGTCATAAGACCCATCCAGGAGCTCAAGGTAAAATATCTCGGCAGCAAAAATCCGCGCCTCCATTCGGACGAGGTGCTCACCGCCCTCTCCATCTCCGCCAGCACGGATAATAACGCCGCCGCCGCAATAGCACAGCTCCCCAGGCTTAAAAACTGCGATATGCACTCCACCGTCCTGCTCTCTCATGTGGACGAGAATGTGCTCAAAAAGCTCGGCATGCGCCTCACCTGCGAGCCGGAAAACAAGTGAATTCTGCGCCGCTGAAGTCACGGCTTCGGCGGCGCTGATATTTTTAAAACAGCATTAGGAGGAAATATTATGGAAAAGAAGGCAAAATACATCTTTGTTACAGGCGGCGTTGTTTCTGGCCTCGGCAAGGGCATCACGGCGGCGTCGCTCGGCAGGCTGCTCAAATCGCGCGGGCTCAGGGTAACGGCGCAGAAGCTGGACCCCTACCTCAATATCGACCCCGGCACTATGAACCCCGTGCAGCACGGCGAGGTCTTTGTTACGGACGACGGCGCTGAAACTGACCTTGACCTCGGCCATTACGAGCGGTTCATAGACGAATCGCTCACCCAAAATTCAAACCTCACCTCCGGGCGCGTGCTGTGGAATGTGCTTTCGGATGAGCGCAAGGGCGTCTACGGCGGGCAGACCGTTCAGATAATCCCCCATGTCACAAACGAAATAAAAAAATATATCGCAAAAAATGCGGATACGGGCGCCGATGTCTGCATAGTTGAAACTGGCGGCACGATAGGCGATATAGAAAGCCAGCCGTTTCTGGAGGCGATACGCCAGTTTTCGCTTGAATACGGGCGCAAAAACTGCCTGTTTATCCATGTAACGCTCGTGCCTTATCTTGCGGCGTCGCAGGAGCTTAAATCAAAGCCCACGCAGCACAGCGTAAAGGAGCTGCTCTCAATGGGCATACGCCCGGATATCATCGTCTGCCGCACGGAGCATCCGCTCACGGCGGATATAAAGCGCAAGATCGCGCTTTTCTGCAATGTTGAGGAGCGCTGCGTTATTGAAAACAACAACTGCGACATCCTTTACGCCGTGCCGGTTATGCTGCACGAGCAGGGGCTTGACGACGCCGCGGTGGAAGCGCTCGGCATAGACTGCCCGCCGCCGGACCTGACCGAGTGGAGCAGGATGCTCGACGCGCTCAGGCAGCCGCAGCGCACCGTAAGAATCGCAATGGTGGGCAAATATGTTGAGCTGCACGACAGCTATATATCTGTCAACGAGGCGCTTCGCCACGGCGGAGCGGCAACTCGCTGCGCCGTTAAGATAGACTGGATTGATTCAGAATCGCTTGAGGAAAAGGACGCGGATATCGAGCGTATCCTCGGCTCGGCGGACGGCATCCTTGTGCCCGGCGGCTTCGGCAGCAGGGGAACGGAGGGCAAGATAAGGGCGGTCAATTACGCCAGAACGCACGGCGTGCCGTATCTCGGTATCTGCCTCGGTATGCAGGTTGCGGTTATCGAATTCGCAAGAAATGTGCTTGGGCTTAAAAACGCCGATTCCTCAGAGATAAACCCCGAAACGCCCTATCCCGTGATAGACCTTATGCCGGAGCAAAAGGAGGTAAGCAGCCTCGGCGGCACGATGCGCCTCGGAAAATATCCCTGCGTGCTCGACCCAGCATCAAAGGCGTATTCGCTTTACGGCGCGTCTATGATCTATGAGCGCCACCGCCACCGCTACGAGGTCAATAATGATTTTCGCGACGAGTTTGAGCGCGCCGGCGTGCTTTTTGCGGGCGTTTCGCCGGATAATCATATTGTGGAGATGATGGAGCTGCCGAGCCACCCGTGGTTCGTCGCCTGCCAGTTCCATCCCGAGTTCAAGAGCCGCCCCAACCGCCCGCACCCGCTGTTTGCCGGCTTTGTGGCAGCCGCGGCGCAGAAGCATAAGGGCTGAAATTTGAATAAAGCCTATAATAAATGCCGCACAGCCGTGCGGCATTTCGCGCTTTCCGCCTTTGCCGGACTCGTAGTATTGATATACGACTTCGCCCGTCAAATGCGAAATCCGGTTCGATTTCTCGGCAGCCTGTCAGCGTGTCCGGAAGCCCCGAAAAGCGGCAGCTCCAAAAATCCCGCGTATGGGCAATCTTGGCCCCCGAAAAGCGTCAGCTCCAACAACCACGCGTAGGGTCCGCAACCTGCGGACCGCTAAGAAAGCCCGCCCGCGCGTTATTTTTCCGCGTTTTCCTTGCAGGAAAACTCCTTGCAGTCAAGACGCAGCACGCACACCGCGTCAAGCGCCGCCTTGGGTATTTCGTATTCCGCCGTGCCGGTATAATGCTTCATCAAAAGGCGCAGGGCGTAAAGCTTTTCGCCGTCGTCCTCAACCTCGCCGATGATGCCGCTGCCGCACACGCTTGAATAAAGCGCCGTGCAGTTGCACGCCTTTTTTCCCGCCGCAAGCTTTCTCATAATGTCTGTCTCAAATCCGGCTCTGGGGTCATTTTTGATAAGCTCCAGCTTTCTGCCGCTTTTGGCGCAGTGAAAATAAAGCGTCAGCCGTCCGCCCTTCATCTCGTGTGCAAAATTCAGCGGCACGATGTACGGCGCGCCGCCGGTGTTGAGCGATATGCGGCAAACGCTGCATTCGCTCAGTATCGCGTCCATTTTGCCAAGCTCCGTAACCTCGCGTTCTTTTCTTCTCATAATTCTTCCTCTCTTGCCCGCAGCGGCGAATCCGCCCTGTTCAGCTGTTTTCTTAAAACCATAAGTATGACGCCTGCCATCACCGCCGCCAGCAGCGCGGTGGAGGCAAAGTTCAGCCAGATCCCGTCAAGCCCCAGCGGGCGCAGCGCAAGTATCATTGCAACGGGGAAAACAAGCGCCGTGCATATTGATATCAGAGAAGCGGGCAGCGGCTTTTCAACTGCCAGCATATAGCTCTGCGTGGCAAAGGAGAACCAGCGCGTTATGTATGTCAGCCCGAAAAGCGGCAGCGCGCCCACCGCCATATCAAACACCGCCCTGCCGCCGTTTCCCATAAAGAGCGTGGCAATCTCCTGCGGCAAAAGGCATATCGCAAGCATCCCGCAAAGCGAAACGGCAGCGCTTGCGGCAAAGCAGCGCTTTTCTATTGCCCTAACCCTTGAATAGCAGCCGGCGCCCCAGTTGAAGCCCACGGCGGGCTGCAGGGAATCGCACATCCCGTAAAGCAGCGGCTGGATAAAGCCCTCAACATACATCAGTATGCCGTAAACGGAAACAGCCGTTTCTCCGCCCATGCCAACAAGGATGAAATTCATTATAACTGAGGTTATGCGCCCCGCAATATTATTTAAAAAGTTTGGGCTTCCGCAGGCGATGATGCGCCTTATCATTGCCGCGCTGAAGCGCGGGCGCGTGAATTTAAGCTGCAGCGAGCCCTTGAAAAACGGCACGAACGCCGCGGCGGCGCTCAAAAACATACCCGTGCAGGTGGCGGCGGCAGCGCCCTTTATATCCCATTTGAGCACGCCCAAAAACAGGAATTCAAGCCCCGTGCTTATCAGCGACATAAAGATGTTTAAAAACATGCTGTATTTTATCCTGCCGCAGATCCTCAAAAAATTGTCGGCGGCAAAAACTATCGTCGTAAAAGGCGAGCATATCGCGTAAACTCGCAGATAATCGGCGGCAAAATCCGCAAAATCGCCGCTCGCGCCCATCGCCCTCATCAAAAACGGCGCCGCAAAATAAAGCGCCGCGCCCATTATTATGCCGGCGGTAAAGATCATTATGCAGGCCGATGTGAATATGTTGTTGGCTTCCTTTTCGCGCCGCTTTCCCAGACTGACCGATATGGGCACGGAGGAGCCCACGCCGATAAGGTCGGCAAGCGCAAAGTTTATGATAACAAACGGCATTGCAAGATTAAGCGCGGCAAACGGAGTCTCGCCCAAAAAGCGGCCCACAAAGATGCCGTCCATAAGCTGGTAAAGCGCAGAGGCAAGCATGCTCACCGCGCCCGGAAGCGCGGCAATAAAAAAGAGCCGCCCCGGCGGCGTTTTGGCAAACAGCGCCTTGGAGTCCATATCGGTCCCTCACTTTCTCTAAATCTCAAATAGCCGTTAAAAACCAGCCTTCACCCGGCTTCAGCGGCTTCGGGCATTAAGATAACATACTGCGGTTTTTAAGTCAAGCGGCTTTCGCTTTAATTTTTTATTATTGCTTTTGACCTTGATAAAAGCGCGGCGGTCTGTTATAATTGTTACAATGTGCAAGTAAAGAGCGGGAGCGATGCTTATGGATTTTCAAACGGTGTTCGGCCCTTCGCAGGGCGGCCCGTCGCAGTATTACAGAATACCGTCGCTTATAAACGCGCCGGGCGGCGTGCTAATAGCCTGCGCCGACGCGCGCTATTGCAGCGGTATGGATAATCCGAACAGGATAGATAAGGTCGTTCGCAGAAGCCTTGACTGCGGCAAAACCTGGGAGCCGGTAACCACAGCGGTCCGCGAGCACGGCAATAAGCAGCTTCGCTCCTCCGCAGCGATAGATCCGGTTATGGTGTACAGCTCAAGATCCGGCAGGGTGATAATGATTTATTCCCACACGCCGGCGGGTGTCGGCATCAGAAACAGCAAAAAAAGCCGCGGCGAGGATGAAAGCGGCGCCCGATTCGTAAACGGCCGCTTTTCAAAATACATCCTGAAAAACGGCAGGCTTTATAAGAAAAACGGCGGCGAAACGCCCTATATTGTTGATGATAACGGCGATGTTTCAAAGGGCGGCAGGCGCTGCGGCAATATCTATACGGGCGGCGCTTTTAAAGAGGAGCACACCTCCTATCTTATGCTCGTCACAAGCGATGATTTGGGCAAAACCTGGTCCGCTCCGCGCTCGCTGAATTTTATGGTGAAGGAGCCGTTTATGAGCTTTATCGGCCCCGGCCCCGGCTGCGGCATAGAGATAAAGCAGGGTAAATACGCGGGCAGGCTTGTCGTGCCGGTCTACTTCGGCACAAGGAAATTTCCGCTTCGCCTTTCCTGCGCCGTGATTTACAGCGACGACGGCGGCGATACCTGGAAGATGGGCAAATCGCCGAACGACACAAGAGAGATAAACGGCAAAACGGCAAGCATACACACAGTCCGCGCCTCGGAAATGCTCACGGAATCACAGCTTATCGAGCAGCAGGGCGGGCGGCTCAAGTATTTTATCAGAAACCACGATAAGCGGCGCAGCGTAGCCGTGGCTTACAGCGACGACGGCGGCGAGAGCTGGCGCGATTTTAATTGGGACGATTCGCTGCCTCAGCCGATATGCCAGATGAGCGTAATATCGCTCGGCGGCGGGCGCGTGCTGTTCGTCAATCCCGCAAGCAGGGATAAGCGCGAAAACGGCACCGTTCGCCTTTCGCTTGACGACGGCGAGAGCTTTCCTCACAGCCGTCTGCTCAAGCCCGGCGGGTTTGTTTACAGCGCCGCCGCGCAGATGGAAAACGGCGATATCGGCGTTTTGTTTGAGCCGAACACGGATTGCAAAGAGATATTATTCGCCTCCTTTTCTCCCGAATGGGTCACGGGCGGCGAAAAAGATATATGATTCAGGCTTAAAGCCGAAGACCAGGGGGTAAAAATTTTGGCAAACATTGTTTCAAAGGTAGGTGCGGTCGTTAAAGAGGCTAAAATGCACTGGAACGAGCCGCCGCACGGCCGCTATATGCCGTATAAGGAGATAATCTCCTACGCGGGCGGAGGCATAGGCGTTAAATTCCTTGCCGTTATGGCAACGAATATGATTCTTTCCGCCACGAATGTTCTTATCGGTAACACGCTCGGCGTTGAGCCCATTGATATGTACATAATGTATTTCATATCGGTCATCGCCAATATTCCGCTTTCCGGCATAAGGGCAAATATAATAGACAACACCAGAAGCAAAGAGGGCAAGTACAGGCCGTATATCGTTAAGATGGGCATACCCAGCGCGATAGTTACCATACTTTTCGTGTGGTTCCCGTACAATCAGTTCGGCGCGCTCTTCGGCGAGGGCAATTTCTTCGGCAAGCCCAGGGCGTATGTGGTCACCTGCGCCATAATACTGCTGCTCAACTTCATCCAGAATTTCTTTTATTATTTCTTCTCCGAGGCGTACGATAATCTTATCCATGTTCTTTCGCCCAACACGCAGGAAAGGGCGGATGTCTCCACAATAAAGGGCGTTATCTATTCGCTCGCTCCCTCTATCCTGAGCCTTGCGATGCCGATCTTCGCTCAGCTTCTTACAAACAACAATCTTTACGACATCAGGCTTTACAGATATATCTATCCGCCGCTTGCCATCCTTTCCGTGATGCTCAGCATCGTCGTTTATGTAAACACCAAGGAAAAGATTGTGCAGGCAAAAACCCATGTTATTCAGATAAAATTTATGGATTCGCTGCGCGAGGTGCTCAGAAACAAGTATTTCTGGGTCATCGCAATGGCAACCTGGCTCGGCTTCCTCGAAACCTCTATGTCCGTAGTGCTCAACTGGCTCTACAACTACGGCGGCATCTATAACGGCGCCGTAAACTCCGTTATAACCCTCATCTGCCAAAACGCCGGCCTTGTGGGAATGCTGCTCGCGCCCTTCGCCATCAGAAAATGGGGCAAGCGCTTCGTGCTCATCTCCACAAATGTGCTCAATATCGTGTTTATAGGGCTTATGTTCCCCGTTATCAAAACCATTGATATGTCGGGCGGCGAGGCGGGCCCCGCAAACACCTGGGTGCCGATAGTGCTGCTTGTTTTGTGCTATTGGATGAACAACCTTATGAACGCTTTTATGCAGATACTCACCCCCTCCGTAAACGCGGATATCAGGGATTATCAGCAGTATGTAAGCGGCGAGAGAATAGACGGTATGTTCTCCACGATAACCGCTATCGGCGGCCTTGTAACCGTTGCCAGCAGCGGTATCGTAAACCTGCTTTATGATAAATTCGGCATCAATACGGAAACGGCAACCCAGGTCATCAACGACCCGGAGGTTATGAACAAGGTGCTCAGAAACGGCTCCGTGGTCAAGGATATGATCGCCTCGTCGGACACCGCCAGCATCTCCTATTTCTCGCTTTATGACAGCAATATACTTCAAACGATGTGCGGCGTCCTCATTATCGCTTCAATGATAGGCGCGTTCATAAATGTTCTGCCCTATTTCTTCTACGACCTTACGGAGATCAAGCAGCAGGGTATGATACGCGTTCTTAAGATACGCGCGTTCTTTGAGGACTACGGCAACGGCACCCTCAGCGACGACGATCTTGTTGAGGTCGTTGAGATGGTTGACAGCGCCGAGCAGCTCAAGGATGAAAAGCCCGTCAAGGCAACTAACGACGGCGTTAAGGCCGCTAAAAAATCGCCGGAGCTCAGAAGCAGGATGAGCTCCGCCAAAAAGAGCAAAAACATGGAGGCGTTCGAAGCGGCGAAGCAGGAGCTTGCAGACGCCGTTAAGCTTGCAAAGGAGGAGCGCCGCGCCGCAGCCCTGCGCGAGCAGGAGATACGCCTTGCGCCGTTCGTGCTCAAGGAGCTTTCAAGGTTCAACAGCGAGCTCGGCAGGCTTCAGCTTGAAAACGCCAACAGGATCTATGAGGAGGGCCTTGAGGGTCTCGGCAGCCACAGCATTTCCGAGCTTCGTGCCGAGCTTAAAAAGGCAAAGCGTATGCCCAAGCGCACCGACGATGAAAAAGAGGCGCGCCAGTATGCCGTTCATTTTGCAAGAACAAGGCTCACCGCCAGAAAGTATCAGAAAAAGTATTTCGGCGCTGACGCCATAAAGGTGCCGGACGACACAAAGCTCAACGCCCTCTTCAACACGGAGGAGCAGTACGATAAAAAAGAGGATAAGCTCTACAAGAGCCTTTACGAGGCGCAGGAGAAGAAGGATAAGGCTCAGCTTGCAGCCGTAAAATCCCAGATCAAGGCGCTCAAGGCTGATTTCAGAGAGCTAAACAAAAAGATACGCGACGAGCAGAATCACCGCTCAAACTACAACCGCTCCGCAAAGCCGTATCTTGACGCGCGCAATCTGCTGCGCCAGGCTGAAAACTACGCTCATTTTGACGAGATAAGAGAGCTTTACAGCGATATAGCCGCCAAAAGAGCGCAGGAGGAAGCTGTAACGGTTTGATGAAAACCCGTATCCGATTATTTCGGATGATATAAATAACGCGCAAAAATACCGGGACTCACATCAAGGTGAGCCCCGGTTTTTTATGCCTTGTACAGCTTTCGCGTCAGTTGTGAGTGATAAGCAGATCGCCGCTGAGCACCTCGGCGTCTATCTGCGTTGAGGAATCACCGTAGGAAAGGATGCCGTGAGAGCCGGAAACCGTTTCGCGCGCGTCAAAATCCGTGCGCACCTTTCCGCTTCGCGCCTCGTATTCGGCGTAAAAGCCGGATATTGACTGCGGCAGCCTGATGACCGCGCTGCCGCTCGAAACCTCGGCGTCTATCTTTCTTATCTGCTGCGCAGTTGTGGAGATGTCCGCCCTGCCGGACTGCGTTTCAATGTCTATCTCACTGAAGCTGCCCGCGGCGGTTATTGCGCCGCTTGCCGTAACGGCGTCCAGCTTCGTTGCAGTGATGCCGTTCACCGTTATGCTGCCCGAGCCCGCCTCAATGTCAAGCTCTGCAAGCGAAACGCCGTTCGGGATGTTTACAACAAGGCTTTTTTCATCGCTTCTAATGCCGTCCCTGCGGCAGAAATCTATGTCAAGCTCGCCGCCCTGCAATCTGTAAACAAGCGCGTCGGAGCTTGCGGGGTCTATCCCGTCGTCAAAGCTGATAACATCGCCGTCGTAATATCTTATGTCAACGCTGCCGGCGCCCCAGTCGATGCTCAGCTTCTTCACGGCGGAGGGGTCGGCGGTGTACGCAGCCTCGGCGCCTCCGCTCTGTGCGCCGCCGTCCTGCGAAGCGCTGCTCTGCCCGCTTGATGCGGTAACGCCCGCGCTGTTGTGCAGCCTTTCGGCGCGCTCCTCGCTTATTTCGTCATAGATATTGAAGCCTATCAGCGACGCTGCGATTATGAACACCGCAACGCCGGTGATTGCCGCTATCGTTATCTTTGCCTTTTTGCTCAGCTTGCCCCTGCCGCTCTCGGCTGCCGGATAGTAGGTCACCGGCGCGCCATGCGCCGCCGCGCCGTTTTGCGATGCGTTTTGTTCGCCGCTCTCTGCGGGCTGCTCCTGCGGCTCTTCTTTTTCCTGAGCGTCAGCCTCCGCTTTTTCCGGCTCCTTCGGCGCGGCCGAAGGCTCGGCTTCTCCCATCAGCAGCGTGTCAAGCGTAACGCCGTAGAGCTTTGCAAGCGCAATCAGGTTTTCCGTGTCGGGGCTGCTCTCGCTCCTCTCCCATTTGGAGATCGCCTGTCGGGAAACGCCTATCTTGGCGGCAAGCTCCTCCTGCGAATAGCCGTTTGCCTTTCTGTATTCATAAAGTCTTTTCGCCGTTTCGATGTTCATTTTATCACCTCTTTTAAAGCTTGTGCAGGCAGCGGCGGCTGCGTGCCGATTGCGCCTTTTGTGCCGCTCCCGTCATCATCATTGTAGCAGAGCGCGGCGGTTGCAGGCTACCAATTTCTGTTTGAAATTACGCAACCGGCGGTTGCATTTTCGCAATTTTCGGCGTCATTTTGCGGAAAATCTGAATTCCGTCACCGTGGTGAATTCCTTGTTTGCCTCAACATATTCAAACGGAAATTCGTCAGCGTGGTTAACGCTGTCGGGATAAAACTGCGTTTCAAGCGCAACGCCCCTGCGGTATGTAACTGCGCCGTTGGAGCTTTTTCCGGGGTTGCCGCTTTTTGCAAGCCAGCCGCCGCAGTAAAGCTGTATGCCGGGCAGGTCGGTAAATACGGCAAGCTCTCTGCCGCTCTTCGGGTCGCGCAGCACCGCCGCCTCGGTAAAATCGCGCGGCGCTTTCTTCAGGCAGTAGTTGTTGTCGTAGCCGATGCCGTCTATGATGGCGGAAAACGGCTCGTCTATATGCTCTCCTATCGCGTGCGCCTCGGAAAAATCCATCATCGTGCCGGCAAGCGGCAGCAGCCTGCCGGTGGGCAGCTGGTCGCCGTCCGTTTCGGTATACCTGTCGGCGTTGATCTTAAGAATGTGGCTTTCTATCGTTCCGTCGGTCCTGCCGCTCAGGTTGAAATAGGCGTGGTTCGTGGGGGCGGCAACGGTCTTTCTGTCGCTCAAAACGCTGTATTCAACTCTCAGCGTGCAGTCGTCTGTAAAAGTATATGTAACCCGCATAGTAAAGTTTCCGGGAAAGCCGTCCTCCCCGTCGGGAGAGAATCTTTTCAGCGTAACGCTGTTTTCGCCGACGCTCTCCTCCTCCCAAACGGAAAAGCTGAATCTGCCGCCGCCGTGAAGCGTCCAGCTTCCCTGGTTGTTGGGGGTGTTGTATTCTTTTCCGTCCAAAACGAATTTCGCGCCCCTTATCCTGTTTGCAACTCTGCCCACAACAAGCCCCTGGTAGCCCAGGTCGGGGTCGGCGTAATATTTCGGCTCGTCAAAGCCCAGCACCACATCTCCGAGCTCGCCGTTCCTGTCCGGCACGCACACGGCCTGTATGCCCGCGCCGAGAGTCTGTATGCAAGCGCTTGCGCCTTTGGAGTTTTTGATTGTGTAAAGGTGAACCTCGCTGCCGTTCACACTGCCGAATAATGATTTTGAAACGCTCATAACAGCACCTCTTCAATTTTGATTTTATATACTGAGTATAACCCGAAATGTAAACAAATTCAATAATAACTTGACTTTTACGCCGCCTAAATATATTCTTATAATGAATAAGTTTAAGCTTCGGCGGCGCACGCCGCAGGGAAAGGTTTGTGGTCTTCGTGCAGGAATTTATGGATATTCTTACCTCGGTTTTGCGCTATCTGCTGCCGGCGTCGGCGGTGATAGTTATCTTCACCTGCGTCATATCTCTTTTTAGAAACAGGCCCAGGGTGCATAAAATGGCGCAGCTCACGGATGAAAACAACGATTCCGTTATTGATATCACGCATTGGGAAACCTCCATCGGCAAGTCAAGGGCAAACGATATAGTGCTGCCGCTGCCGAGCGTTTCTCGCTTTCACGCCGTTATAGCCAAAAAGCGGCGCGATTGGGTGGTTACGGACACATTTTCAAAAAACGGCGTGCTGGTAAACGGCAAAAAGATAGAGGGCAAGGCTGTCATTGAGGACGGAGATCTGATAAGCATAGGCACCGTGCCGCTTCGCTTTCAGTGCGCGGAGGCTATCTCAAGCACCACCAAAAAGCAGATAAGAAAAACCGCAGGCGGCGGCGTGGCGTACGCCGTGCTTGTTGATGTCAAGAGCCGCAAGCCCGTGTATCTCAAAAGAAACGATGTGCTCATCGGCAGGGGAGAGCAGTGCGATATCAGAATACTTTCCGATGCCGTTTCTTCAGAGCACGCCAGAATCTATAAAACCACGCGCGGCTGGGCGCTGTGCGACCTTGATTCGCACAACGGCACAAAGCTAAACGGCCGCTATCTGACCCAGACGCAGCTTATTTTTGACGAGGACGCTATAACCTTCGGCGACCGCGTGTTCATATTCTACGAAAAGTGAGGTGAGGCGGATGCCGAAATCAAAAGCGGCGGCAAAAAAGAAAAAGCTGCCCAAGATAAAGCCGATAAATAATTTTGCCCTTATGGCGTTTTTGACTCTGTTTGAAGCGGTAACCGCCCTTTCCGCCTCATATTCCGCGGAAAACGGCGTGCAGCTTCAGGTGCTTGCCGCCTCCGGCATACTTATCGCCGTTGAGTGGGTTTATCTCACGGTGTTTTACACCGCGATGCACCGCCGGAATTTCGAGCTTGAATTCATAGCCTTCTTCCTGTGCTCCACGGGCGTGTGCGTCATAGGCTCGGTGGACCCTGCGGCGGCGCTCAAGCAGTGCGTGATGATCGTGGCGGGCGTGATAGTTTATGTCGTTATGGTGTTCCTGCTCGGAAATGTGGATCTGTGTATGAAGCTGCGCCTGCCCGTCGGCATCGCGGCGCTGCTGCTGCTTCTTGTAAATCTTGTTATCGCAAAAACCACAAACGGCGCAAGAAACTGGATAGAGATAGGCGGCGTGACCTTTCAGCCGTCGGAATTCGTAAAGATAGCGTTTATCTTTGTGGGCGCGGCAACGCTTGAAAAGATACAAACAAGTAAAAACATCTTCGCCTTTATCGGGTTTTCCGTGGCGTGCGTCGGCTCGCTGATACTGATAAAGGATTTTGGCACTGCGCTGATATTCTTCATAACCTTCATAATAATCGCCTTTATGACCTCGGGCGACATAAAAACCATAATCCTCGCCGTTGCCTCCGCCGTGCTCGGCGCGGGCATCGTGCTCAAATACAGGTCTTATGTTATGCAGCGCTTTGCCGTTTATCGCCATGTGTGGGAGCCGGATTATTATAACGGCGCGGGCTTTCAGCAAACAAGAACGCTTGTGGGCCTCGCGTCCGGCGGGCTTTTCGGCATCGGCATCGGAAACGGCAATGTGCGCAATGTCTACGCCTCCACGAGCGACCTTATATTCGGCGTTATCTGCGAGGAATGGGGCTATGTGTTCGGCGTGATACTCGTGCTGGCGTTCGCCGCCATAGCCGTGTCAGCCCTCGTAAATTCCATCGCCTCGCGCTCCACCTTTTATTCCATCGCCGCCGTTGCCGCCGCAGGGCTGCTGCTGTTTCAAACGGCGCTCAATATCTTCGGCGTAACCGATGTGCTGCCGCTGACGGGCGTCACTCTGCCCTTCGTAAGCCAGGGCGGCTCGTCAATGATAAGCTGCTGGGCGGTGCTTGCGTATATAAAAGCGTCCGATGTTCGCACCTATAATTATCTCGGAGGTGTTAAAAAGCGATGAAGATGATAACAAGAAGGGGAATATTCCTCTGGCTTTTGTGCGCGCTGTTTCTCTGCGGCATAATCTTTCTGAGCTTCAGCCTTGTAACCGAGGGCAGCGTGTGGGTTATGAAAAATTACAACCGCCATGTTTACAGCGACGGTCAGCTGATCGCCGCCGGCAAGGTGACGGACAGGAACGGCACCGTGCTTTCGGAATCCGAGGACGGCAAGCGCGTCTACAGCGACGACCGCGAAACGCGCCTTGCCACGCTTCACGCCGTGGGCGATACAAGGGGCTTCATCTCCACCGGCGTTCAAACTCAGTTTGAATCCCGCCTTGTGGGGTATAATGTTGTTGACGGGGTTTACGACATCATCAGAAATTCAGGCGGGAACGACCTTGCCCTAACTATTGACGCAGAGGTCAACAAGGCTGCGCTTGACGCGCTCGGCGATTATAAGGGCACCATCGCCGTGGCAAACTACAAAACCGGCGATATCATCTGTATGGTGTCCACCCCCACCTATGATGTAAACGATGTGCCGGACGATATAAATTCCTCCGAGGAATACGAGGGCGTTTATATCAACCGATTTTTAACGGGGCTTTACACGCCCGGCTCCACCTTTAAGGTGGTAACGGCGATAAGCGCGCTTCAAAATATCGGCGGCGATATATATGAGCGCGAGTGGAAGTGCTCGCGCGTCTATGATGTGGACGGGATCGAGGAGGATAATATCATCTGCAACGCCCGCCACGGAACGATAGATTTTGAAACGGCGTTTGCAAAAAGCTGCAATATCACCTTCGGCAAGATAGCTATAGAGCTGGGTCCGGAAAAGCTGGCGCAGACGGCGAGCGAGCTCGGCCTTGAGCAGTCCGTAAGCCTCAGCGGCACGATAGATTCCGCCCAAAGCCGCTTCTTCCTTGAGGCGGGCGACGCGGACGCCTACACGGGCTGGACGGGTATCGGCCAGGGCGACACGCTTGTAACCCCCGCCGCTATGCTGCGCATAATGTGCGCCGTTGCAAACGACGGCAAGGCGGTCTCTTTCAATATAGTAGACAGGTTCTCAAATTCCGCCGGCGAGCTGCTCGACATCGGCTTTCAAACAGACGAAACACAGCTCATCAGCACGGATATCGCATCTCAGATGAAGTCGCTTATGCGAAACAATGTTAAGCAGCAGTACGGCGAAAGCAGATATAAGGGGCTCAGCCTCTGCGCAAAATCCGGCACGGCGCAGATAGATGATGTGGACGCGCACAACACGGCGTGGTTTGTGGGCTTTATGGATGATGAAGAGCATCCCTATGCCTTTGTTGTTGTGGCGGAGCACGGCAATTCCGGCTCGCAGACCGCAGGCCCTATGGCAAAAAAGGTGCTTAACGCCGTGCTTGAAAGCGAAGAGGATTGATAATTTGATTTTTCGGAGTAATTACTGATTTGAAGCTTTTCGAAAATAAAAACGACGCCGCGGAAAGGGCGGCGCTCATATCGGTGGACACGGGGCAGGAGGACGCCGAGGCGTCCGTAAAGGAGCTGGAGGAGCTTGCGAAAACCGCAGGCGCCGAAACCGTGTGCGTAATAGTTCAGCGCAGGGAGGCTCCGTCTCCCCGCGCGTATCTCGGCGCCGGCAGGCTTGAGGAGCTTGCCGGCTTCTGCTCGTCACACGATGTGGACCTTATTGTTGCGGACGGCGAGCTGTCTCCTGTTCAGGCGCGCAATATAGAGGATTCGTGCGGCGTCAGAACGATAGACAGAACGATGCTCATCCTCGATATTTTCGCCTCACGAGCGCGCAGCGCAGAGGGCAGGATACAGGTGGAGCTTGCCCAGCTCAAATATATGCAGCCCCGCCTTACGGGTATGGGCAAAAGCCTTTCGCGCCTCGGCGGCGGAATAGGCACAAGAGGCCCCGGCGAAACAAAGCTGGAAACAGACAGGCGCCATATCCGCCGCAGGGTGGAAAAGCTTGAGCAGGAGCTTAAAAAGATAGAAAACCGCCGCGCAGCCGCGCACAGGCGCAGAAAAAAGGACGGCGCCGCCTGCGTTGCCATAGTAGGCTACACCAACGCCGGCAAGTCAACGCTTATGAACACGCTCACAAACGCCGGCGTGCTTGCCGAGGACAAGCTTTTTGCAACGCTTGACCCCACCGCGCGCAGGCTCCGTCTGCCGGACGGGCGCGATGTTATGCTGATAGATACCGTAGGCCTTGTCCGCCGCCTGCCGCACGAGCTTGTGGATGCGTTTCGCTCCACGCTTGAGGAGGCGCTTTGGGCGGATGTTATCCTAAATGTGTGCGACGCTTCAAGCCCCTTTTGCGCAGAGCATATGCGCGTCACCGCGGATCTGCTCTCCTCTTTGGGGTGCGACGGAAAATGTGTGATAAATGTTCTCAATAAATGCGATATTGCGCCGCAAACGCTTGATTTTCCGATGGTGGGCGGCGTTCTCATAAGCGCAAAAACAGGCTTCGGCATAAGCGGGCTGCTTGAAAAAATCAGCGAGGCTCTGCCGCTCAGGCGGCGAAGGGCGCGCCTGCTCATACCCTATGAGCGCTCCTCGCTTGAGCAGCGCCTTTACAGCGGCGGCTCCGTGCTTTCAAGGGAGTATACTGAAAACGGCACCTTGCTGGAGGTCTTTGCCGATGTTGAGCTGCTCGACGAACTCAAGGATTTTATTTTGTGAGCCGTGATATATTTTGAGCCGCCGCTTCATAAAATCATTATGAGGTGGTTTTATGAAAATGTTTACGCTCAGGCTTCGCCCGAAAACGATTTTCGGCATCATTCTTATCGCGGCGGGCATTATCGTTGCGGCGGTAACCTTTTATTCTAATCACGCGGCAAGCGCTCCGGCAAGCGTAACGCTTGAAACGGATGAGCAGCGCTGCGCCTATCTTTCCTCGCTCGGCTGGCAGACGGGGGAGGATTACGAGGAAAAGCAGGTAACCATCCCGCAGGAGTTCAACGAAACCTACGCCGAATATAACGAGCTGCAAAAAAAGCAGGGCTTTGATTTGGAGGATTACCGCGGTATGACTGCCACGGTCTATACATACAATATCACGAATTACGCCGGCTTTGAAAACAGGGACTGCGTTTTTGCAAACCTGCTTGTCTGCGGCGGCGAGCTTATAGGCGGCGATGTCTGCTCCACTTCGGTGAAGGACGGTTTTATAGAGCCGCTTAAAAAGGAGTGATCTTACGGAAAGGCTTGATAAATTCATCTCGCGCGAGCTGAATGTAACAAGAAGCGAGGCAAGGCGGCTCATAAAAAGCGGCGCCGTAACGGTGAACGGGCAGTGCATAAGGCAGCCGGAGCTGCGCGCGGACACGGAAAAAAGCGAGATCTGCGCAAACGGCAGCCGCCTTTCGAAGAACCGCTTTGTTTATATAATGATGAATAAGCCCGCCGGCGTCATATCCTCGTCGGACGGCAGAAAAACCGGCGAAAAAACAGTTGTGGATATCCTGCCGCAGAGTATGAAAAGGCGCGGCCTTTTTCCCGCCGGCAGGCTGGACAAGGATTCCACCGGCCTTGTGCTGATAACGGACGACGGCGCGCTTGCCCACGATATTCTGAGCCCCAAAAAGCATATAGACAAAACCTATATCGTGCGGCTGGACAGGCCGTTCGACGACGAGACCGCAGCCGATTTTGAGCGCGGGATGCTCCTCTGCGATGAAAAATGCCTGCCCGCCGAGATAAGCGCTGAAAATCCCGAACGCACGCTGGCGCGCGTTGTGCTGCGGCAGGGAATGTACCACCAGATAAAGCGGATGTTCAAAAAGCACTCGGCTCAGGTGCTTGAGCTTCACCGCGTAAAAATGGGCGCGCTGGAGCTTGACCCGTCGCTTTTGCCGGGCGAGGCAAGGTATCTCTGCGAAAAAGAGCTTGAGCTGCTCAAAACTGCGCGCGGCGGCGAACACAATATATTGTAGTTTCTCCGATGCTTCTGCATATCTTTATGCAGGTTAAACAAAAAAAGATAAAAATTTTGGTAAAAAGCTTGCAAAATGATGAACAGCCTTGTATAATATCAACAAGATAAAGCAGTTGCTTTTGTGCAATATTTCAACTGCTCTCAAGGAGGAGTTCATTTTGCCGAACAGATTGTTTCAAAGCCTCGTCAATCAGATGCGCGATACTATGGACCGCGATCTCGGCGTTGTGGATGAAAGCGGCAATGTTATTGCCTGCTCGGAGCTGGGCCGCATAGGCGAGCTCAGAAAGGGCGTGGCTTCCGCCGGCGTTTTCTCCGGCGCGCAAACCTGCGTTGACGGCTGCACATACAAGGCGTTCGGAAATTCCGTTCATCCGGAATATGCCGTTTTTGTTGACCTCACGGATGATATGAGCAAGCATTATGCGGATCTTATCGCCGTTGCCTTCAATCAGATAAAGCAAACGAACGATGAAAAGTTCGACAGGTCAAATTTTGTTAAAAATGTTATCCTTGATAATATCCTGCCCGGCGATATCTATATAAAAAGCCGCGAGCTTCATTTTAATAACGACGCCTCCAGAGTGGTTTTCATAATCCGCGTGCCGCAGAAAACGGAAGTTTCCGTGTTTGATGTTATTCAGAATTTCTTTCCGGATAAGGCAAAGGATTTTGTTATAAATGTAAACGAAACGGATATCGCCCTTGTCAAAGAGGTGCGCCCCAATGTTGAGATGAAGGATCTTGAAAAGCTTGCCCGCTCCATCTGCGACACGCTTTCAACCGAGTTTTACTGCAACGCCGTTGTGGGCATAGGCACCTGCGTTACCGGCGTAAAGGATCTTGCCCGCTCGTTCAAGGAGGCGCAGGTATCGCTTGAGGTCGGCAAGGTGTTCGACACGGAGCAGCCCATCGCAAGCTACGAAAATCTGGGCATAGCGCGCCTTATATATCAGCTTCCCACCACGCTGTGCGAGATGTATTTAAAAGAGGTCTTCAAATCCGGCTCAATAGAATCGCTCGATCAGGAAACGCTCTTCACCATCCAGAAATTCTTTGAAAACAATCTTAATGTTTCCGAAACAAGCAGAAAGCTTTTCGTTCACAGAAACACGCTTGTTTACAGGCTTGAAAAAATCAAAAAGATAACGGGTCTTGACCTGCGCGAGTTTGACGACGCCATCGTCTTCAAGGTTGCGCTGATGGTAAACAAATATCTTGAATCAAGCCCCGTAAAATACTGACGGCTGTTCGCCGCGTTCAAAACGCGCGAATATCACCCGGTTTGTCGGCATCGGCGGCGCTTTGTGCGCCGTCGATTTTTTTATGGCGGCGCCTGTTAATTACAAATCAATTACATAATTTACAAAAAAGAAACATTTAAGCCTTGATTTATGCTGGCCGTTGTTATATTATATATAAGTAAAGGTTTGCTGTTGGGCAGGCCGCATAAAAACGCCTTTAGGCAACCGGATAAAGAGGTAAATCAAAAGTGATAGAATTTCGTGATGTCACCAAGGTGTACGGCAGCAACGGCACCAAGGCGCTGAATAATGTCAATATCAAGATAGAGGACGGCGAATTCGTGTTCGTTGTGGGCGCGTCCGGCGCGGGCAAAAGCACATTCCTAAAGCTCATTATGCACGAGGAAAAGCCTACGGACGGCGTGGTTATCGTGGGCGATTACCGCTCCGATACGCTCAAGAAAAAGCAGGTGCCGTATTACAGAAGAACAATGGGCATCGTTTTCCAGGATTTCAGGCTCATTCCCAAAATGAGCGTTTACGATAATGTGGCGTTTGCAATGCGCGTTATCGGTGCCAAGGAAAAAGAGATAAGAAAAAGAGTGCCGTATATCCTTCAGCTCGTAGGTCTTTCGCACAAGGCGCGCTCAATGCCGAACGAGCTTTCGGGAGGCGAGCAGCAGCGCGTTTCGCTCGCAAGGGCGCTCGTAAACAATCCCAAGCTCATAATTGCGGACGAGCCCACCGGAAATGTGGACCCCGAAATGAGCCACGAGATCGTTGATATGCTCACAAAAATAAACAACAACGGCACCACCGTTATAATGGTAACTCACGAGCATTCGCTCGTTAAGGCGTTCCCGCGCCGGGTTATCGTTATCAAAAACGGCGAGGTCGTGTCGGACACTCCGGACCCGACCCACGCTCAGTTCGAGTCGGCGCATCCCGAAAAATCCACGGATATGTATTTCTTTAACGAGGATGTTAAGCTCGGCAGCGAAATAGAGGATATTTTTGAAACGATAGACGAAGGCGCCGCCTCCGCCGCGCAGGATGATGAAAAAGACGGAGGTGAGGAATAATGACCGGCTCAAGCTTAAGATATCTTGTAAAAGAGGGCTTCAGAAACACCTGGTCAAACAGGATGATGAGCATAGCCTCCATCTGCGTCTTGATGAGCTGCCTGGTGCTTATCGGCTGCGCGTCAATGATCTTCCTCAACATAGAATCGCTCCTCGGCAGAATAGAGGAGGAAAATGTTGTTATGGTCTATATAAAGGACGATACGGCGGACGCCGATATCACCGCGATGGGCGCGGCTCTTGAGGCCACAGGCAATGTAAAAGAGGTTGAATTCGTTCCCAAGGAGCAGGCGTGGGCGGAGCAGCTCTCCACTATGGACGACGCTCAGGCGCAGTTCTTCACGGAGATAAGCCAGGATATCCCTCTGCCGGACGCCTATAAGGTAACGGTGGACGACCTCACCTATTTTGACCAAACAGTCGGCGAGATAGAGCAGCTCGACCATATAGACACTATAAGAGAGAATAAGGACCTTGCCCAAAAGCTTGTAACCATACGCCACGGCGTTGAGGTCATCTCGATAGTTATAGTAGCTGTGCTGCTTGCAATAAGCGTTTTCATTATTTCAAACACCATAAAGCTCACCGTTTATTCAAGGCGGCTTGAGATAAGCATAATGAAATCGGTCGGCGCAACAAACAGCTTCGTTCGCCTGCCGTTTGTGGTGGAGGGTATGATCCTCGGCATAATATCCGGCATCGTTTCGCTCGGAATGGTTTGGGGCTTCTATGAATTTGCAATCCACCAGTTCAGCGATCTTCTGTCCTCGCTTCAGCTTGAAGCGCTCAATTTTGCGGACTTCGCCCTGCCGATGCTCGGCGTATTCGTTGCAATCGGTATCGTAACGGGCGTGGGCGGCGCGCTGATTTCGATGGGCAGGTATCTTAACAGGGAAGGCAGTGAAATAAGTGCAGTATAAATCGGGTAAAAACGTTTTGATACGCACCCTCGCGGCGGTGTTTTGCCTTATGTTCGTCTTTTCGGCGGCGTTCACGGCGCAGGCAAGCTCCCGCTCGGAGCTCAACAACGAGCTGAATAAGATAAACGAGGATATCGATAAGGCGCAGGACGAGCTTGATTCCCTCGGCGACAAGGTTGCCGATAAAGAGGCGTATGTCAACACGCTGATGAAAAAGGTAGACCTTCTTAAGGATAAGCTTGATAATCTTGAGGACAGCCGCGATGTGCTGCAAAGCGAGATAGACGCGGTGCAGAAAAGAATAGACGATACCCAGGCGGAGATAGATGTTGCCGAAAAGGAGATAGAGGCAAAGGAAAACGAGTTTGACGGAGTTTACGAGCAGTATTGCCAAAGGCTTCGCGCAATGTATATCTCCGGCAATGTTTCAATGCTTGAGGTGCTGCTTGAAAGCGGCGATATCAGCTCCATCCTCACCCGCGCGGAAATGGTTAAATCCGTTTCGGAGCAGGACAGCGCCACGCTGGACGAGCTTATGACCAAGATGGCGGAGATAAACAAGGAGCGCGAGGAGCTTGCACAGCACAAGATCCAGCTCGGCGAGGATAAGGAAAAGCTTGACAGCAGAAAGCAGGAGCTTCAAAAATCCATAGACAGCTACAACGCTTCAAAGCGCGAGCTTGATTCAGAAGTTGCAGAGTGCAACGCCGCCATAAGAAGCCTTAAAAGCGACCAGGCGGAGATCAGAGAAACGATAGATGAAAACGAAGACCGCAAGCGCCAGATAGAGGCGGAGATAAACAACGCGCTCAGCGGCTCGGGCAGCAATAATCCCGGCAGCGATAATTACAATCCCGGCACCGGCCAGCTTGCATATCCCACAAGCTACAGAAAGATATCCGCGGGCTATCCCAACTATTCAAACGGCTCGTACCACGGCGGCGTAGACTGGCCCTGCCCCACGGGCACGCCGGTACACGCGGCGGATTCCGGCGTTGTTGTTATCGCAAAAAGGCTTACATACAGCTACGGTCAGTACATTCTGATAGACCACGGCAACGGGCTTTCAACGCTTTACGCCCACAATTCCTCGCTTGTTGTCAGCGTGGGCGACAAGGTGTCAAAGGGTCAGCTTATCGCATATTCCGGCTCAACGGGCAATTCCACCGGCCCCCACTGCCATTTTGAGGTAAGGCTCAACGGCACAAGGGTAAACCCGATGAATTACCTTTAATTATTACAAAAATTTAATACTTATGAAATCATCGTAAATAATATTTACAGTTTGTTTAATTTATTATATAATGGGAAGTGGAGTCAATGAAACGAAACGGGTTGTTAAAAGGAGGCCTTTCTGTTTTATTGGCTTCACTGTTTGTTTTTTCGGCTGCTTTTGCCGCGGGCGTCCAGCCGCGCTCGGCATATGCGGCTCAGCTTACTCCGCAGCAGGAAAAAGCTCGCCTTGAGCAGCAGATAAAAGAGGCGGAAAACAAGCTTAAGGAGCTCAACGAGCAGTCGGCGGGCACTCAGGAATATTTTGACACGCTTTCGGATAAGATTTCTTATCTTGACAGGCAGTATCAGATAGTAAGCGGCGAGGCGGACGACGATAAGCGCCGCATAGAGCAGCTTGAAACGCAGTATTCGGAAAACGAAAAGCAGATAGCCTCGATAGGCTCCCAGATAACGGAGCTTGAGGCGGACTGCGCTGCAAAGGAGCAGGAGTTTTCCGGCACTTATCAGGCGTTTGCAAAGCGTATGCGCGCTATGTATATCAGCGGCGAAACGAATATGCTTGTGTTTTTGATAACAAGCAGCGATATTTCGCAGTTTCTCACAAGGCTTGAGATGATACGCCGCATCTCGCGTATGGACGGCGAGCTGCTGGACGCTATCAACACCGAGATCGCAGAGATAACCGCTTCAAGAGACGCCGTAACGCAAAAGCGCGCGGAGCTTCAGCTCAGCCAAACTCAGCTTCAAACAACAAAGCTCTCTTTGGAGCGCGCCGTGCCGGAGCTTGAAAAAAAGCAGCAGGAGCTCTCCGAAAAAAAGAGCGAGCTTGATGTTGAGCGCGGCGAGGCAAACGAGCTGCTCCATCAGCTCAGCATAGAGACCGGCAACTACACGGAATATCTTGAGGATAATAAGGCTGCTATGGCGGAGGTGGACGCCGCTATCGAGGCTGCGGCGGATAAGTACGAGGAGGAGACCACTACCACCACTACTACCACCACGACCCGCCCATCAGGCTCCTCGGATGACGATACCACCACCACAACTACCACCACGCGCCCGTCCGGCTCTTCGGTGATAAGCCTCACTTATCCCGTGCCGTCGCAAACGCGCATAACCTGCGGCTTCGGCGAGTATTTCGGCCACAGCGGCGCGGATTTCAGCTGCCCCTCCGGCAGCAAGGTCGTAGCCGCCGAATCCGGCACCGTTATCATCAGCGCGGATCTTAAGAATTCAGACGGCTCTTACAGAAGCTACGGCAGATACATCGTTATCCGCCACGATAAAAAAACAAGCTCCGGCGACCCCGTTTATACGCTTTACGCGCATAATTCCGAAAGGCTCGTATCAGAGGGGCAGCATGTTGAAAAGGGTCAGCAGATAGCAAAATCCGGCTCAACAGGCAATTCCACCGGCCCGCACTGCCATTTTGAGGTGCGCACCCCCGGTTCAAATTATTCCTCCTGCAAAAATCCGGCGCTCTATCTGCCGTGATGCAGTTAAAAGGATATATCAGATTTTAAGGGTAAAAATTTATAAAAAGGTCTCGATAACCAATGCAAAAGCAAAAGAAACGAATGATAAAGCTTTTCAGCGCATCGCTTGCAGCAGTAATGGCGCTCACTCCGCTTTCTCCGGCGGTCGTGCCCGCCGCGGGCAGCGCGGTTCAAAACGCAGCCGCGGCAGCGCAGCAGGGCGAGCAGGAGAGCACAACGGCTCCCCAGCTCACAGAGGAGCAAAAGCGCGAGGAAGCTCGCAAAAAGCTTGAGGAGCAGAAGGCGCTGCTTGACGCCGACCTCCAAAAGGCGCTCGATAAGCTTGATTCTCTTTCCGCAACCAGCAAGGATACGGAGGAGTATATAAACGCGCTCGATGAAAAGATAGGCGTTCTCAACCGCCAGCTAACCGTGCTTGACGAGCAGGTGGTGGCGTATGAGGAGGATATCAAGGCGCTTCAGAAAAGCATAGAGGAAAATATGGTGCAGGTCACCGCGCTGCAGGCGCAGGTTTCCGCCGTGCAGGCTGAGCTCGACGAGCTCAACCGCCTGTTCCAGGCAAAGTATGACGCGTATTGCCTTCGTATGCGCGCAATCTACATATCTGGGAATTATAATCTGCTCACCGCGCTGCTCACCTGCAACGATATATCAAGCCTGCTCACAAGATACGAGATGATAAAGGCGGTTTCAAAGAGCGACGCCGAGCTTATGCAGGATATTCAGCAGCAGACCGCAGCAATACTTGAGCGCGAATCAGACCTCAACGAAAAAAAGGCCGCGCTTGATAATATGAATCTTACCCTGCTTTCGCAGCAAACGGAGCTTGAATACAAGCAGCAGTCGCTCACCCAAACGCAGGAGGATATCGCGGCAAAGAAGATAACGCTTGCCCAGGATAAGGCGGAAAGCGACCAGCTCTTTGCCCTGCTCACCGCGCAGACAGGTATGTACACCGAATACAGGAATGAGGACGCCGCTCTCTCCGCCGCCGCCCAGCAGCAGATAGAGGACCTTATGAACGGCATCATCTCGCCGGACGAGGTTTCGGATTTCACAACGGGCGACCGCAGCGAGACCCCAACGATAATTTACAGCGACACCGATGTTTATAATAAGTCGGACGGCGTTTATAATATGACCTATCCCGCGCCGGGGCACTACACGGTTTCCGCCGGCTTCCCGAACTACAGCAACGGCTCCTATCACGGCGGAATAGATTATCCCTGCCCCACCGGCAGCAAGATCGTTGCCGCGCAAAAGGGCGTTGTGGCGGGCGTCAAGCGCCTTGATTACAGCTACGGCCATTATATCCTTATCTATCACGGCACGGATTCAAACGGCAAAGAGGTGTTCACCCTTTACGCCCATAATTCAGAGATCCTCGTCTCCCCTGGCGACAGCGTCTATAAGGGCCAGCAGATAGCAAAATCCGGCTCAACAGGCAATTCAACCGGCCCGCACTGCCATTTTGAGATAAGGGTCGGCGGCGAAAGGGTAAATCCCAAAAACTATCTGAGTAAATGATATGAACAAGATAAATTATTCGCTTAAAACTCAATCAATAATGGATAAAAATAAGAGAGAGCATATTATGCCCTCTCTTTTGCTTCATGCCTGCTGCGCGCCCTGCTCAAGCGCGTGCCTTGAATATCTCAGCGGGCATTTTGATATCACCGTGTTTTATTTTAACCCCAATATCTCTCCGCAAAGCGAGTTTGAAAAGCGCCTTGCCGAGGAGGAGCGCCTGCTTTCCGAGCTGCCGCTTGAGGGCGGCGTAAAGCTCATAGCGGGGCAGTACGATTATTCACGCTTTCTTGATATTTCAAAGGGGCTTGAGGATTGTCCGGAGGGCGGCGAGCGCTGCTTCAGGTGCTATCGGCTGCGCCTTGAGGAAACGGCGCGCCTTGCAAAGGAAAGGGGTTTTGACTATTTCTGCACAACTCTTACGATAAGCCCGCTAAAAAACTCCGAAAAGCTCAACGAGATAGGATATGAGGCTGCCGAAAAATACGGCGTTGCCTGGCTTCCTTCCGATTTCAAGAAAAAAGAGGGCTACAAGCGCTCGATAGAGCTTTCGCATCAATATAATCTTTACCGCCAGGATTTCTGCGGCTGCGCCTTTTCGCGCGCCGAGGCGGAGAAAAGGAGGCTACGAAAGTGAACGATCCGCTTGCTTCAAGAATACGCCCCACGCAGCTTTCGGATGTTGTGGGCCAGCGCCATCTGCTTGCGCCGGGCAGGCCGCTTTATAATCTGATAGAAAGCGGCAATATCCCGAACCTGATTTTTTACGGCCCCTCCGGCACGGGCAAAACAACCGTGGCTTCAATAATCGCCAGAAAAACAAATAAGGCGCTGCGCCGGCTCAACGGCACGAACGCCTCCACAAAGGATATCAAAGAGATAGTTTCCGAGCTGGACACCTTTGAAACTGTAAACGGCGTGCTGCTGTATCTGGACGAGATCCAGTATTTCAATAAGCGCCAGCAGCAGAGCCTGCTTGAGTATATAGAGGACGGGCGCATAACGCTGATAGCCTCCACCACGGAAAATCCGTATTTTTACATATATCCCGCCGTGCTCTCGCGCTCAACGGTGTTTGAGTTCAAAAGCGTTGAATGGCAGAACATAATCCCAGCCGTGCGCCGCGGGCTTGACATCCTTTCAAAGGAAAACGGCGTGGAGGCGGATATTGACGAGGACGCGCTAAAAAAAATAGCCGTCGGCTGTTCGGGCGATGTGCGAAAAGCGCTCAACAGCGCGGAAAACTGCTATTTCACCGCGCCGATTGAAAACGGCAGGCGGCATATCACCGCCCAAAGCGCGGCTGAGCTTTCACAGTCAAGCTCCGTTAAGTACGACAGGGAGGGCGACGAGCATTACGACATCATCTCCGCCTACCAAAAGAGCCTTCGCGGCTCCGATGCAAACGCCGCGCTGCATTATCTTGCGCGCCTGCTTGAGGCGGGGGATCTTCCGTCCGCGTGCCGCAGGCTGCTCGTCTGCGCGGCGGAGGATGTGGGGCTTGCCTATCCGCAGATAATCCCGATTGTCAAGGCGGCGGTGGATACTGCGCTTGCAGTCGGTCTGCCGGAGGCGAGGATCCCGCTGGCGGACGCCGTTATCCTTGTTGCCTCGGCGCCTAAAAGCAATTCCGGCGTCATAGCGATAGATTCCGCTTTAAGCGATGTAAGAAGCGGCAGGTACGGCGCAGTTCCGCGCGCGCTTCAAAACAAGCATTTTGACGGGGAGGACGCAGAGGTGAAAGGCCAGTTTTACCTTTATCCCCACGAATTTGAAAATCACTGGGTAGAGCAGCAGTACCTGCCGGACGAGCTGAAAAACGCCGTCTATTACAAGCCCGGCGAGAATAAAAACGAGCAGTCGTTTGCGGCCTACTGGCAAAAGATAAAAAAAGAGCGCAAATGACAAACGGAGGAGAATATGACAAAAAAGGAAATTGCGGCAGCGGCGGTTCAGGCTTTAAAGGAGCTTTATCCCGATGCAGTCTGCTCGCTTGAGTACAGCGACCCGTTTCAGCTTCTTGTTGCCGTTCGCCTCTCCGCGCAGTGTACGGACGCGCGCGTGAATCTTGTTACCCCCGCGCTTTTTGAGCGGTATAAAACCATTAGCGATATGGCCGCGGCGGATGTGGCGGAGGTTGAAAAATACATATATTCCTGCGGCTTTTATAAAAGCAAGGCAAAATCAATAGTTGCGGCGGCGCAAAAGATATTAGGGGATTTCGGCGGCAGAGTGCCGGATAATATGGAGGAGCTGCTCACCGTGCCCGGCGTGGGCAGAAAAACGGCGAATCTCATCCTCGGCGATGTTTACTCAAAGCCCGCAGTCGTGGTGGATACGCACTGCATCAGAATATCAAACCGCCTCGGCCTTGTTAAGGAAAAAGACCCCAAAAAGATAGAATTTCAGCTAAAAAAGCTGCTGGAGCCGTCCGAGAGCTCCGATTTCTGCCACAGGATCGTGCTGTTCGGGCGCGATATCTGCACGGCAAGAAGCCCGCGCTGCGGCGAATGTCCGCTTGCCGGCGTTTGCAAAAGGGCGGGTGTAAAGTGATGGCGTATCCGATTTTAAACGAAAGCAATATAGTTCTTATCGGTATGCCCGGCGCAGGCAAATCCACCTGCGGCGTGCTTGCCGCAAAGCTGCTGCTGAAAAATTTTTTCGACACGGATCTGCTTATCCAGAATATGGAAAATAAGCGCCTGCAGCAGATAATAAACGAAAAAGGCACCGCCGAGTTCAAAAGGGCGGAGGAGGCAGCGGTGCTCTCGCTCGATATAAAGGGCACGGTCATCGCCACCGGCGGCAGCGTGGTTTACAGCGAAAAGGCGATGCGCCACCTCAAAAGCGGCGGCACGGTGATTTATCTTCATTTAAGCCTTGAGGAGATGAAGCGGCGCATCAAAAATCTTTCCACCCGCGGAATCGTGCTCGAAAAGGGCGAAACGCTTGACGATATGTATGCCGAGCGGCTGCCCCTTTATGAAAAATATGCGGATATAACGATTGACTGCGGCGCAAACTCTATTGAAAAAACCGTTGAAGAAATCGTTGAAAGTGTGGAGCGTCTGCAAAATAACTCTTGATTATATAATGCGTTTTGTGATATTATAGATTAAATAAAAAACTGTTTAAGGAGGATAATTTTATGAGCGAATACGGCGCAAAATTCGTCAAAGAGGGTCTCACCTTTGATGATGTGCTTCTAATTCCCGCAGAAAGCGATGTTCTGCCGAATGCCGTGGATCTTTCCACAAACCTCACGAAAAGCATAAAGCTTAATATTCCTCTTATGACTTCCGCTATGGATACCGTAACGGAATCAACCATGGCGATAGCCATCGCAAGAGAGGGCGGTATAGGCGTCATACATAAGAATATGACTATTGAAGACCAGGCCACCGAGGTGGATAAGGTCAAAAGGTCTGAAAACGGCGTTATAACCGACCCGTTCTTCCTCTATCCGCAAAATACGGCGCAGGATGCGGAAAATCTTATGCGCAAGTATAGGATAAGCGGCGTTCCCATCTGCGAGGAGGACGGCACTCTTGTGGGCATACTCACAAACCGCGATATGCGCTTTATGACCGATTATTCGGTCAGGATCGCCGATGTTATGACCCCGAAGGAGAAGCTGGTCACCGCTATGAGCGGCACCACGCTTGACGAGGCAAAGAAGATACTTATGGCAAGCAAGGTTGAAAAGCTTCCGCTTGTTGATAAAAACGGCAAGCTCACCGGCCTCGTAACCATAAAGGATATTGAAAAAAGCCTTAAATATCCCAACACCGCGCGCGACTCGCAGGACAGATTGCTCTGCGCCGCCGCTATCGGCATCACAAAGGATATGCTGGACCGCGCCGGCGCGCTCGTAAGCTCTCATGTTGACGCGCTTGTGCTTGATTCGGCTCACGGCCATTCAAAGAATATTATGAAGGCTGTTGACACGGTCAAAAACGCTTTCCCGGATATTTCGCTCATCGCCGGAAATGTTGCCACGGCAGAGGCTACCGAGGCTCTTATTAAGGCGGGTGCGGACGCGGTTAAGGTCGGCATAGGCCCCGGCTCGATATGCACCACGCGCGTCGTTGCCGGAATAGGCGTTCCCCAGATAACCGCTATTTACGACAGCGCGGAGACCGCCGATAAGTACGGCATCCCCATCATTGCGGACGGCGGCATCAAATACAGCGGCGAGATAGTAAAGGCGATAGCCGCGGGCGGCAGCGTCGTTATGGTGGGCTCGCTCGTTGCCGGATGCGAGGAATCCCCCGGCGAAACCGAGATCTACCAGGGCCGTCAGTTCAAGGTGTACCGCGGTATGGGCTCGCTGGGCGCTATGAACAAGGGCTCCGCCGACAGATATTTCCAAACAGGCACCAAGAAATTCGTTCCCGAGGGCGTTGAGGGCCGCGTTCCCTATAAGGGACCGGTGGGCGACACCGTTTATCAGATGATGGGCGGTCTGCGCTCAGGTATGGGCTATGTCGGCTGCCACAATATTGCAGAGCTTCGCACCAAAGCGAAATTCATAAAGATAACCGGCGCCGGCCTTGTTGAAAGCCACCCGCATGATGTTTATATCACAAAAGAGGCTCCAAACTATTCCGGCAGCAGGCAGGATTGATATTATTTACGGGGCGTTAAACGGTTGCGTTTGATGCCCCGTTTTGATTAGAGGTTTTTTTGATGGCGCAGGGATTGACCCGCTGGCAGAAATTCAAAAGATTTTTAAAGCGGAATATGACCCCCACCTGGGCAAAGCATTTCAGCTATCAGGTGGTGTCCTTCCTCATATCCGTGTGCCTTGTTGTGGGCGTCACCGTTTACGCCATCAATAAAAGCTATGATGAAAGGACCCTGAGCTTTGTGGACGGATTTACGATAACCGCGCACACGGGTGCGTTTGACACTCCCGAAAATTCGCTTGAATCCGTGCGGGCGGCAATAGAAAACAATGTTGAGATCATTGAGATCGACATCCGCCAGCGTCCGGATAAAACGCTCGTCATAAGCCACGATATCGTTGTTATGAACAATGAGGGCACGGAGCTTTCAAAGGTGTTTGAGCTTCTTGCAAACGACGATTGCCTTATAAATCTTGACATCAAGGAAACCCGCACGCTCAACAGCCTTCACGATATGCTTGTGCAGTATAATCTTTTGAGTAGGGCGTTTTTAACGGGGATAGACCAGATGAATCTTCCCGCGCTGCGCGAATCCGCCTGCGCCGGTATGGATTATTATCTCAACTGCCAGCCCTCGCGCATAAAAATATTCACCGCGGATTATAAGCAGAAGATTTTGCAGCTGCTTGAGCAGACGGGAGCCGTGGGCATCAACTGCAATTATAAATACGCCTGCGCCACTCTTTCTAACCTGCTGCACGATAACGGCTACAAGCTTTCGGTGTGGACGGTCAATAATAAATACGAGATGAAGCGTATGCTCGTTTTAAAGCCGGACAATATCACCACAAAGGAATACGAAAAGCTTATGTCGGTAATAGATAATTGGGGGGAATAGCGCATGACAAACGAGGAATATCTTAAAGCCATAGATATGCGTTGCTCGCGGCGCACATATAAAAGCAGCGCGCTTTCGCCTGAGGTAAAGCAGGTCGTGCGTGATCTTATTGATTATGTAAATGAAAAGGCGGGACTCTCCTTTTTCTTTATGGACGACGCCCGCTTCGCCTTCAATCTCCATTCGGGGATGACAAGCCTTATAGCCGTTTGCGGCCCCGATACCGTACAGGCGCGCGAAAAATGCGGCTATTGGGGCGAGATGATCGTGCTTCAGTGCGCCTATCACGGCGTCGGCACCTGCTGGGTAGGCACCTTCAATGAAAACAAGGTGCTTGAGCGGCTCGACCTTCCCAAGGGCGTAAGGCTTTACTGCGTCATCTGCCTCGGCAATGTTTCGCCCTCCAAAAGCCTTAAGGAAAAGGTGATGTACAACACCACCCACAAAAAGTGCAAGCCGTATCAAAAGATGTTTGACGCGTGCGACAGAAAGCTGCCGGAGGATATCGTTTTTGCAATGCGCCTTGTGGAAAAGGCGCCCAGCTCCGTCAATCGCCGCCCCGTCAAATTCAGATACGAAAACGGCAAAATAAGCGCGTCGGTAGAGGACCCTTATTCCGATAAAAGCATTGATTTCGGTATCGCCCAGCTCCATTTTAAGCTCGGTATGAGCGCAAGGGGCGTTAAGGGCGAATGGATAAACGGCAGCTTCGTTATTGATAACGAGCGCATAATAAAATTCCCCGAAAAGGGGCAAAATCAGGCCGAAGAGGAGGAAAAAGGCAATGAGTGAAACCGCAAAAAAGAAGATGAGCAAAAAGAAAAAGGTCGTTATAATCGTGCTCAGCGTGCTTCTGGCGCTTATAGTTCTTGTAGTGATCGCCGGCGTTGCTGCGCTGAACTGGTATTGCAAAACGCCGGACTACACGGTTTTGCAGACCTCGCAGCAGGTTGAGCTTGTGGCGCACCGCGGCTTCAGGGCTGTTGCGCCGGAAAACACCGCTCCCGCGTATGAGGAGGCGGGCAAGGCGGGCTACTACGGCGCCGAGTGCGATGTTTACCGCACGGCGGACGGCGTTTGGGTCATCCACCACGACCCCGTTACATACAGGATGACCGGCGAGCTCAGCTTTGTGGAGAACAAGACCTATGATGAGCTTGCAGCGGAAACGGTCAATAACGGCTCAAATATAGAGGATTACCCCAAGCTTAAAATGTGCACGCTTGAGGAGTATCTTGATATCTGCGAAAAATACGGTATGGCGCCCGTAATAGAGCTTAAAAGCGCCAACAACACCGAGCATTACGGCGAGATAGTGGATATGCTTGCGCAGTATCCCGCGCTGGAGCCCGTCTATATCAGCTTCCATTATGAAGCGCTTACCGCAATGCGCGCGCTTACAAACGCTCCCTGCTGGTACCTTGTGCAGGAGATAACGGACGAAAGCATTGAAATGGCGCTCGACCTCGGCGGAAGCTGCGGCATTGATTTCAATTTTGCAAAGGAAGCAAACACGGATGAGATGATCAAAAAATGCGTCGATTCCGGCCTCACCGTCGGCGCGTGGACGGTTGATTCCACCGAAGCGCTCGACCGCCTCGCCTCCCTCGGCGTTCGCTATATCACAACTGATAATATCACTTATTAAAATCTCCGAAATCAAAAGCTAAAGCAGGCGGTTCGCGCCAGCTTTATCAATAATCAGTCAGCTTTCTGAGATAGGCAAAGGTCTCTTTTTCGCCCTTATCGCGCAGCATTACCAGCATTTTTTCAAGCATATCGGCGGTTTCGGGGTGCATTATTATGCGCGGCCTGGCGTTTTCAAAATACTGAAGCGGGTGAGCCTGCGTATAATTTTTGCCCTGGTATATCTTGCTGGCGGCAACGCGGTCGCAAAACATCTCTTTAAAATATTTGACGGGCATTTTTATCGGCTCCATACGCTTTGTTTTTGCGCTGTAATCCATCCAGTATTCATAGTGGTGGCGGTTTCTGCCCTTGTGGTGGAGCCAAGCGGAGGAATAGCCCAAAGCGGCGCGCTCCCCCTCGTTAGGCGAGCGGTTGCCGAGGTAATACCTTGCGCCGGGGATAAACTCAGCCGGCGAATATTTTGAAAGATCGTGCAAAAGCCCCTGAACGGGTATGCCCGCCAGAAAGCAGTGACACATAACGCGGTGGCGGTGTTTTGTGATGGTTATATAATGCTTTAAGGGATGCGCCATTTAATTACTTCCTTAGCGATTTTGATGAAATATATATTAACATCAAACGGTGCAAAAGTAAAGCTGTTGATTTTTTGATTTTACTATGTTATTATACACAAAAATATTAAGCGTGACCCCCGCCGCCGGGTGGGGGATAGGGCGCCGTGCTTTTCATCGTTAGGCCGTTGAAGATGAAAAGGCGGCGCTTTTTTCGGCTTTTCGGCGGCAAGTACGATGTGCCGAGCGCTGCGAAAGGAGAAAATGAAAATTGCCATTTTACTCTGATAACGGCTCGCTTACGCGCAGCTTTATGAAATATGTTTCGCTCAGCGTGCTCGGCACGCTCGGCGTTTCCGGCTATATTTTGGCAGACACCTTTTTCGTTTCAAAGGGTCTCGGCTCGGCGGGGCTCGCCGCGCTCAACATAGCTATCCCCGTATATAATTTTATTCACGGCACCGGCCTTATGCTCGGAATGGGCGGCGCAACCCTGTTTTCGCTCGCCGCCGAAAAGCGCGAAAACGCAAACCGCTTTTTTACCGGCGCGCTCTGCCTCGGCGCGGCGTTTTCAGCCGTTTTTCTGCTTATCTGCGCCTTTGCCGTGCGCCCGCTGTCGCTGCTCCTCGGCGCAAACGGCGAAACGCTCCAAATGACCTCAACCTATATCCGTTGGCTGCTGATATTTTCTCCGGCGTTCATCGCAAACGATATTATGCTCTGCTTCGTCAGAAACGATAACGGCCCGCAGCTTTCAATGGCGGCGATGCTGACCGGCAGCTTTTCGAATATCCTGCTTGACTATATCTTTATTTTCCCGCTCAAAATGGGGATTTTCGGCGCGGTGTTTGCAACGGGGCTCTCTCCCGTGATAAGCCTTGCCGTTATCTCGCCGCATTTCTTCGGCAAAAAAAGCACGCTGCGCCCCGTCGCCGCTCGCCCGAAGCTGCGCGAGAGCCTCAGGCTGCTTTCCCTCGGCGCGCCGTCGCTCATCTCGCAGGTCTCAAGCGCCGTTGTGCTGATAGTTTTCAATATCGTCATCCTGCGCCTTTGCGGCAACACGGGCGTTGCGGCTTACGGCGTTATAGCGAATATCTCGCTTATCGTAACGGCGGTGTTCACCGGCGTTTCGCAGGGCGCGCAGCCGATTTTCAGCGCCTGCCACGCAAGGCGTGATAATGCCTCGCTCAAAGCTGCCTCCCGTCTTTCAATGCTCACGGTGCTCGTTATCTCCGCGGCGGTGTATATAGTGCTTTTCGTTTTTGCCGGCAAGGTCACGGCGGCTTTCAACAGCGAAAACAACGCGTCCCTCGCGCAGATAGCGGTTTTCGGCATACGAATTTATTTTCTTTCAAATCTTTTTGCGGGATATAATATAGTGCTTGCCGTTCGCTTCACCTCGTGCGATATTGCCGCTCCGGCTCAGGCGCTCTCGCTTTTGCGCGGATTTTTCGTTATCATACCCCTTGCGCTTATTTTTTCGCATTTTTGGGGAATGACGGGCGTTTGGCTCTCATATCCCGTTACGGAGGCGGCCGTCGCCGCCGCCGGAGCAGCCGTTTCCGCCTTTCTTCGCAGAAGGAGCCGCGTGCAAAATCAGCGGGGATTTCAATAAATCGTTGCACACCGGGTATAAATGTGATAGAATATAGAAAAATATTTCCGCGCGGTGAATATAATGTTTTAAATTTATTATTTTCACACCGCTTCTGGAGGTCTTTTCTTGATTAAAGAGATAAACGGCATCAGCGTCAATTACGATATCAGGGGCGCGGGAGAGCCGGTGTTTATCCTGCACGGCTGGGGCGCGAATATCGGCGTTTATGAATCGGTGGCGCAGCTCCTTGCGCAGAAATTCACGGTGATTTCGCTCGATTTCCCCGGCTTCGGCGGCACGCCCGAGCCGCCAGAGGTGTGGGATGTTTCGGCGTACGCGGATTTCACGGCGGATTTCATAGCCTCGTTCGGCTATAAGCGTGTTACGCTTTTCGGCCACTCGTTCGGCGGCAGGGTGATAATCAAAATGGCTTCAATGAGCGGCCTGCCGTTTGAGATAAGCCGCATCATTTTTGCAGACGCCGCCGGCGTGATGCCGCAGCGCAGCAAAAAGCAGAACACGCGCACCCGCATATATAAGGCGGGCAAGGCGGTGCTGAGCCTCGCTCCCGTTCAAAAGCTCTTTCCCGAGGCGCTTGAGTCGCTTCGTCAAAAATTCTCCTCCGCGGATTACGCGGCGGCTTCTCCGCTTATGCGCGGAGTGCTCGTTAAAACCGTAAACGAGGATCTGACCGGGCTTCTCAAAAACATCAAATGCCAAACGCTTCTTATCTGGGGCGTGAACGACACCGCCACCCCGATAAGCGACGCCGAGATATTCGAACGCGAGATATCCTCCTCCGGCGCGGATGTGGGGCTTTGCAAAATAGAAAACGCCGGCCATTATTCTTTCCTTGACCAGCCCGTGATCTTTCAGAATATATTAAAATCCTTTCTTAAGATAGGAGAGCAGGTTTAAAATGTATACTGCGCTGAATATAGCTTCGCTCGCGCTGTGCGCCGTTTATGCCGTGCTGTGCGTGCTGCTTTCAACACATATGTTCCAGCTCAATTCATATAAGCCCAAGGTGCAGCTCAAATGGATGGGCAAAAATAAAAGGCGCTATATCGCAAACGCGCTGCTGCTGCTCATAGCGGTCGGCGCAGCATTCACAAACGCCGTGTTGCTCTATGCGCTGTTTTTTGCCGCAGCCGTTGCGGCGTCGCTTTGCAGCCTGCCGCTCAAAAAGGCAAAAAAGCCGCTCGTTTACACGGCAAGGGTAAAGCGTATGCTGATAACGGACGCACTCGTTTGGCTCGCAGCCTTTGCAGCGGCGTTCTTTGCCGGCGGGGAGCGGTTCGCTCTGTGCGCTATGAGCGCGCTGCTTGCCCTCACTCCGTTTTTGGCGCTCCTCGGCAACCTTATAAATTCGCCGCTTGAAAGCGCGATACGCAGGTATTATATAAACGACGCCGAAAAAATGCTTCGCGCCTGCCCGGAGCTTAAAATCATAGGCATAACGGGCAGCTACGGCAAAACAAGCGTCAAATATTATCTTTCCACCCTTTTAAAGGGCAGATATAATGTGCTGATGACGCCGGAAAGCTACAATACGCCTATGGGCGTTGTAAAGACCGTAAGAGAGCAGCTTCGCCCCACGCACGAGATATTTGTGTGCGAGATGGGCGCGAGGAATGTGGGCGACATAAAGGAGCTTTGCGATATCGTGCATCCCGATATGGGCGTTATTACCTCAATAGGCGAGCAGCATCTTGAAAGCTTCAAAACGATAGATAATATTATCAAAACAAAATTCGAGCTTTACGACGCCGTTTCCGACAAGGGCAATATGTTCCTCAACGGAGATAACGAAAACATCTCCTCTGAGCTTAAAAGGCGCGCAGACGCCAAAAGCCATACCTACGGAATCAAAACCGGCAACGAGGCCTATGCTTACGATATCAGGGTCGGCGCAAAGGGCACGGAATTTTCGGTCTGCTGCGCAGGCAAAAGGATAGAGGGCGTGCGCACCCCGCTTGTGGGCGAGCATAATGTTGTCAACCTCACCGGAGCCATAGCCGTGTGCGTCGCGCTCGGTATGACGGCGGATGATATAAAAATGCAGGCAAGAAAGCTTGAAGCCCCGCCGCACAGGCTCCAGCTCACGCGCCGCGGCAATATCGCCGTTATAGACGACGCGTATAATTCAAACCCCGCCGGCTGCCGCGCCGCGCTTGAAACGCTCGGTATGTTCGACGGCGTCAAGATCCTCATCACCCCCGGTATGGTGGAGCTCGGCAGTATGCAGGATAAGCTCAATTATGATTTCGGCTGCCTTGCCGCCGGTGTGTGCGATCATATTTTCCTTGTCGGCAGAAAGCAGACGGAGCCAATCGCAAAGGGCGCTTCGGATTCCGGCTTCAATCCCGATAAGCTCACCGTCTGCTCCTCGTTTACCGAGGCTTACGGCAAGGCGTGCGCGCTGTCCGGAGCGCAGAAGGTTATCCTTATAGAAAACGATTTGCCGGATAATTATTGATTTTCCTTTATCAAGGAGGGCATTATGAAAATAAATGTTGCGGTTCTCTTCGGCGGAAAAAGCGTTGAGCACGAGGTTTCCGTTATCTCCGCCGTTCAGGCAATGCAGAGCATAGACGAGTCTAAATACGCCGTTTTTCCGGTGTATATCACAAAAAGCAACGAGCTTTATTATTCGGAAAGTATGCGCGATATAGAGGAGTTTAAAAACATCCCCGCGCTGATTTCAAAAAGCGAAAGAATAAATATTGAAACAAGCTCCGGCAGAACATATCTTGTGCCTCAGCGCAAAAAGCTTTTTGCAAAGCAAAAGCCCATCGCCGCCGTAGATGTGGCGTTTCCCATTGTTCACGGCACCAATGTTGAGGACGGCGCCCTGCAGGGCTTCCTCAAAACGCTCAACCTGCCCTTTGTGGGCTGCGATGTGCTTTCAAGCGCCGTTTGTATGGATAAATACGCTATGAAGGTGATGCTGCGCGACGCCGGCTTTCCCGTGCTGCCGGGCATCCGCTTCACATCTCAGGATTACCGCAGCGAGCAGAGCGTTGTTAAAAGCATAGAGGAAAGCTTTAAATATCCCGTTATCGTAAAGCCCGTCAACCTCGGCTCAAGCGTCGGCATCAGCAAGGCGGATAACACCCGCGAGCTTGAGGACGCGCTGGAGCTTGCCTTCGGCTTTGCCGAAAGGGTGCTCGTTGAGCCGGCTGTAACTCCGCTCAGGGAGATAAACTGCTCCGTGCTCGGCGACTATACCGAGGCTGAGGCGTCGGAGCTTGAAGAGCCGCTCTCCGCCGACAAGATCCTTTCTTATAAGGATAAATATATGGATGGCGGCAAAAAAACGGGCGGCAGCAAGGGTATGAGCAGCCTTAAGCGCAAAATCCCCGCCGATATTCCGGCAGACACGGCCGAGAGCATAAAGAAAACAGCCGTTGACGCATTCAAGTATCTTGACTGCAACGGAGTCGTCAGAATAGATTTTCTTATGAACGCCGACACAGGCGAGTTTTGGATAAACGAGTTCAACACCATCCCCGGCTCGCTCGCTTTCTATCTCTGGGAGCCGGTGGGCGTAAAATATCCGCAGCTGCTTGATAAAATGATCTCGCTTGCCTTGAAGCGCCAGCGCGCAAACGAAGAGATAACATATTCGTTTGATACGAATATCCTCTCCTCGGCGTCGTTCGGCGGTGCAAAGGGTTCAAAGGGCGCAAAGCGCTGATGAAAAACGCTGCCGTAAATGTGCGCGAATGTAAAAGTGAAGATCTTTTGCAGCTTATGCGCATTTGGAATCAGGTGGTTGAGGAGGGGAGAGCCTTTCCCCAAAGCAGCCCGCTCACGGAAAAATCAGCCGCGGAATTCTTTGAATCGCAAAGCTTTTGCGCCGCAGCGGAGGATAAGGACGGCAATATAGTCGGTATGTATATCCTTCACCCGAATAATGTGGGCAGGTGCGGCCATATTGCAAACGCCAGCTTCGCCGTTTTAAAAAGCTGCCGCGGTCGGGGCGTGGGCGAGGCGCTTGTGCGCCACTGCCTTGAAACCGCCGCGCTGCTCGGCTTTCGCATTTTGCAGTTCAATGCCGTCGTCGCGTCAAACACCGCGGCGCAGCGTCTTTACGAACGCCTCGGCTTCACCCGCCTCGGCGTTATTCCCGGCGGCTTCAAAAACGCTTTAGGCGAATACGAGGATATATTCGTCTATTATATAAATCTAAAAACCGATAAAAAATAAAGAGGAGCGCGCGCTCCTCTTTTTCTTTTATACAGTATGGCTTTTCAGCCGCAGATCATTCGGCTTCTGCTTTTTCCCTTGCGTTCGGCCTGTCTGCGGGCAGGCTCCTTGCAAAGGAGATTATGAACGGCACGGTCACTATCGCCGCCAGCACATATGCTATCGGCTGCGCCGCCTCTATGCCCCAAAGCCCCGTAAAGCGCGGAAGTATATAGACAAGCGGTATGAAAAACAGCCCGTTTTGCGTGAGCGCAAGAAAGAATGCGCGCCCGCTTTTCCCGATGCTTTGAAAGGTCATATTGCCTATCATAACCGTAGGCAAAAACAGCAGCGATGCGCACAGCAGCCGCAGCGCCGCGGAGCCTATCTCCACAACCTCGCTCTCGTGGCGGAAAAGCTCCACGATCTGCGGCGCGAATATGAAGCAGATAAGCGAAAGCACGAATATTGCCGCCGTTGAAAAGCTCCAGGTGAATCTTATGCCCTTTTTAACGCGCGAATATCTGCCCGCGCCGTAATTAAAGGAGGATACGGGCTGAAAGCCCTGCCCGATGCCCACGCAGACGGAAAACAGCAGGTTTGAAACCTTGCCCACGATGCTCATAGCTGCAATGCACGCGTCGCCGAACGGAGCCGCCTGGATGTTGAGCACCATATTTGAAACGCTGTTGAGCCCCTGCCTTGCAAGGCTCGGCAGGCCTGTGGCTATTATCTCAAACACAAATTTGGGCCGCAGCGTGATTGCGCGAAGGCGCATCTTGCTCTGCGCGGGTCCGCGATAATACATAATAAGCAGTATGATAAGGCTTATGTACTGCGAGATCGCCGTTGAAAGCCCCGCGCCGGCTATGCCCATATCAAAGGTGAATATAAGCAGCGGGTCAAGCAGCATATTAAGTATTCCGCCGGAGGTGAGCCCCACCATCGCAAGCGCGGCCATACCCTCGTATCGCAGAATATTGTTCACAACGCAGCTTGCCGTCATCGCAGGGCCGGATATAAGGATGTAGATCCCGTAATCCCGTGCATAGGGCAATATGGTGGGCGTGCTGCCCAAAAGAGTCATCAGCGGGTCGATAAACGCCAGACCCAGCGCCATTATCAAGGCTCCCGCAACAACGGCAAGGAAAAAGCCGGTGGATGAATAGCGCCGCGCCCGCTCCGCATCCTGCGCGCCGAGATGGCGGCTGATGCAGCTTCCCGCCCCGTGGCCGAACATAAAGCCGAACGCCTGAAGAATAGCCATAAGGCTGAAAACAACGCCCGTGGCGCCGCTTGCCGATATGCCTATCTTTGAAACGAAATATGTGTCGGTAGCGTTATATATATTCGTTATCATCATGCTGATAACGGTGGGCACGCTCAGCGAGGCTATAAGCCGGTTTATCGGCGTTTCGGTCATTTTTGCAAACTGCGCCTCGGCGGAATCGTCGCCGGCTCTAATCAGCTTTTTCTTCATCTTCACCGTACTCCGTTTTCTGCTTCGTGTTTTTTCTCAGGTCAATAAACATCATCAAAAACGCCGCAAGCAGTATGCCCGCCGCCGCAAGGGCGGCTCTTATCCCCGCAGCGCGCGTCACGGCGGCGCCGCAGACCGCTCCCGTTATGAATAACGCGATTATCGCAAGGTATTTCGCCGCGTTTAATAGCGCAGCCCTGTTCTTTTCGCTTGCGGCGCGAAACAGGCTCTCCGCCGCGTATCTCAGATTGCCCGTGCACATCGTTGTGGTAAGCGGCACCCCGCTTATCACGCGAAAGCTCTGCACCTGAAGGCTTGCCGCAAACGCAACAAGCGCGTTTGTGTATATGTTGTTTTCGGGCGAGGAGGGCACAAACGATATTGCCGCCAGCACGGCTATCTCCATTGCAACCGTCATCTGCCGCCAGTGAAGCGCCCTGCTTTCCTTGAATTTTTTTCTCACCGCCGCGCTCACAAGCACTCCGCAGGCAAAGCCGCAAATCGGAATGATATATCTTATCGCCTCTTTGGGCTCGCCGGACGCAAGCCTCAGCCCCAAAAGCACCATATTGCCCGTTTCCGCCGTGGCAAAAACGCCGCCGCGGCAAACATATGTGTATGCGTCAAGAAATCCTCCGGCAAGCGCAAGCACCGCCCCCATCAAAAAGGAGCCGCTCATCTGCCTGCCCTTTATAATATTATTTTTCATACTATAATTTTAGCATTGCTAAAAGCGGTTGTAAATGAGAATAACTTATCAAATTTCGCCGCATATCGCCGCATATTTTATACAAAATTTATTTATTATGCGCCCTCGGTGTATTTTTCGGCCTGCAATTTAAACATATACGCGTATTTTCCGCCAAGCTCCATAAGCTCATCGTGCGTGCCGCTCTCCGCTATCGTGCCGTTTTCAATAACATAGATCCTGTCTGCATTTCGCGTTGTGGAAAGCCGGTGGGATATGAATATAACGGTCTTGTCCTTCGCGGCCTCCATCATCGCGTTGTTCAAATCGTGCTCCGCGATCGGGTCAAGATTCGCAGAGGGCTCATCCATTATAACATACGGGCATTTCTTGTAAAACGCTCTTGAAACCGCAACCTTCTGCGCCTCGCCGCCGGAGAGCATAAAGCCGCCGTCGTCAAATTCGCGAAGCAGCTGCGCGTCAAGCCCGCCGGGCAGCCTCTTGTTAAAGCCGCTGTGGCGCAGGGCGCTTTTCGCCTCTTTTTCGTCAACCTCCCTGCTCAGCGAAACATTTTCGCCCAGTGACGCGGCAAATATCTGAAAATCCTGAAACACGGCTGCAAATCTTGCGCGGTGGCTTTCAAGCGTCTCCTCCCTGATATTGCGCCCGCCTATAAGTATCTCGCCGCTTGAAACATCGTAAAGGCGCAGCAGCAGATTCGTCAGCGTCGTTTTTCCCGCGCCGTTGTAGCCCACAAGCGCAATCTTTTCATACGGGCGCAGCGTTAGGCTTATGTTTTTCAGGGTGGGGGAGCTGTTCCCCGGATAGGTAAACGAAACATTTTTAAGCTCAATCGTTTCCGGCTTTGCGCACGCAGCCTCGTGCTTGCCGCCCTTGATATTATTCGTTCTGCCCAGAAATTCGCGGAATTTTTCAATCATCTTTGCCTGCTCGGAAAAGCTTCTTGCAATAAAAACGGTCAAAAACGAAAACGAGGTTGCAATGGCGTACGCGCCGTTAAAGGTGGCTATGAAATCGCCGGCGGAAAGCGTGCCGGCTTCAATAACGCAGTAGCCCAGATAAAGCGGCAGCAAAAACATAAATCCAAGCGCCTGCACGCCCGTTTCCTGAAAGAAATAGATAAAATCAATCTTGCCCACATATTTTCGTTGGTTTTCAATAACCTCGTCCGCTGCCTCGCCGTATCTCTTTATCAGAAGCGGGCGGATGCCGTTCATTCGCACCTCCTTGGCGTAATCCTGAAGATAAAATATGCGCGCAAAGTAATCCGCCTTTCTGTGCAGGCGGTTGTTTTCTATTCGCCTTTCGGATTGAAGAGCGCCTATCTTTCTGCTTATCGGGGTGAAAACGGCTATTATCCCCGCGATAATAAGCAGGCATATCGGGTCCGTGGCAAGAATAACCGCGCAGATCGTTATAAGCGATATCAGCTCGCCCATATATTCCCTTATTATCGTCAGTATATTGTTCAGGTTGCCGGTGGAGGATTCGATGGCAATAATAAAATTGTTGTAAAAATACGGGTCGTCGTACGATTCAAGGTCAAGCGAGCGCGCCTTTTCGTAAAATATCGTGCTGAGGCCTGCGTTGGCCTTCTCCCGCGCGATGTTCCAGTAAAACTCGCGGAAAAGATTGCAAAAAAGCTCGCTTAAAAGCAGCACCGCGGCTATGCCCGCCACCGCCGCGGCTATCTTCTTCGGCTCGGCTCCGGATGTAACGGCGTCCACAACATATTTAACACCTATAACGGATACAAGCCTTGTGGGCAGCGTTTGAAAAACGCCCCACATCGCCTCGCCCAAAACAAGCAGGGGCGATATCTTAAACAGCAGCCTTATGAAATAAAATATGTTGGACTGCGTTGAATGTGCGGCAGCGTTCTTTTTATTCCTCAAGCGCCTCGCCTCCTTTCCCGTAGCTCTGGGCCTGATAATGAAACATCTCGGCGTACTTGCCGCCGGAGCGCATCAGCTCGGCGTGGCTTCCGCTTTCAGTCAGAGAGCCGTTTTCAAGCACGAATATCTTGTCGGACAGCACCGCGCTCGAAAGCCGGTGAGATATGTATATAACCGTTTTGTTTTTCGTTTCGCGTATCAGGTTTTCGTACATCCTGTATTCCGCAACGGGGTCAAGGGCGGAGGACGGCTCGTCAAGCACGGCGATGTCGTAATCCCTTGCAAAAAGCCGCGCAACTGCCGTCTTTTGCGCCTCCCCGCCGGAAAGCCCCGCTCCCGCCTCGTCAAATTCGCGCGTCAGCACGGTGTCGCCCCCGTCGGGCAGGGTCTGCACCTTTTCAAAGATGCCCGCCTTTTTCATCGCCGCCTCGGCAGCCGCCCTGCCGTTTTCGTCACATTCGCGGCAAAGGATGTTTTCGTTAACGGAAAGCGCAAAATTCCTGTAATCCTGAAACACGGCGGCTATCCTTTTTCTCAGGCTTGAAAGCTCGTATTCCTTTAGGCTTTTGCCGTTATATAGTATCTCGCCGCTCGTTGCGTCGTAAAACCGCATCAAAAGCTTCACAAAGGTGGTTTTCCCAGCGCCGTTTATCCCTACCACGGCAACGGTCTGCCCCTTTTCAATCCTCAGGCTCAAATCGCTAATTGAATATGTTTTTGCGCCGGGATATTTAAAGCAAACATTTTTAAATTCCAGGCTTTCAAATTTGCCCGCCTCAAGGCTTCCGGAAACCACCTTAGGCTCATATTCAAAAAATTCGCGCAAGTTCTGAAAGTAGAGGGCGGAGGCGGAAAGCTCCGAAAAGCTTCTTGCCATCATCTGCGCCGCGGAGCGCACGGAATCTATTGCGGAAAGCACCACGGAAAAGCCGGAAACGGTCAGCTCGTCCGTAACGGCAAACTGGTAGCCCGCGTAGGCGTAGGTGCCCGCTATCGGTATGAACTCTCCCATCAGCGAGCTTGCCGTGCTGAATAAAAACAGCTTAAGGCCGTATTTCCTCAATATCTCAACATTTCGCGCTACGGCCTCGTCAAACCTCTTCTTAATGACCCCGAAGATGCCGGAGGTCCTTATGTCCTTTGAAAAGTCCTTAAGAAAAAGCGTTCGCTGGGCGTACGCCTTTATCCTGTTGTTTTTCGCCATGCTGAAATCGCGCCTGTAAACGGTTTTGCTCTTTACCACCTCAACTCCGAACACAAGCAGCGCAGGAACCAAAAATGCAAGATACGCGGGGTCTATAGAGGCAACCGTTCCCACAACAAATAAAAACGAGATGAACGCGCCCAGCCCGTTTGCAAGATTCAGCGCGAATGCAAAAAAGTAGCCGCCGGTAAGAATTTCGGTGGCGCGCTGGTATTTGTCGTAAAACGCGGGGTCTTCATAGCAGCTTATATCCACCTCGCACGCCTTTTTGAATATCATATTGTTAAGCTTTTTGTAAACTATCTTCTGCCCCACAAGGCTCTTGTAGTCGCTTATATTCGATATAAGCTTGCATAAAACGCCCACGCCCAGAAAAGCCGCCAGCACGCCGGCGTAATATTCAAACGAATATCCGCCCTCTATCACGGCAAGCAGCGTTTTCAAAAACAGCACGCTCTGAATAAAGCTTCTGAAGATTATATAGATAAACTCAGCCAGTATGTTCCAGAATATATAAGGCCGGTGCGCCCTGTAAAGCAGCTTAACGGCATAGATTATGTTTTTGATTACGGGCGCCTTTTCCTTTTGAACGGGTATCCACGGCATAATCTTTCTCCTCCTTGTAAAAAATAAAAACAGCCCCCGGCAAATGCGCCGAGGGCGGGGACTGCTATGCCGCTTCAAAAAACAAAAAGCGGGCGTCTCCGGAGCGGCCTCGGCAAGATCCGCTGTTATAGATATAACGGGAATACATACGACGGCCTTTTTCGGAACATCCTCTCATAACGCCCGCTCCTTTCAAACAAAAAATGATATAAAAAATTATATCATCGGCGCGCGCCCCTGTCAATAACAGCGCCGCGAAAAGCCCGCCTTATTTGACACGGATTTGACATAAAGGGCGCATTTTCTTGAATTACAACTGCTATCTTATCTGTGTCGCGGCGGCTGCAATACTGCGCCGCGGGGCTTTTGAAACGCAATCTTGTCCTGAAAGGCGATGAAAAATATGGATATATTCTCTGTTTTCTCGCTGCTCGGCGGCCTTGCCCTTTTCCTTTACGGTATGAATATGATGGGCGGCGGGCTTGAAAAGCTCTCCGGCGGCAGACTTGAGCAGATACTTGAAAAAATGACCGATAAAACCTATAAGGGCGTTCTGCTCGGCTGCGCGGTAACCGCCGTCATCCAGTCCTCCTCCGCCGTTACGGTTATGGTGGTGGGCTTTGTAAACTCCGGAATAATGGAGCTTTCGCGGGCCATCGGCGTCATAATGGGCGCCAATATCGGCACCACCGCCACGGCGTGGATACTCTCCCTCACGGGGATAGACGGCAGCAGCCTTATAGTAAACCTGCTCAAGCCCTCGTCCTTCGCGCCCGTGCTTTCCGTCATAGGCGTGTTTATGCTTATGTTCCTTAAAAAGGAAAAGGTAAAAAATGTCGGCGGCATCCTTGCGGGCTTCGGCATACTGATGATGGGTATGGAATTTATGAGCGATTCTATGAGCGGCCTTGCAAACGAGCCGCGCTTTGCCCAGCTGCTGATAAGATTTTCAAATCCGCTTCTCGGCATACTTGCCGGCGTAGTGCTCACGGCTGTCATCCAGTCCTCAAGCGCGTCCGTGGGCATACTTCAGGCGCTCTCGCTCACGGGCACGGTGCCGTTTTCAACGGCGTTTCCCGTTATCCTCGGCCAGAATATCGGCACCTGCGTCACGGCCATGATCTCCGCCGTCGGCACCAGCAAAAACGCAAAGCGCACCGCCTTCGTTCACCTCTATTTCAATATAATCGGCGTGGTGCTTGCCATCGTGCTGTTTTACGGCGCGAACGCCGTCTTCGATTTTGATTTTATGGAAAGCTACATCACCCCGTCGCAGATCGCCATAGTTCACTCCGTGTTCAATATCTTTTCAACAATAGTGCTGCTTCCCTTCACAAAGCAGCTTGAAAAGCTTGCGCGCCTCACCGTGCGCGACGGCAAAAAGAACGAAAGCCCGATCCCCGCACTGTTGGACGAGCGCTTCCTGCTCACCCCGTCCTACGCCGTTGAAAAAAGTATGGACGCCACCGTTAAAATGGCGCGTCTTGTGGAGGAAACCGCCGGCGCGGCGTTTTCGCTGATAAAGAACTACACGCCGGAAAAGGCGCGCACGGTTGAAAACAACGAGCGCGAAACGGATAAGTACGAGGAGGTTATAGAGACCTATCTTGTGCGCATAAGCTCGCTGAGCCTTTCGGATGAGGACAGCAAGTCCGTTTTCATCCTGCACCATGCGATAGAGGCGTTTGAAAAGATATCCGACTATTGCGAGGATATCCTGCGCGTGAAAAAGAATATAGAAAAAAAGAATATCCCGCTTTCGGAAAAGGCAAAGTACGATCTCAATGTTATGATGGCGGCGGTAAGCAAGGCGCTCTCGCTCACCGTGCAGGCGTTTTCCTCGGGCGACATCTCCGCCTACCGCGAGGTGGAAACGCTTGAGGAGGTAGTGGATAAGCTTAAGCGCGAGCTGAAGAGCCGCCATTTAAAAAGAGTGGAGCTCGGCGAGTGCTCCGTTTCCCAGGGCTATGTTTATCTTGATCTTGTAAACGCGCTTGAGCGTATAGCGGACCATTGCTCCGGCCTTGCCGTCTCCGTAACGGAGCTTGAAAGCGGCGAGTATAATATCCACGAATATTCCCGCTCCCTTAAGGAGGATGACGGCGAATTTGCAAAATCCCTTGAAACTTATCTTGAAAAATATTCGCTCAGCTGAGATAATAATAAAAGAAAAGCTTATTATTCGGGCAGCGACTGCCTGAAGCAACGGAGGGTTTATTATGCCGCTCGTATATATTCTTGAGGACGATACCGGCGTGCGCGAGCTTGAGGCGTACGCGCTAAAGGGCAACGGCTACGATGTGCAGGGCTTCAGCGAGCCGCGTCAGTTTTTTGACGCGCTCAAAAAGGAGCTGCCCGATCTTGTGGTGATAGATGTTATGCTTCCGGGCGAGGACGGGCTGAGCATCACAAAAAAGCTTCGCGCCTCCTCGGCGTACAGGCATCTGCCCATAGTTATGGTAACGGCAAAGGATTCGGAGATAGACGCGATAAAAGGGCTTGACAGCGGCGCGGACGACTATATCACAAAGCCGTTTTCCGTTATGATATTCCTTTCGCGCATAAGGGCGCTGCTGCGCCGCACAAGCGAGCGCGACGAGCGCAAAACATACTCCTACGCCTCCATTGTGCTGGACGATAAAAAGCACAAGGTCTATTCCTTCGGCGCCGAGGTGGAGCTCACCTTTAAGGAGTATGAGATTCTCAAATACCTTATGCTAAACCAAGGCATTGCCGTAACGCGCGAGCAGCTGCTCAACAAGGTTTGGGGGTACGACAGCGAAAGCGAAACGCGCACGGTGGACAGCCATATCCTTACATTAAGAAAAAAGCTCGGCGAAAGCGGAGCGCTCATAGAAACCATACGCCATGTCGGCTACAAGCTGGGTGATTGATATGACCGGCAGGATGACAGGAAAAATATTCAACGCCGTTCTCATCTCCTCCGCCTGCTGCGCGCTTTTGGCGTTCGGCGGCGTAGGCGTGTTCGCCTTTATCAGCCTCAGGGAGCACGGCGTTTCGGATTACCGCCCGTTTATAATCTTCTGCGCCGCCGGCATTATTCCGCTGCTTGCGGCGGTGCTTTTGATTTCGTTTGCCGCCGCGCTCATAATTTCTCGCGTGCTCAAAAACGATATAGAGGCGATGGGCAGCGACGCCTCGCATATAGCGGAGAACTGCCCGTATAACGAGCTTAAGCCGTTTGCGCAGAAGATACAGGTGCAGCTTGATGAAAAGGAAAAGCTGCTCAATATGAAAAAGCGCTTCACGGCAAATGTTTCGCACGAGCTCAAAACGCCGCTGACCTCGATTTCCGGCTACGGCGAGATCCTTCAAAGCGGTATGGCGCAGCCTCAGGATGTGCCCAAGATAGGCGCCGTGATCTATAAGGAATCCCAGCGCCTCATAAACCTAACGCACGATATAATCCAGCTCTCTCAGCTTGAGGAGTACGATTATAAGCCCATAATAGATTATGTAGAGCTTATGCCCGTTGTGCGCTACTGCGCCGAGGCGCTCTCCGTAAAGGCGAGCAAAAAGGATGTTAAGATAAGCGTTTCGGGCGAGGAGTGCAGGGTCAGGGGCACTCAGGCGCTGCTTGAGGAGCTTGTTTACAACCTTGTTGAAAACGCAATAAAATATAATGTTCAGGGCGGCAGCGTAGATATCTCGCTCAGCGACCTCGGCGATAAGGCTGCCCTCACGGTGAGCGACACGGGCATCGGCATCCCCGAAAAATATCTTGAGCGCGTGTTTGAAAGATTTTTCAGGGTGGATAAATCCCGCTCAAAGGCAACGGGCGGCACAGGGCTCGGCCTTGCAATAGTTAAGCACACCGCGGAATATCTCGGCGGCGGCGTCGCCATAAAAAGCAGCGAGGGCGCCGGCACCTCAATAACCGTCACGCTTGCAAAGAAGCCTTAAGGTTTCGCTTGAAATCCCCGCAAAAGTCGTTTATAATATTCTTATTCTTTTTTCAAAAAGGGGAATTATATGTCTGTAAAACAGGGGGATTATCTCAGGAGGCTCAGGGCGGAAAACGGCCTCAGCCAGGAAAAGCTTGCGGAAAAGCTCGGCGTTTCGCGCCAGTCCGTTTCAAAGTGGGAGCAGGGCTACGCCGTGCCGGACACCGATAATATGATGAAGCTCTCCAAGCTTTACAGCATTTCGGTGGACGATATATTGAACTGCGCTCAGTCGCCGCAAAAGCAGACTGTGCAGGAGCAGCCGGAAAAGGAGCAGCCGCCGCGGGAAGACGCTAAAGCGCCCGCCGCTTTCAAGCCCGCGGAGCCTGCATTCGCCGCAAAAAAGAAAAAACGCTCCTGGCTTTTTTACGCCTATCCGTTTTTCGCGCTCATCGCAATGCTCCTGCTCGGCATAATAGATTCCTCGCTGTGGAAAAGCTCCTGGCTCTGCCTTTTAACGATACCGGTGTTTTACACTGCCGTCATCAGCCGCGAAAAAAAGGATATGCGCATCTTTTGCTATCCCGCGCTCGTGCTGATTGCGTTTTTTGCCGGCGGCTTTCATCTTTCGCTCTGGCACCCGCTCTGGCTTTTGTTTATCACTATCCCAATATATTACATATGCGCGTTCGTAACGCACAAAAATAAAAAAAGATAGTCCCTGCCCGCGACCGCACGCGGGCTTTTTTGCGCCCAAATGCGCTCTCTGCGCCTTGTAAAGTGCAATGTAAACCCCGATGTAAACCGAAAATAACATTTTGTAAATCAAAGTTGGTGGATTGCGCGCCGCTGTTTTGGTATCATTCTGCCATGGCGCGGTGATAGCGCGCCGCAGATTCAAATATAATTGATTTACGGAGGAAAGTTATGTCTGTTTACAAAAAGGAGTATTTCGGAATAGCAAGAAAGATAGTTTCAAATATGACCACGGAAAGCTGGCGCAGCATCCCCCATGTTGCCGCAACCTATGAGGCGGATGTTACCGAGCTTATAAAGTGCTGCCGCCGCCTTAACGCGATGCGCCCGCGCTCGCAGGAAAAGATAACGCTCAACACGGTGATGCTCAAAATAATCTGCGAGGGGCTCAAGGCCGCGCCCAAGATGAACACCACGCTTGAATTCAACAGGCGCCTTGTGCGCGGCACGCTCAAATATCACGACACCATAGATATCTCAATGCCGATGGTCCTGCCGAGCGGAGAGATGATGACGGTCAATATGCGCGATATGGGCAATAAATCGCTCAGGGAGATGACTGCGGCAATAAACGATACCGTGCGCCGCGCAAAAAACAGCGATATGAACGAGGTTATGTTTGAGGTTTCCATGGATAATACCATCAAGGGGCTTAAAAACGGAAAAATAGCGCAAACGGTGTGCCGCCTGATAGGCTCAAAGACCCCGGGAAAGCATATGGTAAAAACGCTCTCCGGCGAGGCAAGGAAAAAGTATTATTCAATTCCGCAAAGCGAACGCCTCACAAAGCGCGACATAGAGCAGGGCACCACCACCGTTTCAAATCTCGGCTCCATCCACAGAAATCAAAACGGCTTTGCAACGCTTATTGAGATAATCCCGCCGCAGACAACGGCTTTTGCAATCAACGCCGTGCAGGACAGAGCCGTCGTCGTAACCGGAGCGGACGGGCGGCAGTCGATAGAGATACGCCGCATCCTGCCCATAACGATAGTAACGGACCACCGCGCGCTCGATTACGGCGACTGCGTGCCGTTTGCAAACAGGCTCGACGAGATATTCGAGCGCCCCGAGGTCATTTTCTCCTGGCTCGGCGATAATGAAAAGGCTTCCGAAAAGGAGTCCGCCTGAAGTCTTTAACGATTGCAATTTTTCATTCCCCGCGGTATAATGATATTGGATTGCGCACGGGCTGGAGCAGTTTGCCGAAAGGGGAAAATCAATATGAAAAGGTCAACTCTCATCAAGCTGATTGCCGCTGCCGCCGCAGTCGGCGTCGCCGCGGCGGGGCTCACCGCCTGCTCGCGCGTAAAAACGCCCAAGGCGGATAAAAAGCTTGATCTGAGCAATATGGAGCTTGTGTTTGAGGATGATTTTGATTCCGGCATAGATCCGTCCGTTTGGGTCACGGAGCCGGACACGCCCGAAAGGCGCGGCGGCTATTGGGACCGAGCCCAGTGCTTTACTCAGGACGGCAATCTCATCATCCGCACAGAATATAAGGAAGACGGCGCCTACGGCCCCGGCTGGTACACGGGCACCTGCTCCAGCGTAGGGCTCAGGGAATTTACCTACGGATATTTTGAGGTTCGCTGCAAGGCGCCGGCGGCAGAGGGGCTTTGGAGCGCGTTTTGGATGCAGTCCCAAACAATGGGCGATGAAACCAAGGGCGGCGAAAACGGCGCGGAGATTGATATTATGGAATCGCCGTATTATAACGACCCCAAGATGCCAGCCGATAAGTACCGCAACACCACGCTTCACACCGTGCATATAGACGGCTACGGCGACGCGCATAAATCCCGCTCCTCCGGCGAGTATCTCGTTGATAAGGATATGTACGGCGAGTTCAATACATACGGCCTTTTGTGGACGGAGGATGAATATGTCTTCTACATCAACGGCCAGGAGACCTGGCGCACGGATTTCGGCGTTTCTCAGTCGCCGGAATTTCTCTGGCTCTCCGTTGAGATAGCCGGCGATACGGACAGCGCAAACCCCGAAAACACCGATAACGAATTTACCTGGGCGGGCGATATCCGCAACAATCCCGATTCCGCCATGCCTGCGGATTTCGTGGTGGATTATGTCCGCGTTTATCAGCCCGTGCAAAAATAAGCAAAAAGCGCCCCGCAGTGAAAACTGCGGGGCGTTCGTTATGTAAACTTCGGTTTGCAGGATCAACAAGTATTTTAACACGGCACGCGGGAATCAGCCGCTTAAAGCCATATTTCGTTCGATTTCCGGCAGCTTTGCATTATTCGTAGTAGTAGAAATCGCTGTCAAAATCCTCGTCGCCGTAATCATATTCGCTGTAATACGAATAATCGTCGTCATATGTGCTGTAGTCAACGCCGCTGTCGGAAATGGCAAACATCGCGCCGATTCCGGCAATATACATAATTACATAAACAATGATGTTCAGTATAAAGCTCACAAGCGCGCATATGCCGCTCACCTTTGCCGTCTTGGGGCGCTTATCCTTTTGGGTAAGAAAGATTATCAGGCCGGCAATCGGGATAATAAAGGAAAGGATGGCAAAGCCAACGCTCGCCTTCTGCTCCTGCGGGGGCTGAGGCGGATAAAACTGCTGGTTCGGCGCCTGCTGGTAGCCGCCCTGCGGGTTGTAATACTGCTGCTGATATCCCTGCTGCGGCTGCTGGTATCCCTGCTGGGGCTGCTGATAGCCTTGCTGCGGCTGCTGATACTCCTGCTGCGGCTGTTGATACTCCTGCTGCGGCCGGCTCTGCTGCTCCGCGGCGGGAGCGGCGCCGTCCTGCGGCGCATCCGGCTGAGGGGTTGTGTTCGGATTGTAATATTCGTCTGCCATAAAATTGACCTCCTTAAGGCAATACATTTCAATTAAATAATATCACATCCAAATATCCTGTGTCAACAAAAATGCTCATCTGTAAATAAAAAAGGACGCGCTAGCGTCCTTTTTACATTACTTGATGTTGAAAATGATTTTTTCTTCTGTCCAGAAGTTTGTTTCCATTTCCATTTCTATATTTTGTGCATCTTTGGGTACTTCAAAGTAAACAACCGATTTAAATGTTCTGCCGGGAGAGATGGTTTCGAGAGTGGGGGAAGCATAGTCGTCAGCATAGTAATATATTTCGCACTTTGTGCCGTCTGCATAGCAATCCAATGAAAACAGCGAACAGTCGGAATCTGAATTGTTTTTAAATTCAAATTCTGCACGCACAACCTTATTGCCCTCTGACGGAGCGGAGTATTCGTTGTATTCTGTGAAGTCGGCATCACAGGAAATATAAGATATTTCAAGACCGTCAACCGTTACGGTTGTTCCGGCTTCTATTAAATCTGGAATCTCTGTATCTTCGGTATCGTCAGCCGGCGTTTGTTGCGCTTGACTTTGCGGATTTGTTTCCGTCTGCGATGTACTTTCGTCAGAGCCGCCCGAACCTATTATTCCGATTATTATTAGAACAGCGATAACGATAATCAGCCAAAACCACCATTTTTTATAAACCGGCTTCTTGGCTTTAATCGGTTGTTGCGGTTGGTAGTGTTGTTGATTCGGATTTTGTTGGTAATTCTGCTGCGGCATCTGATTTTGCGGTTGCGGCGCTCCGGATGCACCTTGCGGCTGTGCGGGTTCTGTTGGGATATTCGGCTTGTTTTCCATAATGAATTCCTCCTTGAAAGTTTAAGTGTTAAATAAATAATAGCACATAAGTATTCAAAATGTCAACATATGTATTCATAATCCGGCAAAAATAATACTACACTCTAAATAAGAAATATTTAGGAGTGCAGTTATGTTTACACCAACCCTTGATCCAAAGCTTGTAGGAGAGGTTATAGCCGAGTTCAGAAAAAAGCGCGGTCTCAGTCAGGAGGTGCTGAGCGGGCTTGCCGATATAGGAAGAACGCATCTCAGCGCGATAGAAAGGGGAGAGCGCAAGCCAACGCTTGAAACTCTCTACCGTATTTCGTGCGCGCTCGGTATCGGAATGAGCGTCATAGTAGCGGAAATAGAGCGCAGAACGGACGGCTGATACTGCAAAAAGCTGCCCGCTCCCTGTGGGGGAGCGGGCGTTTTTTATCCCTCTGTGTCAAGCGTGCCGGCAAAGCTCGAATCGTCTATCACATACTGCTCGTAGCCGGAATTTTGCCAAACCTTTATGTAGTCCACAAGGAATTCGCTTTTTTCCTCTGTGTTGAACGCGCCTATCTTCTGGCCGTGCGGGCCCCATTTGTCGCCCGCGTCAATCTCGCAGGTCAGGCGCAGAAATTCCTTAACATGCGAAACTCCGCCGCCGTCGGAAGCCCAGGTCGCCTCGCCGTCAATGTAAAACACATAGTATTCCGGGGTCCATTTAAGCGCAAATGTGTGCCAGTCGCCGTAAAGGCTCTCGTCAAGCTCCGTTATGTACGCTTCCGAATCCGCAAATTCGCCGTAGCCGTTCCAAAGCAGCGCGTGCCCCATCTTTGTGCCGCCGCTGCGCCTGAACGCGCTTTCAAACACATCTATCTCCGTGCCGTCAACGCCCTCTGCCGCCGGCTTTCTCATATTTGAGGACTGAAGCCAAAACGCGCTCCACATCCCGTCCGCGTCCGGCAGCTTAACGCGCGTTTCAAAATATCCGAACGCCTGCGAAAACAGCAGCTCGTCGCTCTGCCCCTTGTTGCTGTTTTGGTCGCCCGTGATGCGGCGCGTTTCAATGCCGCCCGTAAAGCGCCCCTCGGCGGGGCATTCGCCGTCGCACTCGTGGTCGCTCTCGTAGCCGGAGGTTATAACAAGATTTTCGTCCCTGAGCGATACAGCCTCCGGGCACCACCAGCACGCCTGCTCCGGCTTGTCGGGGTCGTTGCTCTCCCACCTTATCGCGTGGGGCGAGGTGGTCCAAATCTCGCGGCTTCCGGTGTAGCTCTCGCCGAAGCGGATGCCCTCGTTTAGCCGTTCGCCCTCAAAATCATCTTCAAACACCATATACCAGCCGTCCTCGCCGAGCTGCGGCAGGGAAAGGTCGTAGCCCTTGTCCTTCCAGCTCTCGTCCTGTCCGGCGGAGCAGGCGCAAAGCGCCCCCGTCATCGAAGCCGCAAGCAAAACGCAAACGCCCGCTTTGATAAATCTTTTCATAAATTTCCCTCTCTTAAATAATATTTCAGCTCATCGTAAAGATGTTTCTGCCGCTTATCATCCCTATGCCGGATGCGCCCTGCCCCTTGTGAAGCGCGCTGTAAAACAGGTAGTATCTGCCCTGCGCATACAGCAGGCAGGAGCGGTAAAGCCCCATATTGTCAAAGCCGTTCGCCGTTTTTGAGGGAGAAAACAGCAGCCTTGCCTCCGGGTAATTCACATTGTCCTGCGAGCAGGTGTAGTAAAGGCTCATATGCGTGTGATCGTTCGTCTGCTTTTCAAACGCGCTGAGCACCATCTCGTAGCCCTTCACCGTGTGGATAACGCTGAGGTGCCAGTTAACGAGGCGCGAGTCGCCGTATTTTATCTCGATCTGCCGAGGCGCGCTCCAGCGTTTTCCGTCCCTGCTCTCGCGGTAATCCAGCGAATAGCCGTTGTTTTGGTCTATGGACCACATTTTGTAGGTCCCGTTTTCATAAAGTATTGCCGGGCTCAGAAAATCGTTTTCGTATATCACGCCGCAGAGCATATCCTCCGGCGCGCTCCAATGCACTCCGTCCGTAGTCACGCAGCGGCGCAGCACGGTGCGCCCGCCCGGCCTGTCGTAAAATCTCCACCAGCACTCAAGCGTTTTCGTTTCGGGGATGTAAACAAGCTCCGTGTCGGAATTATAGACCTTGCCGCGCTCGTAGTTTTCCGGCCGCGGCTCAAGCGGGTTCTTAAAGCCCTTCGGCTCGCACCAGCGCTTAAGGTCGTTGCTTACCGCAATGTGCGGATTTTCCCAAAAATCATCGTTGTTTTTATACGGCGTGTAAGCCATCCAGTATTTGTAGCCGCCAAAGCCGTTCTCAAAATAATAGACGGAGGGATGGTAGTTGCACAGATCGCCGTAGGAGTTGATGATGTCAAGCGGCCGCGCGCTGTTTTTGTTTGCGTTTTCAACCGTAACGCGGCACACTGCGTAGCCTCCGTTCAAGCGCGCCGTTATTATGGCTGCGCCGGCGCCTTTTGCGCGCGCCTTTGTGCCGTCTATTGAGATAACGCTCTCGTCGCTGCTGCTCAGGCTCACGCCGTCTGCCCCGCCGAGCTCCGCCGCAAGGTCAAGCTCGCCGCCGGCGTCTAAGCGGTAGGAGCTTTTTGCAAACGCAGGCGCCTTGCCGCTTTTAATCACCGTAACCGTTACGCTGCCGGAGCAATGCGAGCAGGAGGCGGTGACGACCGCCGTTCCGGGCTTTTTTGCGGTTATAACGCCGTTTTCGTCAACCGCCGCCGTATCCTCGTCGCTGCTTGTGAACTTTATCTTCTCATTAGCTCCGGCAGGCAGCATAACCGCCTTAAGCTCGGTCTTGCCGCCGCTTTCAAGCGTGATCGCGGCGTCGCTCAAAATTATGTCGCTTGCCTTTACATCAAGCCTTTGCTCCCTTGCGCCGGAGGCTATGTAGCCCGTTTTTATCTTTTCACCGCTGCCGTAAACAACCTTTATCCAGCCGCCGTTTTCGGCAACCGCCTTTATGCCGCCTCCGTCATATTTTACCGACGGCGCGGCGGAAAAGGGAAGGGCTTTGATTTTTGTGTTATCATCTATGCTCACCGCAAAGTCCGCCGTCTGCGCCGCTTCCGCTTTTGTAAAGCTGTTCACCTTTACGGCTGCGGCAACCGAAAAGCCGCCGCAGATTATCAGGAACGCCGCCGCTGCCGCAATGCAGAGCCCCGCTTTTTTGCCGATCTTCATAGCGTCCTCCTAAAATTCCTCGCGCACGGCAATGTCGTCCGCCTGCCAGCTCCCGTTTTCATAAACAAGGAATACACTGGCGCAGCCGCTGTCCGCGCGGTTTTCCGCCGTTTTGTCAACGGCGTTTTCAAGCGTGTAGGTGTAATCAAAGGCGATGTTTATATACGCTCCCGTGCAGCCGCCGGAGGCGATGTATATCTCGCCCTTTGCCGGAGCGCATTCAGTTATCGTAAGCTCAAGGTCCGATACGCTCAGCTTGCCGCCGTCTGCCGCCGCTCTGCTTTTCAGCTCGCCGGCAAATTCGTCCAGACCGCCGTAAAATCGCTCCGTATACAGCGTTTCATCGGCGGCGCCGCCGTTAAACGCATAGCTCAGCGCGTTTTTAAGCGTTTGCTGCGCCGTTTCACAAAGCAGCTTCGCGGATTCATCGCCGAGCGGTATTCTCAGCTCCGTCGCGCCGCTGCCGGGTTTGATTTCAATATCCTCGTTCAGCTCGCCGAAGCCCTCAAGGCTGCAGCTTACGCTGTGCTTTCCGCAAAGCAGATAGCCGCAGTCAAAAAGCGCCGCCTCGGTCTGCCCGCCGGTCAGCAGGTCGGCGGTTTCTATTTTTGTCTGTGACAGCGGCTTTTGCCCGTCCACGGTCAGCTCGGCGCCGTTCGCCGTGTAAAACCACGCGCGGCAAAAGAGGCTGCTGTCGGGCTTAACGGCGTATTCGTCGTATTTCCAAAAGCCGTCCTTAAGCCTTTCAACCGTAAGATAAATCGTTTTTATTTCTCCGCCGCTTGCGTAATCAACGCTGTAAGCCGTGTATGCCCCGTCGGTCTGCCCGCGGCGCACTGCATAGCTGCCGCCGTCAAGCTCGCCGAGCGCGGAAAATTCCTGCGTTTTCGCCGCAACGGCTTCAAAGTCCGCGCGGCTCACCGAACCTGCCTTCGCAAGCGCGGAAAGCTCGTATGCGCGCTGTGCATCCTGCGCCGCCGCCGCTTTCGCGTACTCCTCGGCAAGCCGGTTCGGATTGTGCGCCGCGCTCAAAAACGGATAAACGATAAAGCAAAGCAGGGCCAATAAAACCGCGCCGCACACGGCGGCTGCAGCGATTTTTTTGCCAGCCGAAAGGCCGGAGCGCTTTGCCTTTTTGCTCCGCTTCGGCTGCGCCTCTTTTTGCGCGTCTTTTTCCCGCTTCGCTTCAAATGCGGAAAAGTCAAATTCGTTTTTCCCGTCAATCATCGTTTTTCCTCTTTTTCGTTCTTTTTGCACCTACATATTAACCTATTTATTCCGCTTTTTCAATGCTTTCAGCCACGCTGTAACCATTTCTTTATAAATGTAAAGCCGCTTTCGTTTTCGGCAAATATCAAAATCTTTATATTCCTTCGCTTATGTAATTGAAATTTTGATTTTATCTGCTATAATTATTAGTGGCGCTGAAGCGGTCGGGAGTCGAGCCCGATATGCCGAAATGCGCCGTTTAATTTGGTTAAGGAGGCGTCGCCTTGGGCGCAAGGGAATATTTCATATATCTTATATCCTGCCTGCTCAACGGCGAAAAGCCGCAGGGCAGCGAGCGCACGGACTGGCAGGGCGTTTACTCCCTTGCCGAGGCGCACGACGCCGCGGCGGCTATCGCCTGTATGATAGAAGAGCTGCCGCAGGGCAGCCGTCCTCAGGGCAGCCTGCTCGCCTCGTTTGAAAGCGGCCTCAAGCGCGCAAACAGAGCGTATGAGCGCCAGAGCGCGGCGATGACACGCCTTATAGAAACGCTCACCCTCGCCGGCGCGGATCATCTTATCGTAAAGGGCGCGGTGCTGCGCTATCTTTATAAAATGCCGCAGCTCAGAACAGGGCGCGATATAGATGTTATCCTGCGCCCCTCGCAGCTTGAGGCGGCGCAAAGCGCGTTCCTTGCCGCGGGCTTTGAGCAGGATGGGGAGGACGAATGTCGCTATTCCTATGATTTTCAAATCTTTGACATCCACACGGAGCTTGAAAGCATAAATGTTCAAAGCAAGATCTATTATTCCACCCCTTTTGACGATATCAGTGAAAATTCCGGCTGCACATACAAGCTAAAGCCGATTTACCATCTTTTGTATGTTATCACTCACACCGCCTGCCACCTTAAAAAGGGCGGCTGCGGCGTGCGTATGATTATGGATATAGACGCAATATTGAGGTATTATCCCGATATCGATATGGCGGCGTTTTCCGCGCTGTGCGATAATATCCGCATACGCGCAACGGCTCAGGCGCTTATCGCCCTGTCAAAAAAATGGTTCCACACGCCCGTTGCCGTCGATTATTCCTTTGAGGATTACGGCGAGCGAGAGCTTTACGACGCTCTTTCCTCCGCCGTGCTCTCCTGCGCGGCTCTGCGCTCCGACGCGCCGCGAAAAAAGGAAGAGAAGAGCCGTTTCGGCGTTGCACGGCTTGTAAAGCGCATCGGCTCACGCGGCAAAAAGCAGGAACGGGAAGAGCGCCGCTCGCCCCAGTTTACCGCGGTGCTTGAGGAGCTTGAGGAGCAGCAGGAAACGCCGTGAGCCAAAATAAAGCAGTATAAATGCAAAAGCGCAGAACCGCACTTTCCTGCGGCGCTGCGCTTTTTGCATTATCAGGCTTGCCCCCTGTCTGCTTTATACCTATTATATTCGTATATGTCTGCGCGGCTTAATGCTCGTCGCCCAGCACGGCGTGGGCGCATTTTATTCCGTCCACCGCGGCGGAAACTATGCCGCCCGCGTAGCCCGCGCCCTCGCCGCAGGGGTATACCCCGCGTATGCTGCACTGCAAAAGGTCGTCGCGCAGGATCCTCACGCTGCTGGAGCTTCTCGTCTCCGGCGCGGTCAGCACGGCGTCGTAAAGCGCAAAGCCGTTAAGCTTTTTATCCATCTGCGTTATGGCGCTCCTCATTGTATCTGTCACCTTCTGCGGCAGACATTCGCTTATATCCGTAAATGTAACGCCCGTGGGGCAGGTCGGTTCAACCTCGCCGGGCTTTTCGCTTTTTATCCCTTTAAGAAAATCGCCCACAAGCTGCGCGGGCGCCCTGTAATCTCCGCCGCCCAGCAGAAACGCCCTGTGCTCAATCTCTTTTTGGTAATATATTCCCGCCAGCGGATGCTCGCTCGGAAAATCCTTTGGCTCAATGCCCACAAGCAGCGCGCTGTTGGCGTTTTTGCCGTCGCGCGCAAGCGAGCTCATACCGTTTACGATAACGCCCTCTTTTTCGCTCGCCGCGGCAACCACCGTGCCGCCGGGGCACATACAAAAGGTGTAAGCCCCGCGCTCGTGCAGCCCGTGACAGGCAAGCTTGTAATCGGCTGCGCCCAGCTTCGGATGGCCGGCAAATTTTCCGTACTGCGCCCTGTTGATAAGGCTCTGCGGGTGCTCTATGCGCGCCCCTACGGAAAACGGCTTTTGCATCATCTCAACGCCCAGGCGGTACATCATCTCAACCGTGTCCCTTGCGCTGTGGCCTATCGCCATAATAACGCTGTCCGCCTCTATGTCAAAGCTCTCCCCGCGGCGTGTGTAGGTCACGCCCTGAACGAATTTGTTGTAAACTATAAGCTTTTCAAGCCGCGCCTCAAGCAGCACCTCGCCGCCGAGGCGCTCTATCTTTTTTCTTATGTTTTTTACCACAACGGCAAGCCTGTCCGTGCCGATATGCGGCTTAGACGAATATAATATCTCCTCAGGCGCGCCGGCCTCGTAAAGCTCCTCAAGCACCTTTCGTATAAACGGGCTTTTTATACCGGTCGTAAGCTTGCCGTCGGAAAATGTGCCCGCGCCGCCCTCGCCGAACTGCACATTCGATTCCTCGTTCAGCTCGCGCGTTTTCCAAAAGCGCTCCACATCCCTCTGCCGCTCGGAGATCTCCTTGCCGCGCTCAAGTATGAGCGGGCGCAGCCCCGCCTCGGCAAGTATCAGCCCCGCAAGCATCCCCGCAGGACCGAAGCCCACCACAACCGGCCTGAATTTTGAAACGCGCCTGTTTGCAGGCATCTCGTATCTGTACGGCTGTGCAAGCGAAACTTTGCCGGATCTGCATTTTGCCGCTATCTGCCGTTCGTCAAGCGATACAGTGCAGTCCACCGTGTATGAAAAGTGTATGTCGTCTTTTTTGCGCGCGTCCACGCTCTTTTTAAACACGCTCAGCTGCGTTATGTATTTTGCGTTTATCCTTAAAAGCTTCGCCGCCTTTTGCAAAAGCAGCGCCTCGTCGTCGTCAAGCTCAAGCCTTATCTCGCTTATCCTAATCATAAAGCCTCTCTTTTCTTTGTTTTCTCAGCTATGGCGTTCGCCGCCGCCGCGCCGCTGTGCCAGGCAAAATCAAGATTGAAGCCGCCGCAGGGCAGCCGCCTGTCTATAAGCTCGCCGCACACGAAAAGCCCGCGCGCCTTTTTTGATTCAAAGCGTTCAAGCTCGCTTTCGGGCACGCCGCCGTAGGTGAGCTGCGCGCTTTCGTAGCCCCTTGTGCCGGTTATTATCAGCCGCCAGTGCTTTGCCGTATGCGCCTCTTTTTCCGCGATTCCGCCCGTCTGCTTTTCAATGATTGCGCTCAGCCTTGAGCCGAGTATGCCCTTAAGGCTGCCGAACCGCCGTATGTGCCGCAGCACCTCGTCCTCGCTCATATCGGGTATCAAATCAAGCTGCGCCGCGCATCTTGCGTTTTTGTCCTTCATAAACGCCTCGCTCACCGCCGCGGAAAGCTCCATCGCCGCAATGCCCGATATGCCGTAGTCGGTAAACTGCACCTCGCCGGCGGAATTTGCCGCGGCTTTGCCGTTTACGATAAGCTGCGCCTTGCAGCGAACGCGCATGCCGCTCACCGCGCGCGGGTGCCTGCTTGAGGAGGTGAGCTGCACAAGCGCGGGGAAAACGGGGTTTATGCTGTGCCCCAGCGATTTTAAGATGCCAAAGCCCGCGCCGCTGTCGTTAAGGCAGTATCCGCCGCTTGCCAAAACGGCAAAATCGCACAAAAGCTCTCTGCCGTTTGCCGTCACGGCAAAGCCGCCCGCGCGCCTTTCGATCGCCGTCACTTCCTCGCCGGTGCGTATCTTCACGCCCAGCCTCTCACATTCGTCAAGCAAAACGGCAAGCGCCGTTTCGGATTTCAGGGAATAGGGGTAAACGCAGCCGTTGTCGAGCTCGCGCAGCTTAAGCCCCATCGAGGCGAAAAAATCCCTTGTTTCATCGTAATATTCAGCCGCGGTGTTTGTAAGATTGCACCTGCCGTTTCCTGCGGCAAGTATTTTCCTGCCGGGCTCGTCCCGCCGCTCAAGCACGGTTATGTCGGCGTTCCTTATTTTCCGCCCGAGCGTCACCGCGCAGGCAAGTCCGCCGGCTCCGGCTCCGGCAATGATGATTTTTGTGTTCATAAGCTCTCCTGTGCTCCCGCTGCCGGTTCATTTTATAATATAATATATTAAAATTCCCGCAAATGCAAATTTTTTTTGCTTATCCTATTGACTGGCGCGTTTTGGTGTGGTATAGTATCAATACCTCAAAAGGGGTTAATTTTTTTGCCCTTTTTTAGCGGGGCGTTTTCGGGGCGGCGGTCCCGCCTTCGCGCCGTGAGGGAGATTATCGATCGAAATTTTTACGGAGGTGTTCAAATGAGAGTTAAAGTTACTTTAGCTTGCACTGAATGCAAACAACGCAATTACAACACAATGAAAAACAAAAAGAACACACCGGACAGGCTTGAGATGAACAAGTACTGCCCGTTCTGCAAGAAGCACACGCTTCACAGGGAAACCAAGTAACGGAGGATAAAAATGGCAGATAAGAATACCGGCGCCGAGGAAAAGAAAGGCGCAAAGGTTAAGGCGGAAAAAGCCGACAGCCAGAAAAAATCTTCCGCCAAGCCGGAAAAGAAAAAAGCAAAGAAGAATCCGTTCAAATCGGCGGGCAAATTTTTCAAGGGCGTAAATGCCGAGCGCAAAAAGGTAGTCTGGCCCAAGGCAAAGGAAACCCTCAAAAATTCCGTTGTGGTTCTTGTTGTCGTCGCTATTCTGGGCGTTGCCATCTATGCCGTCGATTCGCTGCTTGCTCTCGGCCTCAAGGGCATCAAGCAGGCTAAGGAAAGCACTTCTGTTTCCGAAACGGTTGACGACACGGCTCAGTCCGACAGCGCGGCCGAGGCTGAAACCCAGGCCGAGACTCAGGCGGCGGAATAATCGCGCCGTTTTATCGGAGGCTTATTGATGGAAGAAGCAAAATGGTATGTTGCTCACACCTTTTCAGGCTATGAAAACAAGGTTGCAAGCAATATTGAAACCGTTGTTGAAAACAGAAATCTCCACGATCTTATTCAGGAGGTTTCAGTCCCCACCGAAACGGTTGTGGAGATAAAGGACGACGGCTCTAAAAAAGAAACGGAAAGAAAGATCTTCCCCGGCTATGTGCTCGTCAAAATGGTTATGACGGACGATACCTGGTATGTAGTCAGGAATATCAGGGGCTGCACCGGCTTCGTAGGTCCCGAAAGCAAGCCCGTCCCCCTCACTGAGGAGGAGGTTCGCAAGCTCGGTGTGGAAAAGGTCAGTGTCAAGGTCAATTACGCCGCCGGCGATATGGTCAATGTTATCGACGGCCCGCTTGAGGGCTATTCCGGCACGGTGGAGAGCGTGGATGTTGAAAACAACAGCGTTCGCGTGCTCGTTTCAATGTTCGGCAGGGAAACCTCTGTTGAGTTTGAGCTTGACCAGCTTGAAAAGGCAGAGGATTAAGGTCTTTATTCAAAAAGGTAATTCGCGGCGTTGCCGCTTATTATGCGCCGCAAGGCGCGTGGGAGGGGAGAGCTTCCCCGCCATACCACGATTTTAGGAGGAAAATATAATGGCTCAAAAGGTAGTAGGTCTAATCAAACTTCAGATACCCGCAGGCAAAGCGACCCCGGCTCCCCCGGTAGGTCCTGCGCTCGGTCAGCACGGTGTTAACATTCCGGCGTTCACCAAGGAGTTCAACGAAAGAACAAAGAATGACGCCGGCCTCATCATCCCCGTTGTTATCACGGTTTATGATGATCGTTCGTTCACATTCGTAACAAAAACACCGCCCGCCGCCGTTCTCATCAAAAAGGCTTGCGGAATTGATAAGGCTTCCGGTGTTCCCAACAAGGATAAGGTCGCCACTATCACAAAGGCGCAGGTTCAGCAGATAGCGGAAACAAAGATGCCCGACCTCAACGCGGCTTCGCTTGAAGCGGCGATGAGCATGATTGCAGGCACTGCCCGCAGCATGGGTATAGTAGTAGAAGACTGATTCCCGCGTGGGAGGAAAAATCCGATCAACCACTGGAGGTATATAATATGAAACACGGAAAAAAGTATACGGACGGCGCTAAGCTCGTAGACCGTTCCAATTTATACGAAAGCGCAGAGGCGCTTGATCTTGCGGTTCAGACCGCTAAGGCAAAGTTTGACGAAACCATTGAGGTCCATGTTCGTCTGGGCGTAGACTCCCGCCACGCAGACCAGCAGGTACGCGGCGCCGTAGTTCTCCCCAACGGAACCGGCAAGGATGTAAGAGTTGCCGTTTTCGCTAAGGGCGATCTTGCAAAGGCTGCCGAGGCTGCCGGCGCGGATGTTGTAGGCGACGCCGATCTCGTAACCAAGATCCAGGGCGGCTGGATGGAATTTGATGTTGCCATCGCCAGCCCCGATATGATGGGCTTCGTAGGCCGTCTCGGTAAGGTTCTCGGCCCCCGCGGTCTTATGCCGTCACCCAAGGCGGGCACGGTAACTATGGATGTTGCCAAGGCTGTTGCAGAGGCTAAGGCAGGTAAGATCGAATACCGCCTTGATAAATCAAACATCATCCACTGCCCCATCGGCAAGGCTTCCTTCGGCAAGGATAAGCTGCTTGAAAACTTCAACGCCCTGCTTGACGCCATCATAAAGGCTAAGCCCGCCGCGGCAAAGGGTCAGTATATCAAATCCTGTGCCGTTGCCTCAACAATGGGCCCCGGCATAAGGATCAATCCCAACAAGGTCGGCTCCGCCGCTTCGGCAGAGTAAATAAATATCGGGTATTGACAGGGAGCAGTCCCTGTGGTAAAATACTATCGCTGTTCAACCAAAGACAGCAGGTGCCGTTTGGCGTAAGGCGTTTTCGCCGCCTGCCGAGGAATGAGCATTTATGCGGATACGGCGTATTTCGCCGCCTATCTATTATGTAAATGTCGTGCATTCCGTCTTTCGGCGGGGTGCACTTTTTGTTTGGTAAGCAGCCTTAAAAGTCCGCGTTTGCGGCAAATAATTAAGGAGGTACGGTTATTTAATGCCAAGCACAGTAGTTCTTGAAAAGAAAAAGGCGCAGGTAGACGCGCTTGCCGCAAGAATCAAAGGCTCGGTCGCCGGCGTTGTCGTTGACTTCAAGGGCATCAATGTTGAAGACGATACAAAGCTGCGCAAAGAGCTCCGCGAGGCCGGAATAGAGTATACCGTTGTTAAAAACTCTATTCTTAAAAGAGCTGCGGATGAAGCAGGTCTTTCCGGTATGGATCCCGTTCTTGAGGGCACAACGGCTATCGCCACCAGCGCCGAGGATTATGTTGCGTCGGCTCGCATACTTCAGAAATATGCGGACGCACATGATTTCTTTAACATTAAGTCGGGTTATCTTGACGGCCAGGTGATCGATCTTGCAAAGATCGTTGCTCTTGCAAAGCTTCCGTCAAGAGAAGTGCTTCTTGCCACCGTCTGCAATGTTTTCAACGCGCCCATCGCTGCCTTTGCCCGTGCGGTTCAGGCTATCGTAGATAAGGGCGGCGCTGAAGCCTGCGAGGGTGAAAAGGCAGAGGAAGCTGCTCCCGCAGAGGAAGCAGAGGCTCCCGCAGAGCAGGCTGAAGCTCAGGAAGCTCCCGCGGCTGAAGAGGCTCCCGCAGCCCAGGAAGCCGCAGCTGAAGAAACAGCAGAATAATCTTTTTTAACCTTTAATTTAAAAATCTTAATTCGGAGGAAAATGAAATGGCATCAGAAAATGTAACCAAAATCGTTGAAGAGCTTAAAACTCTTACCGTTCTTGAGCTTTCAGAGCTCGTATCCGCTGTTGAGGAAGAATTCGGCGTAAGCGCCGCTGCAGCTGTTGCTGTTGCCGCTCCCGCAGAGGGCGGTGCCGCTGCCGCAGAGGAGAAGACCGAGTTTGATGTTGTTCTCACGGATGTAGGCCCGAACAAGATCCAGGTTGTTAAGGCTGTTAAAGAGGCTACCGGCCTCGGCCTTAAAGAGGCTAAGGAGCTTGTTGACGGCGCTCCCAAGACCATCAAAGAGGCTGTTCCCACGGCTGACGCTGAGGCTCTCAAGGCTAAGATCGAGGAGACCGGCGCTACTGTTGAGCTTAAGTAAGCTCGTACTTCCAAAAAATTACGGCTGCAACGCTTTTGCGCTGCAGCCGCTTTTCTTTTTTGCGTCTTTTGTTTCGCTTAATTTTCCGTCATTATGCGTATCATCGCGTCTATGTCGGCAGCCGAAACGCCGTTTGAAACAAGGCAGTTATAAGTCTTTTCGCTTAGCGTTTCGCCGTCTGATGCGATTATCGCCTTGTAGTAATCGGATTCCGTCAGGTTCTTCAGCGGGCGCTTGCCGCCGATGTTGCCGAAGTTGGAAAACAGGTAGTCGTCGTAAAGCTCCTCCTCGCTGACGCCGAGAAGCGCGTTTATCATAAAGCAGAGCATACCCGTTCTGTCCGTCCCGATATTGCAGTGGATGAACAGCGGATAGCTGCTTTCATCTGCAAGCACGGAGAAGACGCGCGCTATCTGCTCCCTGTTTTGAGAGAGCATCTCGCCGTCCCATTCCATCGGGCAGTTTATGTACTGCACGCCGCTTCCGAGCGGGCTTTCCGTTATCGTGCCGTTTTCGTTGTTGTAATCAAGGCGAACATCTATTTCCGTCTTTATTCCGAGCTCGTCGAGCATAACGCTTTTTCCGCTCTGTGTTATCTCGATGTTCACATAATCAACATCGCTTTCGTTGAGCCTGCCGCAGCGGTATATCATACCCTGCTTCACCCTTGCGCCGCTCTGTGTTCTGCGTCCGCCCACATCGCGGGCGTTCGTTATGCCGTCTATGTAAAGATTGCGCGGGGCTTCGTCCGCCGTAGTGAATGTGTAAACCTCGCTCACACCGGCGCTTGAGGTCACCGTCCAGTAATAATCCGTGCCGATTTTAAGGTTGTATACCTCAAGGCTTCCGCCCTGCGCGTCGTAGGTTGCCGCATCGCTCATATCCTCGCTCTCGCTTATGCTTATAACAACGCTGCCGTCATCGCCGTCCCATTCAAGCTCAACGGGCTTCGGGCGGCTTTTTTCGTCCGTGCCGCGCGCGTAAACGCCTATAAGGGAATCGGAGCTGCCTAAAAAAGCGCTCTGCGAAAATGTGTGCAGCTTCACCGTTTCCTCGTTCGGCGCCGCGCCGCCCGTCTGAGAGGCAGCCGAGCAGCCGGAGAGCGCCATCACTATCGCAGCCGCAGCCGCGATTATTTTTACTGCTTTTTTCATAACTTCACCGCCGTTAACACTTATTATATATCCATTATACCAAAATCGGCGGAGAATGCAACAAAAAACCGCACGCCCGCCCGTAAGGCCGCGCTGCGGTTTTTGTCGTCGTCAGTCCTTTTTTATGCCGGCGGGGTCTTCGGTCCTGCCCAGAAGATAATCAACGCTCGTGTCGTAAAAATCCGCCACGGCAATAAGTATCTCCGGCGGCACGGTGCGTTCCCCGCGCTCATAATAGGAATACAGGCGCTGCGAAATGCCGATGCCCTTACCAACGGCATTCTGTGAAAGGTCGTGATCCTCTCTCAAATCTTTTAGCCTTGCTATTCTCATCGTTTCACCCCCGAAACAATATTATTATAATAGCGCAAATACGCGCCGTTGACTTTAAGCACAATCTGTTCTATAATTAAATAGTCAGGAGCTTTCCTGAATTAACGGCTCTGTCTCCTTATTATAACAAATTTTACGCGGATTATGCGGTATTATATGCTTACCAAAGTGCTGAATAAAACGAAAGCGTGGTGATTCATACGGCGGTACTTGAGGAAACGGCGGCTTCTTATGTGTTTACCTGTTCCAAGGCGCACAAGGACGGCTTCGGCTTTGAGGTGGGAGCAAGGGAGCTTAAAAGCGGCAGATTTTATTATGTGCGCTTCATCGGCAGAAAAAAATACGAGTTTTATGTTTATCAAAACGGCGAGTGGCAGGTCCGCTTTATGGATTGCGGCAATCGCTTTTGCTCCGGCTCGTTTTGCCGCGCGGAGGATTTTCTGAGCCTTGAGGCGGCGGTTAAATCCGGCGAGGAAAAGCCCGCGCTGTTTTTGCACGGCTCATCGGCGCAGCTTGAAAGATGCCGGCTGAAGGGCGGAGCAAGGGTCATTCTGCCGCAGCCGCCGTTCTATTATTCGGGCGAGCTTCAGCGCCTTGATGTAATAACAAGGCGGATGCTCTATAATTATTCCGAGCCGCCGGAATATCTTATTTTTGCGCGAAAGGGCAGGGGAGGAAACGCCAAGCCGCGCGGAACGCTGAGCGTCTCGGTGTTCGGATGCGGCAAAAAACGGCTTTTTGACGATATTGAGCGCGGCTCGCAGCTTGTGGTAACGGCTGCGGGCAGGAACGAATACGCCGTGGCGCTCTCAAAAGCCGAAAACGAGTATTCCGTCATTCCGCCGCAGTGCTGCCTTCGGGTGGAGAGGCCGGGGATTATTGCATAACGGCGCTTTTTCTGCTATAATATTCTCAGAGGTGTTTTGTATGAAAGAGATAAATATCAGAGATGTTAAGGAAAACGCCGTAAAGCTTATTGCGGACGACTGGGCGCTGCTCACCGCGGCGGACGGAGAAAAGGGCTGCAACCCGATGACGGTTTCATGGGGCGGCATCGGCGAGCTTTGGGGCAGGGATACGGCAACGGTCTATGTTCGCCGCAGCAGATACACCAAGCAGCTTATGGATAAGGAGCAGTATTTTTCGCTCTGCTTTTTTGATAAAAGCCATAGGGACGCCCTGAGCTTCTGCGGCTCCCACAGCGGGCGCGATGTGGATAAGGTCAAGGAAACGGGGCTCACCCCAGTTTATGACGAAAAGGCGCCTTATTTCAAGGAGGCGTCGCTCGTGCTCATCTGCCGCAAGGAGGCGTGCCTTTATCTTGACGAAAAAAGCTTTGCCGACCCGCAGATAATGACCAAATGGTATGCGGACGGCGATATGCATTATATATATTTCTCCGAGATAGAAAAAGTGTTGATTTCGGAATAGTTTTAGTATATAATATATGTGCAGCTCATAGCGGTTGCATTTTCAGCGTAGCGTATGGGCCCTGTGCGACGGGATGCTACGAACCTTGTCAGGCGGGGAACCGAGCAGCAATAAGTGGATTATTCTGTGCGCCGCAGACAAGTCTGTACGTTACGCTGAGGATGCAACCGTGTTTTTTGTAAGATGAAAGGAGGCGGCGTATGTATCAGGCGCTTTACAGGAAATACAGACCAAAGGTATTCTCCGATGTTTACGGGCAGGAGCATGTCACCTCCACTCTTTTAAACGAGCTTAAAGAGGGGCGCGTGTCGCACGCATATCTTTTTACCGGCTCAAGGGGAATAGGCAAAACCACCTGCGCCAAGATACTTGCCAAGGCGGTCAACTGCGAAAACAGCCAAAACGGCGAGCCGTGCAATGAGTGCGAGATGTGTCGCGGCCTTGATAACGGCAGCATCTATGATGTTGTGGAGATTGACGCCGCTTCAAACAACGGCGTTGATAATATCAGGGATCTACGCGAGGAGGCAAACTACACCCCCACGCGCGGCAAATACCGCGTTTATATAATCGACGAGGTGCATATGCTTTCGCCGGGCGCTTTCAACGCGCTGCTCAAAACGCTTGAGGAGCCGCCCGCCCATGTTATCTTCATACTTGCAACCACGGAGATACACAAGATTCCGGCAACTATCCTTTCGCGCTGCCAGCGCTTTGATTTCAGGCGCATCAACCCCGATGTTATGGCAAAGCGCCTTTTGTATGTTGCAAAGCAGGAGAATATAAGCCTTGACGAAAAGGCGGCGCTGCTCATCGCCAGAATAGCGGACGGCGGTATGAGAGACGCCCTTTCAATACTTGACCAGTGCGCCGGCGGCGAAGAGCCCGTCACGGAAAAGCTCGTTTCCGAGGTTGCGGGCATAGCGGGGCGCGATTCGCTTTACGAGCTTTCCTCGGCCGCCGCGGATAAGGACAGCGGCCGCGCGCTCGATGTTATATCCGCGCTGCACCGCAGCAGCTATGATATGGAACGCCTTTGCACGGAGATGATAGGTCATTTCCGCAATTTTATGATAGTAAAAACGGTAAAGAACAGCCGCTCACTCATCGTCTGCACGGACGATGAATTTGCTCAGATAGAAAAGAGCGCGGGCCGCTTCACGCTTGCGGCGGTCATCCGCGCGCTGGATCTTTTTCAAAACGCGCTTGCCGCAATAAAGCGCGGCTCAAACGCAAGAATAGAGATGGAAATGAGCTTTATAAAGCTGTGCGAGCCTGCGCTTGACACAAACGCTGAGGCGCTTGTTCAGCGCATCAGCGCGCTTGAGAGCGCGCTTAAAAACGGCGCGGCAGCGGCGCAGGGCGCAAGGCAGGTCCAGCCACTGCAAAGCGCAAGCGCACAGCAGCCGGAGGAGGGCGGCGCAGACGGCGAGCCCTCGGCTCAGGAGCCTGATTACGGCAATGCGCCTCTTACGGACGAAATGCAGGAGGAGTCCTCCGCTCCCGCGGCGCAGCAGAGCAGGCAGGAGGAACAGCAGGAGTTTACGCGCTGGGCGGATCTTTTAGAGGAGATTCGCAAGGCGGATGTATCGCTCTTCGGCGTGCTGAGCGGCGCGGGCGGATATACGCGCGGCGGTTATTTTCTGATAGACAGCACAAACCCGATGGTGCGCGATTTCATCAAGGTGCCGGCAAACGCCAAAACCATCCGCAGGGCGCTTTACGAGCTCACCGGAGTGAATTATAAATTAGGTCTTTTCCGCCACGCGGAGAAAAAAGAAAGCGCCGCGCGCGACCCGCTGGAGGATCTTATCAGCCGGGCGCAGGGCAGCGTGGATGTAGATATTAAGGATTAAGGAGAATAGATTATGAAAGCAAGGCTTCCCAAGGGAATGGGCGGCGGCCCGCAGAATATGCAGGCGATGCTCAAGCAGGCTCAGCAGATGCAGGAAAACATAGAAAAGAAAAAGGCTCAGCTTGAGGAAAAGGATTATGTAGTTTCCTCCGGCGGCGGTATGGTGGAGGTCACCGTTACCGGCAAGCACGAGATCAAGGCTATCGGCATCAATCCCGAGGTGGTTGACCCCGATGATGTTGAAATGCTTGAGGATATGCTTATGGCCGCGCTCAACGAGGCGATGCGTAAGATAGACGAAGAGGAGGAAAGAGAGCTTGCAGCCGTGACCGGCGGGCTCAATATCCCCGGATTATAATATAAAAAGGTGTAATTATGGCATATAATCTTGCGCCGCTCCAGCAGCTTGTAGAGCAGTTTGAGCGCATGCCCGGCATCGGGCATAAAACGGCGCAGCGAATGGCGTTTTATATCCTCGGCCTCTCAAAGGAGCAGGCGCAGGAATTTGCAAACGCCGTTACAAACGCCCACACAAAAATCAAGCAGTGCAAAATCTGCTGCGATCTTGCGGATGACGAGCTGTGCCCCGTGTGCAAAAGCGAAACGAGGGACAAAAGCGTCATCTGCGTTGTTGAGGACCCGCGCGATGTTGCCGCCATAGAGCGCACGCACGAGTACAACGGCACCTATCATGTGCTCCACGGGGCGATTTCCCCTATGGATAACCGCGGGCCGGACAGTATCAAGATAAAGGAGCTGCTCGCCCGCCTCAAAGACGGCTCTGTGGACGAGGTTATTATGGCGACCAACCCCACGGTTGAGGGCGAGGCAACGGCTATGTATATAAGCCGCCTGCTCAAGCCTATGGGCATCACCGTTTCGCGCCTTGCATACGGCGTGCCCGTCGGCGCGGACCTTGAGTATGCGGACGAGGTTACGCTCTCCCGCGCGCTGGAGGGCAGAAGCGTTATATAAGCGAAGGGAGTGACGGGCTTTGAAGAGCAATTCAGAAATCACCGTTGTTGCGCGAAATAAAAAAGCCTATCACGATTATTTCGTTTTAGACACATATGAAGCGGGGCTGGAGCTTTACGGCACTGAGATAAAGTCCATCCGCCTCGGCAGGGTCAATCTTAAGGACTCCTACTGCGGCGTTGACAACGGCGAGATGTTCGCCCTCGGTATGCACATCTCACCGTATGAGCAGGGCAACATCTTCAACCGCGATCCTCTGCGCCGCAAAAGGCTGCTGCTCCATAAAAGAGAGATAATGAAGCTCTTTCAGCAGTCGCGCGAGCAGGGGCTTAGCATAATCCCGCTTGAGCTTTATATAAAAAACGGCAGGGCAAAGCTGCAGATCGGGCTGTGCAAGGGCAAAAAGCTGCACGATAAGCGCGAAACCGCGGCAAAAAGAGCCGCCGAGCGCGATATGGACCGCGCTATGAAGGAGCGCATCAGGTAATGCGCCTTTAAAATATGGGGATGAAAGGATTTCGACTGGGGCGGGGAGTCTCGGTAAGCATGCAGAGAAGCCGGAGCTCTTTAAAATCAGCAACTTAAAATTAACTGACAACAACAGATCAGTAGCTTTGGCTGCTTAAGCAGCCTTCGTCCGTTCGGGGAGCGCCGCGGCCCCGAAACGGGCGTCGTGTAGCGGCGAACATGAACGGGGGAGCGGCTCGGCCCCCGTCAGGTATCAGAGCCTACCGAAACGATAAGGCTGTCTGCCGCCGTATCGCCGGGGGATATCTCAAATAACAGACTAAGCATGTAGAAAGCCCCGATGAATCGCTTCAGGACGCGGTTTCGATTACCGCCATCTCCACCAAAAGATAAAAATCCGAAACTCACCGTCATCGGTGATACTTTCGGATTTTTTATTTTTATATAGAAAATTACGGCAGAGTGTGTGAATACTCTGCCGTTTTATCATTTATGGTTTGCTCTCTTTTTGTTTTATCCACTCTTCAAATTCTTTTTTGCCTGCATCTGATTCAAAGAATGCTTTTATATCCGGTAAAAAAGTTCTTATTAGTGCATCAATTTCATATTGTGGTATTTTGTTTGTTGCCACAAGGCAACACAGTTTCTAAAAGGATTGTCTTATCACCTCCCATCAATGTTCGATTGTTGATGTTGTAAAAATGTTCATAGGGTTTCCTTTCCGCCCGGTGAGAGATCACCAGGCTGTTGTTTTTTTACATAGATTGACCGTAGTAGAGTTCGTTATTATCCTGATAATCTCCGCTGTGGTCATCTTCTCTTTGTCCTATGCCTTTCTTTTTATTTCTGACAGGTTTAGGTGTCTTTGCTTTCGGTTGCCTGTTCATTTCAGCAGCGCTTGCCAGAGCATAAAGCCCAGAAACAACAGGATCTGTATTGCCGACGGAAGCGCTATTATCAACAGCAGCCATTTCTTCATCATCGATTTCTGAAAATGTTCTATACTGCTGTTCATCTCTTTTGCCGCTGAAGAGATGTTCTCGCTCAGTTTCCCAGCCTGTTGCTGCTGGCTTGATATCCTGTTCGCAATTTGATCTGTCTGATACTTCAATTTCGTTTCCACCTGATGGATTGAATAGGTTGTCAGTTTTACCATCTGATCTTTGTCTATTGTATTCTCCAGCAGCGTCTGCTGATTTGTCAGTAACTGTATTAACTCCTGCCAGCAGTCCCTGTCCACTATCGTTACTGATGTTGCTTCTTCCATTTTGGTAAGATGCTCTGCGTTTTTCCATTTCAAGTTCTCGTAATCTAAACTCAAGTTCCATCATCTCCTTTTTGTACTTGTCCTGGTGCAATCTAATGTCACGGCATTTCATATTGTTGGGGCAAGTGTAGGTTATGTACTTGTAGTTCTCCTGCCATTTGACATCATATCCGTACCGCTTTAAATATTTTTTGAATTCATCTTTGGTTCTGCAATGTTTCATCGCCTGGTCGATGGTTGCCATCAGAGCAAACTTCCAGCTTTCACCCTTCATTGCCGCTCGGTATTCTTTCGTATTTATTGTTGTCTGCTTTGGTTTGGTGTATGGCTTTAATATTTCCAGTCCGAATTGCCGGCAGATTTTATCCGAGTAATTTCTTAGATCTTCAAGTCCTTTCTCGTTGATTTGGATTTTCAAACCGGTTTCGCAGTTCACGCTGTTTACTACGAAGTGATTGTGCCAGTGATCTTTGTCTATGTGTGTTGCAATTACTACTTCAAATCCGTCAAAAAATTTTGCAGTTTCCACGCCGATCTGATGTATCAGTTCAGGTGTTGCCGTGCCGGGTTTAAATGACTGAACATATTGTTTAAAGAATACACCGTTTGTTTTTCGATACTGATTCTTTGTTGCCATAAATTCGGTGTACGCGCTTTCGGGAATGCAGTTCTGACCGCTTACCAATTTTACTCCTTTATATGTTGTTTTGTAGTCCTGCATCACATAAGCAAGAACTCTTTTCATTGCGGTCCTGTTTTGTGTCCTTTCGGGAATTGCGGTTATGATTGCCATTCATTTGCACCTCCCTGAAATATCGTTCAGACGGTCATATACGGCGGAATACTGGTTTACCATTTTCGACAGATCCGGACAAACGATCTTTCCCATATTGCACAGCATCGTAAGCTGATTCAGATTTCTTCCTATTGCCTTTTGTTCTTTCAGAACTTTGTCCAAGCCATCAATAATGATTATTGGTTTATCTAATGCTGACCTTGTAACAAATTCAGTAAAATTCATTTTTGCCTTATCGGCTTTCTTTTTGATCGTTTCGTAATCGTTTTCACGAAACCTCATCGCGACCATTTTTGTTTTGTTGTTGGTTTTGGCATGTACCTCTCTTTCGTAATTTTAGGGGGTTCCGGGTGCTCCCGGTTTTCTGTTTGTATATACAAACAATATGCTTGCCTATCCCCGCAGGGGATAGAATGCGATATAATAACTCCTTTCCCAAAAAATTAAAATCCTGAGAGTTACCGCGTGGCAGTATACTCTCAGGACTTTTTATATTAAATAGCTATTTAATTATCAAAGAGCACTTGCCGCTTCTGCGGACTTTCAATATTACCGGATATTTTCATCCGCGTCAAGGCTCTTTTTAAAATAAATTAAGTTTTATAATACATTATTTTATGTTAAAATAAATCTATAAACTAAAATCTCATTTGAGGATTGAATATGAAAAAGATTTTTTACATTGAAGATGATGCTGACATTGCAAAAAGTGTTAAATCCTATTTGGAAAATAAAGAATTTTTGGTTTCAGTGTTTGATGACATTTCATCGGCTCAAAGTGCAATAAAGGATTCGTTGCCTGCCCTCTGCCTTATTGATATAAATCTATCCGGCGAGAACGGAAAGGAACTTTGCAGATGGATAAGAAAGAATTATCCCGAATTGCCGGTCATTTTTATAACTGTGCAAAATGAAACGAAAGATATTATTTCAGGTTTTAATATCGGTGCGGACGATTATATCACCAAACCGTTTGATTTGGATATTCTTTTTTCAAGGATCAACGCGCTGCTTCGGCGCAGTAAAAATGCAGACAAAATATACTGCTGCCATGATATTTTGGTGGATGACAACAAGTTGAAAACCTTTTTGAAAGGAAAAGAAATATATTTGAGTTCCACGGAGTATCAGTTGCTGCTTATATTGATCAAAAATAAAAACGCCACCGTTACAAGACAGCAGCTTTTAAAATCGTTGTGGGACGATAACGGCAATTTCGTATCTGACAATACACTTACCGTTACGGTTAAAAGACTGAGAGAAAAATTAGAAAATCCGCCGTGTATCAAAACCATACGCAGTTTCGGCTACAGAATGGAGGATTAATTATGTGTGGAAAAAAGAATACGTATACTGTAATTCTATCTGTAGCTGTAACTCTGTGCGTCAGTTTATTGATCTGTTTTATACTTTCTTTTGTTTATACCAAAGAACAATACGGCATGCTTTCCGCCGTAACGGAACAGTTGGTTGCAGAATATCCCGCTGATGAACAGCACATCGTTGAAATCATAAAGAACAGCCGTCATGGTGATTCAAGTACCGTCCTTGCGGAATATGGTTTTGAAACGATAGATTTTATTACGCCCTATGCCGGCGTTTCGGCAGCATCGGCAGTTTTGTTTGTTGTTGTTTTTATGATACTGCTAATCGGGATAAATCATCTGATCAAAAGCAGTTATAAAAAAAGAATCCATGAACTAACACAGTATCTTGAGCAGATCAATTCCGGCGATGATGTGGCAATCCTTTTAAAAAAAGAGGACAGTTTCAGCCTTTTACAGGACGAAATGTACAAGACCGTTACAGAGATGAAAATAGCAAAAGACAAAGCCGTAAACGAGCGCAAAGAATATGCGGACAGCCTTGCAAATATCGCACACCAAATAAAGACCCCGGTAACGGCAATATCGTTGACTGCCCAAGCAGAAAAGAATGCAGGCTTGAAAAAACAAACCGACAGATTAAGCCGTCTTGTTGATTCTCTGCTATATATTTCAAAAATAGATGCCGGAGTGCTTAACCTAAAGCAAGATTCAGTAGATGTATATACGATGCTTGAACTTTCGGTTGAAACGGTTGAACACATTATCCACCGAAAGAACATTACAGTTAAACTTCCAAATCACAGCGAGGTGAATTTTAACGGAGACCTTGACTGGAGCGTTGAGGCTTTTTCAAATATCATTAAAAACTGTGCTGAGCATACTCCGCAAAACGGCACGCTGGAATTTGAATATCAGGCAAATCCACTGTATACCGAAATCACCGTTAAAGACGACGGACATGGGTTTGACAGGAGAGATATCAAAAATATTTTTAAAAGATTTTATCAGGGTAAAGATTCGTCAAACGGGATCGGCATCGGCCTTTCCATTGCAAAATCAATCATCGAAATGCAAAACGGCTTTATCACGGCTGAAAATGATAAGAAAGGGGGAGCGAGATTTAACATAAGATTTTACCGTCACTGAGTTGTCACTTTTCTTTGTTATAATCACATTGAAATCTATATGGGAGGTCTTTTAATGGAAATACTTAGATGTGAAAATGTAACAAAGATATACGATAACGGCGAAACGCAGCTAAAAGCGCTGGATAATGTCAGTCTGTCCGTTGAAAAGGGTGAATTTGTGGCAATTGTCGGCGCATCAGGCTCAGGCAAATCCACACTTCTTCATATCATAGGAACAGTTGATAAGGCAACATCGGGCAAGGTCTATATTGACGGCAAGGATATTACGAATCTAAGCAAAGAACGCTCCGCAATATTTAGACGCAGGAAGGTCGGTTTGATCTATCAGTTTTATAACTTGATACCCACTCTTACAGTTGAACAAAATATTCTTCTTCCCCTCAGGCTTGATAAAAAAGCGTTTAATGAAAGCTATTTATATGAGATTGCATCCACACTTGGATTGCTGGATAAACTTGGTAATTATCCAAACCAGCTTTCCGGCGGGCAGCAACAGCGCACGGCGATAGCAAGAGCGCTGATATACAGACCGGCAATCATTCTCGCGGACGAGCCCACCGGCAATCTTGACAGGAAAAATTCAACGGAAATAATCGACCTGCTAAAACTGTCTAATAAAAATTATAATCAAACGGTGATTCTGATTACGCATGATGAAAACATCGCTTTGCAGGCGGATCGGATCATAACGATAGAGGACGGCAGAATCATCTCTGACAGCAAAACGGTTAAGCGGTCTTAGGAGGTGTTCTTATGTGGAAAGAGTATTCGTTAAATTATCTGAAAAAGAATAAGTCAACGGCAGCCTTCATTGTGATTGCTGTTTTTGTTGCATCTATGTTTATTTCTATGCTAAGTACGCTTTTCTATAATATGTGGACAAACGATATTGACCGTATAAAAGCGAGTGAAGGTGACTGGCAGGCGAAAATTCATATCGCGCTCAGCACAGATGAAATGGATACATTGAACAGTTTTGCAAATGTTGAAAATGTTGTTTTGTCTGCGGAAAACGCCTATGCGGATCTTTATTTTGCAAACCCTTCCGAGATTTATGAAGATATGCCGCTGATAGCTGAGAAACTCAATATTTCCGATGAAAATATAGAGTATCACAGCAGCCTCTTACAGAAGCAGTTTATCTATTCAAAAGCAAGCGGCGAGCAGCCTGCACCGATTGAACTGTTTTATTTTGCAGTTGTTATCTTGCTGTGCGTAGCGCTGATTCTGATCATTAAAAACGCGTTCGCTTTTTCCATGCGTACGAGAGTTAGGCAACTGGGAATTCTGCAAAGTGTCGGTGCAACACCCAAACAACTGCGGCTCGTTATGTTCCAGGAGGCTTCGGTACTAAGCATTTTGCCGGCGGTGACCGGAATTTTAGCCGGAATCGGCTTGGTTGCAATCTTTATAAGGTATGCCAATTCATTAACTGCGCAGCTCGGTATGCAGGGAGCAACGCTTCATTACCACATACTGCTGTTTTTAATAACAATCATCGTAACCATGGCTACCGTGTTCATCTCAATATGGCTGCCGGCTAAAAATTTAAGCAAACTGGAATCTGTAGAACTGATAAAAGAACAGCCGTTGAAAATAAAGAAAGTCAAAAAATATACTCTTTTTTCAAAATTGTTCGGTGTGGAGGGAGAACTTGCACGCAAATCAATATATGTTAGACGAAAGGAATTTCGCACGGCAACGATTTGTCTCTTATTATCCTTTTTCGTTTTGAGCGTTTTCCTTAATTTTATGACTTTTTCCGAGATCAGCACACAGCGTTCCTATTGGAACAGATATGAAGATGTGTGGGATGTTATGGTTGAGGTCAGTGGTTCAAAGGTTGACGATGCAACCATGGAAAGTATTAGAAAAGTAAACGGCGTATCTTCAGCCGTGTTATATAAGACCGATTTATCCTACCGGGCGCTGTTATCAGAGGATGCTTTCAGTGCAGAACTCCGTTCCCAAGGCGGTTATACTGCATATAACAGCTCTGCTGAAACCGATGAAAACGGTGAATATTTGATTAACGCACCATTGCTCATTTTAGATGATAAAAGCTTTGAAAGCTATTGCGCCCAAAACGGCATCAGTAATATTCTCAGCGATCAGCCGTCTGCAATCGTAGTCAATAAAATAGGCGATGTGCTTTACAGCGGCAGCGATGATGCAAATTATATTGAATTTCTCGATCCAAGTAGGAACTTGTCTTTACATTTGCAGGGCAGTACAGAAGATGGTCAAATTGAACGATCTTTACACATTATCGGATATACGCAGAATGTGCCTGAAGTGCGCGAGGATTTCAGCGCGTACAGTTTGCTGCTGGTATTATCGGAAAGCGCCTATTTTATTATGACTGATTCACCTGCAGGGATTTCATATGTTAATATTAAAGCGACTCAAACTGAGGATTTGGCAGAACTTCAAAGCAATATCAGTAGAATTTTTGATGAAGAATTCAACTATACGATTGAGAACCGAATCGACAGTTATAATACAAATTCTCAAATGTATGAAGGTTACAAAAAAATCGTTACTATAATTTGCGCTGTCATAGCCTGCATAGGTATTTCAAATGTTTTTGCGAATACATTGGGTTATATGCAGCAGCGCAAACGCGAATTTGCCAAATATCAGTCCATTGGCATTACACCAAAGAGCATTGCCAAAATACTGTTTTTTGAGGCGCTTGTTATCGGCGTAAAGCCCATATTGCTCAGCATACCTTTTAACATTCTCTTTATATTGCTGACAACCTCCAGCCAAGGGATAACGCTGGGCGATTTCTTGGCGCAGATGCCTCTGCTTCAAAACATATTGTTTGCCCTTGCTGTGTTAACCGCAGTCGCTTTGTCTTACTATATTTGTGGCAGGAAAATCTTGAATGCAAATATAGCTGATGTTTTAAAAAATGATTCAAATTAAAAGCGAATAGAAATTTCTATAAATATCATTGTGGCAAACATTCTAAGTAATTAAATGTGCTATAAATATATAACGCTTTAATCACTAACTAATATTTTGTAAAATATAAGTGATTTTTTTGATAAAATAGTATTAGTTAAAAATTTAACAAAATGCTTTCTATAATGTGATTTAGAATGACTTAGTTAAATAGCCTAATTAGAAGCAGTTCTTCTAATTAGGCTATTCCTTTTATGTGACAATGTATGAAATTGAACTTTCTTTATTATTTTAACAAAATAAATAATGATGTTATTTCTGAAAAAACAGCGATTGTGAAGAAAAAAGATTTGACCAAATTCATTGAATAACAGTTAGGCATATGAAAATATTATTTATTACATTTTCAGTCCCTATTGAATAGTATTTTTTATCAAAAAAACTTATGAAATGTTACCTGTTGTCATTCGTTTTGCCTATTAAAAAATGTCAAATAGTTGACTAATAAAATCAGAGAGATTTTTAAAGATCAATAAAGATTACGAATATACCTTTACTCACTGCTGATCATCAAAGTTTGTTCCATAAACGATTTTATCTAATTCTTCATCCGACATTTGTAGTGATTTATATTTTTCATCTACTAGTTTATGATATTGGTCTAAAAAATGCGTCTTATTTTGTGTTAAGTTCTTTATTGCTAAAAATATAGTTCCATTTTCATTTATTAATTGTGAGCGAATGTCATCTTTTTTAGGCCTTAATTTCTTGCCATCTTTACTTATTATCGCCCTATCTTCACAAATGTTTTCTACAATTACGCTCCTTAAATAATTGTCACAGGTAAATCTATAGCGATATTGCACAATTTCTTTAGGAACTAATAAAATAGTTTTACCATTAATAATCATTGATTCACCAGTATATTTTTCCCAATTTTGCGTTAGAGGATTCCAAAAAAATCTATTATCAATGCAAGGAGAAGTAGGGAAACCATATTTTTTGCACTGTTCTAATGTGAATTCGCTTAGTTTTTTATACAGTATATTAGTTAATAAATCAGACATCCCATCCTCGGCGAAATTTGGTACATATAAAACGATGTCAAAAGTCCGCTTGAGTCTAATTGAATTAATGTAGTTATCAATTCCTTTAAATACATTAAACAATCCACTTTCTGTATTACCCTTTCCGTTTCTTTTTGCATAACCAATATGTGTCGAGTTAATTTCTTGTGCATACTTTAATAGATATCGTTTCCTCGTATCACTACCATAGTTGTAATATGTTTCATACAATGCATTAAAATAACCATTTGTAATTATTTTAGCTTCTTTGCAAAACTCAGTATTACCAGTATCAATTAATACGGGATCTATGAAAAGATGTGTATCTTTTTGCACAGATATATTTACAAAATCGATTTGATTATGCCTAGGCATATTGTTTTTTATTAAATAGTTTGATATTCTATTATCCATATAATCACCTCATAAAAATGTCCTCTGAATAATCAGAGGACTTCATAGAATTTTATCCTAAATTGTTTTTTTGTTACTATCAGGCTTGCTACACGGTGTCGGAACATTATTGATGTTTCTAACATAGTAATCATCATACTTTCCTTGGTTAATTTTCCTAACAAATCCAGCTCGTGTCATATCTTCACCAGTTTTATTGTCATGAAAAATTTCGTTTCGACCAGTTTCAGATTCCTGAGTAACAGTGACTCTTTTTTTCACACTGTATCCTCCATTTCTCGCCGGTAGCATAGAATTTTAAAATTGACAAATAAAAAAAACTATGATAACATATCACTTGTGACCGGATATGCGTTGGCTCAGCCGGCGTATTCCTATGTTGAGTGGACTTTTGTCCACTCTTTTTTATTAATAGCACATATTGTGCTTATATCAAATATATTATAAAACATATGGAATTTAATGTCAAGTAAAATACGAAAAAAGCGTAAAATAAAAGGATAAATATGGCAATTTGGTTACAATATTCATAACATTGTTGAAAATTTTCGAAAAATCATTATAATACTGTTTTGAAGGAGAGATTTTATGTTATTAGAGTTTAAAGTTAGAAATTTCTTATCTTTTGATAATGAACAAGTTCTTAGTATGAATGCAGGAAAAGGCAGAAATTATAATGATAGGACTTATAAAGGTAGATATCACAAAGTATTAAAATTTGCTTCATTGTTTGGAGCTAATGGTTCAGGAAAGTCGAATTTTGTTAAAGCAGTTTCATTTTCAAGAAATTATATTGTTTCCGGCAACAATAGAGCTACCATTCAAAAATATTTTAAGTTGAATTCAATTAATAAAGATGCATCTTCTTTATTTGAATTTAAAATAATTATAGACGAAAAATTATATACATATGGATTTGAGATAATATTATCAAAAAATGAAATTGTTGCAGAATGGTTGGTTTATAATACTGTAAAAAACGATAAAATTATTTATAAATATGATAAGAATAATAATTCTTTTGAAATCGGAGATTACTTCAAGAATAAAAATTTGAAAAGCGTGTTAAAAATCTATGCTGATGGTGTTAATTCCAGTAACGGAGTACTCTTTTTGAAAGATATATGTAAATATAATAATTTATATATTGATTATAGTGAATCGACTATTTTAAGAATAATTTATAATTGGTTTCGTAATAACTTGAAAGTGAAATTTCCTGATAGCAAAGTCACAGATTATGCATACTTTATGTCCGAAGATAATATTGATAAGATCAAGAATTTTTTTAATGATTTTGATTTATCAATTTCAGATTACAAATTTATTGATTGTCCCCAAGAACAAATAGCACTTAAATTACCAAAAGAAACTTTTGAAAATTTGTTTGCAAGAATAGAAAAAGACTTACTTGAAGGCGATGATATCGAAAATAATAGGGTATTGTTTGGCTTGCAGGACGATTTTTATGTTGCAAGATTTTCAGATAATCAAGTTAAATGTGAGACCATCCAATTCTTCCATGAAGGAACTAATATACCGTTTTACATGAATGAAGAATCTGATGGAACAAAGAAAATTTTTAAACTCTTAGAAATACTATTTCAAAATGATGATAATATAGTTTATGTTGTGGATGAAATTGATAGATGTTTACACCCACTATTAACATATAATTTTATTAATGCATTTTTAAGTAAAGCCAAAACAAGTAATTGCCAATTAATAGTTACAACACACGAAACTCTTTTGCTAGATTTTAATCTTTTAAGAAAAGATGAGATGTGGTTTGTATCAAAAGAGAATGGAACTACAAAATTAAAACCATTAGGAGTTACGAAAGAACGTGCAGACAAAAAATTAGTTAAAGCCTATTTGTTAGGAAATAACGCTGTTCCAAATATTAAAGATAATGCTTATAAATCATGATTTGCTTAATACATTTTCGTAGAGTTGACAAAAATTCTTTTGCGCGCTAATATGCTGATTGAGGTGATTGAATGAACGGTGTGATCTACGCGCGATACTCAAGCGACAATCAGCGTGAAGAGTCGATTGACGGTCAGTTGCGTGAATGCAAAGCGTTTGCTGAAAAGAATGACATTCGAATTATTGATTCATATATCGACCGTGCGTTGTCCGCAAAGACAGACAACCGTCCGGCATTTCAGCAGATGATAAATGACAGTTCCAAAGGTTTGTTTGATGTTATTATCGTTTGGAAACTCGACCGTTTTGCTCGTAACCGTTATGATTCCGCTCATTATAAAAATCTCCTCAAAAAGAATAATGTTCGTGTAATATCCGCTACTGAAGCCATAAGCGAAGGAGCTGAAGGCATTATCCTGGAATCCGTGCTGGAAGGTATGGCTGAATATTATTCGGTTGAACTTGCGGAAAAGATAAACAGAGGTTTAACAGAAAATGCTTTGAAATGTAAATACAACGGCGGGTCACTTGCTTTGGGTTATCGTATTGACAGTGAACAGCATTATCAGATAGACCCGATGACCGCGCCGATTGTCCGTGAAATTTTTGAAAGTTATAAAAGCGGAATGACGCAGCAGGAAATTGCTGATTTACTCAATAACAAAGGCTTTAGAACACAGCGAGGCAGTAAGTTTAAGGTGAGTAACATTGCCAGAATTTTAACGAACCGCAGATACATAGGTGAATATATTTACAGCGGTACTGTTATTCCAAACGGCATTCCTGCAATAGTTTCTCAAGATGTGTTTGACGATGTTCAACAAATACTTGCAAAAAGCAAAAGAGCCCCTGCCAGACATAAGGCAGAGGACGATTATCTTTTAACCACAAAACTCTATTGCGGCAAATGTATGTCCTTTATGGTCGGCGAAAGCGGACGCGCAAAAGGCAATCGCTATTCCTACTATAAGTGTGTCAATGCAAAACGCACGAAAAGCTGCGATAAAAAAGCAGTTAAAAAGGATTGGATAGAAAATATAGTTGTAAAACAAGTCATGGATACAATAATGGACGATGATCTAATAGAACGGATTATTGACAGTATTCTAAAGACCCTGGAAAGTGAAAATACAACGGTTCCGATTCTGAAAAAAGAACTTTCCGAAACTGAAAAATCTATAAAAAATATGATTAACGCCATTGAGCAGGGAATAATCACAAAATCAACTAAGCAAAGGTTGGACGAACTCGAAAAACGCAAAGAAGAGTTGGAGATACAAATTGCGGAAGAGAACATTAAACAGCCTAAGTTGACAAGAGAGCAGCTTGAGTTTTGGTTTCATAAATTCAGAAAATTTGATTTTCATAAGTTAGAATACAGACGAAGGCTTATAGACAGTTTTGTAAATGCGGTTATCCTTTATGATGACAAGATCGAATTTCATTTCAATTACAAAGACGGCGCAAAAGAACTCTCATTCGATGAATTAAATAATGTTTCGGATTTATCATCTTTAACTCCACCAAAAACTGCGCCGCGCAAAATGCGTGACGCAGTTCTTTTATGCCCGAAAACATTTCGTACGCGAGGGCGGTATATCCCGATGCCGCTCGTTTTGCTTTTATTCGCAGTAGACGGGGCTTGTAACGGCAAGGATTTTCCTTTCCCCGTCCACATCGCCCCAAAGCTCGGCGCGGTACCAGTGCCCGCGCTCAAGGCGCAGACGCTCGTGGCGCGTGTCGCATCTTGTTTCAAGCGCGGTCTTTCCGCCGTTCGTAACTATTTTTATCGTCTTGTATTCTATCGTTTCGCGTCCGGCATTCTTCTCGCGTGAATGAAGGTCGGTAAAAAAACTGAAAATCGCGTTGCCCCTCGGTATCGTTGAGCCGAGACCGTAGGTCTTGCCGAGCCTGTGTACGCGGAAGATGAATTTAGCGCCGGTGGAGGCAACCGTCTTGCCCAGCCTTATCGCCTTTTTCGCCCCCTCCGGCGTTGCGGCTCCGCCGTCGAAATGAAGATATGTGCAGCCCCAGTGTCGCTCCGCTGCCGCCGGCCTGTGCCAGTCCCTGCCGTAAACGGCGGCAAGGCGGTATCCCTCGTCAAGCAGGCGCGTATACATATCGAGCGCGCGGTCGTTTTCCGTGTTTTTCGGGCTGAACGCCTCGTGCCAGACCTCTATGTAGTCAACATTTCTGAAATCGCGCACATTGAATTCCCATCTGCCGCCCGTGCAAAGGGGAGAGCCGTCCTGAAACGGATGCGCGATGCCAACTACGCCGCCGGCTGCTCGCACGGCTTTCATCTTTTCGTCTATATTGTCCGGCTCGGCGTCGCGCCAGTCAACAAAATCGTTCGCGCCCAGCACAAGCATATGGCCGAAGTAGGTCGTCCATTCAATGCCCTTTAAGACGGGCACTATGCTTTGGTCAACCTCCTCAAAGCCGCTTGAGGTGTTGTGGTCGGTCAGCGCTATCAGCGAAAGGTGATCCTCCGCCGCCGCTTTCTGAAGTCCGGCAACGGTGAAATCGCCGTCCGAATGAACGGTGTGGCAGTGCAGCTCGCAGGGTAGATAGCTCACTTTTCCTCGCCTCCCTCAATTTTCAGCGTGTAGCGCACATCGCTTACGCAGCAGTGTATGTTCAGCATAACGCGCCATTTTCCGCCGCGGTTCTTCCTGTTGTAAAAGCCGGGCGTGCCGCCGCTTTCGCAGAGCCTTATGCGCTGTTCATTCGGCTGCCTGTGCGCCGCGCCGCGGTAGCCGTTCGGGTCGTCAAACGAAAGGGTGATAAGATTTTTGACCGGCAGATGCTCGTGCGGGTCGTCCTGCCCGCCCGCCGGCCTGAAACGCTTTAACGCCGAGTAAACAAGGCGCAGCGCGGCGTCCTCGTCCTCAAGCGTTTTCGGCGCGTATGAAAAATCCGCCGTTATCGCGCCGAAGTCATCAGGCGCGTCAAATTCAAAGGCGATATTCGTTTTATCCATATCGGGCGTTATAACGCCGCTTTTTTCAAGCAGAATCATTGATATCAGCTCCTTTTAATAAATATAACACAGTTTTCCGCCTTTTTCAACGATTGCGCAAATCGCGCGGCTGTGCTACAATATAGGCAGCAACGGCGTTGGAGTGGTGATTATGAAGCTTGAAAACTGGATGAAAAATATAGACGGCTCTGCGGATCTTTTGAGCCTTGCGATCCCCGGCACGCACGACTGCGTAACTAAATTCGTGCAGTTTCGCCATATTTCAAACACGCAGGATCTCACGGTTTACGAGCAGCTTTGCCTCGGCGTTCGCGCGCTTGATATCCGTGTGCAGAGCCTCGGCGAGCGGCTCGGTATGGTGCACGGCGTTGCAAAGGCGTTCACAAGCTCTAATCCGTTTGCAAGGCAGATGGAGCTTGATTATGTTATTGACGCCTGCCGCGATTTCCTGCGCGAAAATCCGAGCGAGACTATCGTTTTTCAGTTTAAAAACGACAGCGGCACGGAAAACGAAAAATGCTTTGATAATCTGTTTTTTACATATATTTCAAAAGAGCCGGAGCTTTGGTTCTGCGAAAACAGAGTGCCGCACCTCGGCGAGGTGAGGGGCAGGATTTTTCTTATCCGCCGCTGCCGTATGGCGCAGCGAGCTGAATTTACCCCGCTTAACACGGGTCTTGATTTCTCCGGCTGGGTAGAGCAGGACACCGCCGTGCCTCAGCCGCTGACGCTTGAAACGGGCGGAGAGCAGAGCGCAAGCTTCATTATTCAGGACCGATATAAATATAAGCCCGAACCGCGGTGGAGCGAATGTATAAAGCCGTTTCTTGATTCGGCCCAGCCGTTTGACGGCACATACATCATCAATTATCTCTCCACGGCGGGCGGGCTTAAGGGTCCGCGCAAAAACGCCGAATATATCAATCCTAAATTTATGGAGTATCCGCTTGACGCCGCCAATTATTACGGCACCATTTACTGCGATTTCCCGTCGGCGGCGCTTATGATGAAGATCATAAACCTCAATTTTTAAGCCGCTTTGAGCCGCAGCTTAACTGCGGCTTTTGCCGCCTATGCTCCACTTTTTGATAAGCGCTCGCGCGTCCGGCACAACATCGCTGTCCACGGGCGCTTTTTCATTTGAGCGCAGCAGGCACCATTTTGTTTCAAATTCTCCCAGCTTCCTGCCGAATTTGAATTTGCGCGCGGCAAGCCTGCCGGGGTAGCTGTTCCCCTTTATGAAGAAAAACGGCGTTTTGTTTTCAAGATGCTTCTGACATTCCTCGTAAAACATCTGCCAGCGCTTTTTGTAGTAGCCGCCTATCATACCGCTCCATTCGCGCCAGGCGTAGTCAAAAAGATGCGGATGGTCTGAATAATAATCGCCCCAGATCGTTATCAGCGTTCTGGCATTGAGCTCAAAATATTCTCGCTCGCGTTCGTTTTCGGCAAGCGCGTTCGCATCGTGCAGCCAGCGGCTCAGGCAAAGCTCGCTGCGGTGCGAAAGCAGCGCGTCCATATCGGAAAGCAGCTCAAGCTGCTCCTCCATAAGGGCGCGCGTCTTTTTTGCATCCCTTGCCTTATAAGCGTCCCTGTACGCCGCCTCGTTCGTGTAAAATCTGTTGCTCATCGCCTGGCGCAGAATGTCGCACAGGTCGTATTGATAGCCGTCGCTGCCGGAAAATTCATCTGCGGCGGAGCAAAAGAGCGCGGCAGCCTCCTCAAGTCTTTCAAAATCGTAATATTTTTTAACGCGGCAGGAAAGCCCCGTCCACGCCGGCATAAGCTGCGGGCGCGAGGCAAGGCAGGAGCCCACATTGTTTTCGCTGTAGCCCTCGCTTTTGTAGCAGGTCTCAAGCAGCATCAGCCACGCGCGGTAAAGCGTTTCGCTGAAATGCCCGTAGCGGCGCTTTATGTAGTCCCTCAGCCACTCGTCAAGGTCAAGGGCGTCGGGCAGGGTCAGCAGCTCAAACTGCATATCGTAAACCGCCGGGTTCTGCTCTATGCCCTCCATAAAAAGACCGCTGCCCAAAACATTTGCGCCGCCGTTTTTAAGCGTCAGATATATGTTTTTGCTGTGCTCCTCAAGCTTGCCCTGCATCGGGTTCTTGCCGCCGAAATCGTGCAGCATCCCCGCCACAACGGGATAGCCCCACATATTTGAATGTGCAGGCGTGCTTTTTGAGTTCAGGTCAAGCAGCAGCAGGCGCTCCTTCGGCACGGCTTTAACTATATGCTCCCTAAGCGTCCAGGCCTGCATTACCCAAACGGAGCTTTCATCAAAGTCGCGGTACATTTTGTCTATCGCCCTGCCTACGGCCGCAAGATAGCTTGCCTGCGGCTTCGGCGGGTGCCCCTCGTGAAACGGGTCGCACGCAATAAAGCTGTAAAAGCCGAACAGACTTTTAAGATTTGCAAGATAAGCCGCGCCCATTTTCTGAAACAGGGGGTCAAGCGGGTCAAGCTGCGCCGTTTTTGCAAAGCCGCACCAGCTTGCCTTGAGTTTTATGCTTGCCTTTTTGAATTTCTTTTTCATCAGCACGGGCACATGGCCGGAAAAGCCCTGCTGGATCGGGTGCATATCGTATTCAAGGTATCTTTTCAGGATCTTTCTTCCCAGCTCCAGCCGCTCGTACACATAGTCGCGGCTTTCGGGCCGCATATATCCCTCGATGTTGGTCATCATCTGCCACGCCCAAAACGCCGGGCCGGAGATCGTTGAGAGCGCCTCTTTTTCGGAAAAGCCGAACTCAAGCAGCGTTTCAAACCACACCGCCTCGCACCCAACAACGGCAAGCGGCATATTTATGCCGTTCATCGCCATAAAGTCTATCTCTTTTTCCCAGCGCTCAAAATCCCACCAGCACATCGAATAGTCAAGCGTGCAGTAATTCATATAAACCCTGTATTTCTGCGGCCAGGAGCGGCTGAATTCGCCGTCAAAGCGCGGCAGCTCGGTTATGTGAAGCTCCCTGTTTCCGCACCAGGAAAGCTGCGCGCAGCAGTATTTTTTCAGGTATTCGTATATCCCGTGAACGGCGTTTACCTTGCTGCCCGCGCGCACGAAAAGCCTGTCGCCGCGCCAGCTCAGGCAAAATGCTTCGCCCATATCGGGCGAAATATCAAATTCAAAGCGGTCCTCAAGCCCGGGCAGGTTTCGTTTAAGAAAGCCGTAAAGCACATCTTCCATAATTTTTTTCTTTCACGCTCCAACCGTGTTCTTTTTGAATATACCATATCCGCCGCGCAAATTCAATATGCGCAGCATATTAAAAGACGCCGAAGTACATCTTCGGCGTCTTGATGCGTATCCTTTTAAAAATCCTCCGGTCGGTAATTCGCCCTGCCCTCCGGCGTATCGCGGTAATATTGGGTAAAGGGCTTGAAGCGTGCCTTCTCCTCCCATATCTCCTTTGCCTTAGGCGCCCATTTTGCGGCGTATTCATCGCATTTTGAGCAAAGCTCGTCCGCGCTCTCCTTTTTGATAAGGTTCGTTGAGTACGCGCCGCTTCGCGCAACCATCTTGCGCAGCGCCTGCGGGTTTTCAAGCATGGGGCAGGGGCGCAGCATGTTTTTGTTGAACGGCTGCCCCTTGTAATACTCTTTGAACAGCGGTGAATTAAGACATTCCATTATGCTCTTTTCGCGTATGTTTGAATCGGAATAGTGGATGAATACGCAGGGCTCAACATCGCCCTTTGAGTTAACATGAAAATAATTCCTGCCGCCGGCAATGCAGCCGCCTACGAATTCCGCGTCGTTTTGAAAATCAACGGTGAATATCGGCTTGCCGGTTTTTGAATCGCGCTTTGCCCTTATCTCGCGGTAAACATGCTCGCGCTGTTCGGGGCTCAGCAGCAGGCTCGTGTCGGCGTTGTCGCCCACCGGCATATAGTGGAAAAACCACATATACCGCGCGCCCGCTTCAATCATTTTGTCATAAAATTCATCGCTTGTAACAGCCTTGTAGTTTTTGGAGGTGTAGCAAACGGAGGTGCCGAAAAGGCAGCCGTGCTTTTTGAGCAGCGCCATGGCGTCAAGCGTCGCCCTGTAAGCTCCGCCGCCGCGGCGGTCGTCGTTCGTTTCCTCGCTGCCCTCTATTGAAAGCGCAAGGCCGAAGTTGCCGCATTCCAGCAGCTTAAGGCAGAATTCGTCGTCCACCAGCGTAGCGTTCGTAAACGCAAGGAATATGCAGTCGGGATTTTCCTTTGCAAGCGTTATCAGCTCGTTTTTCTTTATAAGCGGCTCGCCGCCGGTAAACATAAAGAAATGCGTGCCAAGTTCTTTGCTCTGCCCTATAACGCGGCGCATCTCGTCAAGCGTCAGGCTTGCGTGGTGCCCGTATTCGGCAGCCCAGCAGCCTTTGCATTTAAGATTGCAGGCGGAGGTGGGGTCAAGCAATACAACCCAGGGGATATTGCATTTAAGCTCGTCCCTTTTTCTGCGCAGAGTGGATGTGCCTATAAGCCCCAGGTCAATGCCGAAGGTAAGCGCGGCGCGCCGCAGGAAATCGCCGTCCACCTCTTTGAGCCCCCTGAACAGGTATTGGTGCCAGATGTTGGTTTCATCCTCAATTATCTCAACGGGCTTTGTAAAGGTGCTTTCGGGATACATACGCCCGGCAAATGCCTTTGCCGTTTTGATCAATCTAAGCATATTGCGCTTCGGGTCTTTATAGATGTATCTGAAAAGACCGTTTCCGATCGCGTGCAGCGCTTTGCTTTTGAAAGAAGGCATAAACTCTCTTGCTCCTTACATTGTTTCTGGTGCGGTTATTTTAAGCATACCCAGAATGTTCTTTATGGTTTCCTTTACCGCAAGGCAAAGATACAGCCTTGCCTGCATAAGCGATTCGTTTTCGTCTATAACGCGGTGAGCGTTGTAAAATTTATGAAACAGCGTCGCAAGCTCAATAACATAATGGGTTATCTTTGCGGGGTCGTAGGCGTCAGCCGCGGCGGCTATCTCGCTTGTAAGCGAAGCCAGATGGCGTATAAGCTCGCGCTCCTCGTCGCTGCCCAGCATATCAAGCTCGCCGTCCTGCGGCGTGCGCAGCTCAATTCCGTCCGCCTCGGCTTTTTTCAGGATAGAGCATATGCGCGCGTGCGCGTACTGCACATAATATACGGGATTCTGGCTCGTTTCCTGCGCCGCAAGGTCAAGGTCAAAATCAAAATGTGAATTCGGCTCGCGCAGATTAAAGAAGAAGCGCGCCGCGTCTATCGGTATCTCGTCAAGCAGCGTGTTCAGCGTTATGGCTTTTCCGCTGCGCTTTGAAAGCTTTATCGTTTCGCCGTCTCGAACAAGGCGCACCATCTGCATAATAACGCAGTCAAGCCGGCTTGCGTCTATTCCCAGCGCCGTCAGCGCCGCCTTCATCCTCGGCACATAGCCGTGGTGATCCGCTCCAAGCACATCAACCGCCTTGTCAAAGCCGCGCGTCACAAGCTTGTTGTAATGGTAGGCGATGTCCGGCACGATGTAAGTAGGTATGCCGTTTGCGCGCACAAGCACAACATCCTTGTCGTTGCCGAAATCGCTTGCCCTGAACCAGAGCGCGCCGTCCTCTTCGTAGGTAACGCCAAGCTGCTTCATCTTTTCTATAACGCGGTCAACGGAGCCGTCGCTGTGCAGGCTGCTCTCCCTGAACCAGTTGTCGTATTTGATTCTGTATTTCAAAAGGTCGCGCTCAAGCCCCTCAATGTTTTTCGGTAGGGCGTATGCAACCAGCGCGTTTCGCCTCTCCTGCGGCTCTGCGTCAACATATCTGTCGCCGTATTCGGCTGCAAAATTCTTTGCGTGCTCGGTTATGTCCGCTCCCTTGTAGGCGTCCTCCGGCAGCTCTATACCGTCCTTATATATCTGCAGATAGCGCACCTCAAGCGAGGTGGCGAATTTTTCTATCTGGTTTCCCGCGTCGTTAACATAAAATTCGCGGCACACCTCGTATCCTGCGCGCTCCAGCACCGCCGCAAGGCAGTCGCCTATCGCGCCGCCGCGCGCGTTTCCTATGTGCATCGGGCCGGTCGGGTTTGCTGATACGAATTCAACTATCACCTTTTTGCCCCTGCCGTGGTCGGAGCGCCCGTAATCCTCTCCCTTTGCAAGCACATCCTTAACTATCTGTGTGTAATAGCGCGGGGAAAGGTAAAAATTAAGAAAACCCGGTCCCGCGATCTCGCAGCGCTCAAAAAGCGTGCCGTCAAGGTCTATGTTCTTCACAATGCATTCCGCTATCTTTCGCGGAGCGCATTTGAACGCCTTTGCGCCGGCAAGCGCCACATTTGCGGAAAGGTCGCCGTTTTTGCTGTTCGCAGGGCGCTCAATATTGAAGCCGGGTATCGGCTCGGCGGGCAGCTCGCCGTCTGCAACGGCTCTGCCAAGCGCCTCGGTTATCCTTATTCTCAGCTCTTTTTGCGTGTCCTTAACTATTGTAGACATTTATATCTTCCTTTAAAACAATTTATTCGGCAGGTGTGATTTCTATCAGCACTCGGTTTTCGGAGGCAACCGCGCCGTTTATCTCTATGTCGTATTCAAATTCAAACCGGCCTTCGTCGGCGTTTGCCTTGATGCTGCGCCCGTAAACCACCATCAGCATCTCCCCGAAGCCTGTGGAATAGTTGCTCGTCTGCCGCTTTTCCTTTTCAATCAGCAGCGTGCCCGTCGCGCCGCCGTTTCTGGTCATATGCACATAGCTTTCGTCCTTTGCTATCCTAACGGTAACATCAACGCTCTGCGCCGGCGGCTCCGGCTCCTCTCTGTATTTCAAAACATAAGCGGCGCCGTCGTCCCTTATGGTGCCGAAGGTGCTTATCTCTATCATAGCGTCCTCATTGCCGTAGCGCTGAGTGCCGGTCAGCTCAATCAGTATTTTCTTGATAAAGACCGCCCCCCCTTGCATAATACGGTATATTTTAGCATATAACCCCCTCAAATTCAATCATATTTTAGATAAAACGCGCGCGCCTTATTATAAAATTTTAATTTTTAAAGAATAAATCAAAATTATTAGTGACAAATGCCCGCTCTGATGTTATAATACAAAATTGCGGAGCGTCAGGCTCCGCCGAAGAAGAGTAAAAAACACGGGAGTTGTTTTGATGGAGCTTTCAGAAGCCTACAGATTGCTGGACAAAACCATTTCGGAGAATATAAAGGACCTGTCTTTCAAAAGGCAGAACCCCAAGGATGAGCAGCGCCTTTCCTACAAAAGCGAAAAGGGGCTTTTCCGCGTTGTTCACGACGGTGAAACAAATATAATGAGCATTGAGGTCGCGTATGAGGACAAGGGCGAGGACACGGCGTTTGAAACCATCTCAAAGTCGCTTTTCGAGCTGAGCGATGCAGACGAGCGCGAGTGCCGCTCCTTTGCAAACGAGGTTTCAGACGAGATACGCTCAATATTCGCCGCCAGAAAAAAGGTGGATATAGATAAGATAAAAATGCCCAAGGCAGTGTCGCGCTCAAAGGCAAAGAGCGGCGCCGTCAGCTATGATGTAGACAGCCTTGCAAACCGCTTCGGCGTGCTTTATCCCGATCTTAAGGACGCCGTCAAGCAGAATATCAGCGATTACGGCGAGTTCCTGCCGGAGACCTTCTTTACCGAAATCGGCACTCCGCGCGTGCTTGAGGTCATCAGAAACGGCTCGGAGGCTGAGCGCAAAAAGCTCTTCAAGATGCTCGGCGAGGTTTATGAGGACGGCACAAACGAGGTGCAGGATGTTATCGGCGTCACCATTTTGGGCGCAATGAAAAATGATCCGGCGCTTATGGAGGTTGCCGACAGGTATATGACCGATTATATGTCCGGCCCCGTGCACGAGATAAATAAGATAATGGCAAAGAAAAACCGCCTCACAAAGCGCCTTGCCAACCCGCCGGCGTATAAGCCCAAGAAGAAAAAGACGGGTATTCTGCAAAACGCCCTCAACCAGCAGCGCAGATAACTCGGCGAATGAATAAGGGATAATAAAACGGGGAGTCGTTTGATTCTCCGTTTATTTTTGCGCAGAATTGCGGCGATGCAGGCGCGATATTGTTAAAATATTATCAATCAGTATGCAATTTTAACAAAGTTCATCAAAAATCATTGACAAAAAGATAAACATCTCTATAATATAATGCAGTATCTTTTATGATATCAATATTTGAAAGCGAGGATTTATTTTATGTCAAGAGTTTATAATTTCAGCGCAGGTCCCTCAACTCTGCCGCTTCCCGTGCTTGAAAAGGCGGGCGCGGAGATAATGGATTATCAGGGCTCCGGCCAGTCGGTAATGGAGATGAGCCACCGCTCAAAGGTGTTTGACGATATCATCAAATCCGCCGAAAGGCTTATGCGCGAGCTTTATAATGTGCCGGATAACTATAAGGTGCTTTTCCTTCAGGGCGGCGCTTCGGCGCAGTTCTCCGCTATTCCGCTCAATTTTATGAACGGCAGCGGCAAGGCGGATTATATCATCACCGGCCAGTGGGCTAAAAAAGCGTTTCAGGAGGCTAAAAAATACGGCGACGCCAGAGAGGCGGCTTCCTCTGCGGATAAGACCTTCAGCTACATCCCCAAAACAAAGCCGGAGGATTTCAGAGACGACGCCGATTATGTCTATATCTGTATGAACAACACTATCTACGGCACCGTGTATAAGCAGCTTCCCCCCGTGGGCGATAAGGTGCTGATTGCCGATATCTCCTCCTGTGCTCTTTCAGAGCCGCTCGATATCTCAAAGTTCGGTATGGTTTATTTCGGCGCGCAGAAGAATGTTGCCCCGGCGGGCCTTGTTGTCTGCATCATCCGCGAGGACCTGCTCGGCCACGCAAGGGATATCACTCCGGTTATGATGGATTATAAGATCCAGGCGGACGCCGATTCGCTCTACAACACGCCCCCGTGCTGGACCATATATATCTGCAAGCTTGTTATGGAGTGGATAAAGGAAACTTTCGGCGGCCTTGAGGGTATGAAGGCTCATAACGAAAAGAAGGCTAAGATTCTTTATGATTTCCTTGATTCCAGCAAGATGTTCCGCGGCACCGTAGTTGCAGAGGACCGCTCGCTTATGAATGTGCCGTTCGTTACGGACAGCGACGAGCTTAACGCCAAATTCATCAAGGAGGCAACAGAGGCGGGCTTCGTAAACCTCAAGGGCCACAGAACCGTCGGCGGCATGCGCGCCTCCATCTATAACGCAATGCCGATAGAGGGCGTTGAAAAGCTTGTTGAATTTATGAAGAAATTTGAGGAGGAAAATAAATAATGTTCAATATAAAGACCCTCAATAAAATCTCAAGCGTGGGGCTCTCAAAATTCGACCCCGCCAAATACACCTGCGGCGACGATGTTGCAGAGCCGGACGCTATTATGGTGCGCTCCGCCGCAATGCACGATATGGAGCTGCCCGAATCGCTGCTCGCCATCGCAAGGGCGGGCGCCGGCGTAAACAATATACCGATAGATAAATGCACTCAAAAGGGCATAGCCGTGTTCAACACCCCCGGCGCCAACGCAAACGCGGTAAAGGAGCTCGTCATCTGCGCGCTTCTGCTTTCAAGCCGAAAGATCACAAAGGCTATCGACTGGTGCAAGACCATCAAGGATGACGAAAATGTTTCAAAAACCGTTGAAAAGGGCAAGTCGGCCTTTGCCGGTCCGGAGATCAAGGGCAAGACCCTCGGCGTTATCGGTCTCGGCGCAATAGGCAGGCTCGTTGCAAACGCCGCCGTAGACCTCGGTATGGAGGTCATCGGCTACGACCCGTTCCTTACGGACGAGGCTGCGGAGGCTCTTAAAAGAGAGGTCAAAATAGAAAACGACCTTGATAAGATTTTCCCCGTCGCCGATTATCTCACCGTCCATGTTCCGCTCACGCCGGACACGAAAGAGATGATCTGCGCCGCAAATATCGAAAAGATGAAGGATACTGTTCGCATCGTCAACCTTGCAAGGGGCGATCTTGCAAACTCCGCCGACATCGTTTCCGCCCTTGAGGAGGGCAGGATGGCTGCGTATGTAACCGATTTCCCGTCGGCCCAGCTCATCGGGGTAGACGGCGTTATCGCCCTGCCTCACCTCGGCGCCTCCACTCCGGAAAGCGAGGAAAACTGCGCTTCAATGGGCGCTTCGGAGCTTATAGATTATCTTGAAAACGGCAATATCAGAAATTCCGTGAACCTGCCCGCCGCGTCTGTTGAGAAGAGCGGCGTTGCCAGGATCACCGTTATCCACAAAAACCAGCCGAATATGATCGCCACAATTACTGATACCATCAGCAGGGACGGCATCAATATCGCCAACTTTATAGACAGGAACCGCGGCGAAACGGCTTACAGCATCATAGATGTTGATTCCGAGGTGTCGCAGCGCGCCGTTGAGGACATCAAAAATATCGGCGGCGTAACAAGAGTCCGCGTAATAAAATAAAGTAAAATTTTTCAGCTAATAAAAAAGCCGGTCTTTTCAAGACCGGCTTTTGATTTTGATATGCGCGATTTTATTTCGCTGCGCGCCTTTCGGCAAGCGCCTTTGAGATCTGCGCCTTTTTCTCGCCCACTATATCGTATTTGAACATCGGTATCGTGGAGAGCAGCGCAAGTATTCCCGGCATAACGGTGTATGCAAAGAACACAACATCCTTTGTGTGCGTGCTGAAGCCGGTGGCTGCGCCGGCGGTTATCTGCGCCACGGTCTGAGAATAGCCGGAGAATTGGATAAACACAAGCCCCAGCGCGGTGCCCAGAGCAAGGCATACCTTAATGGTGAGTGTAAGCACGGAATAGGCGGCGCCCTCCATTCTTTTGCCGGTTTCGTATTCGTAATAGTCAACGCAGTCCGCGGTCATAATCATCGGCATAAGCGTAACGGCGGCGAACTGAAGGCCTATCAAAAACAGCGTGATGTAAAACAGCACCGTAAGCGCCATATTTTCAGGGTTGAGGAACCAGAAGTGCCCCACGATGAACGAAACCACCGACACGCCGAAGCCGTAAAAGGACATAAGCAGATAAACCTTTTTTTCGCCCAGCTTTTTGATGAGCACGGGGCAGAGCGCCATGCTTATCATAGAGCCTATCGCCGTAACGATTCCCAAAACGGCAACAAGGTTTTGCGAGCCGAGCAGCACATTCGCCGCCTGCACCTGGATGCCCATTGCCATCTGCCTTCCGAAGCCGAGGAAATAGGATATGATAACAAGCGTCAGCGGCTTGTTGTTCTTGAGCGCCGCAAGCATATCCCTAAAGCCTATCTTTTCGCCGCTCGTGTATGCAACGCGCTCCTTGTTTATCATCGGTATCAGCGCAAACAGCAGGCAGCCCAAAACGCCCGTCAGCACTGCCGTCCAGAAATATTCGCTCGCTATCATCGGCGTGTCCGTTTCGCCGGAGGAAACAAACACCTTGGAGCCGTTGGGGATTATAAGGCAAACCACCGGCACCACAACAACGCACGCGGAAAAGCCTATCTGCTTGAAGGTGTTTGAGATCGAAACAACATTCGTGCGCTCCGTCGGGTTCGGGGTCAGCACGGAGGCGATGCCCTGCGAGGGCACATCGCCCAGCGTCATCGCAAGGCTCCAGATAAGATATGTAACGAATATCCATATGTATATCAGCGTCTTGTTTTCCTTAAACGGCACATTGATAAACACCACGGCCGTCATAACAAGCAGCGGAGCCAGCGAATAAAGTATCATTGATTTGAATTTGCCGCGCTTGCTTTTTGAGCGGTCTATAAGATTCCCCACAACCGGGTCGAACACGGCTGAAACTATCTTTGCAACAAGTATCAGTATTCCCACCACGGCAATGTCCGCGCCCAGAATGGATGCGTCAAATTCAGCCTGATAGGAGTTGAGGAGGCCCACTATTGCCTGAAAGCCGAAAAGCCCCAGCGAATAAGAGAGTATCTCCTTGAATTTCATATGCTTTTGCGTTGTTATATCTGCGGCGTTGCCCATATATTCACCTTATCCTTTCATAAAAGCAAAAGAACGAAACGGCAGGTGCGCCGCTTCGTTCGTCCGTATTGATCAGTCCTTAAAGACCTCGCTGAACAGCTCTATGTCCGCCGCCTTCATAACGGCGCTGAAAAGGCGGGAGCCGTTAACGGGCAGCAGCTTGCCGAAGATGTTCATAAAATGAGCATCCACGCCGTGCACCTGAAGAGCCTGCTTGTGCTCTATGCCAAACATTATCAGCTTCACCATAAGGTCGCAGTTGGTGGAGATCATATTGATGACCTTCTGACCCTTGTCGCCGGAATTTTCCTGGTCGCGGAAGATATCCGTCTTGGTGAATCCGGGGCAAACAAGGCCAACATAAACCTTGCCCCTGAATTCCTCTCTGAGCGATTCGGTAAAGCTCTTGAGCGCCGCCTTTGAAGCGGAATACATACTCGTTCCGGCAAGGCTCATAAGCGCCGCGGAGGAATCTATGTTGATGATTCCGGGGTCGCTGCTCTTAAGCAGCATCGGCAGCAGCGCCTTTATCGAATAAACGCAGGAATAAAAATTGATGTTTATCGCGTTTTCTATCTCGCTCATATCGTAGCGGTCAAATCTTTTGAACTTGGGCAGGATGCCGGCGTTGTTAACAAGCACATCAACCTGCACGCCCTCCTCCTCAAGCTCGGCGGCAAGATTGACCCAGTTTTCGTTTTTGGAAACATCAAACAGCTTGTAGGAGAACTGCTCTGCGTATGTCGGGCCGAGCTCTTCTATGAATTTAAGCATTTTTGATTCGCTTCTTGCAATGCCTATAACTCTGCAGCCGTGCTTTTTGATGAGCGTTGCGGCTATGCCCGCGCCCATTCCGCCCGAAGCGCCGGTAACGATGCAGGTCTTTGAGTCAAGCCAATTTGCCATATTTTTACCCTCCGTAAAAAAACAAAATATTTCCTCTTTATTATACTAAATGATTTCACGATTTACAAGGGAAATTTAAAATTCGCGCCCAGGCGGCCGCATATGAAGGACGCGCAGCAGATTTTTACTATATCCGGCACGATAAACGGCAGCACGCACGCTGAAAACGCCGCCCAAAGGGAAATATCGGAGCCGTTTATCTTGTTGAAGATTATATACCACGCCGTGCCGAACGCATAGCACACCCCAACGCCGCACGCCATTGAAAGGGTGCGCGCCGCGCCGCTTTTCGGGCGCGCCTTTGCCCACGCTCCTATTATCAGCGCCGTAAAAATGAAGCCGGTTATATATCCTCCCGTTGGGCCGAACAGCGCCGCCGGTCCGCCGGAAAAGCCGGAAAACACGGGAAGCCCGATAAGCCCCAGCAGGATATACGCCGCCACAGAAAGAACGCCTCTTTTAAGCCCCAAAAGTCCGGCGGCGCAGCACACGGCAAAGGTCTGCAGGGTAAACGGTACGGCGGCGGGCACCTGTATCCAGCTGCAAACGGCGATAACCGCGGCAAACACGCCTATGTAAACCATATCGGCAGTTTTTATTGAAAAAGGCTTTTGCTTATCTCGGTTCACAATATCACTTCTTTCCTCGGATATTATAGCTGAGCGGCGCAGACTTGTCAACCTAAAATCAAAACATAGGTTTACAGCACTGCGTAATGGTGATTGCAACCCAGCCGCGGTTATGATAATATATATCAGAAGTGAAATGCTGCATCGCGCTGCGCCGAAAGCCGCGCGGCTTTGAACGGCTGCTTATACGGAGGCTGAATATGAACAAAAACGCAAAGGCAAAGGCAAAGATACCTGTTGAAACTAAAAATTTCAGAATAAGCACCAGAATCGTCATCTCGTCCGTGCTTGCAATCGTTATACCGCTTTTAATCATCAGCCTTGCGGCGGGAGTGTTCGTTTTTTCCTCGTTTGCAAGGTTTGATTATTCCGCAACCGGCACGGAGAGCTATAATATTTTAAATCAGGTGCGCTGGAGCCAGGCGGTCGGTAATCTTATGTATTCGCTCACGGACGGGGAAAGCGAAAAGGATTCGCGTGAGAATATAGAGCGCATAACCTCAAATCTGGAGTCGTTCGGCTCGCTGATATATATTGAAAAGGACGGCGCGCAGCTTTATTCAACCGTGACAAAAGAGGCTTCCCTCAGCGCGGCAAACAGCATTTCGCCCGTGGATTTGAGTGAAAATCTTTATTATTACGGTGAGGAAGGGCTCGTTATAGTAAGCACGCAGCAGCACGGCGGCAGCGTTTACACCGTAGTTGCCTCCAACTCAAATTACGCGTCGGGCGGCGATGATTCAAATAACGCTCCTCAGCGCATTATCCGCACGCTGACAAGCAATGCCGTGGGCGTTATGGCAGCGTGCGTGCTCACCTTCGTTTTGGCTATAATAATTCTTTCCGTTTTGACCTCGAAAACTATCATAGACCCTATTGAAAAGATAACGCGCGGAGCAAACGAGATAGCAAACGGCAATCTTGATTACGAAATCGATTACCAGTCCACAAACGAGCTGGGTCAGCTTGCGCGCAGCTTCAACGATATGCGCCTGCGCGTAAAGGAATCAATAGAGAGCAAAAACCGCGCCGACCAGCAGCAAAAAGAGATGATAGCGGGCATCGCGCACGACCTGCGCACGCCGCTCACCTCCATAAAAGGCTACCTTGAGGGGATAAGGGACGGCGTTGCCGACACTCCCGAAAAGCGCCGCCGCTATCTTGACACGATATATGATTCCGCGCTTTCAATGGAAAAGCTGCTCAACGATCTTTTAACGCTCTCAAAGCTGGAGCTCGGCACCATAAAGCTCAACCGCGAGCGCGTAAGGATATCGGATTTTATGCCCTACGCCTCAGAGCTCGGAGAGGAGCTTGTAAAAGAAGATTTTGATTTCATCATAAAAAACAACACCAAATCAGACCCCGCTTTGTATATAGATACGGACAGGTTCTCAAGGGTCGTTACAAACATAATCTCAAACAGCCTAAAATACCGCCGCCCCGGCATCCGCGGCAGGCTGACGCTCACTGTTTCCGAATACGAGCAGAGCGTTATCTTTGAGATTGCCGACAACGGCACGGGCGTTGACCCTAAAAATCTGCCCCGCCTTTTCGACACGCTTTACAGAGAGGATAAGGCGCGCTCCAATGTGCGCGACGGCAGCGGCCTCGGACTTTCGGTCTGCAGGCAGATAGTGGAGCTGCACGGCGGAATGATATGGGCGCAGATAAACGCCGGGGGCGGGCTGTCCGTCTTCATATCCCTGCCGAAAAGCAAAAGCGGCGAATAAAATCAAGACCTCCGGTTCAGCCGGAGGTCTTGGCTTTGCTGCGAGCTTTATTCGAAGTTCCCGAAAAGCTTAGGTTCCAACTATTCCGCGTAGGGGCTGCGATCCGCAGCTCGCATCACAGCCGCTCAGTCCGCTGTGCAAACAATAAACTCATTAACTCTTATCGCGCACGCTCAGATACGCCCGCGTGCGGGCTGCGATTCGCAGCCCGCACCACGGTCCATCTGTCCGCTGCGCAAACAATAAACTCATTAACTCTTATCGCGCACTCTTCGATACGCCCGCGTAGGGGCTGCGATTCGCAGCCCGCATCACAGCCGCTCAGCCTGCTGCGCAAACGGGGCGGATTGCCGATCGCGCGTGTTGCCCGCCGGCGCGGCGAAAAGCCGTTTTATTGCCTTTTCGCATTCAATTCGTTTTAATTGCGGCAAAAAAGCATAATAATATAGAAAGCGATTTTGCCGAAAACAAAAAATTCATAAATTCAAAGCTAATGCAAAATATTAAAAGGGGAGAAGATTATGATCTACACGGTAACGCTTGAACCGGCGCTCGATTATGTGCTTGAGCTGCCGGAGGCGCTCAAACGCGGCGTGAATCGCGCGTCCTCGGCTTCAATAGGCGCGGGCGGCAAGGGAATAAATGTTTCGATAATGCTCACCCGCCTCGGCGCAAAAAACACGGCGCTCGGCTTTCGCGCAGGGTTCACGGGGCAGCAGCTTGCCGCTATGCTGAGCGATATGGGTGTTAAAAACGAGCTTATTGCGCTTCCCTGCGGAAACACGCGCATAAATGTAAAGCTGCGCGACGGGGGCGAGCTTGATATAAACGCGCCCGGCCCCAAAGTGCCGCAGGAGGCGGTGCAGGAGCTGCTTTCAAGGCTCTCCTCGGTTTGTGAGGAGGATATCGTGGTGCTCGCCGGAAACGCCTCGGCCGCGTTCCCGCAGGATATTTACGCGCGTCTGCTCAAGGCGGTTTCTTCATCCAAAGCGCGCTGCATTGTGGACACCTCAGGCAGGTCGCTTCTCAGTTCTCTCCAGTACAAGCCGTTTTTGATAAAGCCCAACCGCGAGGAGCTCGGCGAGCTGTTCGGCGTCAAGGTGTCAACAGAGCGCCAGGCGCGCCGCTACGCCTCAACGCTGATTGAAATGGGCGCGCAGAATGTTATCGTTTCTCTCGGCTCGCAAGGCGCTCTGCTGGTCACGGGCAGCGGCGGCGAGCTGTTTTGCGGCACTCTGCCCGGCAGAATAGTGGATTCAGTGGGCTGCGGAGATTCTATGGTGGCGGGCTTCACGGCTGGCTATGCTGAGCGCAGAGACCCCGCTTACGCCTTTAAGCTTGCCTGCGCCTGTTCAAACGCCACCGCCTTTACCTATGGGCTTGCAGACTGTACCGCCGTGCGCGAGGCGTTTGAAAAGCTCTGACTTTTTTGGGGGAATTTATGTGAAAATAACCGATTTGCTCAAGCCTGAGGCAATAACGCTCGGCCTTGATGTTTCAAGCCGCGGCGATGTGATAAACGCCCTTGTGGGGCTTCACGCGGCAGCCGGCAGCCTAAGCGATAAGGACGCGTATAAGGCGGCGATACTTGAAAGGGAGGCGCAGGGCACCACCGCCGTGGGCGACGGGATTGCCGTGCCGCACGCCAAAACAAAGGCGGTAAAATATCCCGCGCTCTCCGCCGTCACCGTCAGGGGCGGCGTGGATTTCGGCGCGCCGGATTCAAAGCCGTCGGATCTGTTTTTTATGATCGCCGCGCCGCAGGATTCAAACGATTATCTTGAGATCCTTTCGCGCCTTATGATTATGCTTATGGACGGCGATTTTGCCGCCGCGCTCAGAAAGGCGCAAACGCCGCAGGATTTTCTGCGCGTGATAGACGAGTGCGAAAAAGCAAAATATCCCGAAAGCGGCGGGCGCGGGGAGCCGTCGCGCGCGCACCGCGTGCTGGCAGTCACCGCCTGCCCCACGGGCATAGCGCACACCTATATGGCTGCGGAGGCGCTCGAAAAAGCGGGCGAAAGGCTCGGCTGCACGGTGAAATGCGAAACGAACGGCTCCGGCGGCGTGAAAAACAGGCTCACTCAAAAGGAGATCGAGGAATGCGACGGCATTATAGTTGCGGCTGATAAAAATGTTGATATGGCGCGCTTCGGCGGGAAAAGGGTGTTAAAGGTCTCCGTCTCGGCAGGCATAAACAGACCGGAGGAGCTCATAAATAAAATCCTTCACGGCGAGGCGCCGGTGTATCTCGGAAAAGGCGGGGAGGCGCCGGATGCTTCACCTGCGGAAAACGAGGGCTTCGGCAGAAGGGTATATAAGCACCTTATGAACGGCGTTTCCCATATGCTCCCATTCGTTGTGGGCGGCGGCGTTCTTATAGCGCTCGGCTTTCTTATAGATTCGCTTTCAGGCGCTCCGGCAGGGCCTCAGCTCGGCTACACAAATCCCGCCGCGGCGGTCGTTTTCTGGATAGGCAAGGCGGCATTTGCACTTATGCTGCCGGTGCTCTCGGCGTATATCGCAAGCTCGGTGGCAGACAGGCCGGGTCTGCTGCCCGGCTTTGTCGGCGGCGTTTTCGCCTCGTCCGGCTACACCTTTAACAGCCTGATAGAAAATAAAGACCTCGCCGGCGACCCAACCGCCGTTTCCGGCTTTTTGGGCGCGCTTATAGCGGGCTTTGCGGCGGGCATTATTATGCTCGGCATCAAAAAGGCGTTTTCGTTTCTGCCGAAAAGTATGCAGGGCGTTAAGCCGGTCTTTCTGTATCCCGTTTTCGGCACGCTTTTGATGGGCGTTTTGATGTGCGTCATAAACCCCGTTGTGGGGCTTCTCAACACCGCGCTAACAAACGGGCTTACCGCGCTCGGCAGCACAAGCAGGCTGCTGCTTTCGGTGGTGCTTGCCGCTATGATGGCTATTGATATGGGCGGCCCGTTCAATAAAGCGGCGTATGTTTTCGGCACTGCGATGCTTACTGACGCCTCCGTTCAAAACGACTGGATTATGGCGGCGGTAATGGTGGGCGGAATGGTGCCGCCGATAGCTATCGCCCTTGCAACCACTCTGTTTAAAAACAGATGGAACGAGCAGGAGCTTAAAAGCGGGCCCGTAAATTATGTTATGGGGCTTTGCTTCATAACAGAGGGCGCGATTCCTTACGCCGCCTCCGACCCGCTCAGAGTGATACCGGCGTGCATCGTCGGCTCGGGCGTCTCCGGCGCGGTGTCGGCGCTATTCGGCTGCTCGCTGCCCGCGCCGCACGGAGGCATATTCGTGTTTCCGGTGGTAGAAAATGTGCTCGGATATATTGCTGCGCTGGCTGCGGGCTCGGTTGCGGGCTGCCTTATGCTTGCGCTGCTGAAAAAGAAAAGGACCCACAGGCTCGCACGAGCGGAATAAAAATACGGAGGCGTTTAAATGGTAAGCAGAACCGTAACGGTTGCTGATAAAGCTGGGCTTCATATGCGCCCCGCCAATATATTCGTCAGCAGGATGGCTGAATTTTCTTCGGATATAATCCTGAAAACCGAAAATAACGAGATAGACGGCAAAAGCATAATGAATATTATGGCGGCGGGCATCAGATGCGGCGCGCGGCTCACTGTAATATGCAGCGGAACGGATGAAGCGCAGATGCTTGAAGCAGCCGCGCAGCTGATAGAAAACGGTATGGATTGATATGGCGGGGGATCGTTATAAAGGCGCCGCCGTATCATCCGGCTGCGCAATCGGAAGAGCCGTTATCGTTAAAGAAAGCGCGCCGGATGTGTCGGGGGCAAGGTTTTCCGGCGCGGAAAACGAGCGCCGCAGGCTTGACGAGGCGGCGCAGAAGTATATAACCTCAACAAAAAAGCTTATAGCATCGCTGAAAAATGACGGCCGCTTCGATAACGCCGCAATCCTTGAGGGGCATCTTGCAATGCTGGCGGATCCGTTTATGCTCCGCCGTATGAAGGAGCTTATCGGCGAGGATTCAAAAACTGCGGAGCAGGCGGCGGAGGAGGTCTGCTCCTCATTTTCAAGGATGTTTGACGCATCGGGGGACGAGCTTACGCGCCGGCGAAGCGCTGATGTAAACGAGATAAAAAGCAGCCTTATCAACTATCTTTGCGGCAGAGGCGAGGAGGAGCTTTTTGTGCCGGAGGACGGCTGCGTGCTCGTAGCCGCCGAATTTACGCCGGCAATGACCTCGCGCCTGGATGCAAAAAGGGTGCGCGCCCTTGTCGGCGAGCGCGGCGGCGCAACCTCCCACAGCGCGATAATCGCAAGGTCGATCGGTATCCCGTGCGTGCTCGGCATTGAAAACGCCGCGTCAATATTCAAGGACGGCGAAACGCTCATCGTGGATGCCGACAGCGGCGAGGTGCTCGTCTCCCCAGGCGGGGCTGAGGCAAAGCATTACGAGGAGCTTGCCAAAAAGCATACGCAGAGCCGGCTGCTCGATGAAAAATATGCGCGCCTGCCCACGGTAACTAAGGGCGGATGCGTTAAAAAGGTCTTTGCCAATATAGCTCTTCCCGCCGACGCCGCTTCTGCCGCCGATGCCGGAGCGGAGGGCGTCGGGCTTTTCCGCACGGAATTTCTTTATATGGACAGAGAGAGCCCACCGGGCGAGGAGGAGCAGCTTGAGGCGTACCTCTCGGTCGCTTCGGCGATGGGCGGCAGGGAAGTGATAATACGCACGCTTGACGCGGGCGGCGACAAGCATATTCCTTATCTCGGCATCCCTGCGGAGGAAAACCCGTTTATGGGGCTTCGCGCCATAAGGTACTGCCTTAAAAACACGCAGCTTTTCAAGACCCAGCTTCGCGCCGTTCTCAGAGCCGCCGCACAGGGGAATATTAAGCTGATGCTGCCGCTCGTCTGCACGCAGGGCGAGGTCATAGCCGCAAAAAAGCTTGTTTTGCAGTGTGAGAGCGAGCTTGAGGCAGAGGGCGTTCCTTTTAAAAAAGGCGTGCCGCTCGGAGTTATGATCGAAACGCCCGCCGCCGTTCTCATATCCGATATACTTGCCGGAGAGGCTGATTTTTTCAGCATCGGCACAAACGATTTAACGGGCTATATTATGGCTGCGGACAGGGGCAGCGGCGATGTGGCGGATCTTTACGATGTGCAGAACCCCGCCGTTTTGCGCGCAATAAAAATAGTTATCAAAAACGCCAAGGCAGCCGGTATAGAGGTGGGTATGTGCGGCGAGGCGGCGTCACTGCCGGAGCTTGTACCGCGGCTCGTTGAATGGGGGCTCGATGAATTTTCCGTTTCGCCGGCGGCGGTCGCCAAAACGCGGCGCGCTGTGTGCGGCTGCCCTTGAGCCGTAGATTTTGCGCCTCGGCGCATTTGGTTATGTCGTTACCGGTTTTAGGAAAATTTTGCAAAACGGTCTTGCTTTTTATGCGTATTGTATAATATAATGTTGGTATAACCGGCGCATTTTGTTTAAAATGCCGCAGAAAGAGGTGTCACAATGAGTGAAAAAGCAGTAAGGCCATTCGGCATCCGTGACAAGCTGGGGTATATGTTCGGCGATTTCGGAAATGATTTCACATTCCTGCTCTCGTCGTCATTCCTTATGAAGTTTTACACGGATGTTATGAGCGTTGACGCATATGTTGTCGGCGTCGTTATGATGGTTGCAAGAATCGTGGATGCGTTCACGGATATAGGTATGGGCAGGATATGCGACCGCTCCAAGGGCGGCAAGCACGGCAAATTCAAGCCGTGGATCCTGCGTATGTGCGGCCCCGTTGCGCTGTGCTCGTTTCTTATGTATCAAAGCGCGCTCGCCGATATGCCGAACGCCGCTAAGATCGCCTATCTGTTTATAACATATATTCTCTGGGGCTCTGTGTTCTACACCTCGGTAAATATCCCCTACGGCTCGATGGCGTCCGCCATTTCCGCCGATCCGGGCGACAGGCAGTCGCTTTCCACCTTCAGAACTATGGGCGGCGCGCTCGCCGGCGCGTTCGTAACGGCCGGTATCCCGCTCATCGCCTATGATAATATAAACGGCAACGATGTTTTGAACGGCCCGCGCTTCACGATAATCGCAGGCGTGTGCTCCGTGCTTGCCGTCGGCTGCTATCTGCTGTGCTTCAACCTTTGCACAGAGCGCGTTAAGTCAACCCCCACAAAGGAGCAGCTAAAGCGCAATAATATCGGCGTTATGTTTGCCCACGCCTTCACAAACCGCGCACTGCTCTCGCTGATAGTAGCGTCCATCCTGATGCTCATAGCGCAGCTCACGCTTCAGCAGATGGCAAACTATGTTTTCCCGAATTATTACGGAAACGCAAAGGCGCAAACGCTATCAATGGTTATGATGGGCGTTGGTATGATTGCAGCCGCGTTCGCCGCAAAGCCGCTTGCAAACCGCTTCGGCAAGGCTGAAATGGGCGCTGTTTCAAATTTCGCCGCCGGCATAATCTGCATCGTGCTGTATTTCCTGCGCCCGCAGAATGTGTTTGTTTACGCCGCCTTCCAGATGGTAAGCTGGATAGGTCTCGGCGTTTTCCAGATAGTTGCCTGGGCGCTCGTTACCGATGTTATAGATTATTCAGAAATCAAAAACGGCATACGAGAGGACGGCGCCGTTTACGGTATGTATTCCTTTGCGCGCAAGCTCGGCCAGGCGGCAACCTCAGGCCTTGTGGGCAGCCTGCTCACCGCTGTGGGGTATACGGATAAAACCGCGTTTGACCCCGCCGTTAAGGAGGGCATATTCGATATCGCAACGCTTGTGCCGGCAGCCGGCTTCCTGCTGCTTGCGGTGGTTTTGTGGTTCTGGTATCCGCTGCACAAAAAGCAGGTGGAAAAGGATGTTGCAATCCTTGCCGAAAAGCACGCCGCAGAAGCGCAAAACGGCGAAGAGCAGCAATAATAAGCAATAAAAACAAAAAGAGCCTTGATTCGTTTCTGAATCAAGGCTCTTTTACTGCCGATAAGGCATCACGCAGCGCCGCGTTCGGCAAATGTGTATGTTTTCGCGCTATTGCTCCTCGCTGATTATGCGGCGTATCTCCTCCTCGGCGCTTTGCACCTCTTCTTCAAATTCGCGCGAGGAAACGCGAAGCGCCCCGTTTCCGAGGATTATCAGCTGCTCCGCCGCGTCTGATGTAACAACGCGCACCCTGTTTTCCTTTGCAAGCCGGTAAGAGGCTTTCTCTATATACGCGTCGGCAGTTTCCGCCTCTTTGGTGTAAACCGTGGTTATGCCGTCCGTTTTTTCCACCTCGCGCACCGCGCCCTTAACACGGTAAGCGTCAAACACAAGTATAACCTCGCATTTTTTAAAGCCGCGGTAGTTGCAAAGTATGTTTGTCAGCATGGTTCTTGCCGCGTCTATGTCCTCGCGCCCAACCTCGCGCAGCCTGTCCCACGCAAAGATAACATTGTAGCCGTCCACAAGCAGATATTCCGCGCCGCCGTACGCGCTCTGCCGGCGGCCTTTTTCGCTTTCGCTCCTCTTTTCCGTAAATGTGAAATGCGCCGAATCCGGCGGGCTCTGCCTGCTTTTTATCGGCCCGTAGGTCTGCTCAAATATCTTCATAAGCTCTCTGTCAAGCGCAAAAAGGTCGCTTTTGCCTCTTCCTGCGGCCGTAGAGCGCAGCGCCTGTCTGTATTCGCTCTTCGGCTTTGAAAGCGCGCTTTGCAGGTGCATATGGCTCTCAACCTCGTTCCATTTAACAACATAGCCCGCGCCGTGTGAGCAAAACACGGAATCGCAGGTGTTGTCCGTGTCCGCGTCGCAGTCGTACCCTGCGGCGGCTATTACCTCCTGCGCGTTTCGGCACGGCTCGTAGCCTCCCGGCGCGCAGCGCAGCCTGCCGCTTCCGCGCGTGTATCTTATCACCTCGCGCGCGTAGTCGCGCATCTCAAGCACGGGAGCGCGCCCCGTTATAACCGCGCCTGCGCCGCCGCTTTCGGGCGGGGAAAAGCTGCCGTTCATCCGCTGGATGTCTGAGAGCGCCCTGCCCACACATTCCGCCGGAAGCTCAAGCGTGAAATCATACATCGGTTCAAGCAGCACGCTCTGCGCCTTTCTCAGCCCCTGGCGCACGGCGCGGTAGGTGGCCTGCCTGAAATCGCCGCCCTCCGTGTGCTTCGGGTGCGCCTTTGCGCTTGCAAGCGTTATCTCAATATCCGTCACGGGCGAACCTGTCAGCACGCCTATATGCGTTTTTTCGCCGAGGTGGGTCATTATCAGTCGCTGCCAGTTCTTGTCAAGCGTATCGTCCCTGCACTCGTTTTTAAAAACGAGCCCGCTGCCGCGCTTGCCCGGCTTCAGTATAAGATGCACCTCCGCATAGTGGCGCAGCGGCTCAAAATGCCCCACTCCCTCAACGGCGTTTGCTATCGTTTCTTTATATATAACGCTGCCGCTCGTGAATTTCGCCTCAAAGCCGAATCTCTCCATTATCAGCTCTTTAAGTATCTCAAGCTGTATGTCGCCCATCAGCTGCGCCTGTATCTGACCGGCGCGGCTGTTCCATTCTATCTTTAAAAGCGGGTCCTCATCCTCAAGCCTTTTCAGCTTTTGAAGCGCCGTGTGCGCGTCGATTCCGTCCGGCAGCTCGATTCCGTATGTAAAAACGGGGGAGAGCAGGGGGCGGATCTCCCCGGCCTCTGCGCCGAGCCCGTCTCCCGCGCCGGCAAAGCTTATGCCGGAAATGGCGCAGATGCTGCCCGCGTCCGCGCTGCTCACGGCGTTGTATTTTTCGCCGTTATATATCCTTATCTGGTCCGCCTTTTCGTCGCTTGTGTTTTTTGCGCTTTTGATTATATCCTTCACCTTTAGGCAGCCGCCCGTTATCTTCATATGCGTCAGGCGCAGGCCTCTGTCCTCGGTTATTTTAAAAACGCGCGCAGCAAATTCATCGCCGTGTTCTGGCTCGATCGTGTATTTTTCAAGTGCCTGCAAAAGCGCGTCTACGCCCTCAAGCTTCAGCGCGGAGCCGAACAGGCACGGAAACACGCGCCGCTCCTTTACGGCGCGCGCAATGCTCTCAACGCCGATTTTTCCGCTTTGGAAGTATTCCTCCATCAGCTCCTCGCCGGAAAGCGCCAGCTCCTCGTAAAATCCGTCGCCCTCATTAGAAAAGTCCGTAAAGCCCTCGCCGAAACTTTCCCTCAGGCTTTGAAGCGCGCGGCTGCCCGCGTCCTCGCACAGATCGGTTTTGTTGATAAAAACAAAGCACGGCACGCCGTATTTTGCAAGCAGCCTCCACAGCGTAACGGTGTGGCTCTGCACACCCGCCGGCGCGCTGACAACAAGCACGGCGTAATCAAGCACCTGAAGCGTGCGCTCCGCCTCCGCGCCGAGGTCGGCGTGGCCGGGCGTGTCAAGCAGGGTGAGCTGCGCGCCGCCGCTCTTTATAACGGCCTCCTTGCTGAAAATTGTTATCCCTCTGCTGCGCTCAAGGGCAAAGCTGTCAAAAAACGAATCGCCGCGGTCAACCCGCCCCGGCTTCTTTATGCTGCCGCTTAGGTAGAGCAGCGCCTCGGAAAGCGTGGTCTTTCCGGAATCAACATGGGCAAGCACGCCCAAAACTATCTTTTTCACCGCTCCGCCTCCTTTGCGCAGATTTCCGCCTGTGTTTTTGCATTATTTTATCATATCCCGCCGCTTTTGTAAATCAATAATAAAGAGCCGAACGCCGCGTTTTTTTGCTGCGTTCGGCTCTTCCTCCGATCAGTCCCGCTTTGAAAACAATACCGAAACTCCGCCGCTCAAAGCTTTTCCGCCCGCTTCTGCGCAACAGGAGCAAAGCGCAGCGCAAAGACACATCGCCGCCGTGCAGAGCGCCGTTATGCGCGCTTGTTTAAATCTCTTTCTCATTCTATGTCGACCGCCTCTTTAAGAAAACGCTCAATCTCGTCAAACGGAATGATATCCGTCCTGTCATACAAATCTGTGTGGACCGCCCCCGGGATTATAAGCAGCGTTTTGTTGTCGGCGTATTTGCTGTTTTGCGTCATATCCCTATAAGCGTCGCGCCCGAAGTAGCAGGAATGTGCGTCCTCGCCGTGCACTATCATAACCGCGCTTCTTATTTCGTTTGAATATCTCATAATCGGTTGATTTAAGAAGGATATGCAGCCGGTGGCGTTCCAGCCCTCGTTTGAATTGAGCGAACGCGGATGATAGCCGCGACTTGTCTTGTAGTAATCGTAATAATCCTTAACATAAAGCGGCGCGTTCTCGGGCAGCGGGTCTATAACTCCGCCGGCTCTTGCGTAGGAACCGCTGTTGTAATCAGCGGTGCGCTGAGCGTTCAAAGCTTTGCGCTTTTTGTGCCGCGCCTCCTCGCTGTCCTCGGAATCAAAATATCCGCAGGCGTTCACGCGCGCCATATCGTACATCGTTGAGGCAACGGTCCCTTTAACCCTCGTATCTATTGCTGCGGCGTTTATCGCAAGACCGCCCCAGCCGCATATACCGATAAGGCATATCCTGTTTGCGTCAACATCCTCGCGAACGCTTAGATAATCGACCGCCGCCTGAAAATCCTCTGTGTTTATGTCGGGTGACGCCGTATATCTCGGCTGACCGCCGCTCTCGCCGGTGAAGGACGGGTCAAAGGCGATCGTCAAAAAGCCCCTCTCTGCCATTGCTTGCGCATAAAGCCCGGACGCCTGCTCCTTAACTGCACCGAACGGGCCGCAGACGGCTATTGCCGGCAGCACTCCCTTGACATCCTTGGGCTTATAAACATCGGCGGCAAGCGTTATGCCGTAGCGGTTGTGAAAGGTCGCTTTTTTATGGAGCGTTTCGGCGCTCTTTTTGAAGGTCTTGTCCCATTCCTCGGTTAAAATAAGTTCATCGTTCATTCTTTATCCTCCGTGGTTTTGTTTTTCCTTTGCAAGACGAATAGCATATGGTCAAGGCAGTCTATCATATATTGGCTGTCGTGCAGCTGCAAAAGAAGAGCCCGCCTGCGATTTTCCAGCATCAAGAACTGCTCGCGCCTTTCGCCGCGTTCGTCCAGCTTTATGAACTTTTCAATGTCGCCCTCGCAAAAGCCGGCGTCCGCAAGATTGCGCCGCAGTCTGAATGCGCGCTCGCGCGTAAGGTTCATAGCCGTTCCTCCTCGCATCTTTATCTTAATCCGACGGCAATGAAATAGCAAATACCTTGTTTCTATCAACTATTATGCTTTACAAGCATAGTGAAATATACTATAATATAACCGTGATTTTGATTGAAGGTGATCTGTTTGGAAATACGCGTGCTAAAATATTTTCTTGCCGTGGCAAGAGAGGGAAATATAACGGCGGCGGCAAATTTTCTGCATTTAACTCAGCCCACGCTCTCACGCCAGATACACGAGCTGGAGGATGAGCTCGGCTGCCGGCTTTTTGTCCGCGGCAGCCACCGTATAACGCTCACGCGCCAGGGCGTACAGTTCAGAAACCGCGCGCAGGAGATTATCGCACTCGTTGATAAAACGGAAAATGAATTTTCCTCGTCCTCCGGCTCAATAAGCGGCGAGGTCTTTATCGGCAGCGGCGAAACTATGGCGGTCAGCCTTATCGCGCAGGTGATCAAGGATATCTCGGAGGAATATCCGGACATCCGCTATCATATGCACAGCGGCAACGCAGAAGATGTAACGGACAGGCTTGATAAAGGCCTGCTTGATTTCGGGATACTTATACAGCCCGCCGATATTTCAAAATACGATTATCTCGATCTTCCGTTCAAGGATAAATGGGGCGTGCTTATGCAAAGCAGCGACCCTCTTGCCGAAAAAAGCGCGATAGAAAGAAACGACCTTATGGGAACGCCCGTTATATGCTCTCGCCAGGTGATATCAAAGGAGCATCACGGCAGCAGCTTTCGCGAATGGTTCGGCGACGGCTATGACAGGCTGGATATCATAGCAACATATAATCTTGTTTACAATGCCGCCAGAATGGTGCGCGAGGGGATAGGCTGCGCCGTTACGCTGGATGGCTTGGCAGACACCTCGCCCGGAAGCGGTCTTTGCTTTCGTCCGCTCTTTCCCGTGCTGGAATCGGGGCTTAATGTGGTGTGGAAAAAATACCAGGTGTTTTCCCCCGCAGCGCAGCTTTTTCTTGATAGGCTTACTCAAAGATTATCATAATATAATATGCGGAATAATATGCAAAAAAACGCCGAGAGCACGCTACTGCCGCCCTCGGCGCTTTTTGCTTTTATCAGCTCCTTACCGCCCAAAAGCTCCTGTTTTTGTCAGACACGGCGGAGAGGATGATTGTTTCGCCGCCGCTTTCACCGCCTGAAAGCTTTACGGCAGCGCCGTAAAAATGCTCGTTCGCAAGGCTGAATTCAAAATACCCGCCGTCCGAAAGCTCAAGCTCGGTCTCGTTTTCGCCGATGCGCAGAATACTGCCGTCAAGCTCCGCCTCGCCGGCTGCGGTGATTATATCGCTCACCTTTTCCCAGGAATCAGTTTTCTGCGTGGCGCAATCAAAGATAAGCGCCTCGTATTCGCCCCCAAGCTCTCCCGCTTCGGCAGCCGCGGCATCCTCGCCTCCGTACGGCAGGGGAGACATAGTCAGCCAGCCGTTTTGAGTTCTGAAAAGCCGGTGCACCTGCACATTGTGAAACGCGCCCTCGCCGTCGTCATATCTTTGGTGAAACACCTGATATATGCTTCCGTCATCGTCTATAAGGCAGGAGCTGTGGCCGGGAGAGAGCTTCGCCGTCTCATCAAAAGAAAATCGGTAGTTTCCTATAAGCTTTGTGCCCGTGCTCTTCATATCCGCCGCGTCGTTTCCCGCGGCGTCAACATACGGCCCGTCCGGGCTTTCGCTTCTGTAAAGCCTGATGTCGTAGCCGTCAAGCGCGTTCAGCCCGCCGTAGCTCAAAAAGAAATAATAATATCCGCTTTGTTTGTCGTAGATTATGAACGGCCCCTCACCCGTGTTCGCCGTCTCCCCGTTCGTGCGTGAGATCTGCTTGCCGAAATAGATGTCGTAGCCGTCCGCGCCGCGCATCGCCGCGTAATCCGGCATACCGGTCTCTTCAATCAGCGGCATAACATATATCCCGCCGCTGTAAGAGCCGTAGGCAAGCCAAAGCTCGCCGTTTTCATCATAAAACGGCGCGGGGTCTATCGCGTTCGGGTATTTGCCGTAGGAACAGTCGTAATTGCCCTCGCCGTCAAACCAAGGTGCGCTTTTTACCTCCTCCTCGCTGAAGGTGCCGTTTTCAATAAGCTCGCCTATGTTCGTAAATGAATAGTGAAGCTGGTTCTTCGGCGCGCCGAGGGGCGTTTCGCGGCTGCTGAAGCCGCTGTATATAATCGTGTCAACAAAATCAAAGGTGCCCGTCGGGCTGTCCGATACCGCCATCCAGATAACGGAAGCCGTGCTGCCCCAAACGGAGGAACAGGCGTAGTAGCAGTATTTGCCCATATCGCGGTTGTATATGATGTCGGACGCCCAAACATTCGTCTCCCACTCGTCCTCGCTCTTTTCCCAGAGCCGCTGTGCGCCGTCGCACCATTTAAACGCCTTTTCATAGCTTTCGCGCAGCGTCCTGCCCTCGCGCACAAGCGTTGTGTTGCTGTCAAACACGCCTGTGGAGATTGTGCTCCAGTTCACAAGGTCATCGCTCACCGCGCTCGCAATGTGCGAGCCGGTTATGTAATACCTTCCGTCCTCTCCCTTAAATACGGACGGGTCGTGAACCGAAACTCCGCGGCTGTCGTCAAACGAAAGCGCGTCTCCCGGAAGCTCCTTCATAACGGCGTCGGTGCTGCCCGCGCCGCAGCCCGAAAGGCAAAGCGCGGTAAAAACAAACGCCAGCGCGGCGGCAAGCGCCTTTGATATTTTGCCAAACCTTTTCATATGCTCTTCCTCCGTGTAAAAAAAAATACGGTTATTCAAATATATTATAACTCTGCTCCCGAATAAATACAACAGCGATTTGCATCTGACCGGCTTAACAATTTTAAATGTTGTGCGTTCGCTTTGCTCTTATCAAAAGGTAATACGGGCGTATCAGCGCCGGCTGCTCAAGCAGTATGTTGCAGTTGTTGTCCGTTTCTCTCAACGCCTTGTAAGCTGACGGGAACCGAACCCGATGTGCCGAAAATCAACCGTTTTTGTCCGTCGCGCTTTCCTGCTGCTCTCGCCGGCAGAGCCGGCGAGAAACGGATCCGATGCGCCGAAAATGCGCCGGAACGGCGCCTTTTCACATTTTCGCCCTTGTCGGGCGTCAGCCCGCCTGCGGTCTCAAAAGCAAAAATCCATCCGCGCCGCCGTTATTTTCGGTGCGGGCAGTTTTAAGCAAGCTGATTTTTGTGCGGGCAAGGCACAAAACGCAGTTAATCCTTTCGGATTAACGAGTATTTTAACGCGGCACGCGCGGGAATCAGCCGCTTAAAATCATATTGTGTTCGGTTCCCGTCAGCTTATGATTCAAAAAATTCCTTGTTGTCATATATGTTCTGTTTCAAAATTCCCTCTCCTTTGTGATTATCAGCTTCGGTGCGACACCTATTTTCCGTATCTCGTTTTTAATGAACAGCGGGTAAAGCTCTGCGCCGTCAAGCTCGCCGATTTTCAGCCACTCGTAATGATTTTTCCTGCCGGCTTCCTCTCTTTCAAAGCTTGCGGCGAATTCGTTAAAGCCCGTGCCTTCAAGCGGCACATAGTAATATATCCCTATCTCGTGAAAATCAGCGCCCCTTCGCTCGCCGTAATTTTCCGTAAAGAAACATTCGTTCACCCACAGCTCGCGCATTTCGGCGGCCTTGATTCCAAGCTCCTCGCAAAGCTCCCTTTGAAGCGCTTCTTTTGAAGATTCGCCGAAGCGCACCCTGCCGCCCGGAAGATAGCGCATCTTATCCTCGCCGCCGCTTTGCACAAGCACTCTGCCGTCTTTGATTATCACCGCCGCGGCGCGCAGGTTAAAATAGCCGTTGCCCGGCAGCTCAAGCGTCAGGTCGGGATGCCTCAGTGCTTCGATGTATTCGTCCGCCTCAGCGCGCGAGTGAAAGATGACCGGCGTTTTTCCGTGCTTTTCAAGCAGCCTGAATATTTCGGGAAGCACGCGCTTGTTAAAGCCTTTTATATCTTCTATCAGCCCGTCGTCAACCGGCAGCTCGCAAGGCATTTCGCTCCGGCAGCCATGCCTGATTTTCACGCCCTCAATGCAGTCCTCGGTCGGTATGTCAAAAAGGAATATCCTGTCCGCCGCCTTTATCCGCATCTCAAGCGTTCTGCGAAAATTCCCGTCAATTATATAGCTCTCCTTTTTCAGGATCTCGCCCTGCTTTTTAACAAACTCCCCGCGGCTTATGTGCCCGCCGCTTTTCCTCCACCAAATCGAGTCCAGATAAAAAAGCTCAATTCCGGTCGCCTCAGCAAGCTTGCGGCTGAAGGTGGTTTTGCCCGCTCCGGAGCAGCCTATAACTATGATTTTTCCTTTGCTTTTCATATTTACCTCCGTTTCTCAAAGAAATAAAAAAGCTCCCGCATTATTATGCAAGAGCTTTTCGTCTGTGTTCGGTATGGGAACAGAAGCGTCTTTAGTTTAATCCGGTCTCAGCCGGGGCTTTATAATACCACACGCTAAAAAGTATGTCAAGCGCCGCCTTTTGCGGCACGCGCGGGAATCAGCTGCTTAAAACCGCATTGTGTCCGCTTCTCGCCGGCTCTTTAACTCCGCCTCAACGCGCGCCTTAAGGCTGTTCGGATATTTTATGAACAGCAGCGGAATTATGTTGAGCACGCTGCCAACGATCGGTCCGAGTATAAACAGCGGCCACGCCCATTTGTCGAACGCGGCGGAGAGGGGAAGCCCTGCCTCGTAAGCCTCCGCGCTGTAATCAAGAGCCATGAGCAGCGCGGTCTGCACGCCCGTGTTGATCGCCACAACTATCTTGCTTGCAAAGGTCTGCGCCGCAAAGGTTATTGCCTCCGCGCGCCTGCCGGTTTTCCATTCCATATAATCTATGGAGTCGCCGAACAGCGCCGTCATCGCTATGCCCGTTATGCCCGCGGGTATGCTTGCCACCGCCATAAGCAGCATAACGATTATGATCTTGTTGTTTTCATAGCCCACAAAGTAGCACAGTATGCGCGTAATTATCGCCGCCGCGCAGGATAGGATAAGGATGTTTTTCATCCCGCCCACCTTTTTTGCAAGCTGCGGCGCTATGAGCATCGCAAGCGTGCCAGGCAGGCCGGAAACTATGCCGAAGATGAAGGAGGAGGTCATACCGTCCACCGTGAAGCCGAAAAGATCAAGGCTCACCTTGTATTTAAAGAAATACACCTGCGGTATGCCGAGCGAAAGGCCGCTCAGTATGCTGCCGAGCAGCACCATCATAACGGTGCGGTTTTTAAACAGGTCGCCGAGATTGTCTCTGAAGCCCGCCGCGCCCTTTTCCGGCACGGAAAGAACGCGCTCCTTTGCCCTTGCGCTGCAGGTGGAAACAAGCATGCCGCCGAAGCCGAATACCGCTCCGAGCACGCCGAAAAGCATGCTCTCCGGCAGGTTTACGGCGTTTGCAAAAGAAATGAACACGCTTATAAGACCGGGCAGCCACGAGCCTATCGTGCCGCCTATCCTGCCCCACTGCGAAAGGCGCCCGCGCTCCTCCGAAACGGGAGACATAACCGCCGTCATTCCCCACATTGAAACATCCTGCACGGTAAACGCCATATCATAAATCAGATAGATAATCAGTATGAACGCGCCCTGCAAAAACAGCTTGTCCGCAATAATACCCGGCCTTATAAACATAAGTATCGTACAGATTCCGGCTGCAAAGGGCACGCTTTTGAGCCACGGGCGCAGCTTTTCGCCGTTTTTGAAGCGGTGGCGGTCTATCAGCACGCCCATCAGCGGGTCGTTAACGGCATCCCATATCCTTGCAAAGGTCAGCACAAACGCAATAACGCGCATATCGTAATATGCAACATCCGTGCAAAAATAGTAGAACCATCCGCTCACAAGCCCGCAGGAAACATTCTGCCCCGCAACCCCAAGGGCAAACCAAAGCCCCTCGCGCCGCGTAACAACGCCTTTTTCCGGCTCTATCGTGTTGTTTAAAAACTCTTTTAATTTCGTCATCCCGTCACATCCGTCGTAAATTTTTGCCGCAAAAAGCAAAAAATGCTCCGTTTATATAATAAAACAAAATCAAAAGAAATGCAAATATTATATGGCAAACAGCAAAAAAATAAAGGCGTGCGCGCGGCACGCCCCTTTAAGCGATTATTCGGAAAGTATCATCCTGTCGTTATCCAGCTCCTCGCCGCTTGTTATCTTGAATTTTTCAAGCAGGTCGGCGGTGGTGAGGCGCTTCTTTTCCTCGCCGGAAGCCTCGTATATGATCTTGCCCTCGTTCATCATAATAAGCCTGTTGCCCGTGGCAATGGCGTCCTTCATATTGTGGGTGATCATTATGGTCGTCAGGTTGTGCTCAGAGATTATCTTGTTCGTAAGCTCCAGCACCTTGTGCGCCGTTTTGGGGTCAAGCGCGGCGGTGTGCTCGTCAAGCAGCAGCACCTTCGGCTTCTTGAGTGTTGCCATCAGCAGCGTTATAGCCTGCCTCTGACCGCCGGAAAGCAGCCCCACCTTTGATGTAAGGCGCGTTTCAAGCCCCAAATCAAGCGATTTTAAAAGCTCCTTGTAATGCTCTCTTTCCTTTCTGGAAACGCCGGGAGCAAGCGTTCTGAACTTTCCGCGGCGCGAGGCAAGCGCAAGGTTCTCAACTATCTGCATATCTGCCGCGGTGCCGGTCATCGGGTCCTGAAACACTCTGCCCAGGAATTTTGCGCGCTTGTGCTCCGGCAGCTTCGTAACATCCTTGCCGTCTATGATTATCTTGCCGCTGTCAACGGGATAAACGCCGGCTATCATATTGAGCATCGTGGATTTTCCCGCGCCGTTGCCGCCTATAACGGTAACGAAATCGCCCTCGTTGAGCGTCAGGTCAATGCCGTTTAACGCGTGCTTTTCGTTTACCGTGCCGGGGTTGAAGGTTTTGTAAACATTCTTTATTTCAAGCATTTTACGCGCCTCTCTTTCTGCTCAGCTTTTTTGCGAACATCTTGTTTTTCCAGTACGGCACGCCGAGGAACAGCGCAACCACAAGCGCGGAAAACAGCTTAAGGTCGTTCGCGTTAAGGCCGAGGCGCAAAACTATCGTGATAACAACATAGTAAACCACGCCGCCGAATACGCACGCAAGAAGCTTGAGCGCAAAATTCTTGAACAGCTTGCCGAGCACGACCTCGCCTATAATAACAGCAGCAAGGCCGATAACGATGGCGCCCCTGCCCATATTTACATCTGCAAAGCCCTGATACTGCGAAAGCAGCGCGCCGGAAAGGGCAACGATGCCGTTTGAAACAACAAGGCCGATTATTTTGTTCACATTGGTGTTTATGCCGTTGGCGCGCGCCATAGCCTGATTGCAGCCCGTTGCGCGGATGGAGTGGCCCAGCTCAGTGCCGAAAAACCAGTAAAGCAGCGCAATAAAGGCAACAACTATGATAAGCCCCACGATGATTGACTGCGGGATGTACCTGAGCGAAACAACAAGATCGTATTTCGTTACGCTTATAGATTGGTTTGCCTTGTTGCCCAGCACCCGCAGGTTTATCGAATAAAGCGCCAGCTGCGTCAATATGCCGGAAAGTATGGCGGGTATGCCGAAGGCTGTGTGGAATATTCCCGTAACAAGTCCGGCAAGGCAGCCCGCAAGAAAGGCGATTATCATTGAAAGATAAATGTTCATACCGCTCGCGGCGCACACAACAAGCACCGCGCCGCCCGTGCCGAACGAGCCGTCAACGGTAAGGTCGGCGATATCGAGCACCCTGAAGGTGATGTAAACGCCTATCGCCATCAGTCCCCAGATAATACCCTGGGCGGCGGCTCCGGGAAGCGCGCCCAAAAATGACATCATAAAAAGTTCTCCTCCTGTGGCGCGGCCGTCGGTCAGCCGTCGCCGTGTATTGCAAGACAAAAGCGGCGAGCCTTAAACCCGCCGCTATTTATATTAACAAAATATTATGCTTTAGTCAATATAAAATGCTTATTCAGCAGCCTCGTCTATCGCCGTGTAGCCCTCGGGAATGGTTATTTCAAGAGCTGTTGCGCGCGAAGCGATGTATTTCTTTGTAAGATTTTCGGCGTAGCCAATCTCCATAGCCGCGGGATCGCCGCCCTCGGTAAGAATCTGAACCGCCATTTCACCGGCCTTTGCGCCGATGTCATAATAACTTATTGAAAGCGTTGCAACGCCGCAGCCCTTGCATATGCCCTCTTCGCCGGCTATAACGGGGATGCCGGCAGGTCCGGCTATCTGGTCAACCGTGGGAGCAGCGGAGGCTATCGTGTTGTCCGTGGGGATATAGATGGCGTCAACCTCCTGGCACGCCTGTGTGGTAGCCGAGGCTATCTCGTTTGAATCGGCGCAGGTGTAGATCTTAACGGTGAGGCCCATGCCTTCAAGCTCCTGCTGCACAACATTTGCCTGGTAAACCGAGTTCGGCTCTGCGGAGCAGTAAAGTATGCCTATCGTTTTGGCGTCGGGGCACAGCTCTGCAAACATCGCCGCCTGCTCGTCAAGCGGAGCAAGGTCTGATGTGCCGGTAACATTTATTCCGGAAACGCCGGTCCACTGGTCAGCGGGGACCTCAAGAGCGGTCGCGTAGTCGGTTATTGATGTAGCAACGATCGGGATATCGGCAGTTGCGGCAATGCTTGCCTGAAGCGCCGCCGTTGCGTTTGCCATAATAAGATCCTTGCCGTCCGCCACAAACTGGTTCGCTATCGTTGCACAGGTGGGGGAGTCGCCGCCCGCGTTTTGAAGATCCCATTCTATATTTTCCGCGCCCAGCGCCTCGTTAACAGCGTCCTGGAAGCCCTTTGTGGCTTCGTCAAGCGCGGCGTGCTGAGTGCTTTGAAGTATGCCTATCTTGTATTTTCCGTCTGCGCTTGCAGAGGCGCCGTCGCCCGCTGCGCAGCCCGCAAAGGCAGAGCCGATAAGCACGGCGGAAAGGCCCACCGCCAATATCTTTTTGATTGCTTTTTTCATAAAATCTCTCCTTAAGTAAAATCCACTGTGCCGCTTTTAAGCGTTGGCGCTTTTAAGTGGTAAAGTGCTTATGCAAATATAATATCACAAAAAAATAAGACTGTCAAACAAAATGCTTGCTTGGCAGTCTTTTTGTAGAATCACACAAAACGCGGCGCCGCTTTTTGTGCAAAAATCATAACGAAACCGCAGATACTTTCATCAGAGCTGCTCGGCAATCGTGTAGATAAGCTCCCTCGTTTTCTCCCAGCCGAGGCACGGGTCGGTTATGGATTTCCCGTAAACGCCGCCGTCAACCGGCTGGTTTCCGTCCTCTATGTACGATTCTATCATAAAGCCCTTAACGAATTTTTTGATGTCCGCGCTGTGCCTCATTGAATGCAGCACCTCGTTTGCAATGCGCACCTGCTCCAGGCATTTCTTGCCGCTGTTTGAATGGTTGGTGTCCACGATAACGGCGGGGTTAATGAACTGCTCCTTTGCCGCGTACATATTGTAAAGCGTTATCAAGTCCTCGTAATGGTAGTTGGGGTGGGCTATGCCGTGCTTGTCCACACCTCCGCGCAGGATCGCGTGGGCAAGGGGATTCCCCTTTGTTTCAACCTCCCAGCCGCGGTACACAAAGGTGTGCCCGCTCTGGGCGGCGGTGATGGCGTTTAGCATTATGGAATAATCGCCGCTTGTTGCGTTTTTCATACCGCACGGCACATCCATACCGCTTGCCGTAAGGCGGTGGTCCTGGTTCTCAACGCTGCGCGCGCCCACCGCTACATATGATAGCAGGTCTGAAAGGTATCTGTAATTCGCGGGATAAAGCATCTCGTCCGCAGCAGGCAGGCCGAGCTGCTCTATGGATTTTGTGTGTATCGCGCGCACGGCGAGTATGCCGGCGTACATATCGGGCACTCCGTCCGGGTCGGGCTGGTGCAGCATTCCCTTGTAGCCCGCGCCGGTGGTGCGCGGCTTTCCCGTGTAGATGCGCGGGATGATGATTATTTTGTCCTTAACCTCCTCCTGCACTCTTGCAAGGCGGCTCACATAATCAAGCACGCTCTCCTCCTTGTCGGCGGAGCAGGGGCCTATAACAAGCAGGAATTTCCCGCTTTTTCCCGTAAAAACATCGGCTATCTCGCCGTCTCTGCGCGCCTTTATCGCCGCGCCCTTTTCGCTCAGCGGGTAAAGCTCCTTAACCTCCTTGGGTATCGGCAGCTTCCTTATAAAGCGCATATTGCGCATTGATTCATCCTTAACAATCTCCGTCAAATCATCACAGCCTTTTTCTTATTTATACTAGTATTTTAGTTAAGAGCGCCCCCGTTGTCAATAAAATATTGCAAAAGCCACAAAATTAAAACCGCCGGAAAGCGGTTCGCTTCACGGCGGCGGCATTGATATGCTCTGTCAGAAATTTTCAAGCAGGGAGGTGTAGAATTCGCAGTAATCGCTGCGCTCCTCGGCGGTGAACGCCATCGCCTCGCGCGGGTGGCGGTTCAGCTGACCGGTGAGCATATACTGTATATCGTAGCCCCATTTGATACCGCTTTCCTTAAGCGGCAGCATATATTTTTCTATAAATCCCAGCAGGCTGTAAAGGCTGTATTTCGGGTTCTTCAAAAAGCCCAGCAGCAGCTCCATTGCGCAGTTCCCTGCGCCGCGGCCCATCCCCATGGCAGTCGCGTCAAGGTATGAAACGCCGTAGGACATCGTTTCAATCGTGTTCGCAAACGCCAGGTTCTGGTTGTTGTGCGCGTGAAAGCCTATTGATTTTCCGAATCTTTCGCCGGCGGCAAGGTATTTTTTTGCAAGCTCCTCCGCCGTTTCGGGGTAAAGCGAGCCGTAGGAATCAACAAGATAGATAACATCAACGCTTGATTCGCCCAGCATCTCAAGCGCCTCCTCCACCTGCTCGCTGTTCGCCTGGCTGATCGCCATAATATTGCAGGTGGTCTCGTACCCAAGCGAGTGGAAATGCTCTATCATCTCCACCGCCGCGGGGATCTGGTGAATGTAGCACGCAACGCGCACCATATCTATCACGGATTCGCTTTTGGGAATAAAATCCTCTCTGAAATCGCACCTGCCCACATCCGCCATAACGGATATCTTCATATCGGAAACATTATCTCCCACAATGCTTCTTATGTCCTCTTCATCGCAGAATTTCCATTTTCCGAATTTTTCGGGGTCAAACATATTTTTTGACGCGCGGTAGCCGAATTCCATATAATCCACGCCGCTTTTGATGTTCGTCTTGTAAAGCTCGCGCACAAAATCATCCGTAAATTCAAAATTGTTGCACAGCCCGCCGTCTCTAATGGTTGCGTCAAGCACCTTTATGTCGCTGCGCACGGTCATCATATTGCCTTTTCTCGGCGCCATAATATTGCCCTCCTGAAGCATACTTTGCTGCTTTAAAGCTTTTATGCCTTAAAGCGATTGAGCCTATTATATCATCTCATTCGCACGATGTCAAGAAAAATAATAAAGCCGCCTTTGTCCGCCTCCCGCCGCTGCGCGGAAAATGAAAAATCCCCCGCGTAAGTGCGCGGGGGATAAACCGTTTGTGATTATTCTTTTCCGCTCCAGCAGTAGGTGCAAAGCTTTTCCTCGCCTATTCCCACAGCGTCAATAAGGTCGTCGAGCCTGTTGTATCTGAGCGTCGTGAAATGCAGCTGCCTGCATATCTCGTCAACCATTTTTTTGTATTTTTCGCTGTCCGGGTCGGCGTATTCCCTAAGGGTGTCGTCATCCGGGTCTCTGCCCTCAAGCTCCTTGATAACGCGCCTTGTTATCAGCTCCATCTCGGATGAAGTGCGCGAGAAGTTGAGATATTTGCAGCCGAAAAGCAGCGGCGGGCACGCCGGGCGGATGTGCACCTCTTTTGCGCCGCTCTGGTAAAGAAATTCCGTGGTCTCGCGCAGCTGCGTGCCGCGAACTATGGAATCGTCGATAAGCAGCAGGCTCTTGCCGTTTATAAGGTCGTGTATCGGAATGAGCTTCATCTTTGCAATAAGGTTGCGCTTGCTCTGGTGCGTGGGCATAAACGAGCGCGGCCAGGTGGGCGTGTATTTAACGAACGGGCGGCTGAACGGAAAGCCCGATTCGTTTGCGTAGCCCACGGCGTGTGCCGTGCCGGAATCGGGAACGCCGGCAACGATATCCGGCTCAACATTATCTCTTTGGGCAAGCAGCTTGCCGCAGTTGTAGCGCATCTTTTCAACGCTGATGCCCTCGTAGGTGGAGGAGGGGTAGCCGTAGTATACCCACAGGAAGGTGCATATCTTCATATCCTTGCCGGGGGCAACAAGCGTTTTAACGCCGTCGGCGGTCATAACAACTATTTCGCCGGGGCCAAGCTCCTTCAAATCCTTGTAGCCGAGGTTAAGATATGCAAAGCTCTCAAAGCTTGCGCAGTAGCCGCTGTCCTTCTTGCCTATGATTATCGGCGTTCTGCCGAGCCTGTCGCGCGCGCAGTAGATCCCCTTCGGCGTCAGTATAAGCATGCTCAGCGAGCCGTCTACCAGCTCCTGCGCATAGCGGATGCCGTCAATAAAATTCTCTTTCTGGTTGATTATGGACGCCACAAGCTCGGTGGGGTTGATGTCGCCGTTGCTCATCTCAAAGTAATGCACATTTGATTTGATTATCTTATCCGCAATTTCATCGGCGTTGTTAATCTTGCCGACGGTGGTGATTGCAAATGTGCCGTGGTGAGAGCGCACAAGCACGGGCTGCGCCTCAAAATCAGATATGCAGCCGATGCCCAGGCTGCCGTGCATATCGTTTGATTCCTTTGTGAATTTCGTTCTGAACGGGGCGTTTTCAATATTGTGAATAGCCCTTTCAAAGCCGCTTTTTTCGTCGTAAACGGCAAGACCCGCTCTTCTTGTGCCCAGATGGGAATGGTAATCCACACCGAAGAAAAGGTCAAACACGCAGTCCTCTTTTGAGGCAGTGGCAAAAAATCCGCCCATAAGCATCCTCTCTTTCATACTCGCCTTATTTGTTTTTCGGCAATATTATAGCAGAATAAGTCGAAAACATAAATATGATTTTGAAAAAATATTGAATAAAATTAAGGCGAATATGCACAAAAAATTGGTAAATATATTGTATCCTTTACATATATTCTCGGCGGCTTCATTGTGATAAAATACTATTGAGGAATTTTGCGGCGGAAAGGATAGTGCGTTATGAAATATATATCCAAAAAAGAAAAGATAAGCTACTACGCCGGCCTTTCGGGGCAGAATATGGTGTACGCCCTTATAGGCGGCTCCTTCTTTAATTACTTCTTGACCGATATAGCCCTGTTTCCGGCAATAGTGGTATCCGTGCTGCTCATCGTTATGAAGGTGTGGGACGGCATTAACGACCCGATAGTCGGCTCCTACATAGATAAGCACACCTTCAAAAACGGCGAAAAGCTGCGTCCGTTTTTAAAATATACGCCGCTTCCCGTAGGCATCTTCACCGTTTTGATGTTCGTTGTTTTCTCAACGGCGCAGGATCTTTTGTGGCTGCGCGTTTCGTATTTCATCATTATGTATATGTGCTGGGATCTTTGCTACACGCTTCAGGATGTGTCCATCTGGGGCATAACGGCAAGCATCTCGCCCGATTCAAACGAGCGCGACACCTTTGTTCAGTGGGCGCGCACCATAGGCTCCTGCTTTTTCGGCGCGCTCAGCGCGGGAATACCGATGGTGCTTGAGATGATAGCAAACGCCACGGGCGGCAGTATGGCGCTGCTCACGCTCGTGTTTGCAATAATCTTCGGCCTCGGCGGCGCGATCCTGAGCTACCGCTGCTCGGCGGCGCAGGAAAGGGTAAAGGTAATCAAGGCGCAGCAGCAGGAAACGCTTCGCGAAAGCTTTTCGCTGCTCTTTAAAAACAAGATGCTGATGCTTGTCACGATCGCAAACCTGCTCGGCTCGCTCGGCTTCGGCGCAAATCTCGTAACATATTTCTTCAAATACGAGATCCCCGCGGATTTTCTGGGTCAAAACAGCCTTATCGGCGCGCTGGGGCTAACAACCATCTATTCCGCCATAACCGGACTGCCCGGATTTTTGGGAATGATTTTTGCCGATAAGCTTAAAAAATGGTGCCGCGGCTATGTGAATGTGCTGATAATGATGCAGCTATTCAATGTTGTTGTGCGCGTTATCGCGTTTTTCATCGGCTTTGAGGGCAATAATCTGTGGATCGCGCTTGCGCTGATAGGCTTAGGCTGCATTCCCATGGGCGCAAACGGCATTGCCCAAACCTCCGTTTTTTGCGACAGTATAGATTATATGGAGTGGAAAACCGGAAAGCGCACGGAGGGCGTCACCTTTTCAATGCAAACTATGTTTACAAAGATTTCAAGCGGCATAACCGCCGGCCTCGCCTCGCTTGCGCTGCATCTGCTCGATTACAGGGCTGTGGAGGGCGCGTCCGTCTATGTCGGCACCCAGTCCGCCGCGTTTGATAAATGGATATGGCCGCTTGTCATACTGACTCCCGCAGTCGCAAGCCTGCTGTATGTCGTTCCGCTTCTGTTTATAAGATACACGCCCGCCAAGCGCGCTCAGGTCGAAAGCGAGCTTGCCGAGCGCCGCGCCGCCGAAAATCCAGATAAATAAACGAAACGGGATGAGCTAAAGGCTCATCCCGTCAGCGTGTCGAAAAGGTAAAATTTCAAAGAAAAGCGCTCCCCGGCACGCTGACAGACTGCCGAGAAATCGAGCCGGATTTCGTTTTTCGCGAGGGGTGCCGTACAACGGTACTGCCCCCGAGCGAAAGGCGGAAAGCGCGAATGCCGCACGGTTGTGCGGCATTATTTCTT
>CALWHV010000006.1 GCA_944380545.1 uncultured Eubacterium sp. | reverse complement strand
GGCGCGGATGGATTTTTGCTTTTGAGACCGCAGGCGGGCTGACGCCCGACAAGGGCGAAAATGTGAAAAGGCGCCGCGCCGGCGCATTTTCGGCACATCGGGTTCGACTCCCGGCAGCTAAAGCTGCGGTGCTATGATAGGATTTCGCAATTTTTCGGCGGGATTCCTAAGCCCGCCGCACGGCTTTTGTGATATAATCAAGCTGTAAAAATGCACTTTTAAAAGGGTGAGGTTATGCACATCTTAAAATATTCTTCTCCTGCGCGCGCCTGGAAGCAGGCGCTCCCGCTCGGCAACGGGCATATGGGCGTTATGGCATACGGCTCGCTTAAAAAGGAGCGTCTTTGCTTTAACGACGGCACGCTGTGGAGCGGCTATCCGAAAAATTACGATTCAAAAAACAGCCTCAAGTATCTCGGCGAGGTGCGCCGACTTATCTTCGAGGGCAAAAATGATGAGGCGGACAAGCTTTGCGAGCGCGAGCTCACCGGCTTTTACAGCGAATCCTTCCTGCCTCTCGGCGATGCGGTCATAAGCTTCGGCGGCACAACGGACGATATTTTCGAGCGCCGCCTTGATCTTTCAACCGCTCTGCACAGCGTTTTATCGGGCGGAGCGCGCTCCGAGCTGTTCGTCTCAGAGCCGGACGGAATCGCCGTTTACCGCGTAACGGCGGACAGCTCCTTTTCCGCAAGGCTCACGCTCACTTCGCCGATTCGTCACCGCGTCAGCTCAAAAAACGGCTTTGCCTGCCTTTACGGCTGCGCGCCGGATTATGTTTCGCCGAATTATCTGCGCGGCAGCTTTTTCCCGATAACCTATAAGGATAAAAAGGGTATGGGCTTCTGCCTCGGTATGCGCGTTTTGACCGACGGCGCCGTGCGCAGCGCCGTCGGCGGGCTGAAAATCAAAAACGCGCGTACCCTCACGGTTTATTTTGCCTGCAAAACGGGCTTTTCCGGCTTTAAAAATATGCCCTCCCGCAGTACTCGGGAGCTTTGCCTCAGCTGCGAGCAGAAGCTGCTTTGCGTAACCGATGATTATGAAACGCTCAAGTCGCGCCACATCAAAGCTCATTCGCAGCTTTACTCCGGCGCGGGTGTGTCCTTTGATACCGGCGAGTCGAAGGAGGCGTTCACCGATTCGCTGATAAGCTCGGTAAAGCGCGGCGGGGACGAGCGCGCCCTTTCGGAGCTGCTTTATAATTTCGGCAGGTATCTGATCATCTCCGGCAGCCGTCCGGGCGGCGAGGCGCTCAATCTTCAGGGCATCTGGAACCATTCGATGCGCCCGCCGTGGAGCAGTAATTACACCGTCAATATTAACACCCAGATGAATTACTGGGGCGCGTCGCGCGCCGGGCTTTGCGAGTGCGTCGAGCCGCTCGAAAGGCTTGTGTACGAGGTTATGCAAAACGGCAGGCAAACGGCTGAGATAAATTACGGCTGCCGCGGCTTTGCCTGCAACCACAATGTGGATATATGGCGCAAAACGCCGCCCGTGTGCGGCGACGCCAATTATATGTTCGAGCCGCTGTGCGGCGCGTGGCTGGCAAACGAGGTCTATCAGCATTTTAAAAACGGCGCGCTTGCCGATAAAGAGGAGCAGGTGCGCGAGATAGTAACTCAGTGCGCAAGGTTCTGCGCCGATTATCTTGTTGAAAAGGACGGGTATTTTGTCGTCTGCCCGTCCGCCTCGCCGGAAAATGTGTTTTCGCGCGGCGGAAAGCGCTGCAAGCTTGATTACGCCTCGTCGTTTGATATGGCGCTCGTGCGCCGCGCCTTTCTAAACGCGCTTGAGATCTCGCGCGATAAGGAGCTTTTGAGCGATATAAAGGAAATCTACCCAAGGCTTTATCCGTTTAAAAACGGCTCAAACGGCATACTTGAATGGCACGATGATTTTGAAACGCCGGAAAAGGGTCACCGCCATTTCTCCCCGCTTTATGCGTTTTATCCCGCGGGTCTTATCGGCTATTATTCTGACCCTGAAAAAACGCGGTGGGTTAAGCGTCTTTTTGAATACAGGCTTAAAAATTCCGGTCAGCATATAGGCTGGTCGGCGGCGTGGGCGATCTGCCTTGCAGCGCGGCTTCGCGAGCCGGAAACGGTCAGAACCGTTATAACCGGGCTGCTTTGCCACGCGGTTTTTTCAAATCTGTTTTGCGTTCACCCGCCGGATTATTTTCAGATAGACGGCAATCTCGGCTTCGTTGCCGGAATAAACGAGATGCTGCTCACCGAGGAGGACGGCGTCATATACCTTCTGCCGGGGCTTCCCGAAAATTATGCCCAAAGCGGCTCGGCAAGCGGTATGCTCGTAAACGGCGCGCGTCTTTCTTTTGAGTGGAAAAACGGCTCTGTTACAAAAATATCCGCAGACGCGCCGGTCAGGGTATGCTGCAGCAATGTTTGCGGCGGAGCGGAGCTTGACGGCGATATAGCTCTTGTGCCGCATAGCGCAGCGGAGGGCGAATGATGAGGATCATAAACGCTGCCGATTACGGTATAAGGCCCGGCGGTCAGGTCGGCGCGCCTCTGGCGCGGTTATTCAAATCGCTTGAGGGCGACGGCGGCGAAAAAACGATCCGCTTTGAAAGCGGAACCTATCATATCTCGGCGCAGGACTGCGAAAAGCATATGCTCTATATAACGAACACGGCGGCGGACAGCGAATATTCCTCCTCGGAAACGCCTCATCTTGCCGCCGCGGCGTTTTATCTTTCCGATGTTAAAAACACAGTTATAGACGGGTGCGGCTCTGTTTTTATAATAGACGGCAAGGCAACCAATATGGCGCTTGAGGGCTGCGAAGGCATCACGCTTCAAAATCTGGAGCTTCGCCATTCGCATCCCGATATGCACCGCCTCACGGTGGTTAAAAAGCGCCCGTTTTATGTTGATTTTGAAGCGGATTGTGATTCAACCTGCAAGGTAGAAAACGGCAGGCTCTATTTTTACGGCAGCGGCTGGCGCTCGGACGCTTCAAAAAACGCGCTGACCGCCCGCTGGATAGGGCTGGTGCGCCGCGGCTTTGAGCATGATGTGCGCCGCGTTAGCCACCCGCTCTTCGGCGCGCTTAGAATTAGGCAAAACGGCGAGCGCCGCTTTCGCGTCTGGTATTCCTGCACGGCGCGCTTTAAGCTCGGCGACTCCTTCTCGCTTTTCGATGTGCGCCGGCAGTATGCCGGAATATTTCTTAACAGGTGCAATGATGTGCGCCTTTTCGGCGTAAAGCAGCGCTTTAACTATTCGCTTGCGCTCGTCTGCCAGTGCTGCCGCGGCGTGGAGCTTTACGGCTGCGAGTTTGCGCCGGAGCAAAACAGCCCAAGGCTGCTTGCCTCCTGCGCGGATTTTATCCAGGTGTGTATGTGCCGCGGCGGCTTTAAGGCAGAAAACTGCGTTTTCTGCGGCGCGGGAGACGACTGCCTCAATGTTCACGGCATCCATTTTAAAATAATAAAAAAGCGCGGCAGCGCCGTTACGGTGCGCTTTATGCACCCGCAGACGCACGGCTTTGACCCGTTTGAGCCGGGCGACGAGATCGCCTTTATCAATCCGCGCACTCTGCTTGAAGAGGGGCGCGCCTCGCTTATCTCCTCCAGGCTTTTGAACGAGTATGAGCTGGAGCTTGAGCTTGACGACGCATCGCAGGCAACGCCGGGTCTTGCGGCGGAGGATGTGAGCGCCTGCCCAGAGGTTCGCTTTGTCGGCAACACGCTCTCGCGCATCATCACGCGCGGCGTGCTTGTCACTACCCGCGGCAGGGTAAGAATAGAAAACAACCGCTTCATAAGCACCTCTATGAGCGCGGTCCTGCTTTCTGACGACGCTCAAAGCTGGTACGAGAGCGGTATGTGCAGGGATGTTTTGATAAAAAACAATATTTTTGAACGCTGCGGTCAAACGCCCGTGCTGATAAAGCCCGAAAACAGCGTTCACGCCGGCGCGGTGCATAAAAATATCCGAATAGAGGGCAATTTCTTTCCGAGCGGCAGGGGAGAGTGCGTTTACGCAAAATCAAGCGGGCAGATAACGCTTTCCGGAAACTCCTATTCCGCCAGGCGGCACATAAAGGCGGTGAACTGCACGCGCATTTTTGATGAGCCTGAGCAGGGCGGACTTTGAAAATATACATAATTGTGAAAATCTTGACAAATATTTAAACTTAATTTATAATAAAAATACAATATTATATTGAAAAGAGGTATGATTATGGATAACTACAATCAAAATCCGTATCAGCAGCAACAGCCGCAGCAGCAGTATCAGCAGCCGCAGTACCAGCAGCCGGTATATAATGCGCCGCAGCAGGATCCCGCGTCGCAGGTTATGTCCGTCGGTCAGTACATCGGCTTGTTCATCCTCTCCGCGATCCCTGTTGTAAATGTGATCTGCTGGATAGTTTGGCTCTGCAGCCCCAATACCAACAAAAACAAAAAGAACTATATCATTGCAAACATTGTTATCTGGATAATCACCGCTGTTCTGTCCATTATCGCAGCCGTAGCTATGGCTGCTATGGGCGTGGCGGTTTCCGGCGGGTTCTAAAGCCCGAAGCAGATAGTAAGATATAAGATTAAGCGCCGTCCGATCTAATCGGGCGGCGCTTTCTTTTGCTCAATATTATTCATCGCGCTGTATCGTGTATTCGCCGAGGTTTTCAAGGGCGCTCTTGTTTATCGCAAACAGCAGGCTGCATATCGTGCTTTCATCCGTGGAGTAGCCTGAGCGCAGCCACTGAATGATTATCCCCGTGCTGCCGCTCAGTATGTATGAAAACACATACTGCTCAACGCTCGATACAAATGTTATCTGCAGATTTTCTATAAATCTGATTATCGTTTGCTGCATAAATCTCGATTTGAAAACCGGGTCGGCGGCGTCCACCAAAAGCGTGCGAAACACCTTGTCGTTTTCCCTCATATATTTCAGAAAGGAAAGGATGAACTTGTGCGCGCCCGTGTCGTTTTCCGCACCGATTTTTTTCAGATGCTCATCCGTGGAGGCAAGTATCTTCTCCTCAAGCTCAAAAAGCAGGTCCTGCGGCTCGCTGTAATGCGCGTAAAATGTGGAGCGGTTCAGCTGCGCCCTTTCGCAAAGCTCGCGCACGGATATTTTGTGGATATCGCCCTTTTCCTTTAAAAGGTCCATAAGCGCGTTTTTCATCATCAGCTTTGAAAGGCGCGTGCGCTGGTTGTTTTTTGTGTTCATATTCATTACTCCGTCATTTTTTCAAAATCTGTCGGTTTAACAGCCATTATAATCTAAACTGACTATTGTTAAAACAACACTGTGTTGCTATAATGATAGTGTAGTATAAATTCCGCCCGTTGTCAAGCGGATGAAAGGGGTTAGTTTATGAATAAGCTGTTCAGCTCGCCGCTGCTTCGCACAAGGGTGCGCGGCGACGAGGTAACAAAAAGCGAAAGGTGGCTCGGCTATCTTCTCGGTCCCGCCGGTGCGCTGCTGCTCAACGCCGTGCTCGCCACATATCTTAATGTTTATTACACGGATGTGCTTGATCTAACCGCGGTCTGGGGCGGCGCGTTTTTAACCGTGTTCCCGATAATCTCCAAAATAATAGACGCCGTCACCAATATCGTTATGGGCTATATAATAGACCGCACAAAAACAGGGGAGGGCAAGGCGCGCCCGTGGATATTCATTTCCGCGCCGCTGCTTGCCGTAACGGGCGTGCTTCTCTTCACCGTGCCGTCGGGAAGCCAAACGGTTCAGGCGATATGGGTAATGGTGTCCTACAACCTGTTTTATTCGTTTGCTTACACGATCTTTAATATGAGCCATAATCTTATGGTGCCGCTCTCCACCAGAAACACGGAGCAGCGCGGCGGCCTTTCGGTATTCAACCAGATAACCACCATTATGATGAGCGGCATAATCGTTGCGCTGATATTCCCTATGGCGGTTATGCCTATGCTCGGCGTGGATAAGGCGAAATGGATAACCGTGATGAGCATCCTCTCTATTCTTGCGCTGCCGCTCACCCTGCTTGAATATTATTTCACCAAGGAGCGCGTTACGCTTGAGGACGCCGATAAGCCCGCCGAGGAAAAGGTGCCTTACGCCAAAACGCTCAAGGCAATTTTTTCAGACAGGTATATGGTGCTGATCCTGCTTTATTTCCTGATCTATACGGTCGGCACACAGTTCAAAAATCTGGGCCTTGTCTATTTCTGTAACTATGTGCTTGGCACCTATAACGACGGTATCACGCAGACCCTTATCTCCGTTGTCGGCGGTATACCGATGGGTATCGGCATCTTCGCCGTGTGGCCGCTCGCAAAAAAATTCGGCAAGCGCAACCTTACTATGGCGGGCTTCGTGCTTTATGCCGTCGGCAGCGCCGTCTGCTGGATGTTCCCCACAAATATGGTCGTCGTAATCATCGGTCAGTTCATCAAAAATATCGGCGGTCTACCGTGTTCCTATGTGTTTATGGCGCTCTTTGCCGATGTGCTCGATCATATGGAGTGGAAAAACCGTTTTCGCTGCGACGGCGTCGCTATGTCTATCTATAACACCATCGCCGTTGCAAGCGTCGGCGTGGTAACGGGGCTTTTCAATATGCTGCTTGCCAAAACAGGCTATGTCGCGCCGTATTACAACGCCGCGGGCGAGCTTGTCGCCGTTCAGAGCGAAGCCGTTAAAAACGCCATCACATTTTCATTCGTCGGGCTGGAATCCATAACGGCGATCATCCTTGTTATCATCCTTGCGTTCATCCCCGTTGAAAAATACATCAAAAAGGAGCAGGAGGAGATCAAGGCAAGAAAGCAGGCGCAGGAAGCCGAAAAAACGGAGTGATCAGATGAAAGCGATAAATATTAAAACGGAATACCTGAAAAATCCCCTCGGAATCGATATAGACGAGCCGCGCGTTATGTGGAACTGCGAGGGCGGCGTCGCCCAAACGGCGTATCAAATCGTCGCCGGCGAGTGGGACAGCGGCGTCGTTCGCTCCTCCTCGATGCGCTGCCGCCTGCCCGTAAAATTTGAAAACGGCAAAAGGGTGCGCTTCAGAATAAAGCTCTGGGATGAAAACGGAGAAGAGGGCGAGTGGAGCGAGGAAAATTATTTTGAATACGGCATCAAAAGCTGGAGGGCAAAATGGATAACCGGCGATTACGATGTTGATAAAAAGTCATACGAAAAGAATAAAAAAACGGAAAAGTCATTCTTCCTCTCCGGCGTCAAATTCCTTTTGGAAAGCGGCAAACCGGAAAAGGAAAGATATCCGGCAGACTGCTTCAAAAAGGCCTTTTTCGCCTCAGGCGAGGTTGAATCCGCAAGGCTTTATACCTCCGCCTGTGGCATCTACGCCGCGTATCTGAACGGCGAAAGGGTCTCGATGCCGCTCGCGCCCGGCATCACGGATTATAATAAGCGCGTGCAGTACCAAACCTGTGATGTAACGCCGCTCATCAAGCAAAGCAACACGCTTTGCATAGACCTTGCGGACGGCTGGTACCGCGGCTCAACCGGCGCGTGGGGCTTAAAGGAGCAGTACGGCTGCGAAACAAAGCTGATAGCTCAGCTTGAAATCAAATATAAAAACGGCGGGAGCGATACCGTCATAACGGACGGAAGCTGGCTCTGGTCAAACGACGGCCCCGTGCGCTTTGCCGATAATAAGGACGGCGAGATATACGACGCGCGTATGTCTCCGTCATATTCCGGCAGGGCAAGGCTCGCCTCGCACGATGCGCCGCTCACCGCCTCAAACAATGTTGCCATAGCCGAAAAGGAGAGCTTTACCGGCACGATGAGCACAGCGCCGTCCGGCAAAAAAATCATTGATTTCGGGCAGAATATGGCGGGCTATATCTCGTTTTCCGTAAATGCCGAAGAGGGGCAGAAGCTCACCCTGCGCTTCGGCGAGATGCTGGATGAAAGCGGCGAGCTGACGCTGAAAAACATTCAGTGCTCAAATAAAAAAATTACGACGCCCCTGCAAAAAATCGAATACATCTGCAAAAGCGGCGTCAACGAATACAAGACCGCCTTTGCCGTTTTCGGCTTCAGGTATATGGAAGTAGATACGGATGTCGCCGTTTCGGCGCAGGATTTCAAGGCGATTGCGGTCTATTCCGATATGCGCGAAACGGGCTTTTTTGAAAGCTCGAACAAGCTGCTTGATAAATTCGTTGAAGCCACGAAATGGTCAACCAAAAGCAACAGCACCGATCTTCCCACAGACTGCCCCACAAGGGAGCGCCACGGCTGGACGGGAGACGCGCAGATATTCTTCGGCACCGCCGCGTATCTTTTTGATTATTGCACCTTTGCCGAAAAATATATAAGGGATGTTTTCGACCGGCAGGAAAAAAGCGGCAAGCTGCCGCAGATCGCGCCTTACGGCGGCGTTGATTTTTATATGTCGTGGATGAACGGCTCCGTCGGCTGGGCGGATATCGGCGTTTTGCTGCCGTACCGCTTCTGGAAGATATATAACGACGACTGCCTGATAAAGCAATATTACGGCGGTATGGTGAAATATGCGAAATTTATGATCTCGCGCTGCGGCAAATGGACTCCGCTCAGGCACAGAGCGCCGGTCAGCCGTAAAAACAAAAAATATCTCGTCAATTTCGGCCAGTCCTACGGCGAATGGGCGGAGCCGGCGGATGTTTTCCCGAACGATTGGACTAATATGGTTATGCCGCATCCGGAGGAATCCACGGCGTACACCTCGTATGTGCTGGGCGTTATGTGCGAGATCGCCGGTCATATGGACGACGGCGTAAATAAGCCGCTTTTTGAGCAGTATTCAAGAGGCTGCGCCGCGGCATACAGGGATCTTATCTCGCAAGCGTCCTATTCGCTCGATACGGACAGGCAGGCAAAGCTCGTGCGCCCGCTCTATATGAAGCTGCTTGACGAAAAGCAGAGCGAATATGCAAAAAAACGCCTCGTAAAAGCGCTCGATAATTACGGCTGGCGGCTCGGCACGGGCTTTCTTTCAACCCCGCTGATACTCGATGTGCTCTCCGATATAAATACGGACTTCGCCTACCGGCTGCTTGAAAACGAGGAGATGCCCGGCTGGCTCTTTATGAGCAGGATGGGCGCCACCACAATTTGGGAAAGCTGGGAGGGCACGCAGGCGCAGGGCGGCATAGCCTCGCTCAACCACTATTCAAAGGGCGCCGTGTGCGAATGGCTTTTCCGCTCTATGTGCGGCATAAATGTCAGCGGCGAGAACCACTTTCTTATAAAGCCTCAGCCCGGCGGTTATTTCACATACGCAAAAGCCGAATATCAAAGCGTTTTCGGCACCGTTCGCTCCGGCTGGAAAAAGGAGGACGCCGATTATTCCTTTGAAATAGAAATACCCTCTAACTGCACGGCGGATGTAGTTCTGCCGAACGGCGCGCGCCGGCTTTTGAAAGCCGGAAAGCACAGGCTTTAAAGCCGCCGCGATTTGTTGTATAATACCACCATAGGAACAAATTGCGGCTTTCAGCGGCCGATTATAAAGGGGCGTAAAATTATGGAATACTTTCTTGCAATAGACATCGGCGCGTCAAGCGGCAGGCATATCCTTGCCTCGCTTGAGGGCGGCGTGCTGAAAACTCAGGAGATCTACCGCTTTGAAAACGGCTTTCGCCAAACGCAAAACGGCCTTGAATGGGATACCCAAGCGCTGTTTTCAAGCGTGCTTGAGGGCATAAAGGAATGCCGCAGGCTCGGCAGGCTGCCCAAAAGCGTCGCCATAGATACCTGGGGCGTTGATTATGTGCTGCTGGATAGGGATAAAAAAGAGATCCCGCCCGCGTTTTGCTACCGCGATTCAAGAACGCAAAGCGCGATACCGGCTGTTGAGGGCATCGTTTCGCCGGAGAAGCACTATGCAATAACCGGCACCCAAAAGCAGCCGTTCAACACTGTCTATCAGCTCTATTCTGATAAGCTGAGCGGCAGGCTTCAAAACGCCGAGTATTTTTTGATGATGCCGGAATATCTTTCGTTCAGACTCACGGGAAATATCGCAAACGAATATACGAACGCCTCCACAACGGGTCTGCTGAATGCAAAAAGCAGGGATTGGGACGGCGAGCTTCTCTCTGCCCTCGGAATCCCGAAAAAGCTGTTTCGCAGCCCCGTTATGCCTCCGGCTGCTCTGGGCGGCTTCAAGGAAGAGATCAGGCGCGAGGTCGGGTTTGACTGCTCGGTGGTTCTTGCCCCCAGCCACGATACGGCAAGCGCCGTTGCGGCAAGCCCCGTCAGCGGCGGCGGGCTCTATATATCCTCCGGCACATGGTCGCTCATCGGAGCCGAGCTTCCCGCTCCCGTGCTAACCGATGAGGCGCGCCTTGCCGGCTTCACCAACGAGGGCGGCGCGGGCGGGCGCATCCGCTTTTTAAGAAATTATATGGGTATGTGGCTGTTTCAAAACATCAAAAGGCAGAATTTCAAAAACAGCAGCTACGACGATATGATGCGCCTTGCCGAGGAATGTGAAAAATACGAGATAATAGATGTAAACGCCCCGGAGCTTTTTGCCCCGCAGGATATGGCGGATGCCGTGCGCAGCCTTATGCGCGATAAAAACGCCGAAATGCCCGTGGTCTTAAACACGCTTTATCATTCGCTCGCCGAATCGTACAGGCTTGCGGTAACAGAGATGGAGCGCATCACCGGCAGGGGAGTGGAAAAAATAATCATCGTCGGCGGCGGCAGCAAGGACAGCTATTTGAACTCCCTTGCGGCAGGCTGCACCGGCAAGCCTGTGTTTACTGGGCTTACGGAGGCAACGGCGGCGGGAAACCTGCTTTCGCAGATTATGCTCGATAAAGGCATTGAGCTTGATGAGGCAAGAGAAATAATAAAAAAATCGTTTGATATAAAGGCGGTGCAGTGATGTCATATAATGAAGCAGCGGAAAAATACGCCGCGCTCGGCGTAGATACTCAGGCGGCGCTCAGGGCGCTCCAAGATGTGCCGGTGTCGCTCCACTGCTGGCAGGGCGACGATGTTATCGGCTTTGATAACGACGGAGCCCTCACCGGCGGCATACAGACCACGGGCGATTACCCCGGCAGGGCAAGGACGCCGCGCGAGCTTATGGACGATATAGACGCGGCGCTGAGTCTGATCCCTGGCAGGATGAAGCTCAATCTCCACGCAAGCTATGCGATTTTCGACGACGATTTTGCAGACAGAAACGCCCTTGAGCCAAAGCATTTTGAAAAATGGGTGAGCTTTGCAAAAGAGAGGAATATGGGGATTGATTTCAATCCCACATTTTTCTCCCACCCTATGGTAAGGGATAATCTCACGCTCTCCTCGCCAAACGAGGAGGTGCGCTCGTTTTGGGTGGAGCACGGCAGGCGCTGCCTTAAAATAGCGGAATATTTTGCGCGCGAAACCGGCGAGCCGTGCGTTATGAATATCTGGATTCCGGACGGCTGCAAGGATGTTCCGGCGGACCGGCTCGGCCCGCGTGCAAGATTTAAAAAATCGCTTGACGAAATGCTTTCCGTGCCGTATGATAAAAGCAGGGTCTATGTAACTCTTGAATCAAAGGTGTTCGGCATAGGTATGGAGAGCTATACGGTCGGCTCAGCAGAGTTCTGTATGAACTATGTTTCCGAAAAGGGCATAACTCCGCTTATGGACAACGGCCATTACCATCCCACGGAGCTTGTGAGCGACAAGATCTCCTCAATGCTCCTCTTCAACGAAAGGCTCGCGCTGCACATCACGCGCGGCGTCAGGTGGGACAGCGATCATGTCGTGCTGTTTGACGACGAAACAAGAGAGATCGCCAAGGAGATAGTAAGGGCGCGCGCTCTTGAACGGGTGTTTATCGCCACGGATTATTTCGATGCGTCGATAAACCGTATCTCCGCCTGGGTAACGGGCGTTCGCAGCGTCAAAAAGGCGCTGCTGTACGCGCTGCTTGAGCCGTCGGATAAGATGAGGCAGCTTCAGGAGGCGGGCGATTTCACAACGCTTATGGTTATGCACGAGCGCCTTAAAACAATGCCGTTCGGCGATGTTTGGCAGGAGTTTCTGAACCGCACAAACACCACGCAGGATTATCTTGCTCAGGTGAAAAAATATGAAGAAGAGGTTTTAAGGAAAAGAGTATGAAAAACATTTTAACCGCGCCGTTTATTAAGGAGATGTGCGATGCCGCGGCAAATATGTACCGCCTCGGCTGGGATGAAAGAAACGGCGGCAACATAAGCGTTATGCTTGATGAGGCGCAGGCGGGGGAGTATCTCGATCTCGGCAGTGTGCTTCGCACCATCCCAACGGGCTTTGGGGCAAAGCCCCTTGCCGGAAAGCTGTTTCTTGTTACCGGCACTGGCAAGTATTTCAAGAATGTAAAGGGCGATCCCGAAAACAATCTCGGCATAATAAGAATAGGCCGTGACGGCAAAACCGCCGAGCTTCTCTGGGGCTATAAGGACGGCGGCAGGTTCACATCCGAGCTGCCCGCCCATCTTATGAGCCATATGTCAAGGCTTTCGGTCGATCCCGAAAACAGGATAATAATGCACTCGCACCCCACATATACGCTTGCAATGAATTATGTTCACGAGCTGGATGAAAAAAAGCTCACCCACACGCTCTGGGAGATGTGCACGGAATGTATAGTCGTTTTTCCGGACGGTATCGGCGTGCTTCCCTGGATGCCGTGCGGCACAAATGAGATAGGTATTGCAACGGCCGAAAAAATGAAGGAGTACCGCCTTGTGGTGTGGGGTATGCACGGCATTTACGGCGCCGGCAAAACTATGGATGAAGCCTTCGGCCTGATAGAAACGGTGGAAAAGGCGGCGCAGATATATATGCTCACCGCACACCTGCCTCGCGTAAACACCATAAAGGATAACGAGCTTCAGGCTCTCGCCGAGCTTTTCGGCGTGGAGTACAGAAAGGATTTCCTCAATCTTTAACCGTATCAAAAACCGGGCCGCGTCCGCCGCAGCCCGGTCTTTTTTATTCCGATACGCGCATCTGCCGCCAAGTCGAAAAGGCGTTTTGCTCTAACGGCTTTACTTGAGTGGCTTGTTATGCTATTATATGATTAAGGTGTTAAAGAGGTGTTTTCTATGGCGAATTCAAAAAATGATTTCAACGAAAAGGCAGCCCGCGCAGGCAAAAAGGTATCGCATTTTTTGGGAAAAGCCAAGGGCGCGGTTGCACGCGCAATGGATCAGAACGATGACGGAAAGTTTGACCGCGAAGACATTGCCAAGGTTGCAAACGAAATCAAGGAAAGCGCAGACGAAAAGGCAAAGCAGCTTGAGCTTAAAATATTGCAGCCCGTTTTTCCCGCCGATATTGACGACGGCGATTTCATAATGCCTAAATTTTTGCGTGTTGCAAATAAGGACAGGCGGCGTGCGGAAAGCGAAGTCTGCCGCGGCTCTATCGGATATTTCACAACGCATAAGGGCATCAGGGTGCTTAATATATTCAGAGAATGTGCAGAGCTTTTCGGGATTTCCTTTTATCCCGATTCAAGAAGTGAGTTTTACTATGTTGACCCGAGCGACAGAGACAGATATATAGCGCTTGACGATTATTTCAGCTATCTTAAGATGGAAAGGGTGGGCGAGCTTCAAAGAATAGCTCAGGACCTCGGCGCAAAGCACTTCAGAGTTACATATATAGAAGATAAATCATCGTTTACCAAGAGTAACGCAAGCGGCAGCCTGAAGGCCGATAAAGCCGCGTCGGCGCAGGCTTCTCACGAATCCGAAAAATCAGAGTATTCAACAATGGAGATCGCCGCCGAGATGACCTGCCCCGGGCACGACCCCGTAAAGCCTAAAATAAAATATCTCCTCAGAGACCCAAGCATACAATCGCTCGTAACTATGAGGCTCGATAAAAAAGCGCCGCTTCAGCATCAGAAATTTATGATTAAAATGAGCAATTCATCTGGGCTTAAAGAAAACGATGCGGTTAAAATAGACGCGATTTTAAGCTCTATGAAATTTACAGGCAACACCACAGTTGCAAGCGAAGCCAAAAATGAAGAACGCCGTTATCTGGAATATGAGATAGATTTTTGAATCTGCAAAACGCAAACAGCGGCTGCCGGTTTAATCGGCGGCCGCTGTTTTTTAGATTCTCTTTTAATTTTGCGGTTCAGGCAAAGTGCGCTTGTGGTTTGCTCGCATTGTGCTTCGTGCTGTTAAAGCGTGACCAGCAGCGCCGTTTGGGGCGAGATGTCAAGCTTAAGCGCGCCGTTTAAAACGGGCGCTTCATTTATGAATTCATTGCCGTTTTCGGTTATTTTATATATCCTTGCGCTTCGGGCGTTCGCCTCAGGTATATCCCAACTGCGGCGGTCGCCTTTTTCGCTGTATGCAATATACTGCCTTTCTTTGTGCATCAGCGGAAGAAAAAGCGTGCTGCCGTCTTTTATTATTTTTCCGTTTCTCGTTATTCTTTCGCCTTTCGCAAAGGAAGCTATGCCCCCGTCGAACGCGCAGCGCATATTTCTTCCCGCGCCGGTTATCTCAAGCCTTTTGTGCGCGTAAAGGAAATGGCCGGGCACCTGGTATGTTGCAAAACGGCGGATGAATTCCTGCGCCCAGCGCGGATTGTCTTTTCTGACGATGTCCTCGCCGTGCATATTACCATAAAGCAAACGGTTGTATGCTTTTTCCCCGTATTCTCCGCCGCAGTGGATTTGCGGCGGTATGCTCAGCAGCTCCGCCTTTGTAAGCCGGCTGCACCACCAGCTCATCGGGATAAGCCCCAGCGCCGCCAGCGGCTCCTTGCGGCTGTGCTCTCGCGGAAGTCCGAATATCGGCTTGTTCGGCAGATGCTCGTTTTCCTTATATGTAAATTCGGATGTGATGTCAACGCCCTTTTTGTGCGCGTATTTTATCATCTCGCGCCGCGCCTGCTGCATTTCTTTTATGCTAACCCTCGGCGCGTAATTCTTGTAGCATTGAAAATTATCAACATGTATCGTGCCGGTATCAATGATAAACGGAAAGGTATCGGCAAATCTGTCAAACATCTTTTTGAAAAGGCCGGATTCCCAGTAGGTTTTAAGGCAGGTCTTGTAGCATTTTCTGCCGTTGTATTTCTCAATGGCGCGCGGCTTGCCGTTTTTGCCCCTTATAAGCGCGTTTGCCTTAACGAATTCCGAAAAAGACGGCGCGTTGTCGTATGCGTCGTTAAAATTGATGTGTACGCTGATTATCGAATGGTGCTTTCCGGCCTCCCTGCAAAGCCATTTAAAGCTGTCGTAAGCCGTTTCGTCCTCGCTTCGCTTCAACGCTTCGTTGACCTCAAAAAAGTCAGGATATTTATCGTCGTGCCCAAGATACTGCCAGCCCACAAGGTAATATATTTTCGTTATGCCCTGCGTGATGTTGTCTATTTTCTTGATATATTCCAGCGCGTCGGCAAAGGTCAGCAGCACGCGGCTTTTGCCCGGATTGTTTTTATCGGGGTGCGCCATGCCAAGCTTCATCACCATACATTTTGAATAGTCGTAATTGAATTTCAAAAGCTCCGTCATTTTTATACGCTCCGTTTCAGTTGCTATACAAAGATAGTATCATATGCCGCGCGGCTTTTCTATCAATAAAGCGCCCTACAATTTAGATTTTCAATCATTTTCGGCAGCTTTTTGTAATTTTTCGGCGTTTTTTCTAAACTTTTTATCTTCCGTATGGTATATTATAAAGGCAAAACAGCCGTTAAGGCGCTTAACTTTTACGGGGGGGATCTATATGTCTAAAAAAGCAAAAATCATAAAAGGGGTAAAGGCCGCGGCGGCAGTGCTGGCTGCGGCGGTCATCGCCGTTGTCGGGGTGCTGTTTTTTCCGCTGACGGGCGAAAAGCATATCGAGATCTGGAGCGCCGGACAGGAATTTGATATCGAAAAGATACAAACGCTTGAAAAGCAGCGCGGGGATTTTAAGATACTTATGTTCACGGACACGCAGCTTTGGTCAGACCTTTCAAAAAACGCCGAGTGCTATGAGGAGATGGACGCGCTTGTTGAAAAAACTCAGCCCGATCTTATTGTACTGCCCGGCGATGTTTTGTCGGCGCTTGCAAGCCGCTTTTCAATCAATAATTTCATAAAGCATATGGAAAGCTACGGCGTTTACTGGGCGCCCGTTTTCGGCAATCACGACGATGAGATACCGTCAAACAGCCTCAACTGGCAGACGGATAAATATATGAAAGCGCAGCACTGCCTGATGCAAAAGGGCCCTTCAAATCTTTACGGCTGCGGCAATTATGTTATAAATATCACTGAAAACGGAAAGCCCGTTTACACGCTCTTTATGCTTGATAACGGCAGGTATACCGAGTATGAAAGCGGCGAAACCAAAGAGATCTATGTGGGCTATGAGCAGATCGCGTGGTATGAGTGGAATGTAAACGGCATTGCAAACGCCGCGGGAAGAGTGGTGCCGTCTATGACCTTTTCGCATTTCGCGCAGCCGCAGTTCAGGCAGGCGGTGGAGGAATACGGCGTGCAGGATGAAAACGGCTGTTATGTTATCCCCGAGGAATACGGCTTCGGATACTGCCAGTACCTGCCGAGCGCCGCTCCCGTGGATTCAGGCTTTTTTGATAAATGCCTTGAGCTCGGCTCAACAAAATATATGTTCTGCGGGCACGACCACGAAAATAACGCAAGCGTCACATATAAGGGCATAACTATGACCTACGGCCTCAAAACAGGTCCGTCGCCCGTGCCGTGGAATTACGCAAAGGAAACCGGCGGCACGCTTATAACGATAGCCGGCGCCGGCGAAGCTCAGAATGTAAGCATAGAGCATATCGTGATGAACGGTGAAAACAGATGAATATAAAAATAACCGGCTTTTCCAAAGAGGTAAAGCCCGGCTGCTTCAGGTATTCCGATATTGAAAGCGAATACGGCGTCAACACGCTGTATTTCACAAAAAACGGCAGACCGTATACGATAATATCCGGCGAGCTCCACTTTTCACGCCTGCCGCGGGAGCGCTGGAGCGAAACCATTTTAAAGATGCGCGAATGCGGCGTAAACACCGCCGCAACCTATGTCTTTTGGAATTATCATAACGAGAAAAAGGGAGAGTTTGATTTTTCCGGCAACAGGGATATCGCGGCGTTTTTGCAGCTGTGCAAGGCTGTCGATATGCCGTGCATACTCAGAATCGGCCCGTGGTGCCACGGTGAGGTCATACGCGGCGGCTTTCCCAAAAGGATAGACGCTATGCCGTTTAAGCGCACGAATAATCCTAAATATCTTGCCGAGGTGGCTGAATACTGGCGCCGTCTGTATAAAGAGATAAGCCCTTTTATGGACGGCAAAACCGTTATTGCCATCCAGCTTGAAAACGAATACACAGGCTCAACGCAGCATATAAAAACGCTTAAAAGGCTCGCGCAGGATATCGGCTTTAAAGCGCCGTTTTTCACGATGACGGCGTGGCCGTCGGGCGAGGCGGATAATGAGCTTCTGCCTATGATGGGTGGCTATCCCGATGCGCCGTGGACTCCGGGAAAGCGCGCCCTTAAGCCTAACAACCGCTTTGCAATTTCTCCTGCAAAAACAGAAAACGAGATAGGCGCGGATCTCCATAAAAACAAGCTTTCGCACGGCGGCGTTTATGACGATGTGCCCTACGCCTTTTGCGAGATAGGGCCGGGCAATCAGGTGACGCAGCACCGCCGCCCGTTCATTTCGGAAAAGGACGGCTACGGCGTCGGCTTCGCCAAATTTGCAAGCGGCGCAAACTGGCTGGGCTATTATATGTTTTGCGGCGGGGCAAATCCCGCCGGCAGAATGATGCAGGAAAACAGGCTCACCTTTTATCCCAATAATTACCCGATAATAGATTATGATTTTCAGGCGCCGATAAGCCGCTACGGCGAGTGCCGCGGGCACGCCGGCAGGCTGCGCCTGATGCACCTTTTCATAAATAATTTTGACAGCGGTATATGCACAAAACGCGCCTTTTTCCCGAAATGGGCGTCAAACGACCCTAACGACATTTCTTTTCTGAAATGCAGCGTTCGCGCCGATGAAAACGCAAGCGGCTATTTCTTTGCCGGCGCATACGAAAAGGGGTTTGAGTACCGGGATTTTAACGATGTTTCGGTGCGCTTTGAAATCGGCGGCAAAAGCGTTTCTCTGCCGAAGATTGATGTTGCGGCGGGCGCTATGTTCTTTTATCCGTTCAACATTCGCCTCGGCAGCGTGCTTTTTGATTATATCCTTGCCCAGCCCGTGTGCAAAATTCAGCAAAACGACAAAACCGTCTACTGGTTTGCTCAGTGCGAGGGGATAGAGCCGAAATACAGCGTAAACGGCGCCGAGCATCCTCTTTCGTTTAGCGAAGAGGGCAGCGCCGTGGGCGATGTGCGCATAATCGTCATACCTTACGAAAAGGCGGCGTCCTTTCATTTTGCGCAGGGCAGGGCGTTCTTTTCGGAAGGCACTGTTTATTGCGACGGCGGCAGGATATTCTGCGAAAAAGAGAGCGGAGAAGACATCAGGGAAAAGCTTGCCCTTTGCGAATGTGAAAGGCAGCTGCTGCCGTATGATTATTTCCTGTATTCAACCGGCAGGCGCGGATATTACAGGCTTGTTGTGCCGAAAGATATTTTAAAACGCTTCTTCGATATCAGGCTGGAATTTGATTTCGACGGGCTGAATCTCCAGGTTTTCTGCGGAAAAACGCTTGTCAACGATTATTTTAACATAGACGGAAAATTCGTTATGTACCTGCGCGATTTCAGAAAATACATAGAAAGCTCCGGCGAATTTATAATCCGAACCGCGCCAAAAACAAAGCACGGCGTTTCCCGCGTTTACAGCGAGCTGCCCCTGCCGCTTCATTCAAACAGGCTGGAGCTGAAAAAAGCAGCCGTGATAGAAAGAAGAGAGATACGGTTATAAAATAAGGCTGTCGATAAGCCGGCCGGAACGCATAAGCTCCCGACAGCTCCGCGTAGGGGCGGCGACCCGCCGCGTGCATACTTTTAGCGGTCCCATCGTGGCAACTGAAAAGCGACAGTCCCTTAGATATTTTAAAACTCGAGCTTTCTGAACCTGCCCGGAGAAACGCCCTCGTTTTCCGAAAAAAAGCAGATAAAATTTGATTCGCTGTTAAAGCCGGTTTCGTATGCAACGGCGGAGATCGGCATATCCGTTTTCTGCAGCAGGTCCTTTGCGCGGTTCAATCGCGAGGTAAGCACATAGTCGTAAGGCGAAAAGCCCGTCTGCTGCTTAAACACTCTTGAAAAATGCGAAACGCTCATATGCACGCAGCCTGCAAGGCGGCTCACGGTAAGGCTCTCGCCGAGGTGGTCAAGAATAAACTCCTTTACCTCCTCTATACAGTCCTCGTAATCTCCGTCGCCCTTGCTTTTTATGCTCTGCGGCGTTAAAAGCTCCGTAAAAAGCTTGTAGATGTCAAGCGACATATTCAGCTCCGACGGCGGGTTCGTGCCGCTGATCCCGTTGTAAATCCTGAAGAGCAGCTTCTTGATGCGGTGAATATCGCGGCATTTAACTATGCTTCCCTGCGTTTGCTCGATCTCTTTGAAAAGCTCAAGGCTGTTCGCGCCTGCTATATGCACCCAGATTGATTCAAAGCCGGAATCCGTGTAATATTCGTGCGGCTCGTAGCAGTTGAGAATAACCGTGTCTCCGCCGACGGCAGTAACGGGTACTGTGTCCTTGATAAAGGTAAAGGAGCCGTCGATTATGTGCTTTATTAAGATACTGCTGTAATTTTCGCGCACAAGATGGTATCCGTCAACGCAGAAAAAATGCCCCGCGCTTATCGGGTAATAATACAGCCGCTTTGCCGTTTGCGACGGCGAGGAGAAATATATCTCCGATTTTTTTAAAACGCCCGTTTCAGTTGATTTCAAAACCGCCACCAGCTTTCGGTATGATAGGATTTCTGAATTTGTCAGCAGCTTTTCGCAACCGCAGCCTTGATTAAAATTATATAATTTATGTGGTAAGAAGTCAACCGCCGCCGCTTTTGCGCCGGCGCATTTTCGGCGCAGCGGGTTAAATTTCATTAAACCGACGGCGAGACCGAACAGGCAAATATTATATGGTTTGAGAGCGGGATTGAAATTATGAAGAAGAGCAATATTAAGCTGAGCGTAAACGAGCTCACCGGCAGCTTTGAGATAAAGCACCGCGGCTTTTCGTGGGTCAGCGACGGCAGGCGGCCGTATATTATCCTGCGCAAAAGGGTGAAAAACAGATATATAAGCACCTACCGCAGCCTGTTTTGCGCGCCCGTCAGAAAGTTTGAATACACCGATACCGGCATAACCGTCCGCCTCGGCGGCTATATCGCATTCGGCAAAAGGCTTGATTTCACGCTCGTTTTAAAAGCGGAGATAACGGGGCCGGATACGGTCGTGTTTTCCCTTAACGCCGAAAACGAAACGGGCTGCGATATTCGCGCCGTCTGCTTTCCCGCGCCCTTTAATTCCAAAAAGAGCGGCAGCGTGTCGTATCATATAGATCCTATGCGCCAGGGCTTCATTATGCCGGACGGGTACAAAAAGAATTTTATCTCAACCTTTGCGTACGCAAATTACCTGCGCAAGATCAACACCGGCGACGCATATATGCCGATATGGGGCAGGGTGTGCGACGGCCGCGGCTTTACGGCGATTGCCGAAACCCCTTACGACGCCTGTATGTTCTCCTCGTTCGGCAGGCACGGCGCGTTTGTTAACACCGTGCATTGGAGCTCCTCGCTCGGCGCTCTCGGCTATGAAAGGCGGCTGCGCTTCATCTTTCACGAGCAAATGGATTATAATACCGCCGCGCAGGATTACAGAGCTTATCTCGACAGCCGCGGCGAGCTGGTGACGCTAAAGGAGAAGATTGCCGAAAATAAAAACATCGCGGGGCTTGCCGGCTGTCCGGTCTTGCATCACAAGATATTGGCGCAGATTCGCCCGGAGTCTAAATTTTACGACAGGCGCGGCACGAACAGAATTCTTTATTCCACCTTTGAAAACCGTGCGCGCCAGCTTGAAAAGCTCAAGTCCCTCGGCCTTGAAAAGCTCTATATACATACGGACGGCTGGGGCAAAAACGGCTATGATAACGACCACCCGTATATCCTGCCTCCCTGCGAAGAGGCGGGCGGCTGGCAGGGGCTCAAAAAGCTTGCCGCCACAGCGCGCAGCCTCGGCTATATATTTGCGCTTCACGACCAGTACAGGGATTTTTATTATTCCTCGCCCGTGTTCGATATGGGCAGAGCCGTCGCCGGGATAGACGGCTCGCACCCGTTTTGCTCGATATGGGACGGAGGCAGGCACACCTTCCTTTGCTCGTCTCAGGCACCGGAATTCGTGCAAAAAACATATTCCGCCCTCGCGTCTCACGGCGTTGATGTTCAGGGCGCGTATCTCGATGTGTTTTCCGTTATGCCGGGCGACGAATGCTTTGCCCCGCGCCACAGGATAACAAGAAAGCAGAGCATAGAATACCGTGCGCAATGCTTCGATATCTTAAACGGCAAAGGGCTCATAATGTCCTCCGAGGAGCCGGCGATGCAGCTTCTCAATCACATCGCGCTCGTTCACCACGGCCCGTTCACAACGCGACCGCTTGAAAACGGCGCGGCGGTCGGCATCCCCGTCCCGCTTGCAAATCTTGTTTTTCACGACTGCGTTATGATTCCGTGGGATTGGTTCAACAACTGGGGCATCCCGAAAGGCTGCAGCGGCGAGCTTTACTGCGCGCTGAATGCCGGAATGCCGTATATCCACATCTTTTCCGGCGGAATAAAGAAAGCCGGTAAGGACGGCAGAACGGCGGATACCGAGCTGTTGAGCGATGAAGAGCTCAGGGCGGAAATAGAAAGGGTGCGCCCGCTGTGCAGGCTTCAGGCGGAGCTTTATGACAAAAGAATGGTAAAGCACGAATTTCTCGGCTCAGTGCGCCGCCAGCGCGCAACCTATTCAAACGGCACAACCGTAACCGTGGATTTTGATAAAAACACATATTCCATATCGGAAAAATAACGGGTTTTATCTATTCTGTTATAATTGTTGCGCAAAAAGCGTAATCGTGATAAGATAAGCTTAACGCATATTTTTTTGTTGGAGAGAAGAGTATGGATTTCGGCGGGCATCTTGAAAAGCTTATCAGAGAAAGGAACCTCAGCATAAATATGCTGGTCAGGGAATGCGGCATAAACCGCGGCGGGCTGTATAACGCTTTTAAGGGGCAGAGAAAGCTCAAGGCGGATCAGCTCTTCGCGCTGATTTCAAAGCTCAGCCTTTCCGCGCCGGAGGAGGCAAGGCTCGTCAATATGTATTTTGATGATTTTTACGGCGAGCAGGAGCACGGCAAGATCAAATTTCTCATAAATCAGATATCCGATTGCGCTCCCGTCCGGCAAAATGCCGAAAGCGTCTCAAAAAGCAGCGCCGCCGAAGAAAAATTAAAGGCGTTCATTTCGCAAAACAAGCGGATAATCACAAATTTTCCCTATTCGTTCGAGGCTGCGGACAGGCTGTTTTTCAACGCGGTTCAAAACGGCGAAATAACTGAATTTACGCATATACTTGTTGCAGATGATAAGGACGATTATAAAAACAATTATATCAGCATCTTCAAATCGCTTAAATATATGTATTTCGGCCATTTCCCGAAATACTTCCATTCCTCTGTAAAAGCGCTGCAAAGCGCCGCTCTTCTGCCGTATTTTGCAATCGGCGAAAGCGGCGCGCTCCTGTTTTCAAAAGCTCGGGCTGTCGCGATAGAGGATTCCGAATCGGTCGACATCCTCGCGCGGGAAGCGGCCGAGCTTCTGCGTGGCTGCCGTCAGTTCGGCGAAGAAAGCGGCGATATCTTTCAGATAAAGGATGAATACCAAAAGGGCATTGTCGACGGGATGACGGAGGTCACGCTCTCGAGCTATCCGTGCCTTGCACAGTTTGTGGATTACGAAACGATGCAGAGCCTCGTGCGCCGTCAGCTTCCCAACAAGGATATGCTCGTTGAGATCGCGTATTCTCATTATTCAAATATATATAAGCGGGTAAGGCAAATAAATATCACCACGGAGGACGGCATCAAGCGCTTTGCATCAACCGGCAATCTTTTGGAGATCCCCGGCAAATATATCGCCTGCGCGGATATAAAGCACCGCGTTAAAATCCTTGAGGGGATCGCCGATTCGGCAAAGCGCGGTGAATTTTACCTGCTGGATAAAAGCAAGCTGAGCCTGCCCGGCGGAATAATGATAGAAAAATGCGCAAATAAGGGAATACTTTGCGCCTTTGATGAAAACGAGAAGGATTTTTATATGTTCGGGCGCTTTTTCGCCCAGCTTGAAGACCGCGCCTTTATCGAATCGCTCGGCAAAGCCCTGAAATACCTCGTTGAAAGCAGAAAGGTGTACCCAAAGGAATACACGGCGCAGTTTATAAAAAACACCATAGCCGGCCTCAAACCCCTTGAGCAGTAAAGCATAATTAAAGCGTATTGCAAGGCTTGCTGCCGGAATGCGGCGGAACCATTATTTCAAAAAGGCAGTGCAGGAGCACTGCTTTTTTGAAACCTTACGGCTCGATATATAAAACGAGTTAAAAACCGATATTTGTATGTTGATTTACAAAGTGAAATCCAAAGTGCGATGATTGCACTTTGGATTAAGGAGTTGCTTTTATGAAAAATTCTGTGGCTGCGGTGGAACATGCCCTGTGCGCTTTGGAAAACGGGGAGATATCAAAAGCGGAAAAAATCATAGCACGCGAATATCCGTTTAAACCGTTCACCAGATACGCAAGAAGCTATACGATAAATCAAAAAATGATGCAGTTTAAAAAAGACGGGTTTATCGACAGATATTCCGGTGAAAAATTGATAAATCCGGGCGTTTTGAAAATTTTATCATATTATTTGCCGGCGGCTTTTCCGTATCAGAAAAATTGGAAGATGTCAGAATGTCATATCGGATATTGGGAGCTATGCCCCACGATTGATCATATTTGCCCCATATCAATGGGCGGCAGCGATGGTCCTGAAAATTGGGCAACTACTTCAATGTTAAATAATTCCATCAAAAGCAACTGGACTTTGGAGCAAATCAGATGGTCGCTTTATGAAGCCGGCGATTTTAATGAATGGGACGGCTTGACAAATCGATTCGTCAGTATGGTCCAAAGCACGCCGGAACTGGCGGAGGATCCTTATATAAAGAGCTGGTATAAAGCTTCATTGAGTGTCTTGTAAGAAACATTTATAATTGCCCTTCAGCAAAGAAAAGCCGCCGACTGCGTTGGCCTGCAGGTTATTTTTTGCCCTCTGACGGAGCCTTCTTTTTTCTGTGGATTATAAAACGGTTGCAGGGATAGGTCCACAGAGTGGGGATCGCCATACCTATCACCTTGAAAACAAGGTCCCAGAGATTACCGGTCAGATTATGATCCGCCGCAAGGGTCTGCATAACGGAGCCTATCCAGCCGTTTGCAAATATCGTGAACACCACCATAATGAAATAGAGGATCATACTCAAGGCGGGATTTGCATCAGCCTTAAAGGTGACCTTTCTGTTTAAGATAAAGGCGATGGCGTAGCCCACGGTGGTGGAGATAAGATAGGTGTAAAGATAGCCCTTTGAATTTATGCCTATCATATTGAGCGTGGGGTTTGTGATGAGCTGCGAGGTGAGCGAAGCAAAAACGGTGTTTAAAAGCACCATATGCACAATCAGCTCTATCACGGACGAGCCGCCGCCCATTATCATAAATTTAATGAATTTCCATATTTCGGAATGTTTTTCGGTCCATCTTTTAAAGGCGTTTTTCTTTTCGTTTTCAGCCATAGCGCTCTCCTTATAAGAATTTAACAAGCAGCACAACGGCTGCGATCGCCGCCGCCAAAACGGCAAGCGCTTTTGCTATCATCGGAATGGCGGCGTCCACCGTTTCGGGCGCCTTGCTTGAAAGATAGTCGTAAACCGGGCGCGAGACCTTTGTGCCGACCAGCTCCTCATATGTGCGCGTGTAGGTTTCGTAGCTGCCGGGAGAGTCCTCCCTGAGCGTTATTATTCTTACGCCGCGCTTTGTTCTGTTGCCGTAAACATTAAAGCCGCTCGACTGCGTGAAGCCGAGGTCTATATTCCCGTATCTGCCCACAAAGCTGTTTTTATGGTCGTGCCCGACAAAGACCGCCATAACATCGCCCTTTTCGCTGAGCGCGTCGAACTCGCCCGTGTTCTCGTTCGGGATGGACGGAGGCTCGCAGAGCATATCGCCCTTGCGGCAGGTGTCGCCGAGGAGGTAATACTCGTTTTTATGCGTTCTGAAAGCACGGATGGCGCCCTTTGTGCCTTTTTTGACGCGCTTTAAAACATTATAGTATTCGCACAGCGGGATATGCTGGAACACCAGGGACGGCACGAAGCCGCCGTTTTTTTCACGCAGGAAATCCCTTGTTTTTCTGTACCACTCTATAATTTTTTTGTCAAACGGCTCGTAGCCGCCGCCCTTTGCGTCCGTGCCGCTGTCAAAAAGATAGAGACAGGCGGCATCGCGGTCGCTGCCGTCGGACGCCTTTATCGGGATAACGCAGGTGCCGCCGCCGTCAATGCCCTTTGCCTGCTCGCCTATGCAGCCCGGCAGCTTTTTATATATGTGCAAAAACTGGTCTTTGTTTGATATGCCCACCTGCCGGTCGTGATTGCCGAAGGTGACGGCAAACGGTATGCCGCGGCTCGTCACCGGCTCAAGCAGCTTTTTGACGGTTGCTAAAACGGCGTTTTCAAGCTCTTTTCCCTTCCCGCGGTAGGTTACGCCGTAGCCCTTTATCTGATCGCCGGTATACACCACAAGATCGGGCTTTTCAGCCTCCAGCGCGGCGTTTAAAAGCGCAAGCGTATCGGGAGAGACAGCCGGTATCTCCTGCATATCGGTTATCTGCATTATTTTGAAGGGTGCGTCTTTTTTAAATCTCATAATCCTCTCCTTTGAATCAAAGAATTATTCCGCGCCGCTGCGGCGCGCTTACGGCGCCGCCTTGGGGAGAGGCGCCATGCGGCGTTTTTATGCTTTTAGCCGGCTTAAGCTGACGGGAATCAGCCGCTTAAAACCATATTGTGTTCCGATTCCCGTCAGTTTACTCGGCTGAAACAACGGCGCTGCCGCCGTGATTTGCCGAGATGATGCCTATCCAGCTTTTGCCGGGGTTGAGCTTGAGCTCGGTTCCGTCCGCCTTTTTGAAGGTCAGGCGGCCGTTATCCGCGCTCCAGGTGAAATCCACGGTGGTGCCGGCGGTTGCAAGGGTGCCCGTGCCGCTCGTGAATTTGAAGTTGCAGTAGGTTTCCGTGTTCCCGGAGCTTTTATAGTTGTTTTTATCAACATATTCCGTGTCCGCAAACAGGGCGATTATATTTGTAAACGCAACCTCTTGGTCAAAATCAGACCGGTTTTTATACAGCCCGTCTGCGGAATCGTATGTAAATGTATGGCTGTCAGTTCTTGAAGAGAACTTTGTGGTTAACCTGCTGCAGGCGGCTGAAGAAACAGCTCCCGTCTTTTCGTTAAAGCTGAATTTCGTGAAGGCGGCTTCGTCGATTCCGGTGCGGTAATCCTTGTCGTTTATGACATCCATAAGCTCGTCGCCCTCAAGCACGGCGTTGTGCGGGCTTGCCTTATCTTTTGTGCGCCTGAAGCAGGCGGAGGTGCTCATACCGTCTATATTATCAACATCCTCGTTGTCCATATAGTCGTCTGCGCCGAGATAATCGCCCTTGCTGTGGCTCTCGCCGTAGTGGATGAAGATGGAGTCAAAAAACTGTGAAAATTCCACAAAGCCCGGCCTTGCGGAGCGCGTGGGGCCGACCGTATCCGGCAGCGCGGTCATATCCGCATAGAGCCAGAGCATACGGGTGATGCCGCCCTCTACCTCGCCCTCTACGATTATATCGGGCGTGTCCATATTATACTGCGGGCGCGCGCCGGGGGCGTTTTCAACAACAACGGCAACCGGCCTTTTATCGACCGCCGCTTCGTTATAATCCTCCTCGCCCGTGAGCGGATTCCTGATTATCACGGGAGCGGCTGTGGTGGTTGTGGTGATCTTGGGCGCGGGAGCCGGTTCGGGCTCTTTTTCATAAAACGCGCCGAAATAGATGCCGAGCGCCGCGGCTATGACCGCGACAGCAGCGATGGCTGCGATGATAACGGCTTTTTTTCTGCCGGGCTTTTGCACATAGCCCGCCTCCTCCTCTTCGTATTCATCGGCGTAATCGTTTACACCACCGGCGGGCTTGGGGGAATACGCCTCAAGCGGTCTTTCATCCTGCCCGCCCTTCAGGTCTGCCAAGCCGCCCTGCGGGGCTTCGCCGCCGTCCTTAGAGCCTTTGAGCTCGCTTAATATCTTTTCTATCTCATCATCTTTATTTGCCATAATCTTCTCCTTTTCACAAGCTGTCTGCTATAAATCCATAATAACATATATAAAGACAAAATGCACTATATTTTTTTATTTTGTTGATTTTACACACAATATATAGTAAAATTTGATTAAAGACACATAAAGGAAGTACAACTTATGAGCAAGGCAATTCCCGTTATCATCACAAATTCAAATGTGCTGCTTTACGATGAAGAAAGCGGCGAATTCAAGCCCTTTTCCCTGCCTGGCGTTGCAAGCAGGCCGAACATTCCCTTTTACCATTTTTACGCAAAAAAAATTGCGGAGTGCCAGCATTATTTTAAGGAATTTGTGAAAAAATATTATCAGCGAAAGCCCTCCAAAAACATCCTGGCGATCATTGTGCCGGACGACACGAGCCCGCTTGAGAGTATTTTTATAAACGAATTTTTCGTAAACTCCGGCGCGTGCAAGGCGGTGGCGCAGATGACTATGGGCCAGGCGCTGCAAAAGGATGTGGAGCAGTATATTTCCATCTCGCGCTCAAGCAGGAACATCATTCTGCAATATATAAGGAACAACGAGGTGCAGGCGTCGCGCTTTTACGACTGCCATCTTTACACCACGCAGCGCGTTATGGAGGACGCAAAGCGGCTGCACATAGACATTGAATATGAAAACACGCCGATATATATAAATAATTTTAACCTTAATATGGATGATTTTTTTGAGATGGGCACGGTGATAACGCCGAAGGAATTTATGGACAAGATCGCCGCCGTGGATGTGGAAAAGATCTGACAGGCGCGCCGGATACCGCCGTACATAGCAAAGCGTAAGCTCACGGCTTGCTTTGCTTAAGCTGAATGGGGTGGTATTTATGAAAAAAGAGAAAAAGCAGAAAAAGGGAAAGCCGCAGGAGGTCATAAACAGCAAAAAGGTGATAGACCTGACCTCCTACATCGACCCGCAAAGCGCAAACAGCGATGTGCTGGGCAGCTATACCGGCACAACGAAGGAGATGCTTGAAACCGGCAGGTACGACGAGCCGGAGCAGGACGCGGACGATCTGTAAACGCATCGGAGCTCTTAAAACGCGCAACAGAAAAAGCCCTCGAGCCTTTAAGGCTTCGAGGACTTTTTTTAATGATTTGCGGATGCTTATTTGTTCATAGCCTCTTCAACGGCAACCGCGGTGGCAACGGTTGCGCCGACCATCGGGTTGTTGCCCATTCCGATAAGACCCATCATCTCTACATGGGCGGGAACGGAGGAGGAGCCTGCAAACTGCGCGTCGCCGTGCATACGGCCCATTGAATCCGTAAGGCCGTAGGAAGCGGGGCCGGCAGCCATATTATCGGGATGCAGGGTGCGTCCCGTGCCGCCGCCGGAGGCAACGGAGAAATACTTTTTGCCGTTTTCAAGCGCCCACTTCTTGTAGGTGCCCGCAACAAGGTGCTGGAAGCGCACGGGATTTGTTGAGTTGCCGGTGATGGAAACATCAACGCCCTCGTGCTTCATAATAGCGACGCCCTCAAGCACATCGTTTGCGCCGTAGCACTTAACGGCGGCTCTTTCGCCGTCTGAGAAGGGCTTTTCCTCAAGCACCTTGAGCTCGCCGGTGAAGAAATCATAATCCGTTTTAACATAAGTGAAGCCGTTTATTCTGGAGATGATATAAGCGGCGTCCTTGCCGAGACCGTTAAGGATAACGCGAAGCGGCTGCTTGCGAACCTTGTTTGCGGTGCGGGCGATGCCGATAGCGCCCTCCGCCGCCGCAAAGCTCTCGTGGCCTGCAAGGAATGCAAAGCACTGCGTTTCCTCTGAAAGCAAACGGGCGCCGAGATTGCCGTGGCCGAGGCCTACATTCCTCTGCTCTGCAACAGAGCCGGGGATGCAGAACGCCTGAAGGCCGACGCCGATCTTTTCAGCCGCCTCGGATGCGGTTTTAACATTGCTCTTGATGGCGACCGCCGCGCCGAGAGTATATGCCCAGCCGGCGTTTTCAAACGCGATGGGCTGAACGCCCTTTACGATGGCGTTTACATCTATTCCCTTTGAAAGGCAGAGATCTCTTGCTTCCTCAAGACTTGAAAGACCGTATTCAGCAAGACATTTCTCTATTTTGGCCATTCTTCTTTCTTTGCCTTCGAATTTTACATCATTTGCCATTATGCGTTCCTCCTGTCCTGATTATTCCTCACGCGGGTCAATATACTTGGCGGCGCTGTCAAATCTGCCGTAAGTGCCCTTGTTTGCCTCGTAAGCCTCGTTGGGTGATTTGCCGTGGCGGATGTCTTCAAGCATCTTGCCGAGCTTTACGAACTCGTAGCCGATGACCTCGCCCTCTTCATCAAGCGCCATTCTTGTAACATAGCCCTCTGCCATTTCCATATAACGAACGCCCTTGAGCTTGGTGGAAAACATTGTGCCCACCTGGCTCCTGAGGCCCTTGCCGAGGTCCTCAAGCGCAGCGCCCACAACGAGGCCGCCCTCTGAAAACGCGCTCTGTGAACGGCCGTAGGCAAGCTGCTTGAAAAGCTCCCTCATAGCAACATTGATAGCGTCGCACACAAGGTCCGTATTAAGGCACTCAAGAAGGGTCTTGCCGGGAAGAATCTCAGCAGCCATAGCGGCCGAATGGGTCATACCAGAGCAGCCGAGCGTTTCAACAAGCGCCTCCTCAACAATGCCGTTTTTAACATTGAGCGTGAGCTTGCAGGCGCCCTGCTGAGGCGCGCACCAGCCTACACCGTGTGAAAAACCGCTTATGTCTTTGATTTCGTAGGATTTAACCCACTGACCCTCCTCCGGGATGGGAGCGGGGCCGTGATGCGGACCTTTTTTAACGGTGCACATCTGTTCTACTTCCTGCGAATAAACCATAATATCTACTCCTTCACTTAAATTAATAATCCTTAAAAATTATCAATGATATTATAACCAACTTTAATCCTTACTGCAAGTAAAACAATGCAAAATCTGCTATATTTCCTTAATTTTTACATATTGCTTGCAAGCTTTTGTGCAAATTGGTATAATTAAAGGCGCAATAATGCAAACGGCAAACGAAAAGGGATGATGGAATGAAAATCAAGGACGGATTTGTTAAGCGCGAGATCGCCGGCACGGTGATAGTTGTGCCCGTAGGAAAAAATGTGCGCGATTTCAACGGGATGATAACGCTCAACGAAACAAGCTCTTTTTTGTGGGACTGTATGAGCGAAAGCACCACTAAAGACGAGGTTTTGAAAAAGCTGACGGACGCCTATGATGTGGAGCCTAAAAAGGCCGTGCGCGATATTGACGCGTTTATAAAGCAGCTTTCGGAAAACGGTCTGCTTGAGGAATAACGCAAAAGACGGCGCGCTTTGCAACAGAAGCGCGCCGCCTTTATTTGATTTGCTATGAATCTTTTTTCTGCTCCGTGCCCTCGTGCGCGGATTTCTTTTTTTTGGCGAATATCACGAATTTGCTGAAAAAGTAATTCAAAATGACCACGATAACGGCAAGGATCACCTTGGCGATCAGCTGGCCGGTTATATCAAAACCGAAAACGGCGAACGAGATCGCGCCCATACCCAGCTTATCCACAAGCAGCCACAAGCCGCCCTCCTCAACGCCGAAGCTGAAGAGGCGCGCGGCGAAGAACTCCGCCACCTCGCGCGCAACGAGTTTGGGGCGCCAGCTTTTTGAGTCAAACACCCACAGCTTGTTTGTGACATAGGCGAACACGACCGAAACTACCCACGCAACAGCGTTGTTAAGAAGGTAGATATGCTCGCCGAATATTTTGTTCAGCGCCCAGAAGCAGACGAAGTTGACCACCGTGGTGAGAACGCCGAAAACGACATATGTTATAAGCTCCTTGTATTTTACAAAAAGCGCTTTTATCTTATTCATCTGCGCCCTCCCCGGTTTCGGCTTTCTTTTTATCCGCGCCGAGATGGTTTTTAAGTATGAACACGGGGCGGTTCTTCACCTGAACATATATCTTGGAGATATATTCGCCGAGGATGCCGAGGCAAAACAGCTGGAGCCCGCCGAGCAGCAGCACGAGCGCCACGATTGTGGGATAGCCGGGCACGCTGATGCCGAACGCAAGCTTTTGTATAACGACAACTATGAAATATATAACGGAGGCGAGCGACGCGAAGAAGCCCATATACGCCGAGAGCTTGAGCGGGAAGGTGGTGAACGACACGATGCCGCCGAACGCATATTTGAGCAGCTTCATAAAATTCCATTTTGACTGCCCGCTTTCCCTTTCGCAAACGGTGTAGGGCATATACTCCGTGTTAAAGCCTACAAAGCTGAAGATGCCCTTTGAAAAACGGTGATATTCGCCGAGCTGCAAAACGGCGTCCACCATCTGCTTTTTCATAAGGCGGAAATCCGACGCGCCGTTAACGAACGGAACCTCGGCAACCTTGTTTATAATCTTGTAAAAAGCGGATTTCATACCGCTCATCAGCCTGCTCTCCTTGCGCTGCTCTTGATAGGCGGTAACGCAGTCAAGCTCCGGATCCTTGCGCATAAGCTCCAGCATTTGCAGCACCACCTCCGGGCGCTGCTGAAGATCGGCGTCTATAAGGCACACAAGCTCCCCGCGCACGGCGCCGAGTCCTGCGTATATAGCCGCCTCCTTGCCGAAATTGCGGCTGAACGAGAGCACCTGGATCTGTGATTCTTTATGCTGCTCATAGAGCTTTTTCAGCAAGGGATAGGTGGAATCCGTGCTGCCGTCGTTTACAAAAACAAATTCGTAATCCTCAACCTTTCCGGAAAAAACTCTGTTTACCTCGGAAAAGAATTTTTCAACATTCCCCTCCTCGTTATAGCAGGGAATAACGAGCGATAATTTCATAAGCATCCTCTTTTTGCGGCGAAGCATAGCCGCCGTGTAATGTTTCTAACACATTCTACCACAGCCGGCGGGCAAATACAATACTGCCGTCAAGGTTTTTGCCAAAGGACTAAATCTGCTCTGCGCTCCTGCGTTTCATACGGCGCGAGACCGCCGCCGCGCCGAGCAGAGAGAAAACGGTTATGGCTGCAAAAACGACCGCGAAGAGAAGCTTATTTTCCTGCGCCAGGGCGCTGCCGCAATAGGTTGAGGATATTATCGACGGGATTCTTGCGATCCCGGTAACGAGCAGAAACGGAAAAAGCCGGATCTTGGTGAGCCCCGCTATATAGGTTATAAAATCCTTAGGCGTGCCGGGAATAAGATAAATTATGAAAAGGCAGAGATATTTTCTTTTTGAGTCCGAAAAAAACGACCATTCGCCGAGGCGGCGCGTATCTGCAAAAAGCTCAACGAATCTGATTCCGAAAACGCGCGTCAGTATCAGGATAACTGCCGTTCCTACCTCCGTGCCGAGCATACATAACCCAAAGCCGCCGAAGGTGCCCCAAACATAGCCGGAGCCTATCTCAAGCGGCTCGGCGGGAATTATCTTTACAACCGTTTGAACGGCGCGCACAAGCACGAACACGATTTCCGGCGGAACCGAAAAGCCGTATAGCCACGCCTTGAACGCCCGACGGTCCGAGATCACGCTCAAAAGCTCCTTGCCGAGCGAGAGATGGAGCGCCAAAAAGGCGGCTGCAAGCACGCCTGCCGACACGGCGGCAAAAATGAGCTGCTTTTTGGAAACCTTTTTGAATATGCCTTTCACGATGCGTCACGCGCCCTTCGTTCGGCTTGAGAAGCGTGCGGCTCAAAGCGTTTCCAAAACACGCCGAGGCTTCCGCGGTAGCTTTTGAGCCACGGCTTGTTCTTGCCGTTATAATGCACGAACACCGCCTTGCTCTGCACCCAATCAAGTGTGAGGCCGTTTCTTTTGAAGGTTGATTCGTCAAGGTTATAAAAGCACGGATTGACGCTGACTATACTGTTTTTGAAAAGGGCGTTGATAACATCCTGATCCGCCTGCAAAAGGCTCCTGCCGCGTCGCCTTACGAAGCTGAAAATCTGCTCAGAGGTGACGGCGGCGCGCATCTTTGCAACATCAACAAGCAGCACGCCGGCGTTTATGTACTCCCCTTTTCTGCCGAGGCGCAGACGCAGGCGGTTGAACGCCTTAACGGCTCCGTGCGTGTGCCCCGCGCCCGCGATAAAGCCCTTGCCCAAATCAAGGCTGTAAAAAAGCCTGACCGAATTGAGGACGATTATATCAGGGTCAAGATACAAAACGCGCTCGACGCCGGCGGGCAGATATTCAAACATAAGCAATCTGTAATAAGTTTCGCGCGATATCCGCTTTGAAAAGTGCGCGCCGCCGAACAGCTCCGGCGAAAGCTTTACGGGGAAAAGCGAGACCCTTTCGCAGCCCACTTCTTTTTTGATATGCGCCAATTCGCGAAAACTAAGCGTGCTGTGCGCGATATAAACGCAAAAGCGGTCCGTGCTGCTTGCGGCAAGCGAGCGCAGCATCGTTATAAGCTGTTCGCAGTAATTTTTGTCTATCGTAACAAGAATATTTATATCCATCATAAGCGCTCCTTTCTTACAGCTATATTTTAAGCCGGCGAGATTAAGGAGCGGTAAAATGAATATTAAGAAAAATTAACACCCGCGGGAAAACGGGTAAAGAAACGGCGTATTTTAACAAACAGCCGCGGCGAGCATAAAATGTAGTAACAAACAAAAAGGAGAGCATTTTATGTTTAATTATATAAAGAAGCTTCAGTACCCGATAAACATCAAGCACAGCGACCCGAAGGCCGCAAGCCTTATTATCTCCCAATACGGAGGGCCGAACGGCGAGCTCGGAGCGTCGCTGCGCTACCTTTCGCAGCGGTACTCGATGCCCTTGCCGGAGCTTAAAGGCCTACTGACCGACATCGGCACGGAGGAGCTGGGGCATCTTGAGATGATAGGCGCAATCGTGCACCAGCTTACGAAAAATCTGACGGAGAAGCAGATTGAGGAAAATCCCGGCTTTGCGGCTTATTTTGTTGACCACACCGCGGGCGTTTACCCCACGGCGGCGAGCGGCTTTCCGTGGAGCGCCGGCTCGATACAGTCCACCGGCGACCCGATTGCCGATCTAAACGAAAATCTTGCGGCGGAGCAGAAGGCGCGAATCACCTACGACAATATCCTGCGCCTTGTTGACGACCCCGATGTTATAGAGCCGATAAAATTCCTCCGCGAGCGCGAAATCGTGCATTACCAGCGTTTTGGCGAGGCGCTCAGGCTTCTTACGGACAAAATGGACAGCAGGAATTTTTATGCCTTTAACCCCGGCTTTGACAAAAAAGGGTTAAAAAAATAACGGCGCAAGCGCCGCACAAAGCTGCCGGCTGCGAAACCAACGCAGTCTGCGGCTTTTCTTTTAATTAATTCTTTTCAAGCCGCAAATCGGGACGATGAAAAAATATTTTTAAAAATTTTCCGAAAATATGGCTAATATACTGCATAGCAATACTCTTTTCCGGCTATAAGGGAAAGGCATTTTTTGGCTTTTACAAAATTCGGACAGGAGTGATTCAAATTACAAGTTATGAATACAGAAGCGAGCCTTTGTTTCTGCGCAATCAATTTAGCGGAATAGGAATGTTTTCCCTGCCACTCATTAAGAAACAGGAGGTGCGGCTTGAAGATTTTGCGCTGATAGGTTATGATAAGATTAATCAAAGCAATGAAACAGGCAAAACGGTACACTTTTTCCTTGATGATTACCGCTTTGAAAGTATCTACAAAAATCCCGATGATAAAATGGAGCGTTTGAAAGAATTCAACGCTGTTTTATCACCGGATTTCAGTATGTATACAGAAATGCCGGTTGCACTTCAACTCTATAATTGTTTTAGGAATCGCTGGACAGGCGCGTATTTGCAGCAAAACGGCATAACCGTTATACCGACCGTGCGCTGGGGAAACCTTGAAAGTTTTAATTTTTGTTTTGACGGCATTGAAAAAGGCTGCGTCGTTGCGGTTTCAACGCTCGGCGTAAAGAAAGAAAAATCGCATTTCATGCTTGGCTATGAAGAGATGCGCCGGCGCATAAAGCCGGAAAAGATCATCTGCTACGGCAAACCTTTTGACGATATGAAAGGCGATATAATCGAAGTTGATTATGCCGAAACAAACAACCTTGAGAAAGGCTTTTACATAAAAAAGTTTTACGGTTTTATCACACCCGCTCAAAAGGGAGGCGGCTCGGCGTTAGGAAGAAATTCCGCGAATCCGAAACCGCAGGAAGAATATATACCCGAACGAACCCTTGATGAACTTCCCGAAAATGTTCGAGATTCATACAACAAATATCAAAATAGCGGTTGGAAAGGCGCCAGAAGTGATCAAAATCCTAAAACGAAGGGCGGTGGAACATATGAAAATGAGCCACCCAAATTGCCTCAATATGATAAACAAGGCAATAAAATACATTATCGCGAATTTGATGTGAACAGTAAACTCGAAGGGCAACCAAGGGACAGGGAACGCTTCGTTAGAGGAAACGATGGAAATACATATTATTCTAACGATCATTATGATACATTTTTCAAAATTATATAAAGGAGTTTGCATATGAATAAATTATACAGAATGACAAAGGAAGAATTTGAAAAAAAGAAGATATTATATAAGTATCCTGATACAAAATATATCGTTATGGACGGCGCCGGAATAGAAACATATGAGCAGTATTTTGACAGATTGTGGGAAGTTTTCGGATTCAGTGATATTCCCGAAGGCTGGAAAAAAGACAATCATACAGAATATGATTTTATGACAGAAATGGATGAATTACCTGAGGGCAAATATGTTTTTGTGATAAGAAATTATGAGGGCTTTTTCAAAAGCAACCCCTTAGAAAGACTGAAAATTGAAAACAGATATGAAAACTATCTGCTCCCGTTTTGGGATGAAGAGGTTGAACGCGTAGTTGTTGAGGGCAAGCGCAAAGATTTTAATATCTATCTTGTTTCAAACACTTAAGCCGCGTGACTTGATTTTAGCAATTCTGAATTTGAGCTATCGGTCCGTATGCTTCAAAAAATGCTGACAAGGCGAGGCGCTCAGGCTTCTTACGGACAAAATGAACAGCAGGAATTTTTACGCCTTTAACCCCGGCTTTGACAAAAAAGGGTTAAAAAAATAACGGCGCAAGCGCCGCACAAAGCCGCCGGCTGCGAAACCAACGCACTCTGCGGCTTTGTGTCTCTTAGTATATTGGTGGAAAAATAACCTCACTGTATAATAGAAACGGTTTGGCAGCCGTGTTACTAAGATACAGGAGGTTAAAAACATAATAAAAAAGAACGGAAACAATGAAATAAAAACATTATCGCACTCAACATACAGATGTCAGTATCACATAGTTTTCGCACCAAAATATCGCAGAAAAGCAGTCTACGGTAAAATCAAAAAAGATATTGGTGAGATAATACGGAAATTGTGTGAGCAAAAAGGAGTGCAGATCATAGAGGCAGAAGCGTGTAAAGATCACATACGCCTTTTGGTAAGCATCCCACCGTACATAAGTGTAGCACAATTTATGGGATATCTCAAGGGAAAAAAGCACACTGATGATTTTCGACCGACACGCAAATTTAAAAATACAATGTAATCATCAACGGTATCTATATTTGGCAAAATCTGGCGAATTATCATAATTTTTAGTTTCCGCTATTTTTCTAATTCCTTTAATAAGTTTTCGTATTCAATTAATTTATAATTATTGTTTCCAGTTGCATTATTTAATATTTCCATATACTTCTTGGAATGATGAAACTGAAACACGATACCTATATGTTATGTTTAAAAATGTAATAATGTCTCCTGAGGGAACAATATCATTTACTCCTGAGGATTATTATGATTCAGTTAATAGCTCATATGAGAGTGCTGATGAAATTATTTCGAATAAATTTGATGATCACTATAATGTAACTAATATTGCTTAGTTAATAATGATTTTGTTTTTATGACATTAATGTGAATCCAAAACGCTTCCGGTACTTTGCATGAGGGATAATATTATAAATTTTAACCCGTTGCCTGTTAAAATTTTTAAACAAAATACTGCTTTTTTATTGCGGCAGCTCATATTTTTGTAACTTATTTATACTTTGTAAATAAGTTGACTTGAGGTGATAGAGCCTAGAATTATTTGATAACTATAAATATTAAAGAGAAAGAAAGGAAAATAGTATGGAGAATACTACATATCAGCCTAATCCGGCGCCTGTGGCACAGCTTAAAACTAACAGAGGACTCGGAAAATTTATATTACTGACAATAGTAACTTTGGGGATTTACAGCATTGTCTATTTTTCAAGCATTTCAAGTGATATAAATATTATTGCGAGCAGATACGACGGCAAAAAGACGATGCATTTCTGCCTGATGTCTTTTATTGTTGCGCCAATAACACTTGGCATATACGGCATCGTTTGGTATCATCAGATGTCTAATCGCATCGGAGCTGAATTAAAACGCCGCGGAATAGATTACAGCTTCGGTGCAAAGGATTTTTGGCTTTGGGATATACTTGGCGTGCTTATTATAGTCGGTCCGTTTATCTATGTGCACAAACTTAGTAAAGCGATGAATCTTTTGGCAGAGGATTTCAACGCTCGCGGTTGATTTTTAATACCACCTGAAAATACTTGTTTTTCGGTATTCGCTTTTGGTAATTGAATTTGTTATTAGCAGCTGCGATTTTGAATCCCGCATATTAAATAAACAGCCCCCAAGGGTAGCTAATAGTTAATGAGCAAAGAAGTAGGCGAAACGCTCTTTGCATTTCGTCAGTTAATTCATTGCTTTTTTGATTACCGTAACATTTATATAGAACCAACGATATAATCAAAACAGGCGCTTTGAGGCTGTCGGCAAAACGGCTTCAAAGCGCCCTTTTTATTTCATTTTATAAGCCGAAGGAAACGGAAAGCGCCTCGTTCACCTTGCCCATCTCCCCGGTGTCAAGCGAGCCCATCTTTTCCCTGAGCCGCCGCTTGTCGATCGTGCGCACCTGCTCAAGCAGCACAATGCTGTCCTTTGCCAGCCCGCAGCGCCCGGCGTCAACCTCAATATGCGTCGGCAGCGCCGTTTTATCTCTCTGACTCGTTATCGCAGCGGCTATAACGGTTGGCGAAAAGCGGTTGCCCACATCGTTTTGAACGATCAGCACGGGTCTTATGCCGCCCTGCTCGGAGCCCACCACAGGGCTCAGATCCGCATAAAAGATATCGCCGCGTTTAACATTCATATCTATCACCCTGATCTTGAATTTTGCCGGCGTCGCGCCGGCGCCGTCTCCTTTAATATTTTTGCCTTTAGCATCGCCTTTTAAACATCCTTATGCCATTATATGCCGAAAAACTTTTTTAGCCCTGCGGCATATTATGTATTGAGGCGAAACAAAACCGTTTCACTCACGGGGCGGGCAGACCCGCCGAAATCGCCCCGCGCCGTGCGCGGAAAAGGAGGCAGAATATGTTTAAATTTGAAGAAAGCTTTGAACCGTCCTTCTTAAAAAAGAAAGACGCGGATATACCGGCGCCGCTGCCGGCAGACCCTGCGCTTGCAATGGCGTATGTGCCGTTTCAGCAGGCACCCGTGCTTTATGAAGACGATGAAAAAAGCCTGGCGGCAGGCACGGTCTTTCCTCAGCTTGATAAGCCGTTTTGCGGAAAGGGAGTGGTAAAGTGAGCAGGGAAAAAATGCTTTTAAAGCTCTCCGCCGCCCAGTTCGGTATGTGGGAGATGCGCGTTTATCTCGATACGCACACAAACTGCCCTCAGGCGGAAAAGCTTTACAAAAAATATTCCGAGGAGTATAAGGCGCTCAAGGCGGATTATGAGGCAAAGTACGGCCCCATAACGCTCTCGCCCGAAAACAGCGACGAATGGCTCAAGGACCCCTGGCCCTGGGACAACGATTAGCCGCCCTTGCTCAAAATAAAAAGGAACGACCGTCAAACGGTCGTTCCTTTTTGCGTTTCGGGCTTAATATCCAAGCTCTTCGTTAACGATTATCACCGTTATTCTGCCTTTTTGCCTCTGGTGCGCGGAGATAAGATAGCTGCAGCATATCCTGCCCTCGCTTGCACAGCCGGAGCAGATCTCGCCGTTAAGCCCCATACATTCGCCTGTTGCGGCGCAGGGCGTTTTAAGGCTCAGGCGCACGGCGTTTTTGGGCGCGGCTGTTCGCTTTACCCGCTCAACGGCGGCTTTGATATCGGGCACTATCTTGTTTTTGCCCACCACCATTATAACCCTTTTCGGGCCGAACGCGATGCACGCAACGCGGTTTGAATTTCCGTCCACATTGTAAAGCTCGCCGTTTTCGGTAACTGCGTTTGAGGAGCAGAAATAAGCGTCGCAGGAGAGAGCCTTTATATAGCAGTCGCGTATGTCGTCGCCCGAAAGCCCCGTGCGGTCGTAATAAAGATAATCTCCGCTCAAAAGCAGGTCGTAAACTCCCGCCTCCCGAAGCGAAACGCTGCCGCCGTTTGAAACGCTGCTGCCCGTCGGCACAAGCTTTTTGATTATCTCCGGCACCTCGCTGCGGCTCTCGGCATAAACTGCCGTCATATTGTTTTTTTCAAGATTTTTCATCGTTTTTTCAATTATTTTATCCATACATATCATCCTTTCTGTTCATTCCGTCCAGTATTTCCTGTCAAGGCTGCGGTACTGCACCGCCTGCGCTATGTGCGCGCTGCATATAAGCTCGCTGCCCTCAAGGTCTGCAATCGTTCGCGATATGCGCAGAATTTTATCATACGCGCGCGCCGAAAGCCCCAGCTTTTCAAAGCTCAGCTTCAAAAGCGCCTTCGCCTCCTCGTCCAGCACGCAAAGCTCCCTCGTCATTCGCGGAGTCATCTTGGCGTTGCAGCTTATATCCGTGCCCTCAAACCGCCGCCGCTGTATCTCTCTTGCCCGTTCAACCCTTTCGCGGATCGCCGCGGAGCTTTCCTCCTTTTGGGCGGAGGAAAGGCGGTCGTAATCAACGGGCTCAACCTCAATGTGGATGTCAATCCTGTCAAGTATCGGCCCGCTCACCTTGTCTCTGTACCTGCGCTTTGCGGCCTCGGTGCAAACACATTCCTTTGAGGGATGTCCCAAATATCCGCAGGGGCAGGGGTTCATCGCCGCAACCACCATTATGTTTGAGGGATAGCATACCGTTCCCGCGCTTCGCGCTATCGTTATTTTTCCGTCCTCCAGCGGCTGGCGAAGCGATTCCTTTGCGCGCCTGTCAAATTCGGGAAATTCGTCCATAAATAGCACGCCGTTGTGCGCAAGGCTTATCTCGCCGGGGCGGGGGAACTGACCCCCTCCCGTAAGCCCCTGCGCCGAGATCGTGTGGTGCGGGCTCCTAAACGGGCGGCTCGTGATAAGCTGCACGCCGTCCGGCAGCTCGCCGGCAATGGAATATATCTTTGTTGTTTCAAGCTCTTCCTCAAAGGTCATTTTTGGAAGTATTGAGGGCAGGCGCTTTGCAAGCATTGATTTTCCCGTGCCGGGCGGGCCCACCATAATGCAGTTGTGGCCGCCGGCAGCCGCTATCTCAAGCGCGCGCTTTGCGTCCGCCTGCCCCTTAACATCGGCAAAATCAAGCGTTTCATCGTAAACGGCAAGCCTTTCGGCCTCTGTAAAGCAGGGCTCCAGCCTTTCCTCGCCGCTTATGTGCTTTACCACCTCAAAAATATTCTTCGCGGCAAAAACATCAATGCCGTTAACGGCTCCCGCCTCGGTCCTGTTTGCATACGGGATAAACACAGCCGGCACTCCCTGCTCGCGCGCCTTAAGCACCATCGGCAGTATGCCCGTACACGGGCGTATCTCGCCGTCCAGCGAAAGCTCGCCCACAAATGCATAGTCGTCAAGCGAGCCCTTTATCTGCCCCGTTGCCGCAAGCAGCGCCATAAAGATCGGCAGGTCGTAAAGCGGCCCCTCTTTTTTTATGTCCGCCGGCGCAATGTTCACCGTTATGCGCGAAACCGGGTATTCGAACCGGCAGTTCTTTATGCTGGCGCGCACCCTTTCGCGGCTCTCCTTGACCGCCGCGTCCGGCAGCCCAACTATGTCAAACCTCGGCAGCCCCTTGCTGAGATCGGCTTCCACCACAACGGAAAAAGCATCCATCCCGTAAATGCCCAGGCTTTTAGCCTTTGCAAACATCTGTCCGCCGCCTTTCTGAATATAATATCTCTTTTGCCATTATACTAAAAATATGCTGTCTGCGCAAGTGCCAATGCCGCAGCGGCGCAAATATAAAAATCTAAACCGGCGTTATTGACAATGCTTTTTAATAAGGTTAAAATAAAATCAAAGGCGGCGCGCCCGCCGCAATAAATTAACGGAGTGATCTTATGCAGAAAAACACAACCGAGCTTTATAACATCTGGCTCAAAAACGCCGCGGCGGATCCCGATCTTATCGCGGAGCTTAAAAGCATAGAGGGCAGCCCCGAGGAGATAGACGACAGATTTTATACCGAGCTTGAGTTCGGCACCGCCGGCCTGCGCGGAGTTATCGGCGCCGGCACGAACAGGATGAATTATTACACGGTCTGCCGCGCGACCCAGGGTCTTGCCGATTTTCTGAACGCGCATTTTGATAATCCCTCCTGCGCCATCGGCTACGATTCGCGCATAAAGAGCGATTATTTTTCAAAAGAGGCGGCGAAGACCCTTGCGGCAAACGGCGTCAAGGTGTATATCTTTGAGGAGCTTGAGCCCACCCCGTGCCTTTCCTACGCCGTTAGGCGCTTCAAGACCCAGGGCGGCATTATCCTCACCGCGTCGCACAATCCTGCAAAATATAACGGCTATAAGTGCTACGACCATAACGGCTATCAGATGACCGATGAGGAAGCCGCCGAGACTTACGAGTTTATCAAAAAGGTGGATTATTTCACGGGCATAAAGACCATGGATTTTGACAAGGCGGTAAGCGAAGGCCTTATAGAATTTATGGGGCAGGATGTGATAGAGGAATTTCTTGACGAGGTTCAAAAGCAGTGCGTCAACCCCGGCATTTGCGAAAAGGCGGGTCTCAGCGTTATCTACACTCCGCTCAACGGCACCGGCAACAAGCCCGTTCGCCGCGTGCTTGAGCGCATCGGCGTAAAGGATGTTTTCGTCGTGCCTCAGCAGGAGGAGCCGGACGGCAATTTCCCCACCTGCCCTTATCCCAATCCAGAGATAAGGCAGGCGTTTGAGCTTGCGCTCAAGGCGGCTGAAACGCACGAGGCGGATATCCTGCTTGCCACCGACCCGGACTGCGACCGCGTAGGCATCGCCGTAAATAATAAAAACGGCGGCTACGAGCTTATGAGCGGAAACGAGGTGGGCGTAATGCTGCTCGATTATCTGCTCTCCCAAAAGCAGCGCCGCGGCGAGCTTTCCGCAAACGCGGTTGCCGCAAAATCCTTTGTTTCCACCGACCTTGCGCAGAAGATCGCCGAAAAATACGGCTGCACCTTTAAAAATGTGCTCACCGGCTTCAAGTATATCGGCGAGCTTATAACTCAGCTTGAGGAGCAGGGCAGAGCGGGCGATTTCGTTATGGGCTTTGAGGAGTCGTACGGCTATCTTGCCGGCACCCACGCCCGCGATAAGGACGCCGTTGTAGGCTCTATGCTCATCTGCGAGATGGCGGCGTACTATAAAGCTCAGGGCAAAACACTGCTTCAGGTTATGCAGGATATCTATGACGAGTTCGGCTATTACTGCAACACGGTCAAAAGCTATGAGTTCGACGGCGCCGCCGGTATGAAGATAATGCAGGGCATTATGGACGGTTTAAGAGCCTGCGCTCCTCAGCAGCTCGGCGGCTCTCCCGTTGTTTACAGCGCGGATTACCGCAGCGGCGAAACCGTTGATCTTGCGGCGGGCAAAAAGGGTAAAACAGGGCTTCCCGTCTCAAATGTGCTTGCATATAAGGCGCAGGACGGCAGCGGTCTTATAGTCCGCCCGAGCGGCACGGAGCCCAAGATCAAGGCGTATATAACCGCTATAGGCGCAACGCTTGCCGATGCGCAGGCAAAGGCGCAGGAGCTTGAGCGGCAGGCGGCGGAGATTATGAAGGCGGAGGCGTGATTATGTACGGCAGAAAATGGGTTCGTATAACGGCTATTGTCCTTGCCGTGCTTATGGCGGGCAGCGGTCTCACCGTGGGAGTGTGGGCGCTCTTTGTGCGCTGACGGCAACGGCGAATAAATAAAAAAGAGCGGCTTCGGTTTTGTTTTCCGAAGCCGCTTTTATGCGTATATTGAATAAAGCTGCCGTTACTGCTCTGTAGGCTCGAAATCAAAGGCAAGCACATCCGCGCTGCCGAAGTATTTTTCAACAAGCGGGGTCAGCGTGTCCTCATCGCTATACTCCGTGGAGCTTATCTCAAGCACCGCCTCGTTAAAGCTGCCGCTCAGATCGTTAGACCTTGTAAAGGCAAAGCCGTATTCGATCGTGTCAAGCGCGCCGTTTAGCACGGTGTAGCTTGCGCGGTTTTCAAATTTGCAAAGGCTGAAATCGTCAATGATAACAACATCTATCGCGCCCGCGTCAAGCGCGGCAAACGCCTCGTCGGCGGTCGCATAGCCGGCGCTCGATGCAAGCGAGTTCATAACCGCGCCGTTTTCGGAAAGGGCGGTAGCCGCCGTCTGTGAAACTATGCCCGCGCGCTTTCCTGCAAGGTCGTTATAGCTTTTTATCCCGCTTGACGGGGAAACAACGGCAACAACATCGTTTTGTATAATGTCGTCGCTCCAGGCGTAATCCTCGTTTATCGTGCCCACATCCTTGCGCACCGCGCAGTATATGAGCGCGTGGTAGGAATTGCCCTCCTCGTCGGTATAGGCGGCGTCCTCGCCGAGGCGGAAGCCGTCCTCCACCTTAACAAATTCGTAATTCGTGAAATCGCCCTTGAACGAGTCGAATGTGGCGGCAACAAGCTCCGCGTCAAAGCCGGTCAGCTTGCCGTCCTCGCCGGTGTAAAGGAAAGGCTCAAGCTCCTCGGTGTAGGCGATGAGCAGCGTTTCGTCTGTAATGGTGTCCGCCTCATCGCTCTGTGAAGAGCAGCCCGCAAAAAGGCCGCCTATCATCAGCGCGGCAAGCAGCACGCTAATTATCCTTGAAAGCTTTTTCAATCTGCTTCCTCCTTTAAGAGAAGTATATATCATAATTTTAAAACAAAACGGCCGCAAAGTCAACAACAAATAAACAGAGCCGCCCGAAGCGCTCAAAAAGCGCATAAAGTACGAAACGCGCGGTTTTTATTTATTGATTGACAAATTGCGGCAATGGTATTAAAATATTTAAAAATCGCAAAACGGAGATGTTTTTATGCTCACGATAGACAGGGTGTATAAGGCGGCACGCGTGCTCAAAGAGGTCATCCGCGAAACGGATATGATCTATGCGCCGAACCTCAGCAAAAACGCCCGTATTTATTTAAAAACAGAAAATCTTCAGGTCACCGGCTCCTTTAAGGTAAGAGGCTCATATTTTAAGATAAGCCAGCTTTCGGATGATGAAAAAAAGCACGGCGTCATCGCCTGCTCAGCCGGCAACCACGCCCAGGGCGTTGCGCTTGCCGCCACTAAAAACGGCATAAAAAGCATAATCTGCCTGCCGGACGGCGCTCCCATCTCTAAGGTGGAGGCAACAAAGCGCTACGGCGCGGAGGTCTGTATGGTAAAGGGCGTTTATGACGACGCCTATAATAAAGCCATCGAGCTTCGCGATAAAAACGGCTACACCTTTATCCACCCGTTTGACGACGAGGATGTTATAGCCGGCCAGGGCACGATAGGGCTTGAGATTATGGAGCAGCTCCCGAATTGCGACGCCGTTATTGTTCCGATAGGCGGCGGCGGTCTCATCTCCGGCGTGGCGTATACCGTTAAGCAGATAAATCCCAAATGCAGGGTGTACGGCGTTCAGGCCCAGGGCGCGCCGAGTATGCAGCTTTCGGTGAACGACGGCAAAATAGAAACTCTGCCCAAGGTGCAGACGATTGCGGACGGCATCGCCGTCAAAACGCCGGGCGATATTACATATGATATGGTAAATCAGTATGTGGACGGCATTGTCACCGTTTCGGACGACGAGATTGCCCTTGCGATACTCACGCTGCTTGAGCAGCAAAAGCTGATTGCTGAGGGCGCGGGTGCCGTTCCCGTAGCCGCAGTGCTTGCCGGCAGGATCCCCGATATAGACGGCAAAAATGTCTGCTGCCTTGTTTCCGGCGGCAATATAGATGTAACCATCCTTTCAAGGGTCATCGAGCGCGGCCTTAAGATGAGCGGCAGAACGGCGAACATCACTATCGCTCTTTCCGATAAGCCCGGCCAGCTTGCCGATGTTTCAAAGATTATCTCGCAGACGGGCGCGAATGTAACAAGCGTCAATTACGACAGCACCGATCTTGATATGAACATAACGGACTGCTATCTCAAGATCTGCGTTGAAACCAGGGATTACGCCCATGTCGTTGCAATAAAGAAAGCGCTTAAGGACGCGGGCTTCGAGGTCTGCGACTGATTATTATAATTTTATTAGTTTTATGTAGTGAAAGGTTAAGGTGATTTTATGGATTTTGTTTCAACACAAAACGCGCCCGGCGCGATCGGTCCTTACAGCCAGGCTGTAAAGGCGAACGGTATACTCTTCACAAGCGGTCAGATAGCCATAGACCCCGCAACGGGCAATATAGAGGCGAAAACGATCGAGGCGCAGGCAGAGCAGGTCTGCAAAAATCTTAAGGCGGTCTGCGAGGCGGCGGGCACAAGCCTTGAAAAAACGGTTAAAACCGTCTGCTTCCTTGCCGATATAAACGATTTTGCCGCCTTCAACGAGGTATACGGCAGGTATTTCACAAACAAGCCCGCCAGAAGCTGCGTCGCCGTTAAGGCGCTTCCCAAAAACGCGCTGTGCGAGGTAGAGCTAATAGCTCTTCTGTAATCCGCCGCGCAATCGCTTAAAGGAGTTAAAGCACAGAATCACAGTTCTGTGCTTTTTTCTGTTGCTAAACGGCGTCTTATGTGATATAAATTATATTGGAGGGGATTTTGACCCCGCCGAATAAATTTTCGGAGGTATTGATATGAGCGCAGGAGCGATTGCCGCAATAGCTCTCGCCGCCGTTATAGTCGTCATCATAGCGGCAGTGGCGATTTATGCCGTTGCAACATATAATTCGCTGATATCACTTAAAAACACGGTTGAGGAGGCATTCGCCACTATGGATGTCTACCTCAAAAAACGCTGGGACCTGATCCCCAACATCGTTGAAAGCGTAAAGGGCTACGCAAAGCATGAGGCCGAAACGCTTCAAAGCGTGATCGCAGCCAGAAGCGGCTATCAGCAGATGACCGATGCGCAGAAGCTTCAGGCAAACAGCGAGCTTTCGCGCCTAACGGGCTCTATCAGCATCCTTGCAGAGCAGTATCCCGATCTTAAGGCAAACCGGAATTTCCTTGATCTCAATGCCCAGCTTCAGCAAACGGAGCAGGATATCGCCAACGCCAGGAAATATTACAACGCCGTTGTAAAAAACTACAACAATAAGCTTCAGATGTTCCCGTCGTCCGTCGTTGCCCGTATTTTCAAATTCAGCGAAAGACAGATGTTTGAGATAGAGGATGCGGCGCAGAAAGAACCCGTAAAGGTGGAGTTTTAATGAAGCGTGTCAAAATTGCGTGCGTGCTGTCTGTTGTGCTGCTTTTGCTGGCGCAGGCGTTTCCCGCGCTCGCGCAGGAGCATCCCGGCACGCCGTATTATATCACCGCGTACGACATCACCGTTGATGTGGCGGAGGATAATATTCTGCATATAACAGAGGATATCGATGTCTTTTTCAACGAGCCGCGCCACGGGATTTTCAGGTACATCCCAAAGGCAAACCGCGTTGAAAGGGCGGACGGCTCCGTCGATTCCACCCGCGCAAAAATAAGCGGTATAAGGTGCAGCGAGGAATATTCAACCTCCTCCGATTCCTCCGAGCTTACGCTTCAGATAGGCAGCGAGGATAAAACCCTGACGGGCGCGCACAGCTACCGCCTGTCATATTATTATGAGCTGGGTCAGGATGTGCTGTCCGGCGCGGACGAGCTGTATTATAATCTTATAGGAGACGGCTGGGACACCTTTGTTGATAATGTCACCTTCACCGTAAATATGCCAAAGGAGTTCAGCAGCTCCGCTGTCGGCTTTTCCACGGGAAGCTACGGCTTTTCGGGAACAGACAGTATTGAGTATTATGTGGACGGCCTCACCGTATCCGGCAGGCTCACGCGCGAGCTCGGCCCTTACGAGGCGTTCACCGTTCGCATAGAGCTGCCGGACGGATATTTTTACTTCAACAAAATGGCTCATATCGCAAAGCTCTGCGCCGTTGCGGGCCTTCCCGTTATCGTGCTTATTATAGTTGCCGTTATCTGGCGCAGGTTCGGCAAGGATAAGCGGCTCATCGCTCCCGTTGAATTTTATCCGCCGAAGGGTATGAGCAGCGCGGATGCGGCGTATTGGTACAAGGGCGCGATATCCGATAAGGATCTTGTGGCGCTGCTTATCGAGCTTGCGAACGAGGGCTTTATTGCAATAAACGAAAAAAAGAGCGGAGAATATTACGACGGCTCCGATTATTACATAGAGCGCCTTGCCACCTATAACGGCGACGATCACAATAAAAAGCTGTTTTTTGACGGCCTTTTCGAGGGCGGGCGCACCACGGTCACCGCGGCGGATCTTGAAAACGAGTTCTATAAGACCCTTCAGCGCATATCCCTCAATTATAACACCTATGAAAACAGGCGCCGCGTGTTCTCAAACACCTCGCTTTGGATGCGCGTTGCCTGCTGGGCGCTCATTGCCCTGTGCGCCGCCGGGACCGTCTTGATTTTCAACGCCACTCTCGGCGGGAACGAAAGATATTTCGCTCTTGTTTTCGGGCTTGCCGTGCTCGCGGGCGCGCTCGTGCTTTCGTTTTTTGTTCGCAGGCGAACGGATAAGGGGCACGAGCTGCTTGAAAAGATAACCGGCTTTAAAAATTTCCTTGAAACGGCGGAGAAAGACCGCCTTGAAAAGCTTGTGTTCGACGACCCGAAATATTTTTACGGCATACTGCCGTACGCCTATGTGCTGGGCGTTTCGGATGAATGGGTCAAAAAATTTGAGGATATCGCCATGGAGCCGCCGGAATGGTACCGCGGCTACGGCGGCTTCAACACCTATATGATGTGGCATTTTATGAGCCGCACTATGGAAAGCGCCGCTCAGGCGATGACCTCCGCGCCGCAGACCTCTTCGGGCGGCGGTGGCGGCTTTGCCGGCGGAGGCTCCGGCGGAGGCGGAGGCGGAAGCTGGTAAATATGTATATCCGAAAAATCGGGCGGTCGTTTAGACCGCCCGATTTGTACTTTATCCCAGCGCGTCCCTTGCCGCTTCTCCCATATCGGACATAGCTTCGCCCGCGCCGTTTGCCGCGTCTCTTGCCGCCTCGCCCATATCTGATGCGGCTTCACCCGCGCCCTCTGCGGCTTCGCCCGCCGCGTCGCCTATGTCTGACGCCGCTTCGCTCGCGTTTTCGCCGGCGTCGGTGAGCGCTTCCTCGGCTCGGTTCGTTGTTGTGGTACTGCTGGTCTGAGGCATTGTTGTAGTGGTGGTGCCGTCCGTGCCGGATGAGCAGCCCGTGAGCAGGCATATTCCCGCAACGGCGGCAGCCAAGGCAATAATAATCTTTTTCATAAAAAACATCCTTTCCAAAATTCAAATCTATTTTGTAAGCGTGCCGTTGTCCGAATAGAGCAGCAGCAGAATATCCTCCTGCTCGCCTGTTTCGGAATCGGTGTATATCAGCACCTCGCGGCCGGTTTTCGTGTCGCGGCAGCGGTATTCGCGGCAAAAGACCTCCGTGCCGTCGCTTTTCGGTATCAGGCAGCGCGATTCGGAGATCACCCTGCACCCCTCGGGCAGCCTTTCCTCGCTGCTCTCGGCGGCAAAGGCGGGCGTCTCGCGGCTTGTGTGATTCATAAGATAGCCGTCCGCCTCAAGCGAAAATATGCTGCCGTCCGCAAGCGAAACGCCCACCTTGATAAGGTCGGAATAATATGTTATACCGTCCTTGCAGTATGCAAAATTTATGGTGCACACATTGTTGTAAACGGAATAATACGATTCCTTCATATCCGTATAGCCTGTCTTGTTTAGAAAATCGCGGGCTATATTCACCGCGTTTTCCTCCGTTACCGAGCGGACGGACGGCGCCCCCTCGTTGAGGATATAGGCAACATATCCGCCGTTTTTAGTAACGGCAACGGTTGAAAGCTTGTATGAAAAAACATACGCCGGCAGCTTGCCGCTCTCCTCGGTCTTGTACACCACGCCGCCCTCGTCAACACCGAGCGCTTTTGCTGCTATCCGCCTGCACTGAGCCTGGTCGGCCTTGGGGGAGGAGGCAATAAGCTCGCTCTCCCTCTCCAGCACGGCGTCTGCAAACGGCCCGTCGTACAGCAGCGTGGGGTAGTCCTCAAAGGTCTCCTCTGCGGCGGCAAAATCCGCGGAAAATCCGGAAACGCGCGCGTCGCCGCCGAGCGAGCTTATCTCGTTTTCCGTCAGGCTGCCGCCCGCGTTGCAGCGCGCAACAAGCTCGTCGGTCAGCTCGGAATATTTTTCGGCGTAGGAAAGCAGCGTTTCAATATCTTCATATTCCTTCTGCGTTATCTCGTCCTTTTTTGAAAGGCTGCGCGCATAATCGCCGGTCTGGCTCAGGAATTTGTAGGTTCCCGTAAGCTGCGGCTGGTCAACCGGCAGCGAGGAGAGCGCGTTTTTCGCCGTGCAGCACTGCGAATAAATATCGCCGGAGATTTTGCCCATCATCTGCGCCGAATAGCAGTAGCGGCTTTTCATAAGGTCTGTTTCAACGGAGTCAAGACATTCGGAAAGCTGCATCAGCTCGCGCTGGTACACCGCCTCAAGCCTTGTTTTGTAGTCCCTTGCGCTTGCCGCGGAACTTGCCGCAAACGCGCACAGCGCCGCCGCGGCGCATATCCCGAAGGAGCAGATCCTGATTATGCTTCTTCTTTTCATTTGCTTTCATCATCTCGCTTCTTATAATGATTTTGCCCTTAAAATCCCAAAACATACAAAAAAGTCTTTCAAACGGCGTATATTTTTGATATAATAAATTGATTATCCGTTTCGGCGGTGCTCTTTTCTGAAAAGGCGGAGAATTTTATGAAGCTTGATAACGGCAAAAAAAGAATAGTTGTAAAGATAGGAACCTCCACAATCACCCACGATACCGGCAAGGCGAATATCGCGCTTATCGCAAGGCTTGCGCGCGTTTTGTCGGATCTTAAAAACGAGGGGCATCAGCTCATCCTTGTTTCCTCCGGCGCAATCTCGGTGGGAATGGGCAGGCTGCGCCTCAGCGAAAAGCCAAGGGAGATAGAATGTCTCCAGGCGGCTGCTGCGGTGGGGCAGAGCGAGCTTATGTTCCTTTACGACAGATTGTTTTCCGAATACGATGTTGTTGTAAGCCAGCTGCTCATCACATTTGACGAGCTTGAAAACAGGGAGAGCGGCTTTCATCTGATAAACACGCTCAATCAGCTTTTGGAGTACGACTGCCTGCCGATAGTTAACGAAAACGATTCCGTTTCCGTAGAGGAGCTTGTCAGCGGCGATAACGACTGCCTTTCCGCAACCGTAGCAAAGGTAACGAACGCCGATCTGCTCGTCATCCTTACGGATACGGATGGGCTTTATGACGGCGACCCGTCAAAAAACAAAAACGCAAAGCTTATCAGCAGGGTGGATAAGATAGACGACGGCATACGCTCCGTGACCGGCTGCGCGGGTAAGCGCGGCACGGGCGGCTTCGTAACAAAGATAAACGCGGCGGAGATCGCCGTTTCCTCCGGAATACCGGTCTATATAGTAAACGGCTCGGAGCCGGCAAATATATACAAAGCCGTTAACGGCGAAAATATAGGAACTTATTTTAAGGCGGTGGAAAAATGAAAGAGCTTGCAAAAAACGCGCTTGCGGCAAAGGATTTTCTTGCCACGGTAACTACGGAGCAGAAAAACCGCGCCCTTTCGGCAATAGCGTCGGCGCTTCGAAACGACGCTCAGTCAATCATCTCCGAAAACAAAAAGGATCTTGAAAAGGGCAGGGAGGCAGGCCTTTCTCAGGGCATGCTCGACAGGCTGATGCTCGACTCCGGGCGCATAGAGGATATCGCGCTTGCCGTAGAAAATGTGGCGCGGCTTTCTGACCCGTGCGGCGTTGTGCTGGACGAGATCAAGCGCCCCAACGGCCTTGTTATTAAAAAAGTCAGCGTGCCGATAGGCGTTATCGGCATCATCTATGAATCAAGGCCCAATGTAACGGCGGACGCGGCCGTCCTCTGCCTCAAAAGCTCAAACGCGGTCATCCTGCGCGGCGGCAAGGAGGCGATATGCTCCAACACGGCTATCGCGGCTTCTATGCGCGGCGCTCTTTCCGGCTGCGGCTTCGACCCCAACTGCATCCAGCTCGTAACGGACACATCGCGCGAATCGGCAAATCAGATGATGCAGATGAGCGGCGTTATAGACTGCCTTATCCCGCGCGGCGGCAAGGGGCTCATTAAGAGCGTTGTGGAAAATTCCACCGTGCCCGTTATCGAAACCGGCTCCGGCAACTGCCATATATATGTTGACGAAAGCGCCGATATCGATATGGCGGCAAATATAATCTTCAATGCAAAAACCCAGCGCATCGGCGTTTGCAACGCCTGCGAAAGCCTTGTTATCCATTCGGGCATAATAAAAAAAGCGCTGCCCGCAATCAAGGCGCGCCTTGATGAAAAAAATGTTGAGATCCGCGGCGACGAACGCGCGCAAGCGGCGTGCCGCGGCGTGCTTCCTGCAAGCGAGGAGGATTTCGGCACGGAATATCTTGATTACATAATCAGCGTCAAAACGGTTGACAGCCTTGATGAAGCCGTGCGCCATATAAATAAGTATTCCACCCGCCACAGCGAGGCGATAATCACACAAAACGAAAAAAATGCAGCGGAATTTCTGCAAAGGGTGGATTCCTCCTCCGTTTATGTCAACGCCTCCACCAGGTTTACGGACGGCGGCGAGTTCGGTCTCGGCGCGGAGATAGGTATCTCCACCCAAAAGCTGCACGCCCGCGGCCCGATGGGGCTCAGGGAGCTCACCACCGTCAAATATCTTATTTACGGCGAGGGGCAGATCAGATAAAATCCGCGTCTGCGGCGCGAAAAGGGGATTTACGGTATGGACAAGTATAAAAAGCTTGCCTCAAACACAATAGTTTTCGCGATAGGCACATTCTCCTCAAAGCTGCTCACCCTTGTGCTCACCTTCTTTTACACAAGGGTTATGGCAACGGGGGATTTCGGCGGCGCAACGCTCATCCAAAACGCCGTCAATATCCTTGTGCCCATCGTTACGCTTGCCGTAAATTCAGCCGCACTGCGCTTTGCGCTCGATAAAAACAGCGATAAAAAGCAGGTCTTTTCCACGGGTGTAGCAACAACGCTTATCGGCTTTGCCGTGTTCTGCCTGTTCTCACCGCTCGTTATGCGCATAAATATAAATGACTTCAATTTCGGTCAGTACACGATACTGCTTTATCTTATGCTGCTCGGCTCGTCGCTGCGCCAGCTCTGCCAGCAGTTTGTGCGCGGCAGCGGCCATGTAAAGCTCTACGCGGCGGACGGCGTTATCGCCACAGCCACCTCCGCGGGCTTCACCTTCCTTTATCTCGGCGCGTTTCATTGGGGCATCTACGGATATATCCTTGCCATATTCACAAGCGATATGCTTTCCGTTGCCTTTATGTTTGTCGCAGCCAAGCTCTGGCGCTATCTCAGCTTCGGCAAAAAAGGGCTTAAAAAAAGCACCGTGTCGCCGATGCTCAAATACTGCATACCGCTCATCCCCACAATAATCCTGTGGTGGATAATCAATGTTTCGGATCAGTATATGGTCACATATTTCAACGGCGTAGCCGTCAGCGGCATTTATACCGCCGCGTATAAAATACCTAATTTCGTAACGATCTTTGCCTCCATTTTTATAGACGCGTGGCAGCTCTCCGCCGTTGATGAGTATGACAGCCGCGGGCGTTCAGAATTTTTCACCAAGGTGTTCAGAACATATTCCGGCGCGCTCTTTGCCGTGGGCGCGGTGCTCATCGCCGGCTCGCGCATAATAACCGACCTCTATCTCGGCGAGGATTATTACTATTCCTGGCACTATGTGCCGATTCTTGTGGTCGCCACAACATTTTCTAATCTTGTAAATTTCTACGCCTCCGTTTATATGGCGGAAAAAAAGAGTATGCTCTCAATGCTCACCGCCGGTTCGGGCGCGGTCTTGAATATCGTTTTGAATCTTGTTCTCATCCCGATAATGGGGCCTTACGGCGCGGCTATTGCAACGGCCGTGTCGTTTATAGCCGTGTTTATCATCCGCGCAATAAACACCAAAAAATTCGTTGAGATAAAGATACATCTCTTCACCTTCATCCCGTCCGCGCTGCTGCTTGCCGGCGCGGCGTGCGTTATGATCTTTGAGCCGGGCGGCGAATGGGTAAGCTTCGGTGCTGCTTGCGGCATATGCCTTGCCGTTGTTCTGCTCAACATAAAATCGCTTATCGCCATCGTACCGCTCATTTTTAATAAATTCATTAAAAGGCGCAAATCTTAAGCTTGGTATTGAAAATCGGCGCATTTTAGTGTATAATCAACAATAGCCGCTGGTATTGAGGCGGCTTTTCTTGATATTTTTGGAGGTTTTATATATGAATCAGCGCATTTCCGTTACAAAAGCAAAGGAAATGATAAATGATAAGCTCAGCCACTTCTTCGGCGTTTCGCCCGATATCGCCACAGACGAGCAGTATTATAAAGCCGTCGCTATGATACTGCGCGAGGAGCTTGCGGAAAAAAACACGGATTTCCGCCACACTGCGGAGGGGCAGGATACAAAAACGGTCTATTATCTCTGTATGGAGTTTCTTATGGGCCGCTCGCTCAAAAACAATCTTTATAACCTCGGCCTCACCGAGGTTTTTGAAAAGGCGCTCAAAAGCTACGGCGTAAAGCTTGAAAAGCTCTATGAGCTTGAGCCGGACGCAGGCCTCGGCAACGGCGGCCTCGGCAGGCTCGCCGCCTGCTATCTTGACGGCCTTGCCACCACCGGCATACAGTCAATGGGCTATTCCATAAGATATGAGGCTGGCATTTTCCGCCAGAAGCTTGTGGACGGCTGGCAGACCGAGCTTCCCGATTTCTGGCTTCCCGGCGGCGATGTGTGGCTCGTTCCCAGAGAGGAGAGAGCGCAGGAGGTCCGCTTCGAGGGCTGGGTGGACGACAGCTGGGACGGCGATTATCATACCGTTATCCCGCGCGACTGCACAACGGTGACTGCCGTGCCTTACGATATGTATGTTTCCGGTATGGGGAAGGGCGTTGCGCGCCTTCGCCTCTGGGCGGCTCGCAAGCCCGCGCTCGATATGGGGCTCTTCAACGAGGGAAATTATATGAAGGCTATGGAGCAGTCCGCTATGGCGGAGGCTATCTCAAAGGTGCTTTATCCCGCGGATAATTCGCCGGAGGGCAAGTCTCTGCGCCTGCGCCAGCAGTATTTCCTTGTTTCAGCCTCCGTTCAGGATATCATCAGGCGCCATCTCACGCGCTACAACACCGTTGATAACCTGCCGGATAAGATAGCCATCCATATCAATGATACCCACCCCACGATGGCTATCCCGGAGCTTATGAGGATCCTGCTTGACGAGTGCGGCTACGGCTGGGACGACGCGTGGAGCATCGTTACAAGAACGATCGCCTACACCAACCACACCGTTATGGCAGAGGCGCTTGAATGTTGGAGCGAGGAGCTTTATAAGCGCCTGCTTCCCAGGATCTATCAGATAACAAAGGAGATAGACAACCGCTTTCGCGCATATGTGTGGAGCGTCACTCACGACGCCGATAAGGTGGAGCGTATGGCCGTTATCTCAGGCGGCGTGGTCAGAATGGCAAATCTCTGCGTTGCCGGCTCTCACTGCGTAAACGGCGTGTCCGCCCTTCATTCCCAGATACTCAAGGACACCGTCTTCCACGATTTCTATACCCTCACTCCCGATAAATTCACGAATGTAACGAACGGCATTGCGTTTCGCAGATGGCTCTGCCAGGCAAACGAGCCGCTCACGCAATATCTCACCTCGCTTATCGGTCCCGGCTTCATCACAAAAAGCAGCGAGCTTTTAAAGCTGCGCGATTATGCAGACGATAAGGCAGTGCTCTCAGAGCTTATGCGCATAAAAAGGCAGAATAAGGAGCGCTTCGCCGCCGTGGTCAAAAAGCGCAACGGCGTGGATATAGACCCGGATTCCATATTTGATGTGCAGGTAAAAAGGCTTCACGAATATAAGCGCCAGAGCCTTAATATCCTCAATATCATCGCGCAGTATCTTATGCTTTGTGAAAATCCAAACGCAGATTTTGAGCCGCGCACCTATATCTTTGCGTCAAAGGCCGCTCCCGGCTACCGTATGGCTAAAAAGACCATAGAGCTTATTGACGCCGTTTCAAAGGTAGTAAATAACGACGAGCGCGTAAACAAAAAGCTCAAGGTCGTCTTTATGGAGGAATATAATGTCAGCCTTGCGGAGCTTCTTATGCCCGCGGCGGATATTTCGGAGCAGATCTCTCTTGCCGGCACGGAGGCTTCCGGAACGGGCAATATGAAGCTTATGCTCAACGGCGCCGTTACCCTCGGCACGCTGGACGGCGCTAATGTGGAGATCGCTCAGGCTGTCGGCGATGAAAACATCATCATCTTCGGAATGAAAACTCCCGAGGTCCAGCAGCTTAAAAGAGACGGCTACCACCCGATGAATTATGTAAACAACAATCCCGTTCTCAAAAGCGTTATAGATTTCATATCCTCCGGCATAAACGGCAAGGATTTCAGCGAGATAGTTTCAAGCCTCACCTCTGCCGACACCTATATGGCGCTTGCCGATTTCGAGGATTATCAGAAAGCGCAGCGCTTATCGGCGCAGCTTTACAGGGATAAGGAGAAATTTGCCCGTATGAGCCTTATGAACATCGCCTCGGCCGGCGTGTTCAGCGCAGACAGGGCAATATCCGAATACGCGCGCAATATCTGGCACACAAAGCCCGTAAGCTTTGCCGCGCAGGATAAAAAAGGCGGCGCTAAAGCCAAAAAGTAAGATCAGAATACCGTTAAAGCAGCGCAGCTGCCGTGAACCGGGCCCGATATGGAACAAGGCGCTGATTCCCGGCAGCTCTATATTTTAATTGTTATTTTATTCGCCTGATATCGGAGATGTATTATGTACCCGTTTGATTCAAGAAAAACTCAATACAAGTCCGCCGTTCGGGCGATAGCGGTAAACGAACGCGTCAAGCTGCGCATAATCGTGCCGCGCTCAATGCGCTGCTGCGGCGCGCAGCTCGCCGTTAAAAAGGACGGCGACGGCGAGGATACGGTTCGCTACGGAATGTTCTGGGCGGGTATGTGCGGCAGCGAAAACGAGTATTGGGAGCTGCATTTTTACGCCACCACGCCGGGGCTTTACTTCTATCATTTTGAGCTTGACACCCCGTGGGGGAAAAATTATATAAAAAACACCGGCGCCGGCAGGGGAGGCTTTGCTCCGCAGGCGGCGGAGTTTCAGCAAACCGTTTTTGAAAGCGGCTTCAAAACGCCGGATACTCTAAAAGGCGGAATAATCTATCAGATCTTTCCGGACAGGTTCTTTTCAAGCGGCACGCCCAAAAGCGGCGTTCGCAAAAGCCGCGTTCTGCGCCGCTGGGGCGAGGAGCCGTTTTGGGACGAGAGCCAGATGAACGGCGTTTGGAACAACGATTATTTCGGCGGCGACCTTAAGGGCATAGAAAAAAAGCTGCCTTATATAAGCTCGCTCGGAGTCACCTGCATCTATCTCAATCCGATTTTTGAAGCCAATTCAAACCACCGCTACGACACCGCGGATTATGAGCGCATAGACCCTCTTCTCGGCTCTGAGGAGGATTTTCGCTCGCTGTGCGACGCCGCTAAAAAGCTCGGCATCACCGTTTTGCTGGACGGAGTATTCAGCCACACCGGCTGCGATTCAAAATACTTCAATATGTATTCGCATTACGACACCGTCGGCGCTTACAACAGCAAGAGCAGCAAATATTACAAATGGTATAAATTCATAAATTATCCGGACGATTACAAAAGCTGGTGGGGCATAAGGCTGCTGCCGGAGGTCATAGAGGAGGAGCCGTCATATATAGAGTATATCTGCGGCAAAAACGGCATACTTCGCAAATGGCTCAGAGCCGGCGCGGGCGGCTGGAGGCTCGATGTTGCAGACGAACTGCCCGATGTTTTTCTCGACGAGCTGCGAAAGGCGGTAAAGGAGGAAAACGAAAACGCCGTCATCATAGGCGAGGTCTGGGAGGACGCCACCACAAAAACCGCTTACGGCAAAAGGCGGCGCTATCTGCTCGGCAGGCAGCTCGACAGCGTTATGAATTATCCCTTCGCCTCAGCCGTGCTGAGCTTCGTCAAGGGCGGAGCCGCTTCGGCTTTTGAGGATTCCGTTATGAGCATTGTTGAAAATTATCCGCCCTGCGTTTTGCACACGCTTATGAACCATATCGGCACCCACGATACGCAGCGCGCCTTAACGCGCCTTGCAGGGCCGGATACCGCCGGTATGGGCAGGCGGTGGCAGCACCAAAACAATATCCTTTCAAAGGCGGATTACGAAAAGGGCAGGGAAATGCTCAAAACCGCCAGCCTGCTCCAGTTTACGCTGCCCGGCGTTCCCAGCATATATTACGGCGACGAGGCGGGTATGCAGGGTATGAAGGACCCGTTCAACCGCGGCTGCTTCCCCTGGAACGATATTGACGATGAACTATACAAATGGTATAAACGCCTCGGCGAGATAAGGCGCGGCTGCAAGGCGTTCGTATCGGGCGATATTGAATTTCTGTACGCCTCCGGCTCAGCCGCCGCATACAGGCGCTCCTCGGCGGAAAACAGCGTGCTCACGGCTGTCAATCTCGGCGCCGAGGCTGTTGACATCTATGTGGGAGGCGAATGGGATAATTCCTATTCCTTCTTCGGCGGGGCGTGCAGCGGCGGCGTTTTGCACCTGAACGCGGGCGAGCGCGCGCTTTTGAGCCGCTGAAACCGATGATTGCTTAAAGCCGGACCTTGTCCGGCTTTTAATATTTAAAATTTTTTATTGTATATTTTATTTTGTTATGCTATACTATTACGGAATTATCAGCAAGCAATATATAATTAACGCTCCGAAAGGAATGAACGATATGGCATACAGAACATTTAACTGCAACGAGCTGACCTTTGACGAGCTCGGCCAAAGAGTTTCGCTTGCCGGCTGGGTGGATACGATCCGCGACCACGGCGGCGTGGCGTTTATCGATCTGCGCGATGAATACGGCGTAACGCAGGTCGTTGTAAACGACGATTCGCTTATCAATCATCTCAAAAAAGAAAGCGTTATCTCCGTTGAGGGAGTCGTCGTCAAGCGCGACGAAGAAACGGTTAACAAAAAGCTTGCAACGGGCGAGCTTGAGGTAAAGGTGGATAAGCTCACCGTTCTCGGCGCGTGCACGGAAAATCTTCCGTTCGAGGTGTCCGAATCAAAGGATACCAGAGAGGATGTGCGCCTTACCTACCGCTTCCTTGATCTCAGAAATCCCGCGGTCCACGACAACATTATGTTCAGAAGCAAGGTAGTCTCCTTCCTGCGCAAAAAGATGGAGAGCCTCGGCTTCACGGAGATCACTACCCCGATACTCACCTGTTCCTCGCCGGAGGGCGCAAGAGACTATATAATCCCCTCCAGAAAGCACGAGGGCAAGTTTTACGCGCTGCCGCAGGCGCCGCAGCAGTTCAAGCAGCTTCTTATGGTGTCCGGCTTCGATAAATATTTCCAGATAGCTCCCTGCTTCAGGGATGAGGACGCCAGAGCGGACCGCTCGCCCGGCGAGTTTTACCAGCTTGATTTCGAAATGGCGTTCGCCACGCAGGAGGATGTTTTCGCCGTGGCTCAGGATGTGCTTTTTGACACCTTCACGCAGTTCGGCGGCGGAAAGTATGTTTCCCCCGCGCCCTTCGTGCGCATCCCGTTTGAGGAGGCGATGCTCAAATACGGCACCGATAAGCCGGATCTGAGGAACCCGCTTGTAATAACCGACCTCACGGATTTCTTCAGCGATGTTGAGTTCAAGGCGTTTCAGGGCAGGCCGGTCAGGGGCATAAATGTACCCGGCTGCGCAAAGCAGTCAAAGGGCTGGTTTGAAAAGATGCTCGCTTTCGCCCTTGATATCGGAATGAAGGGCCTCGGCTATATAGAGGTGCTTGAGGACGGCTCTTATAAAGGTCCGATAGATAAATTCCTCTCCCCCGAAAAGAAAGAGGAGCTCAGAAAGATATTTGATTTTAAAACGGACGACACGCTGTTTTTCATCTGCGATTCGCCGCGCCGCGTAAACGAGCTTGCCGGGCAGATACGCACGGAGCTTGCAAACAGACTCGGTCTTATAGATAAAAACAGGTTTGAGCTCTGCTTCATAACCGATTTCCCGATGTATGAGCGCGATGAGGACGGCAAGCTCATATTCACCCACAACCCGTTTTCGATGCCGCAGGGCGAGATGGATGCGCTGCTCAACGAGGATCCGCTGAAAATAAAGGCGTATCAGTACGATATCGTCTGCAACGGCGTGGAGCTCTCCTCCGGCGCAGTCAGAAACCACCGCCCCGATGTTATGGTAAAGGCGTTCGAGATGGCGGGCTACACCAAAGAGGATGTTGAGCAGAAATTCGGCGCGCTCTTCAAGGCGTTCCATTACGGCGCTCCGCCCCACGCCGGTATGGCTCCGGGCGTAGACAGAATGATTATGCTTCTGCGCGATGAGGAGAATATCAGAGAGGTCATTGCGTTCCCTATGAATTCCAACGCGCAGGATATGCTGCTCGGCGCTCCCGGAACGGTTACGGAGATGCAGCTTCGCGAAACGCATATAAAGCTGCGCCGCCCCGCGCCCGAAAAATAATACTTACCCGCGGCGGGTGGCATTGCGCCCCCGCCTGCGTTTGCTTTTATGAATTTAACTGATGGAGAATGTTTTATGCAGATTACACCGGAGCTGATAAAATATCTTGAATCGCTCGCGCGCATAACGCTCACCGAGGAAGAGGAAAAAAAGGTGGGCGCCCAGCTTCAGGATATCCTCACTTATATCGATATGCTAAACGAGCTTGACACCGAGGGAATAGAGGCTATGAGCCATTCCTTTCCCATAACGAATGTTCTGCGCGAGGATGAGGTCAAGTCCTCGATGACCCCGCAGGAGATAACGGCAAACGCTCCCGAAAGCAGCGACGGCGCCTTCGTTGTGCCGAAGACCGTAACGGAATAGGAGGCGCTTTTTATGGATATCTGCAATATTAGCGCGCTCGAAACTGCGCGTATGATCAAAAACAGAGAGCTGTCCTGCGAAGAGGCGGTAAACAGCATCGCCCGCGAGATAGAGAAAAAGGACGGCGTTTATAACTGCTACACCTCATTTGATAAGGAGGCGGCGCTCAAAAACGCTGCCGAGGCGCAAAAACTGATAGATTCCGGCAGCGCGGCGTCTCCGCTTGCCGGCGTTCCCGTGGCGATAAAGGATAATATCTGCACAAAGGGTCAGATAACCTCGTGCGGCTCAAAAATGCTTCATAATTTCAAGCCGCCGTATGACGCCACGGTAGTCAAAAAGCTTGCCGCCGCCGGAATGGTCGCCTGCGGCAAGGTCAATATGGATGAATTTGCAATGGGCTCCACAACGGAAACCTCGTATTACGGAGCCACTAAAAATCCGTGGGATACCCAAAAGGTGCCCGGAGGCTCGTCGGGCGGCGCAGCAGCCGCCGTTGCGGCAAGGGAAAGCGTTATAGCCCTCGGCTCGGACACGGGCGGCTCAATACGCCAGCCCTGCTCCTTCTGCGGCGTTACCGGCCTTAAGCCCACCTACGGCTCCGTGTCACGATACGGGCTGATAGCCTACGCCTCCTCGCTCGACCAGATAGGTCCTATCGCCAAAACCGCGCAGGAGTGCGCGGCGGTATTTTCCGTTATAAGCGGCAGGGATGAAAAGGACGGCACCTCGGCAGACCCCGCCCCGTTCTCGTTTGACGAGGTTGCGTCGTGCGAGAGCCTCAAGGGCAAAAGGGTAGGCATCCCCTCCGATTATTTCGGCAAGGGCATAAACGAAGAGGTGGCGTCGGCAGTTATGCAGGCGGCTCAGACCCTCAAGGCGCTCGGCGCAGAGGTTGAGGAGTTCCCGATGCCGATGGTAAAATACGCCATCCCCACCTATTACATCATCGCCTGCGCGGAGGCGTGCTCAAATCTTTCAAGATTTGACGGCATCAAATACGGCTATAAGTCGCCGGACGCCCACAATCTGCGCGAGGTGTATTTCAAATCGCGCTCGGAGGGCTTCGGCATTGAGGTCAAAAAGCGCATAATGCTCGGCAACTTCGTGCTGTCAAGCGGCTATTTTGACGCTTACTATAACAAGGCGCTCAAGGCAAAGGGTCTTATCGTCCGTGATTTTGAAGAGGCTTTCAAAAAGTACGATCTTCTTCTCGGCCCCGTAGCCCCCACAACGGCGCTCAGGATGGGCGAGGGTCTCAGCGACCCGCTCGCTATGTATCTCGGCGATATATATACTGTTATGATAAATATTGCCGGTCTGCCGGCTCTTGCTCTGCCCTGCGGCTTTGATAAGGGCGGTATGCCGATAGGTATGCAGCTCATCGCAAAGCCGTTTGAGGAGAGAACGGCGCTTTCCGCCGGCTGCGCATATCAGCGCGCAACCGATTTTCATCTTAAAAAACCGGCAGGTGTTTAAGGAGGTCTCTGTATGGAATTTTCAACAGTCTGCGGGCTTGAGGTGCATACGGAGCTTGCCACGAAAACAAAGATTTTCTGCTCCTGCTCAACACAATTCGGAGGCGAGCCGAACACCCATGTGTGCGAGATCTGCTCCGGTATGCCCGGCACGCTGCCCGTGCTGAACAAAAAGGTGCTTGAATTTGCCGTTCGCACCGGTCTTGCAACAAACTGCGAGATAACGATGTATAATAAATTTGACAGAAAGAATTACTTTTACCCCGATCTTCCCAAGGCTTACCAGATAAGCCAGCTCTATCTTCCCATATGCCGCAACGGATATATCGAGATAGACGACAGCATTAACGGCGGCAAGAAAAAGGTCAGGATCCACGAGATCCATATGGAGGAGGACGCCGGCAAGCTCGTTCACGACGAGTGGAACGACTGCACGATGGTCAATTTCAACCGCTGCGGCGTGCCGCTTTTAGAGATCGTTTCCGAGCCGGATATCGCCAGCGCGGAGGAGGCCGTGCAGTATGTTGAAAAGCTGCGCGATATCCTTCAGTTCTGCGGCGTTTCCGACTGCAAGATGCAGGAGGGCTCGCTTCGCGCCGATGTAAATGTTTCCGTTATGGAAAAGGGCTCCGATAAACTCGGCACCAGAACGGAGATGAAAAACATCAACTCCTTCAAGGCTATCCGCAACGCGATAGAGGCGGAGGCGCAGCGCCAGCAGGCGATCATAGAGGACGGCGGCAAGGTGGTTCAGGAAACAAGAAGATGGGATGACGCAAAGGGCGAGTCGCACGCAATGCGCAGCAAGGAGGACGCCCAGGATTATAAGTATTTCCCCGACCCCGATATCCCGCCGATAAGGCTCACCGAGGAATATGTCGATTCCGTAAGGCGCTCGCTTCCCGAGCTGCCGGACGCTAAGCGCGAGCGCTATATGAACGAGCTCGGCCTTTCGGAGTACGACACGAATATGATCTGTTCCAGCGTTTATTTCGTGCGCCTTTTCGAGCGCACTGTGCAGCTTACGAACGACCCGAAAAACAGCGCAAACTGGATTATGGGCGAGCTTATGAAGCTGCTCAACGATTCACAGACCCTGCCGGAGGATATGAGCTTTGAGCCGGATTCTCTCGGCACGATAATCAATATGCTCTCGGCAAACAAGATAAGCCGCGATTCTGCCAAAAAGGTGTTCAAGGCCGTGTTTGAGCAGAATGTGGACCCCGCCGAATATATTAAGCAGCACAATATGGAAACCGTCTCCGATACCGGTATGATAAAGGCGGTTGTTGAGGAGGTCATCGCCGCAAACCAAAAGGCGGTGGATGAATACAGGGGCGGCAAGGCGCAGTCGTTCAACTTCCTTATCGGTCAGTGTATGCGCGCGCTTCGCGGCAAGGCTCCCGCAGCCGAGGTAACAAGGCTTCTCAAGGAGCTTTTGGGCTGATCCCGATACAAAAGATAAACGCATAAAACGGCGCTTCACGCGCCGTTTTTGCTTGATATAGCAAAAAGCTATGATGCGTTATTCTTAATAAGTATTTGATATATCACTGCCTCCGTGATAGATTATATGTGCAAAATATGACCCCGCGCGGCGCATTACCGTAACCGCCGCGCCGTATATTATATGATGGGAGAGCTTGATATGAAAACATACATAAACAAAAGCTTTGACGAGGAAAGAGCGCTTTACGGCAGCAGCGGCGTCGTGCTCAAAGGCTGCCGGTTCGACGGTCCGGCGGACGGCGAAAGCGCGCTCAAGGAAAGCAGCCATATAGAGGTTTACGACACGCTTTGCAATCTTCGCTATCCGTTTTGGCACGATAATGATTTAAAGATAGAAAACTGCGAGCTGACTCAGCTTTGCCGCGCCGCCCTCTGGTATTCAAGCGATATAAGGATAATTTCCACAAGGCTTCACGGCATAAAGGCGCTGCGCGAATGCAGGGATGTCACGATGCGCGGCTGCGATATAGATTCGCCGGAATTCGGCTGGTCCTCAAAAAATGTGGCTATGGAGGACTGCCGTGCCGTGTCGCAGTATTTTATGCTGCGCGCGTCGCAGCTGAGCCTTAAAAAAGTTGATTTTTCCGGCAAATATTCCTTTCAGTATGTTGAAAACGCCGTTTTGGAGGATTGCCGCCTCAACACAAAGGACGCCTTTTGGCACTCAAGCGGCGTAACGGTAAAAAACAGCGTTATAAACGGCGAATACCTTGCGTGGTATTCAAAGGATCTAACGCTTATAAACTGCAAAATAAGCGGCACGCAGCCGTTTTGCTACTGTCAGGGGCTTACTCTTATAGACTGCGAGATGACGGATTGTGACCTTGCGTTTGAAAAATCGGATGTAAACGCCGTTATCACCACGCCCGTTATAAGCATAAAAAATCCGTATTCCGGCACCATATCCGTCCCCTCGGCAGGCGAGCTGATAATAGACGACCCCGCCGCAAAGGCGCGGATAAATATCACGGGCGGGGAATAATGTCCGTTTCAGGTGAGCTATGAAAAACAACGCTGTTAAAAAAGAGAGGGCGCAGCTTTTTAAAATGCTGCTGCTCCTATCTCTTCCCACAATAGCAGAGCAGATACTTTCAACACTGCTTCAATATGTAGATACCGCTATGGTCGGCAATCTGGGCGAGCAGGCAACGGCGTCCGTCAGCATAACCACAAATGTAACCTGGCTTATAAACAGCGTGCCCACCGCCGTGGGTACGGCTGCGCTTGTGCTTATCTCAAAGGCATACGGCGCGGGCGACGGCGCGCTCGTCAAAAGGCTTGCCCGCCAGGCGTCTCTGCTTGCAGCGGCGTCGGGCGCGGTCCTCACGGCGGTCTCGCTCGCTCTTTCGCCGTTCATCCCCGTGTGGATGGGCGCAGAGCAGGCTGTCTGTCCTCAGGCGTCGTCTTATTTTTTTATCATCAGCCTGCCGCTCGTGTTCCGTTCGCTGTCAACGGTTATGGGCTATGCGCTCCGCGCGGTCAGAAACACTAAAACGCCGATGCTGATAAGCGCCGCCTCAAACGCGCTGAATATAATAATGAATTATATACTTATATATGTGCTCTCGCTCGGCGTGAACGGCGCTGCGATCGCAACCGCGCTGTCCTACACGGCGTCCGGCTGCCTTATGCTTGCCGCGTGCCGCAAAAACGGGGATCTTCAGTGGCGGTTGCGTCGCCTGCGACCGGACGGGAAAATCGTGCGCGAGTATGTAAGCGTCGGTCTGCCCGTTCTCGGCACAGGCGTCACCTCCTGCCTCGGCTATGTGGTTTTTGCAAGCCTCGTCTCCTCAATGGGCACAGCCGTTTTTGCCGCCCATTCCATCGCCGTCACCGCGGAAACTATCTTTTATGTTCCGGGCTACGGGCTGCGCTCCGCCGCCTCAACGCTTGTCGGCAACGCAAGGGGAGAGAGAAACACGAAGCGCATAAAGGATGTCAGCCGCCTTAGCGTTGCGCTCACTCTCGGCGTAATGGCGCTCAGCGGGGCGCTTCTCTATTTCGGCGCAGAGCTTCTTATGGGCGTTTTCACACCCAGTGAAAGGGTGGTTTCGCTCGGCGCTCAGATGCTCAGGATAGTGGCGTTTTCAGAGCCGTTCTTCGGCCTTATGATAATTCTGGAGGGCATTTTTTACGGCCTCGGCCGCACAAAATACGCCTTTTTTGCAGAGAGCGCCGGAATGTGGCTCGTGCGCATATTCTTTACCTTCCTTTGCGTGCGCGTCTGGGGACTCGGCTTAAACGCCGTGTGGTACTGTATGGTGGCGGATAATGTCTTCAAGGCGCTGCTTTTTGCGCTGCCGTTTATCTCAAAAAAACGGCGCGAAAGGCTCGTCAGCGTTTAAATATTGAAAAATCTGCCTTTTAATGTTAAAATATAAAAAAATTCGAGAGGTAGTTTTATGCAGAGAATAGCAGAATTTCAAAAGGTAAGCTTTGAGCAGTTTAAAAAGGATTTTGAAAAGAATATGCCGCAATGCGGCGGTGCGCAGGAGGCGTATAACGCCATTAAGCTGCCTCAAAGGGCAACTGCCGGCAGCGCGGGCTATGATTTTTATGCGCCGGCCGATATCGAGCTTTGCGCAGGCGAGAGCGTGCTGATCCCCACGGGCATAAGGGCAAAGATGCAGCCCGGCTGGGTGCTTCAGATATTTCCGCGCTCCGGCCTCGGCTTCAAGCACCGCGTCAGGCTGGACAACACCGTCGGCATAATAGACGAGGATTATTACGGCTCGTCAAACGAGGGGCATATTATGGTCAAGCTCTCCTGCGAGGCTTTTGACGGCGCTCATACCGTCTCCGTTAAAAAGGGCGAGGGCTTTGCCCAGGGCATCTTTGTGCAGTTCGGCATAACTGTTGACGATTCCGCCAGCGCCGTTCGTGACGGCGGCTTCGGCTCCACAACAAAATGATGCGCTTTTTCGCTCGTGCAGCCGTTTAAAACTTCTTTTTTTACATTATTTATTAAAATGCTTGACAATTCTGCTTGATTTGATTATAATTTTTGCGGATGTTCAAAGAATGTTCAAACTTTGTGACAACCCCTGACATCAAGTCGGAGGGAGGGAATTTAGTGAGCCAGGTAAGAATAAAGGACAACGAATCTCTTGACAGCGCTATCCGCCGCTTCAAAAGGCAGACCTCGCGCGACGGTATCATTCAGGAGGTGCGCAAAAGAGAGCATTATGAAAAGCCCTCCGTTGCCCGCAAGAAAAAGAGCGAGGCTGCTCGCAAAAGAAAGTATAAATAATATACATAAATTCAAAAGGGGAGCGCTTTTCGTTCCCCTTGATTTTTTGAAGAGAGCATAATCCGAGCCTGCACAGCGCGGCTCAAGCTTCTTTTAAAATCCGAAAGGCGTGGTCAATATGAAAAAGCTGCTTGTGATAAACGGCCCCAATCTCAATATGACGGGCATAAGGAAAAAGGATGTTTACGGCTCCGAAACCTTAAAGGCAATAAACGAGGAGCTCAAAATCTACGCAAAAGCGCGCGGAGCAAAGGCATACTTTTTCCAGTCGAACCACGAGGGCGATATTATAGACGCTATTCAGCAGAGCAGAGAAGAGTACGACGGCGTTGTTATCAACGCTGGCGCTTACACCCATTATTCGTACGCCATACGCGACGCTATCGAGGCGGTAAACGGCTTTCTGCCGTTTGTTGAGGTGCATATGAGCGATATCCACGCCCGCGAGGATTTCAGAAAGCAGTCCGTCATCACCGATGTTTGCGTCAGGCAGATATGCGGCTACGGGAAGGACAGCTATAAAATGGGTATTGATTTATTATTGGAAATATTATAAAATAAATCTGTATTTAATAAACATTTGGAGGTATATATATGGTATCAGCAGGCGATTTCAGAAACGGCGTAACCTTTGAGATGGACGGGCAGGTCTATCAGATCGTTGAGTTCCAGCATGTTAAGCCGGGCAAGGGCGCTGCTTTCGTAAGGGCAAAGATCAAAAATGTTATCCAGGGCTCCGTTGTTGAAAGAACCTTCAACCCCACGGAGAAATTCCCCACCGCTTATATAGAAAGAAAAGATATGGTCTATTCTTATAATGACGACGGTATCTATTATTTTATGGATCAGGAAACCTTTGATATGGTTCCCGTATCCGAAAGCGATCTCAGCGAAAACTTCAAATTCGTAAAGGAAAACGATATCTGCCGCGTCCTTTCATACAAGGGCAAGGTGTTCGGCGTTGAGCCCCCCACCTTCGTAACTCTTGAGGTAACAAAAACCGATCCCGGCTTCAAGGGCAACACCGCCACAAACACCTTAAAGCCCGCAACGCTTGAAACGGGCGCAGAGATCCGCGTGCCTCTCTTTATCAACGAGGGCGATAAGATCCGCGTGGATACCAGAACCTGCGAATATATGGAGCGCGCATAAATTTCAGGAGGGATAATTATGAACACAACAGAAAGCCTCGGCTATCTCAAGGGCCTGCTTGACGGGCTTGATTTTGACGCCGATAAGAAAGACACCAAAATGTTCAAGGCAATCATAGAGGTGCTTGAGAATATCATAGATGATATAGACGATGTCAACGAGGAGCTTGACCTTGTTTCTGAGCAGGTAGACGGTATAGACGACGACCTTGCCGCCGTTGAGGATTACCTCAGCGAGGAGGACGAGTGCGACTGCTGCTGCGACGACGAGGAATACGAGATAACCTGCCCCGCCTGCGGCGAAACCTTTGTTGCGGACGAGGATACGGTTATGTCCGGCAGCGCCGAGTGCCCCGCCTGCGGCGAGACCCTTGAGTTTGAGCTTGAGGACGACGAGGAGGAAACTCCGGCCGACGGCGAATAAAGCATATCAAACACCGCCCCTTTACGGGGCGGCGTCAGGCTGTCGATAAAGTCGTCCGGAACGCGCGAAGATGATTTATTAAAATCATATCATTTTCAGATTAAAATCGTTTTGTTGAACAGTCTTGTTTTCCTATCAGCAAAAAAGCGCGAATGCCGCACAACCGTGCGGCATTCGCGCTTTCCGCCTTTCGCTCGGGGGCAGTACCGTTGTACGGCACCCCTCGCGAAAAACGAAATCCGGCTCGATTTCTCGGCAGCCTGTCAGCGTGTCGGGAAACGCTTTCCTTTGAATTTTCACCTTTTTCAACACGCTGGCACCGCCCCTTTACGGGGCGGTGTCACAGACTGCCGATTTAAAAGTATGTTGTTTTTCAAAACCTCGCGTAGGGTCCGCAATCTGCGGACCGTTTTTTTCTTTCAGCGGGCTGCTGATAGCAGCCCCTACGCGCAGCTTTGTAGCTTGCGCATTTTCACAACTTTATCGGCTGCCCGTAGCACCGCCTTTACAGGGCGGTGTTTTTTTGTCCTTTTTTAAATTCACGCGCTAAAAATCGGAAATATCGACTCCCGTTTTGCGAAATCAATTCGCATATTAGTAAAAAATCCCGCGTCTTTTTTGGGCAGTTTTGATAATAGTCTGACGCCGCTCTTAGTGTTATAATATTATAGGTTGTTGTAATTTCAGGAGGGTGTGGATTTTGAATGTTGAAAAAATGAAAAAGCTTGCGTCGGACGCCCGTGTGTACTGGTCAAGGCCAATGCCCGGCAGGTATATGCCGTTTAAGGAGATAACCGCCTATTCCGTCGGAGGTATCGGCGTTTATTTTCTGATGTACTGCATCCAGCAGCTGATACTGAGCACCACAAACCTCATTATCGGCAACGCAATCGGCATAGAGCCGAATTTTATGTACCTGCTGTATGCTATATCCATCGTTATCTCGTTCCCCGCAACGGGGCTTCGAGCCAGCATAATCGATAACGCCAGAAGCAAGAAGGGCAAGTACAGGCCGTATCTGCTCAGTATGGCGTTTCCCACCGCTGCCATAGCTGTCGGAATGGTTATGGTGCCCTATGAAAAGATAGAAAGCCAGATAATAAAAGGCCTTATCGTTCTTCTTTTCAATGTGGGGATACAGTTTTTCTATTATTTCTTCTATGATTCATATGAAAACCTCATTATGGTCCTTTCTCCGGACACGCAGGAAAGAGCGGATGTCTTAACCGTAAAATCGGTCGTTTATTCTCTTGCGCCGTCCATCGCAACAGCCGTGCTTCCGCTCGTTGCAAAGCTTGTAACGGACGACGGCTCCATCACGGACCTCAATGTTTACAGAATCCTCTTTCCGCCCTTTGCCGTGCTCGGAATAATCTGCTCCGTGTATATCTACGCCAACACACAGGAAAAGATAGTTCAGGCAAAGACCCATGTTATCCGCATAAAGTTTGTGGATGCAATAAAGGCCGTTGCAAAAAACAAGCTTTTCTGGGTCATCTCGCTCGCCGGCTGGGTGGGCTTCCTTGAAACCACATACCAGCAGATGCTCAACTGGTGCTATGAATACCGCAGCAAGGGCGATATCTCCGCCGGTGAATACAGCATACTCGGCCTTATAGTAGGCAACGCCCAGCTCTGGGGAATGCTTGCCGCTCCGTTCGCCATCAGGAAATGGGGCAAAAAGAAGGTAGTTATCGTTACAAACGCGCTCAACGCCGTGTTCCTTGCGCTGCTCTATCCCGTTGTGCGCTCAGAGCCAGAAAATATGATTTGGGCGATCGCTATGGTTCTGTTTATGAACTATCTTATGACCTCGTTCGGTGTTATCCTGACGCCTGCTATGAATGCCGATATGCGCGATTATCAGCAGTACATATCCGGCGAAAGGATAGACGGAATGTTCTCCACCGTCGGCCTTATCGGCACGGTCATAACTCTTGCCACAAGCGGCATAGTTCCGTCCGTATACGAAAGCCTCGGAATAAACGATTCCGTGCTGCACGAGCGAATGTCCGAGATAATTCAGGTCACCGGAAAAACCGTGGAGGATATGAGCCAGTCGCCTTATAATGTGCTCTATCTTCCCGATATATTCAAAAATGTGTTCACCGTTATAGTTATCCTGTCCGTAATAGGCGCCGTGATGAATGTTATCCCGTATTTCTTCTACGATATGACGGAAACACGCCAGCGCGGCATAATTAAGGTGCTCAAGGTGCGCGCGCTGTTTGAGGATTACGGCAATAATGTATTAAGAGACCGCGATATCGTTGAAACTATTGATATGATAGAGGAAGCGGCGCAGTTTGAAAACGCCGAGCCCAAGGATCTGGCACGCTTCAAGGCGGATATCAAATCGGCCGGCTCAAAGGAAAAGAAAAAGGCGGCGAAAAAGCTATATAAAGGCGCCGCTGAATATAACGAAAATATAGAAATCTCAAAGATAGTTATGCAGGAGATGCGCAAATTCTCCACTCCCGAATGGCAGTACCGCCTTGAGGAGGCGCGCTCCCTTGCAAACGCCGGGCTGGACGGCCTTACCAAGGTCTCAAACGAGGAGCTTGAAAAGGTGCTTGCAGCCGCAAAGGCGATGCCGCGCGAAACAAAGCTCCAAAAGGAGGAGCGCTCCGCCGCAATCTCAACCGCAAAGGCAAGGATCCACAGCAAAAAGGTTATTGAGGAAAAGCACGGCGGCAGGATAGAGGAGTTTGACACCTCTGTTTTCGAAGAGCTTTTTGAGCAGGAGGACGCAAATCTCGAAAAGCGCACCGAGCTTGAGGAGCGCATATCAGACGCCAGAAAGGCAAAGGATAAGGCGCAGCTTGAAAAGCTTTACGAGCAGCGCGCCGCGCTTAAGCTTGAAAAGAAGCAGATAGACGCCAAGATCAAAAAGGCAACCGATGAAAATTCTTACTATAACAGCCTTGCAAAGCCGTATATCGATTCCGTTAAGCTTGTAAAGCAGGCGGAAAACTATACGCATTACGAGGATATAAAGAGCCTTTACGACGAAGCAAAGCTTCGCAAGGGGGAGCAGGAGCGCATCGAGCGCGAAAAGAAAGAGGAGCTCAAGGCGGCTCAAAAGGCTGAAAAGGAAAGGCTCAAGGCAGAAAAGGCACAGAAAAAGGCGGAAAAGAAGAACGATAAAAACAATTCCGGCAAAAAATAACGCCGGCAAAAATTCTGCTTCAAGGGGGTAAAAATATGAAAGACTGGTTCAAGGAGCTTGTCGTCTATCAGATATGGCCGCGCTCGTTTTGCGACGGAAACGGAGACGGCATCGGCGATCTTGAGGGCGTGCTTTCCAAAATGGATTATCTGGAAAGCCTCGGCATAAACTGCATCTGGTTTTCTCCGCTCTATCCCTCGCCGAACGCCGATTTCGGCTATGATATCGCCGATTACCGCAATATAAACCCCGAATACGGCGATATGCAGCTCTTCAAAAAGGTGCTCGACGAGGCTCATTCCCGCGGCATCAAAGTCATTATGGACCTCGTTGTCAACCACACCTCCGACGAGCACGAATGGTTCAAAAAATCAAAGGACAAAAGCTCGCCCTACCACGATTATTATTTTTGGCGAAAGGGCAGGGGAAAGCGCCCGCCCAACAACTGGCTCTCCTGCTTTGAGGGCGGCGCGTGGGAATACGACGAGCAGCTTGACGAATACTATCTCCATGTTTTTGCCAAAAAGCAGCCCGATCTGAACCACGATAACCCCCGCGTGCGCGAGGAGGTCAAGGATATACTGCGCTTTTGGCTCGATATGGGCGTGGACGGCTTCAGAGAGGATGTTATCACCTTCATATCAAAGCGCGAGGGGCTGCCGACCGCGTTTCCGCTTCCCACGGCTGCCGGCCTTGAGCATTATATGGACGGCCCCCATGTTCACGAATATCTGCGCGAATACCGCGAGGTAACCGATAAATACGATTGCTTCACCGTGGGCGAGGCCCCGATGATGACTCCGTCAAACGCGCTTAAATACATAGGCGGCGAGCACAGAGAGCTTGATATGATGTTCCATTTTCAGCATATGGATGCCGATTGCTTCCTGATGGATTATCTGCAAACTCCGTTTGACCTCAAAAAAATGAAGCGCGCCTTTTCAAGCTGGCAGCGCAGGCTGAACGGCAGGGGCTGGAACGCGCTCTATATCGAAAATCACGATCACCCTCGCATAATCTCTCGCTACGGCAGTGAAAAATACCGCGCTGAATCCGGCAAGATGCTCGCTAATATGTATATGCTCCAGCAGGGCACGCCGTTTATTTATCAGGGTCAGGAGATAGGTATGGTAAACACGCGCCTTGATAATGTTTCGGATTATGTGGACTGCTTCGTGCAGAATAACTACCGCACGGCGCGCGAAAAGCTTCACTTGCCTCAAAAGCTCTGCGATGAGCTGGCGTTCAAATCAACGCGCGATAATTCAAGAACCCCCGTCCAGTGGGATTCCTCGCCCAACGCGGGCTTCACATCAGGCACGCCGTGGTTTCCGGTGAATAAGAATTATACCCGGATAAACGCCGCTTCCCAGGAAAACGATCCCGATTCCATCTTGAATCACTACCGCGCGCTGATAAAATTCAAAAAGGAAAACGATGTTGCAAAATGGGGCGACTACAAGGAGCATTACAAAAATTCCGGCAAGCTCTATGTTTACGAGCGCAATTACAAGGGCAAGCGGCTGCTTGTAATAAATTCCTTCACGGAAGAAAATGTTGCCTTTGAAGCGCCGGAGGGCTTCAACCTTGAAAAGGGCACGCCGATACTCTGCAACTATAAAAATCCCACCGTGCAGGGCAACGGCTTCAAAACCCGCCCCTACGAAAGTCGCGTCTATTATTTTGAATAACGCAAGAGAAGAAAGCGCCGTGATAAAACGGCGTTTTCTTTTTTGTGACGGCTGTGGTTGACTATTCAAAACCGGTGGGGTATAATTAAACAACAGAACTTAGGTTGAGGTAAAAATGATCGTATTTATAAATTTTTTAAAGGCGCTTGCGGCGGTCCTTATTACGAATGCTCATTATATAGGCGTTTATCCAACGGATTGGCTTGCGCACGGCGGAATGATAGGCAATATAATTTTCTTTGCCGTTTCCGGTTATTGCCTTTATAATATCAAAGAAAATATCGTTGTATGGTACTCCAAACGATTCGTGCGTGTTTATTTGCCAACCTTGTTGATTTCAGTCGTATATATCTTGATCGGGTATTTTAAGATTTCCGATGAACAGAATCTTTTTTGGTGGCTCGTATATCCAACATTTTATCATTTTGTACTATCGATTCTGATACTTTATATCCCTTATTATGTTATCATAAAAACGGAAAAGCTCAGACGCCATCTGTTGCCGGTTATGCTTGCGATAGCAGCCGTTTTTGCAATAATCTATGTGTTTGCGTTTGACAAGAGCTACTACCATATTGATGATATTCACAATCCTATGGTTCGCTTTATGTTTTTGGAATCTATGCTGTTGGGCGCTTGGTTCAGAGAAAATGACGGCAAATACAGGAATAAATATCCCGTTAGGTTCTTTTTCCTTTCCGCCGTAATGTGCGCAGTGTTTTTTGCAAGCAAGCTGATATTTTCAAGAGTTGCCGCAGCAAGTGAATTTCAATTTTTAAACCAAGTCGTTTTAATGCTCCTTCTTTATTGCGTGTTCAGGTTTTTTGCGGCGATAGACGGCAAGTTGGAAAAGTCGCCGGGATTTATTCAAAAAATCATTGATTATATTTCTAAAATAACACTTGAAATTTACCTGGTTCAGCATATGCTTATAGAATATTTGGATTTGCCGCACAAGTTTCCGTTCCCGATAAATTTTATCGTTTTAACGGCGTCGATAATTCTGTTGGCAACAGTGCTTCATTATGTTACCAAGCCTATTATCAATCTGGCAAACAAAGGAATCAACAAAGCAAAAAACGGGCTGGCAAAGAAAAATCAAACGAATTAAATATAATTATAAACACCTCGGGCAAAATAAGCCTGAGGTGTTTTTTATGCGTGTTGTCGGTAAGGCTATGCTTTTTGATTCTCCGCCGGTTATCGCCGGCAGCGCCGGAGTGGCGGGAAAGAAAGAGAGCGAGGGGCCGCTCGGCTCGGATTTTGACGAAACATATCAGGAATCGCTTTTGGGCTGCGAATCGTTTGAGCTTGCCGAGGCGCTTATGCAGCAAAACTGCATTATGCGCGCGTGCGCAGACGCCGGCGCCGCGGCGGGCGATGTTCAGCTTATCATAAGCGGCGATCTGCTCGATCAGTGTATGGCAAGCGCTTTTGCTGTAAAGGGGCTCGCCGTACCCTTTGCCGGCGTTTACGGCGCGTGCTCAACGATGGCGCTCTCCCTGGCGCTGGGCTGCGTTATCATCGACTGCGGCGCGTCCTGCGTTGCGTGCGCCGCGTCAAGCCATTTCTGCTCAAGCGAAAGGCAGTTTCGCTTTCCGCTCGAATACGGCGGGCAGCGACCGCCTACATCGCAGTGGACCGTTACCGGCGCGGGCTGCGCGGTGCTTAAAAATGCAAAAGCCGCGGCAGACGGCGTTCGGATAACGGCGGCTCTGTTCGGCACGGTGCGCGATCTCGGCATCAAGGACGCCAATAACATGGGCGCGGCTATGGCTCCCGCCGCCGCAAGCACGGTTTATGAATTTCTGAAAAGCACAGATACGGCTGCGCAGGATTATGATTTGATATTAACGGGCGATCTCGGCTTTACCGGCTCCGAGCTTCTTTATGAGCTTATGGAAAAGGAGCACGGCGTCGATATCCGCGGCGTTCACAACGACTGCGGTATGATGATATTTGACCGTGAAGCGCAGGATGTCAACAGCGGCGGCTCCGGCTGCGGCTGCAGCGCAAGCGTGCTGTGCTCGCATATCATAAAAAAAATGAGGGCGGGCGCGCTCAAAAAAGTGCTTTTCACGGCAACGGGCGCGCTGATGTCGCCCACATCCAGCAAGCAGGGGCAAACGATTCCCGGAGTTGCCCACGCGGTGCTTTTGGAGGTGTGAAATGGATATTAAAAACGATATCAAGGTGATCGGCGCGTTTCAAAAAACAGTCAACGCGCTGTACGCCGTAATAACCGCCGTGCGCGTTATCGCCGTCGTGTTCCTCGTGCTCCAGGTGGTGCTCCTCATCGCGTCGCCCGATAAATCGGGCTTCAAATTTCTCAAATAATGCTGCTTTCGGATAACGCAAAACAGCCCTCCTTAACTTCGGGAGGGCTGTTTTTTGCAGACGGCGGCGCGGCTTTCGTCAAGCAGCCGCAGCGCCGCCTCCATATCGGCGTTTTCGTCAAGCACCACGCTTATCCATTTCGATTTGTTCATATGATATGCCGGCAGATAGCCGCTCCTTCGCTTTAAAATGTCAACAAGCAGCGGCTCGCATTTAACATTCATTATGGTTGCGCTTCCATCGCCGCCGATTCCCAGCCTTCGCTTGTCCACCGTCATTAAAACGGCGAACCATTTCCCCGTGCCGCCGTCGCGCAAAACGGCGTAATCGGGGTGCGCGCTCCATAAATATTCAGGCTTTGCGCCGTATTTTTTCTGTGCGTAGTCAAAAATACGCCTCACAAAAACGGCGCCGTCTTTTGTATCGCCCATATCAGCAGACCATACCGTTTTCTATCCAGTCGTAGACGGACGGGTATTCCTCCTTGTATGCGTCAAGCCTGTCGGTGTTTGCGTCCACAAAGGCAAGGAACTCGTCGGCGTCCTCAAATTCAAAGGTGAAATCCTGTTCAAAATCATATGCGGCGGTAAACATCATATCAAATATGTCGCCGGGCGAATAATCCTCCAAAAGCTGATTTGCGGTCAGCTCGGCGGCTCTGTCAAGCGCGTTTTTAGCCGAGGACTCAAAATCGCCGCTCGTGTCTATCTCCTCGTCCTTTTCGCAATAGGCAAGTATGTCCTCGTTCGTAAAGCCCGCCCGTTGAGCAAAATCAACGGCATCCTCAAAGCCGGTCTCGTTCACGGCGTCGTAAAGCCTGTATGTAAATTCACCCATTATGCTCTGAAGCGCAACGGCTTTAAAAATGCAGTCAAGCTCGTGGCCGGGCTCGTCGGTTATAACAAAGCCGTCCTCCTTAAACTGCTCCCAGCAGACGCCGTAAAATATGGCGAAGCGCGGCGTTTCGTTGAATATCGCGTCGTAGATATATTCGTCAATGTTCATATTTATTCTCCCCCTCAGCTCATTTTATAACATTCTGTTTACATTTTCAATATTGCAAAGAAATTTATAATGATATATAATTAAAAATAAGTTCAAAAGAAAAGCTTTCGCCGAAAAGGGGTGGCGTTTTGATAGAGATCAAAAGCTCGCAGATAACGGTCCAGTGCCTGCTTGAGGGCGCGATGCTCCATTCTCTCGTCAAGGACGGGACGGAGTACCTTTGGCAGGGAGACCCCGAATACTGGGCGGGTCAGGCTCCCGTCTGCTTTCCGATAGCCGGCGTGCTGCGCGGCTCAAAAGCCCTTGCTTTCGGCAAGCCGTGCAGTATGAATCGCCACGGGATAGCAAGAATAAATCCGTTTTCCGTGCTGCGAAGCGGTCCGAATTATGTTTCGTTCATTCAAAATTCAACGGAAAAGACAAAAGAGTCCTTTCCGTTTGATTATTCGCTTGAGATCGAATATACCGTGATTAAAAGCAGCGTCACAACGCGCTACACGGTGGAAAACACCGGAAAAGAACGCTTCCCGTTTGTGATAGGAGGCCATCCGGCGTTCAACTGCCCGCTTGATAAGGGCAAAAGCTTTGAGGATTACAGGATCTCCTTTTCATCTCCCGTAAACGCAAAATGCCTGCGCCCCGATGTTCACAGCGGGCTTATAGATATCTCAAAAAGATACGATGTTTTGAGCGCAGCGGATAAAATCCGGCTCGATCATTCGCTTTTTGACCTTGACGCGATGGTGTTTGATGATATCGCTCCGAAAAGCGCGCTGCTCTCCGCCGGCGGCAGGGGAGTTCGCATAGATTACCAGGATTTTGACAATCTGCTTGTCTGGTCGTCCTCAAACGGCGGCAGCTTCGTTGCGCTTGAGCCGTGGACGGGTATCTCCACCTGCTCGGACGAGGGTGAAAATATGGAGGAAAAGCGCGGTATGACCGTGCTTGAGCCCGGCGAAAGGGCAAGCTTTGCATTTAAAATAACTTTGATTTAGGTGAGATATGAACTACGGATTTTTCAGAGCGGCGGCGGCGTCTCTTGAGCTTAAGCCCGCCGACCCGGATTTCAATAAGGAAGAGATAAAAAAGGCGATAGCCCGGGCCGAGGAAAACGGCGCGCGCCTGCTGGTGACGCCGGAGCTGTCCGTCACCGGCTACACCTGCGCCGATCTGTTTTTCACCTCGGCGCTGCTCTCCTCGGCACAGCGCGCTCTCTGCGACATCGCGGATTTTACACGCGGCAGAAATATCTGCATCGTGCTCGGCGTGCCGGTAAGATATAAAAACAGCCTTTATAACTGCGCCGCCGTTATCAAGGACGGCTGCATCAAGGGCTTTGTTCCGAAAATCCATATCGCCAATTATAACGAGTTTTACGAAAAGCGCTGGTTCGCCTCCGGCGCTCAGCTTGAATCAGCGGTAACGGTCAGCGTCTGCGGCAGGGATGTTCAAATGGGCAATATGCTCTTTGATCTCGGAAGCGGAGCCGTTCTCGGAATTGAGCTGTGCGAGGATCTTTGGGTGCCCCAGCCGCCCAGCGGCTCGCTTGCGCTTGCGGGCGCGAATATTATCGCCAATCTCTCCGCAAGCGATGAATATGTGTCCAAGGCGGGCTACAGAAAAGAGCTTGTTTCAAACCAGTCCGCCCGCTGCGTAGCCGCTTATGTTTACGCCGGCGCCTCCGTCTTTGAGAGCACAACGGATCTCCTGTTCGGCGGAGCACGCTTCATAGCGGAAAACGGCGCGATCCTTGCAGAGGGCGAGCGGTTCTTGAGAAAAACGGATATCGTTTATGCCGATATAGATATCGAAAAGCTCACCGCGCTTCGCCTCAAAAATACAAGCTTTGAAAACGGCGCTGCTTTGCCCGTCGTTCCGGCGCAGGTTGAAAACGAAAGCAACAGCCTTGAATACAGATTTGTTGACGCGCATCCCTTCGTTCCCGCCGATGATGAAAAGCGCCGCGAGCGCTGCACGGAAATACTTGCCATCCAGGCGGGCGCGCTTGCAAAAAGGCTGGAGCACATCGGCTCCGGCGGCTGCGTCGTCGGCATTTCCGGTGGGCTTGATTCAACTCTTGCGCTGCTCGTTGCCGTTCGCGCCGCCAAGCTTGCCGGAAAAGAGGCGGCGGATGTTCTGGGCGTAACAATGCCCGGCTTCGGCACCACCGGCAGAACCTATAATAATTCGCTGAAGCTTATGAAATGCCTCGGCGTAACGGCGCTTGAGGTCGATATAAAAGAGGCGTGCCTTGAGCATATGAAAAACATAGGCCACGACCCTAATGATCACGATGTAACCTATGAAAACACACAGGCAAGGGAGCGCACGCAGGTGCTTTTCGACCTTGCAAACAAGCACGGAAAGCTGCTCGTCGGCACCGGCGACCTCAGCGAGCTTGCAATGGGCTGGTGCACCTATAACGGAGATCATATGAGTATGTACGGCGTAAACGCCTCCGTGCCCAAAACGCTCGTCCGCTATCTTGTGGAATATGCGGCGGGCGCAAGCGATGAAAGCACCGCCGCCGTGCTTTACGATATTCTTGACACCCCCGTTTCGCCGGAGCTTCTGCCGCCGGATAAAAACGGCGATATCGCCCAGAAAACGGAGGAGAATATCGGTCCCTACGAGCTTCACGACTTTTTTCTTTATAATTTCATCCGCTTCGGATTTTCAAAGGAAAAGCTTGTTTTCCTTGCCCAAAAGGCGTTTAAAGACGCCTATCGGCCCGAAACGGTAAAAAAATGGGCGGATGTCTTTTTCAAACGCTTCTTTATAAGCCAGTTCAAGCGCAGCTGCGTTCCCGATTCGCCCAAGGTAGGCTCCGTCTCTCTCTCCCCGCGGGGCGATTGGCGTATGCCGAGCGACGCGTCGTTCAACGCGTTCTTAAAGTAATAAGCGAGGTGCTTTTATGTCAGACGAGATCAAGAAAAACGAGCAGAATAACGGCTCAAAAAAGAAAAAAATAATAATCATAGCCGTTGCCGCAATCGTTGTTATCGCGGCGGCGGTCGCGGCGTTTTTGCTGCTTACGGGCGACGATAACGGATATGTTGACACGCCTGTTGAAACACAGGATGCCGCTCCCGAGGCGCCCGGCGTTGAATTCGGCGTTTTCATAGAAGCCGGCAGCGATTCTCCGAACGCCCCGCAGCAGGGCTCCGCCGGCTCGGCAAATGATTCGGCGCAGGGCTCGGCAGGCGGCTCAAACGCTTCTCAGGGCGGCGGATCGGCTAACGATTCGTCCGGCGGCACTGGCGGCTCAAACGGCTCGCAGGGCGGCGGCTCGGCTCAGCAGCCGGAGGAGGAGACCCAGCCCGCAGCAAGGCGTATCAGCATAAATATCGAGCTTCCGAACGACGGCTCGGCGGACGACCTGCTCTTCATAAAGGTAAACGGCGAGGAGCAGACGGTGGACGGCAAGGGCGTCGCCTGCAAGATAAACGGCCAGACCTTCAGCTTTATTACCGCCGAGGAATACACGGGCGTTGTGCGCGTTGAGGCTTCGCTTCAAAGCTACGGCGTCTCAGCCTCTCAGATAAGCACGGAAAAGGGCGATACCGTAAGCTTTTCGCTGCCGCTCAACAGGTCGGAGGAAAATTTTGCGCCCGACCTTTAATCGCTCAGCCTTTCAAACGCCTCTCTTTGCACGGAGGCGTTCTTTTTATGCGAATTACACAACTTAAAAGCCTATAATGTCTATTTTAATATAAAAATTTGTTATTGAATTATCAATACTCTTGTGTTAAAATAGGTGCGGACTGAAAAAAGGGCGCATTGCGCCCTTTTGCACGGGAAGACCGACGCAGGCCGGCGCGATTCGTTTCGGCCGCGGCTCAGCCTTCCCCGTCTGAAATGCAAATTAAGAACTATTAAGTTCCAGGAGGTAATTTTCAGCGATGTTAAAAAGAAAAAAGAAAACGATGGACGGTAATAACGCCGCTGCTCATGTTTCCTACGCTTTCACGGAAGTAGCCGCTATTTACCCCATCACCCCTTCGTCGGTTATGGCGGAGGTAACGGATGTTCTTTCTTCTCAGAACGCCAAAAACATCTTCGGTCAGAATGTAAGAGTGCAGGAGATGGAATCAGAGGGCGGCGCCGCCGGCGCTGTTCACGGCTCTCTTTCGGCAGGCGCGCTCACCACTACATACACGGCGTCTCAGGGCCTTCTCCTTATGATCCCGAATATGTATAAGATCGCGGGCGAGCTTCTCTCCTCCGTTATCCATGTTTCGGCGCGCTGCGTATCTTCACACGCGCTCAACATCTTCGGCGACCATTCCGATGTTTACGCCTGCCGCCAGACAGGTTATGCAATGCTTTGCTCTAATAACCCGCAGGAGGTTATGGACCTCGGCGCGGTTGCGCATCTCTCCACCCTTAAGTCATCCGTTCCGTTCCTCCATTTCTTTGACGGCTTTCGCACCTCTCACGAGATCCAGAAGATAGAGGTCTGGGATTATGATGATCTCAAGGATATGGTTGATATGGAGGATGTGGAGCGCTTCAGAGCGCACGCCCTTAATCCCGAGCATCCCACGCTTCGCGGCTCGGCAGAAAACTCCGATATCTTCTTCCAGCACAGAGAGGCCTGCAACAAGTATTATAACGACGCTGTTGAAACCACCGTTATGTATATGAACAAGGTCAACGAGAAGATAGGCACGGATTACAAGCCGTTCAATTACTACGGCGCTCCCGATGCTGACGAGATAATCATCGCTATGGGCTCGGTTTGCGACACGATCGCCGAAACCGTAGACTACCTCAATGCCCGGGGTCGCAAGACCGGCCTTGTAAAGGTTCATCTTTACAGACCCTTCTCCGCAAAATACCTGCTTGATGTAATCCCCGCAACGGTAAAGAAAATCTCTGTTATAGACAGAACCAAAGAGCCCGGCTCCATCGGCGAACCGCTCTATCTCGATGTTATCGCGGCGTTCAAGGGCTCTGCGTTTGAGAGCACTCCCGTTTATCACGGACGCTACGGACTCGGCTCTAAGGACACCGTTCCCGCCCATATCATCGCTATCTACGATAATATGGAGGCTGAAAACGGCAAAGAGGTATTCACAGTCGGCATCAACGATGATGTCACCAATCTTTCTCTTGCTCTCGGCGAGAATGTAGACACCACTCCCGCCGGCACCACAAGCTGTAAGTTCTGGGGTCTCGGCTCGGACGGCACCGTCGGCGCAAATAAGGACTCCATCAAGATCATCGGCGATAATACGGATAAATACGCTCAGGGCTATTTCTTCTACGATTCCAAAAAGTCCGGCGGCATCACCGTTTCTCACCTTCGCTTCGGCGATAACCCGATAACCTCCACTTATCTTATCAACAAGGCAAATTTCGTTGCCTGCCACTGCCCCTCGTATGTAACCAAGTATGATATGGTGCAGGATCTTGTGCCGGGCGGCACCTTCCTGCTCAACTGCATCTGGACTCCCGAGGAGCTGGACGAGCATCTTCCTGCCGCTATGAAGAGATATATCGCAAACAACGATATCAATTTCTACATCATCAACGGCATTAAGATCGCAGAGGAGGTAGGCCTTGCCGGCAGAGCCTCCACCATTCTTCAGTCCGCGTTCTTCACCATCTCCGGTATTCTTCCGGTAGAAAAGGCGATAGAGCTTATGAAGGCAAAGGCAACCGCCAAGTTCTCCAAGAAGGGCGACGCCGTTGTTGCCGCCAACCACCAGGGCATAGACCGCGGCTCTAAGGAGCTCATCAAGGTCGATGTTCCCGAAAGCTGGAAGACCGCCGCTGACGACGAGAAGGAGCTTGAGGTCAAGACCGACCGCCCCGAAATGAAGAAGTTCGTCAAGGAGATCCTCAGCCCCGTAGATCATCAAAAGGGTGATAAGATCCCCGTTTCCACCTTCGTTGATATGGCGGACGGCGTGTTCCCGCAGGGCTCCGCCGCATTTGAAAAGCGCGGCATAGCCGTAGATGTTCCCGAATGGGATCCCACCTCCTGCGCGCAGTGCAACAGATGCGCTATGGTTTGCCCGCACGCCGTAATACGCCCTGTTGCGCTCACGGCTGACGAGCTTGCCGCCGCTCCGGCAAACACCAAGTATGCCGAGCTCAAGGTTCCCAAGGACAGCGGCCTCAAGTATGCGCTCATCGTTTCAACGCTTGACTGCACCGGCTGCGCCTCCTGCGCAAATGTATGTCCCACAAAGTCGCTCACTATGAAGCCCATTGCTTCTCAGATGGATAATCAGTGCGTATTCGATGCGCTTTGCGACATTGATCCCAAGCCCGAGGTAGCCTCGGATAAGACCATCGTTTCAACCCAGTATCTCAAGCCCTATCTTGAGTTCTCCGGCGCCTGCGCCGGCTGCGGCGAAACGCCTTATGCAAAGCTTGCAACTCAGCTCTACGGCGATAAGATGTATATCGCAAACGCCACCGGCTGTTCTTCAATCTGGGGCGGCTCCGCACCCTCCACGCCGTACACTGTAGATAAGAAGGGCAACGGCCCCGCTTGGTCAAACTCTCTGTTTGAGGATAACGCGGAATTCGGTCTCGGTATGCTCCTTGCTCAGAATCAGATCCGCGCAAGGCTTGCCGCAGACGCGCTTGCTCTTAAGGATACCGAGGTAGGCGATAAGGTTCAGGCTTATCTTGACACCTTTGAGTCCACCCGTGATAACGACGCTCCCGCCAAGGAGCTCATCGCTGCGCTTGAAACCGCTTCGTTTGAGGGCGAGCAGAAGGCAGCAGCAGAGGACTTCCTCAAGGATAAGAGCTACGCCGCCAAGAAGAGCCAGTGGATCTTCGGCGGAGACGGCTGGGCTTACGATATCGGCTTCGGCGGTCTGGACCATGTGCTTGCTCAGAACCAGGATGTAAATGTTCTCGTGTTTGACACCGAGGTTTATTCCAACACCGGCGGCCAGGCCTCAAAGGCAACTCCCACCGGCGCCGTCGCTCAGTTCGCTGCGTCCGGCAAGATCACCAAGAAAAAGGATCTTGCAAAGATCGCTATGTCCTACGGCTACATCTATGTGGCTCAGGTAGCTATGGGCGCGGATTACAATCAGTGCCTCAAGGCGTTCAAGGAGGCGGAGGCTTATCACGGCCCGTCGCTCATCATCTGCTACGCTCCCTGTATCAACCACGGCATCAAGATGCCGTTCAACCAGGCGGAGCAGAAGAAGGCAGTTGCAGCCGGATATTGGAACCTCTTTAGGTTCAATCCCGCTCTTGCCGAGGAGGGCAAAAATCCGTTCTCGCTCGATTCCAAGGCGCCCACTGCCGATTATATCGAGTTCATCAACGGTGAGACCCGCTACTCCTCGCTCAGAAGAAGCTTCCCCGATAAGGCTGATAAGCTCTTCAACATCGCTGCGGAAAACGCCGTTGCCAAGTATAACGACCTGCTCCGCACGGTAGAGTACTACGCCCCCAAAAAAGAGGACTAAGCGCAGCAACTCATAATAACTGCTAAAGGGACTTCACACGAAGTCCCTTTTTTGTTATAATGTATAAAAACATTTAATTGACCTCGGCGGTGCGCTATGTTTGAAAATATGAAAAAGATGTCGCTCCACTCCGGCGCGGCTCAAAAGCCGCTCTCAATAAATTTCGTGGGTGAAACGATTTGCGACGAAAAATTTGATATTATGCGCGATTGCAGCGATCTTATGTCGCTTGAATATATCGCGGACGGCTGCGGCACGCTCAGGATAAACGGCCAGGAGCTTCATCCTGAAAAGGGCGATGTGTTTTTCCTGCCCATCGGCAGCCGCCATCATTATTATTCTCAAAAGGAAAACGGCTGGCACAAATATTTCGTTTCGTTTTACGGCGATATGGCGGACGCTCTTGTTGAATATTATCTGCCCAAAGATACATATCTTTTTAAAGACTGCTTTCTTGAAAAGAATTTCAGCCGCATATTTGACATCGCCTTCAACACGGAAAGCCTGCTTGACGCCGAGCAGCTCATTGCGGTGGAGCTTTTCCGTATCTTCAACGCGCTGCACGAAAGAAAGCGCATAGAGCAGCTCGATTTGGCGGACAGGATAAAGCGCAGCATAGACGATCATCTTTATGAGGAGTTTAATCTTGACGCGCTTTGCGGCTATATGAATTATTCAAAAAATCATATTATAAATATCTTTTCCTCAAAGTTTAAAAAAACGCCGTACCGCTATTATCTTGAGGCGAAAACAGCGCTTGCAAAGGATTATCTGCTTAACACCAACCTCAGCATAAACGAGATAGCCTCTGCGCTGGCTTACAGCAATTCGCAGTATTTCTCAATCTGCTTTAAAAAGATGACCGGCTATTCGCCGCGCAATTTCAGAGCAAACGCCAAAACATAGCTTTTAACCGCTGTGATATTTTATATGCTTTTTGTGATTATTTGCCTTTTATCTTATTATATTATGTGATATTTTAATATAAGAATTATTAGGCGCAAAAATAGATAAATCTGTTCGGTGCAGCAGGGCGCTTACCTTGCTGCGCCTTTTTCGTAAAGGGGTGAGAGATATAGCGCAGCTTGCTTTTTATCTTGTTACGGACACGCATTATTACGACACCTCGTTCAGCGCAAGCGGTCCTGCGTATGAGCGCCGCAGCAGAACGGACCAGAAATGCGTTGCCGAAACCGCCGCAATAATCGACGCCGGCTTTGAAAAAATCATTAAAGATAAGGATACCGATATAATCCTTATTCCCGGCGATCTTGTTTACCGCGGCGAATATCAAAGCCATATCGGCTTTCGCGAGCGGCTTTATAAGCTAAAGGAGAGCGGCAAGAAGATCTATATTACCACGGCGCGCCACGACTACGCCGGCGATCCGGTGGAGTTTGTGGGCGAAAAAACCGTGCCCGTGCGCGGAATGAACAGGGAAGACCTTCGTGAGTTCTACCGCGACTTCGGCTTTGACTCGGCTATCAGCGAGCACAGAAAAACGATGTCCTACACGGCTCAGCTTGCGCCCGGCTACCGCCTGCTTGCCATCAACTGCGACGGCGACTGCGCCGATTTCCGCGGCATATGGGACGAGCAGATGCAGTGGGCGCTTGAGCAGATAAAAGAGGCGCACGACGCCGGCGATTACATATTCGCAATTATGCACTATCCGCTGCTGCCGTTTTCTCCGGTTATGAATTTCATAGAGGACGCCAAAATAACCGACTGGAAAAAGCGCGCCTGCCAATTTGCGGACGCCGGCCTCAGCCTAATATTCACCGGCCATATGCACGCGCAGGCGCTCACGCGCTTCACATCTCAAAGCGGCAACACCATCACGGATATCCAAACCGGCTGCTTCGTCGGCTGCCCTTGCGCCTACCGGCGTGTGGTTATGGATGATGAAAAGATAACGGTTAAATCCTTCACGATAGAGGATTTTGACTGGGATAAGGGCGGCAGAACCGCGGCGGAGTATTTTCAGTGGCGGTTCGACAGAATGGTGCTCGACATCGTGAATGCTATGGCTTATGATTTCGCGTTCTTCACACGCCTTTTCGGCGGGCCGGAGAAAAACAAAAAGCTGAAGCTCCCCGTCACCATTGCCGGCAGGGTGCTGCTAAAGCTAACGCTCGGCTCGCTCGGCAGGCTTTTCTGCTTCAGGGTGGATAAGTCGATACGCTCGCGCCGCGTGGTGGATTTGGCTGCGGAGCTTGTGCGCAATATCTTTGTCGGCAACGAGCCGTATGTGCCGGGAACGCCTGTGTACGAGGCTGTTTCGCGCTTTTTGTCGAGGCTTTCTCCCGTCCTTCGCATACTTGAAAAGAAGCTCGGCGAAAAGCAGCCGCTGCTCAGGGATATAAAGGGCTTCGTGCTTTCAATGATAGGCGACGAGGCGCAGCTCGACTATGAAGCCGTGCTTGAAAAATAATCATCAGGGGTAATTTTTATGGGTAAAACAATTGCTGCAGCTCCTCCGGCGGAGCGCAAATATGTAAATATGAAGGAGTTTATACTCTATCTGTTCGGCGTGTTCTTTTACACGGATATGACGGGTATGATAGGCTCCTACCGCGGCACTTATCTTGTAAATGTGCTCAGGCTTACTGACAACGAGGTGTCGCTCTTCAACACGCTCGTCAGCGTGATTCCGTTTGTTCTCAATTTCTTTATAACGATGTATATCGACGGGCGCCGTCCCGGAAAAAGCGGAAAATTCCGCCCGCTGGCGTTTGCCGTTGCCGTTCCGTGCGGCGCGCTGCTCGTGCTCAGCTTCTGGGCGCCTCCGCAGCTCTCCGGCTCGCTTCTGCTCGTCTATGTAACCACGATTGCCGTGCTTTGGGCGGTCGTAACAAATTTCGGCGATTCAATAAATAAGGTCGCCATCGTTATGACTCCTAACCTCAAGGAGCGCGACACGGTGCTTTCTTTCAGAAGCATCTGCTCCGCCGTCGGCAACTCCGCGCCGCTCGTTATAATTATGGTCATCGGCCTCATATGGAAGGACGAGGGCACGCAGTATATCGTCACGGCGGGCCTGTGCGCGGCGGTCGGCACGATACTTATGCTCGTTGCCACCAAGGCCATCAAGGAGCGCGTCGTCTATTCCGAAAAGCGCAAGAATCCGCTTGTCGGCATCAAGGATGTGCTGGTAAACAAGTACGCCTGGGCGATCCTTATTTCTGAATTTTTAAAGAATTTCAGGCAGATATCCACCTTCCTCGGCCCGTTTATGGCTGCGGCGCTGCTCGGCAGCACCAGCCAGTATCTCTGGTTCGGCCTCCCCACGGGCATCGGCACGGCGGTGGGTATGCTCGTAATAAACTTCCTGCTTAAAAAATTCAATTCAAAGGTGCTTTATATCTCCAGCGGCATATATTCCGTAACGATAAATGTGCTGGCGTTCATCGTGGGCTACACCTATTTCAAAAATCCAAGCCCCGCGCTGCAGATAATTTTCATTGTTTTCCTGTTCCTCATCGGTCTTCAGTTCGGCGCATCAAATCTGCTTCCCACAATGTTCCAGGCGGATGTGCTTGAGGATATAGAGGTCAAAACAGGCAAGCGGCTCGACGCCACCCTGCCGTTCGTTATCAATATATTCACAATGGTCAGCGGCACCATCGCCACCGCGCTCGTTCCCAAGATCCTTTACGGCGATAATTCCATAATCGGCTACATACAGCCGTCAACGCTCGACCCGAATCCGATCCAGTCAACCGAAACCAAGATAGCAATGCTGTTTTTCTACACGGTCTTCCACGGCATTATGATGTTCCTTGCCGGCGCTCCGTTCTTCTTCTATAAGCTCACCGGAAAGCGCAAGGAGGATGTGCATAATCAGGTGCTGGAACTCAGAAAACGCGAAAGCGGCGGGCAGGAGCAGAGCGCAGAATAAATCATACGCAATAAGCATAATGCAAAACGCCCCGCGGTGTGAACCGCGGGGCGTTCGTTTTCGGCTTATTCAAATTTTTTGAATTCGGGATAATACTTAAAGCTCGCTTCGCCCAGGATCTTGCTTTCTCTTACATATCTGTTGTCCCAGAATCTTGAATCGTGCGATTCGTTTCTGTTGTCACCCATACAGAAATAAAGATTTTCCTCCACCGTGTAGCAGCCGTTCTCGTCTGCGGCGGGATTTCCCGCGTCGTCCTTTACGCAGTATCTGTCAATAAACTGCGCGTAGCCCACCACGGCTCCGTTTTCGGCATAGCAGTAGATCCCGTCCGTCGTTATCTTTTCGCCCGCTTCGGGAATGTAGTACGGGCCGTAGTCGCCGATCGGCTCGCCGTTGGTGATAAAGCTCTGGTCGGTCTTATACATATCGCCGTTTTTATCCGTTACAAATGTCTGCCCGTCGGCAACCGTCACCGTTTCGCCGGGAAGCCCTATAACGCGCTTAACGAATATCTGGCTCTCGTCATCGGGAAAATAAAAGAGTATGATGTCGTATCTCTCCGGGTCGTCGCGCAGATAGGCTATCCTGCTCGCGATGATCCTGTCGCCTTCGTTTATCGTGTTTTTCATAGAACCGGTCGGCACGATGGCGTTTGCAAACACAAACTGCTTGAGCAGCAGCGCCGCTATAACCGCTATAACTATCGGCAGCAGAAAGCTCACGGCCTCGCTCAGGCGGCTCTTTTTCTTTTTGCCGCCGCTTTCGTCTTTATCCTGCGCCTCTTCGGCGCCGCCGTCCTTTGCCGCGACGCTCTCCTCCATCTCGTATATCTGCCTTGTGGCGCTCTTTTCCGGCGATACGGCGGTGTTGAAATATTTAGCTCCGCAGTTGGGGCAGGTTATCCAGTCGCCGTTTTCCTCAATTCCGTCAAATCCGCATTTTTTGCATACCATTTATCTTCTGCGCCTCTTTCTTGATTTTTTTAGTGCGCCGCCAAGCTCAACGATATCGTCGTATGCCGTGGCGGAGTTTATCACCCTGAAGCCCTCGGCGTCGCTCGTCAGCTCGCAGGATATGCGCGCCTTTGCCTTCGGGTCGTAATCGGAGCAGTCAAGCGTGCTTCCTATGTAAAGCTTGACCATCCTGTTTTTCTCGCGCACAAGCGTCACCGTGTGGTTGGAATCGCTCAGCAGGTTCTCGCTTCTGAGCCGCAGCCTGCCCACATCCGCGCTTATCATTCCCTTTTCGGCTGCTATCCGTATGTCGTTGTTCTGGCAGATGATCCCGTCCGCGCCGTCGTATTCAAACACGATTGTAAAATCGTTTACCTCGCCGGGGTCGTCGTATCTTTCGTCCTGCCTGCCGAATTGGAATATCTTAACCTCAAACGGCTGGAGCGTAAGGTTTATCTTGTCGTTGTAATCATAAAGGTCGGCGCTCTCGGCGGCGCTTCTGTTAAGCACATTGTATCTGCGCGCGTCCTTAAGGCTTTCGGGGCAGCCCATAAGCTTGTTGAGCGTCAGCGTAAGCGGCGCCGGCTCGTTCGTCGGGTTCCTGAGCCCTATGATGCCCTCGCCCTCGCGCGTCCAGGCCGCGTAGCAGTAAACATTGTTCTGCGCCGGGTCGCCGCCCAGCAGCATGGCGTTTTTCAGAATATGGTGGTTCTTGCGCTGCCAGTTCAGCACCCTTGAAAGTATCTGCCACTTTTCATCGTCCATCATACTGTCTGATATATACAGCTCGCACAGCGCGCTGCCGCGGCAGGCGTTCCAGAACATCGCCTTTTCAAAATCGGATTCGTTGTAGCTCAGCTTTGCCTCGCGCCCGTAGATCGGCTCGTGGTTGTAGATGTTGCAAAGCGGGAACTGAAGCCCGCGCGTAACAAGAAAATCGTAATACACGCTGTCGCGGTATGTCATCTCCGCGTCCGCCTGCGGCTGTTCACCGCGCGGATAGTTGGCGGCAAAGCCTATGTCGCCGCTGTTTTGCAGCCAAACGGTGTTTACATACTGAAGCCACCAGGGCGAGGGGTTCACATAGCAGGTAAAGTTTATCCAAAGCTCCTTGCCCTGCGCGGCCCTTGCCTCGCGTATCGCCTTGAATATCTTTATCCACCTGCGCCACAGCTCCGTGATATAGTACATATCGTGGTCGCCGCCGGTGATATGGTCGTGCTTTTGGTTCCTGCAGGGCTTTAGCGCAAAGCCGTCCAGCTTCCAGTAGCCGATGTCGTTTTCCTTTGTTGCCTTAACAAGAAAATCCTTAAGCTCCTTAAGATATTTTTTGGAGCATACGCATATATCGTCCGATTCGGCGTTGTAATATCCGAAGCCGGCGCGCTCGATGCGCTTTGCAAAGCGCGAATTGTAGTTGTAGCCGCCGCGCGGGCCGAGCCACAGACCGAAGCCCCCGCCGAGCTTGCCTGCAAGGCTGCTCAGATCAAGAAAGCCGTTCGGGAACCTTTTTTGGTTGATGCTCCAAAAGCCTGCCCTGTAATTGTTCCACCCGTCGTCAAGCACATAGCCCTCAAGCGGCGCCACGCCGTTTGAGGAAAGCTTTTGCTCCACTCTGTAAAAAGCCGCCTCGCTGTTGTCTGCGTCAATGTCCATCATCCTGTCGTACCAGGTGTTGTACTGCACGCGAAAATCAGACGGCACCGCGATTTTTTCAATATATTCAAAAAACGCGCTTTTAAGGTCCGTTATCATCGCGCTTTCAGCCGCGCCCATAACCGTTGTGGGGCAGATTATCTTGTTTTCCGCGCTTTTGCCTATAAAGTAAACAACCTCGCCCCTGCCGTGAAAAACGCCGTTTTTCGTGCCGGGAAAAACGCAGCCGAAGAAAAGGCTGTCAATATAAAACGGCTGCCCCAGGTTTGAATAAAATTCGTCTATCTCGCTTTTGCCGCCGCTCGCCGTGTAGGATGAGGCGGAGTTGGTTATGCCTATGTTTTCAAGCATAACATAATCAACGCTCTTCGGCTCGCTCTGCTCCAGGGCTATCTGCTTTTCAAGCGTTTCCCCGTCGGAGCCTATTCTGTAGGTCAGCGTAACGGTGGTCTTCATCTCTTCCTTGAATCTGAAGAAAAGCTTGCCGTCGCGCTCCAGAGCCTCGCTGAGCGCAAGGCTTTTTGAAGAGAGCGTGTCGCCGTCCTTAAAATGTATCTCAAATTCGCTGCCGCTGCCGTCGGGAATAAAGGTCATTCCCGAGCAGAGGTTTTTTATCTGCGAGGCGTAAAGGTAGCCGTCCGTAACATTGAAATCTCTTTCAAGCTTTTTGCTTTTAAGCTTAAACATATCTCTTTCCTTTTCTCACTTTTCGTTTTTCTTCTCTATCTCGCCGAGCGCCGCGGCAAGCTGGTCGGGGCAGGAGGTCTGCTTGAAGCCGCATTTTATGCCGCAAAGCACGGGGCGCACCTCGCTTATCCTTTTGCCCTTAACAAGCGCCGAAATGCCCTTAAGGTTGCCGTTGCAGCCGCCCGTAAAGCTCACGCTCTTTATGGTTTCGCCGTCGTCCTCCATCTCTATGTCTATCTGCCGTGAGCAGGTGCCGTGCGTCTTGTATGTATAGTTCATTATTCTCACTCTTTCGCTTTTTGTTACTTTTAATTATAATCAATATTATATCCCTTTTCAATAATAAAATATTACGAATTTTTTAATTTATAAAAATTATGCTTTCTTTTCACTTGAAATGGTAAAATCCTTGTGATATTATTAAAATAATATAATGGGCGGCGAAAAGCAGCCTGAAAATATATCAAAAGGGGTATTGTTATGGAAAAAATCAGGGTCGGCATAATCGGCGCCGGCAGAATCGGTCAGGTTCATGCAAAGTCGATAACTTATCACATTCCTCAGGCGCAGCTTGTCGCCATTTCCGATATTTATGAAGAGGGCGCAAAAAGCGTTGCCGCTCAGCTCGGTATTCCCAATTATTATAAAGATTATCATAAAATCCTTGAAGACCCGTCGATAGACGCCGTGCTTATCTGCTCCTCAACGGATACTCACGCAGACATCGCGTGCGAGGCGGCCGCGGCGGGCAAGCACATATTCTGCGAAAAGCCGGTAGACCTCACCGTTGCAAAGATAAAAAAGGTGATAGACGCGGTCGATAAGGCCGGCGTAAAGCTTCAGATAGGCTTCAACAGAAGATACGACCACAATTTTGCATACATAAAGCAGCTTGAAAACAACGGAAAGCTCGGCAGCCTTCAAACCGTTAAGATCACCAGCCGCGACCCGGAGCCGCCCTCAATAGATTATGTCAAGGTGTCCGGCGGCATCTTTCTTGATATGACGGTGCACGATTTCGATATGGCGCGCTTCATCGGCGGCGAGGTCGACGAGGTCTATGCAAACGCCACCGTTATGGTCGATCCGGCTATCGGCGAGGCGGGAGATGTGGACACAGCGCTCGTTGCACTCAAATTCAAGAGCGGCGCCATCGGCGTTATTGATAACTGCCGCCGCGCGTCCTACGGCTACGACCAGCGCCTTGAGGTGTTCGGCTCAAAGGGCCAGGCGTCGGCTGCAAACGATACTCCCACAAATGTTGCGTTCATAGATGAAAACGGCAGCGTAACCGATAAGCCGCTGTATTTCTTCCTTGAAAGATATATGCAGTCCTTTACGGACGAGATGACGGAGTTTATAGACTGCGTCATCAACGATAAGCCCACAAAAACCACGGTCTATGACGGGCTTGAGGCGCTTCGTCTCGGCCTTGCCGCAAAGAAATCCGTGGCGGAGCACAGACCCGTAAAGCTTTCGGAAATAGAGGGGTGCTGAATGAAAAGAGAAAGATTAACGATGTCTCAGGCGCTCGTGCGCTTCCTTGATAATCAGTATATCGAGTGCGACGGCGTTGAAAGCAAATTCGTAAGCGGCATCTTCGGCATATTCGGCCACGGCTGCGTTGTCGGCGTCGGCCAGGCGCTTGAGCAGGGCGGTCACAGCCTCAAATTCTACCAGGGCAAAAACGAGCAGAATATGGCTCTTGCCGCTGTGGCTTACGCCAAGCAGATGGACAGAAAGGCAATAATCCCCTGCGTGTCCTCCATCGGCCCCGGCGCCACAAATATGGTAACGGCGTGCGGCTGCGCCACGGCAAACAGGATCCCGCTCCTCGTTCTTCCCGGCGATACCTTTGCCTGCCGCCAGCCCGACCCGGTGCTTCAGCAGGCGGAGTTCTTTGATAATTACGGCAGAACCGTTACGGACGCGTTCAAGGGCGTTTGCCATTATTTTGACAGGATCGTTCGGCCGGAGCAGCTTATGACGGCGTGCCTCAACGCAATGCGCGTTCTCACCGACCCTGCGGACACGGGCGCCGTCTGCCTTGCTATGCCGCAGGATGTTGAGGGCGAGGCTTACGATTATCCCGAGCATTTCCTTCAAAAGCGCGTTTGGCATATGGACAGAAGACCGATCACCGCTTCTCAGCTTAAAAGGGCGGCAAGCCTTATATGGGATGCAAAAAAGCCCGTGATAGTCTGCGGCGGCGGCGTTCGCTACAGCGGCGCCGAAAAGGAGCTTCTTCAGCTTGCCGAGCAGTGCAATATCCCGATAACCGAAACGCAGGCGGGCAAGGGCATCATAGCGTGGGATCATCCGCTCAATCTCGGCGGCATCGGCGTAACGGGCGGCAAGGCTGCAAATGTCATCGCCCGCGATGCCGATCTTATCATCGGCGTCGGCACCAGATTCACTGATTTCACCACCTCCTCAAAATGGCTCTTTGCCGAAAATAGAAAGGTCCTCGGCATAAATATCTGCCCGTTTGACGCGTATAAAATGGACGCCGAGGCTGTAATCGCAGACGCAAGAGAGGCGCTTTCTGCCCTCGTAACGGAGTGCTGCGGATATAAAACCGAATATACCGGCGAGATCGCGGCAGCCAAAAAGGAATGGGATTTAATCGTTGACGATTATTACACCAAGGAGCTGCCCGGCGGGCTCAGCCAGACGCTTGCGCTCGGAATAATCAACGGGTTTATGGGAAGCGACGATATAGCTGTCGGCTCGGCAGGCTCGCTTCCCGGCGATATGCAAAGGCTTTTCAGACCCGGCAGCCGCGGCACATACCATATGGAATACGGCTATTCCAATATGGGCTACGAGATCAACGGCGCGCTCGGCGTAAAGCTTGCCGCACCCGATAAGGAGGTCTACACCTTCTGCGGCGACGGCTCGTTCTTTATGGCTCATTCGGAGCTGTATACCTCCATCCAGGAGGGGCTCAAGCTCAATATCTGCGTGTTTGATAATATGGGCTGGGGCTGCATAGAAAATCTGCAAAACAATCAGGGTACGGACACCTTCGGCACCGTTTTCCGCGCCAGAAATCCGCAGACCGGTATGCTTGACGGCGACGATATCCCCGTTGATTTTGCCAAGATTGCGGAGGGCTACGGCGCCGTCGGCTACACCGTGCGCACCGCCGATGAGCTGCGCGCCGCGCTTGAGGATGCCAAAAAGCAGATCCGCACCGTCGTATTCGACATCAAGGTGCTGCCCAAAACTATGACCCCCGGCTATGAGAGCTGGTGGAGAGTCGGCGTTGCCGAGGTTTCAAAGAGCAAAACGGTTGCCGCCGCTTACGAGGATATGCAAAAGCATATCAAGGAAACTTTTGATTATTGATTTGAGGTATTCGGATTATGCTTGATAAAAATAAAGTAAAGCTTGCAATAGCGCCTATCGGATGGACAAATGACGATATGCCGGATCTCGGCGCGGAAAACACCTTTGAGCAGTGTATAAGCGAGATGGCGCTCGCCGGCTTCAAGGGCTGCGAAATAGGCAATAAATATCCCAAGGACCCCAAGGTGCTCAAAAAATATCTTGATATCCGCGGGCTTCAGATATGCAACGCATGGTTCTCCTCCTATCTCACCTCCAAGCCGTACGAGGAAACCATAGAGGCGTTCAAAAAGCACTGCGATATGCTTTGCGAGCTCGGCGCCAAGGTCATCGGCGCATCTGAGCAGGGCAATTCCATACAGGGCTGCCTTGATAAGTCGATACTTGACGAAAAGCCGGTCTATACGGACGAGCAGTGGCAGCTCGTTGCAAAGGGCTTTAACGAGATGGGCGAGTACGCCCGCTCAAAGGGTATGTATTTCACCGTACATCACCATATGGGCACGGGCGTGCAGACCGCTCAGGAGATAGATAAGCTTATGGAGCTTACCGACCCGCAGCTCGTCTATCTGCTTTTTGACAGCGGCCACCTCACCTTCGCCGGCATAGACCCCGTTCCCGTGCTGAAAAAATATATCGGCAGGGTAAAGCATGTTCATCTCAAGGATGTGCGTATGAATATCTATAACGAGCAGGTAGTGCCGCAGCATATGAGCTTTCTTGATGCCGTGCGCGCCGGCGTGTTCACCGTTCCGGGCGACGGCGATGTTGATTTTTGCCCGATATTCGATGTGCTTGCGCAAAACGATTACGAGGGCTGGGTCGTTGTTGAGGCGGAGCAGGATCCCGCCAAGGCAAACCCGTTTGAATACGCGGTCAAGGCAAGAAAATACATTGCCGAAAACACCGGGCTTTAATGTTTAAAATGCAATAACAACAAAAGAAAAGAGCGGTCATTCCGCTCTTTTTTGTTTATGAATATCGTTTTATATTTAAAATTATCTGAAATCAAAGAGTTCCTTTTCCGTTATATCAAGTTTTTCGCATATTTTAAATATTAGATCAAGTGAAGGCGCGTTTTTTCCTAATTCCAACGCTGAAAGATGCGAACGGTCAATATCAAGTATCTCAACAAATTCAAGCTGTGTATATCCTCTTCGTTTTCTGTAATACGCAATATTCAGTCCCAATTCTTTATATTTTTGCTGATATTTACTGTCCATTCGCACCTCCGCAAGATCTGCTGCAATTTCTTTTGATTATGTATATGTAATATTGTAATGAAATATACGAGAACAATAAACCTTGTGAGAATAGAATAATAAATATTGACAGTAGTCATAATCATTGTTAAAATAGTCATATATAATATGATTTTCCAATCAGAGGAGGCTTTTCAGATGCTTGTGTTAGTGGTTCTGGGCGTAGCGGTAGGTGTGGGTGTGTATTTTTTAATTTCGTATTTATATAATAAAAAAGGTATGCTTTATAAAAGCGTTTATAAACACCATCCTGAAAGATTTACAACCGTGAAAGCCACCGTGATAAAAATCTCGCAGCGTTATGAATCCGGAGGTTATGTCAATGACGGCTCCGGCAGCTCATATGGAAGTACAGAGGAATATATTTACTTTGAAACGGAAAACGGTGAAAGGCTTTCATTTTATATCACTTCACAAGATAATTTATATAATGTCGGGGACACCGGTTTGCTTACATATTACAAAAATAATTTCGGCGGTTTTATAGTGTCAAATGACCGGAAAGAAGATCAGAATACATAACCAAGGGGGGCAAATAAAAGGTGGACGGATTATTACTTATTCTTTTTGGTATTGCCGCATGTATTGTTGCAGTTGTTGGACCGATTATATTAGTAAAAAAACAAGAAGACAGAGAATTGGAAGAATACGCTGCAATGATAAGGGCGGTAAAAAAAGCGGTAGATCAGGCGGCACATAATTCCAGAGCGTTTACCGTGCCGGAATTCTTCCAGGTAAGGAATAAATTAAAATGTGCCCAAATGCTGAACTCAAAATTGAATTTTAAAGGAGTTTATATATTACATAACGAAACGAAAGACAAGTATTATGTCGGTCAGGCGCAGAAAATATTCAACAGAGTCAATCAGCATTTTACAGGTAAGGGAAACGGTGATGTTTACGCCGATTATAAATACGGGGATAAATTCACAATCCGATTCATAAAACTCTCCGAAAGCGGATTTCGCTCTTTGGATGATCTTGAGCACAGTGCTATTCTGACATATAATGCATATAAAAAAGGCTATAACAAAAATCGGGGAGTTCAAAATCATTCCGATCACGCATTGCGGTATAAATGAGAAATAGCTAAATGAACAGTATCATTCCATTCGCCAAATTGCCCGTGCCGTGTGCCGATCACGGATTCGGGCGTTTTTTTATGGTAATGCTATAAATAAAATTTTAATTTTGACAGTTTTTATAAGCATAATAACTATTGACTTTAACATGCTAATACGATAAAATAAGAACATAATATTAACGGAGGAAAAAAGTATGAAAAAAATGAAAAAGTTTCTTGCAGTGCTTTTATCGGTGCTGTTCGTTGCCGGTTGTTTTGCCGCCTGTTCTGATTCGCAGACTGCGTCTGCCGACAGTGATCTTCAGTACATAAAGGATAAGGGCACTATGGTAATCGGCATAACCGAATATGAGCCGATGAACTACTATGATGAAAACGGAGAGCTTACGGGCTTTGACACGGAGTTTGCGCAGGCTGTGTGCGAAAAGCTCGGCGTTGAAGCGCAGTTCCAGGTCATCGACTGGGATAATAAGACCTTTGAGCTTGAGTCCGGCAGTATCGACTGCTGCTGGAACGGTATGACGCTCACGGAAGAGGTAAAGGCGGCTATGAGCTGCACCTCGCCCTATGTCAAGAACGAGCAGGTGCTTGTTATGAAGAGCGACGCCATCGGTAATTACACCGATGTCTCCCAGCTCGGCGAGCTCACCTTTGCGGCTGAGAGCGGCTCTGCCGGCGCCGCCGCAATAGAATCGGCGGGATATATTGATAAGTGCACCACCGTTACCGCGCAGTCGGACGCACTGCTTGAGGTTGAGAGCGGCTCCGTTGACGCCTGCGTTATAGACAGCACTATGGCTAAGGCTATGACCGGCGAGGGCACCAGCTATAAAGACCTTGCCTACGGCATCGCGCTCACCTCTGAGGAATACGGCATCGGCTTCAGAAAGGATTCCGATGTAACGGCGGAGGTCAATAAGATCATAGAAGAAATGAAGGCGGACGGCTCGCTCCAGCAGCTTGCTGACAAGTACGAGCTTACGCTTGCGTAATTTTGCATTTCGGGCAAAAAATACAGCGCGCGAGGGCAGAGGGAGCACCTTCTGCCCTCAGATTTTGAATGTTGGTAAAGGTATAAATTCTTATGGATTTGTTTTTGGCGGTAACAAAGGATCTGCTTGAGGGCTTCGGAATGACGGTAAAGCTCTTCGGGCTCACTCTTTTGCTTTCGCTGCCGCTCGGGCTGATAGTCAGCTTCGGCTCAATGAGCCGCTTTCTGCCGCTCAAGCTGCTTACAAAAGCGTTCGTCTGGGTAATAAGAGGCACGCCGCTTATGCTTCAGCTCATCGTTGTGTATTACGGCCCCGGCCTTATATTCAACTGGGATCTTATGGAGCGGTTCGACGCGGTTTTGATCGCCTTCGTTATCAACTATTCCTGCTATTTTTCAGAGATATACAGAGGCGGGATAGAGGCGATACCGAAGGGTCAGTACGAGGCGGGCCAGGTGCTCGGTATGACAAAATCGCAGATATTCTTCAAGGTGGTCCTTTTTCAGGTGATTAAGCGGATAGTGCCGCCGATGAGCAACGAGATTATCACGCTCGTAAAGGATACCTCGCTTGCAAGAATAATCGCCGTATACGAGATTATCTGGATGGCTCAGAATTATATCAAGCTGGACGGACTTATCTGGCCGCTGTTTTACACCGGCGCCTTTTATCTTGTGTTCTGCGGCGTCCTTACGCTTTTGTTCGGCTTTATCGAAAAGAAAATGGATTATTATAAAGGATAAGCGAATATGTCTGTATTAGAGATAAATAATATCAAAAAAAGCTTCGGCAGCAACGAAGTGCTCAAGGGCATATCGTTTTCGCTTGAAGAGGGCGAGGTGCTGTCAATCATCGGCTCCTCCGGCAGCGGAAAAACAACGCTTCTGCGCTGTATGAATTTTCTTGAGCGAGCCGACGAGGGCACTATATCGGTTGACGGCAGCGTCATTTTTGACGCGTCGCTCAACAAGCGCCTTTCCGAAAGGGAGATAAGAAAGAACCGCCTGAATTTCGGCCTCGTTTTTCAGGATTTCAATCTTTTCCCGCAGTATAATGTGCTCGATAACCTCACGCTTGCCCCCAAGCTGCTCGCCAAGGAATCCGAGGGCTATAAAAGCAATAAAAAGCAGATGCTCGCCGAAATAAACGAAAAGGCGCTCTCGCTGCTTCAAAAGGTGGGGCTTTCGGATAAAAGGGCTGCCTATCCCTGCGAGCTCTCCGGCGGGCAGAAGCAGCGCGTTTCAATCGCAAGGGCGCTCTGCCTTTCCCCGCGCGTGCTGTTTTTTGACGAGCCCACCTCCGCGCTCGACCCGGAGCTCACCGGCGAGATATTAAAGGTCATCAAAAGCCTTGCCGCGGATAATATGACTATGGTCATCGTAACCCACGAAATGCGCTTTGCCCACGATGTTTCGGATAAGGTCATCTTTATGGACAACGGCGTTATAGCGGAGCAGGGAACGCCGCAGCAGGTGTTTGAAAATCCGCAGTCAGAGCGCACGCGCGAATTTCTCCGCGGCTATGAGGAATGATTTTGAAAGGTGTTGTTTGCCGTGTCCGTAAAGCTGAATCCGGATAAAGAGATAGTTGAAACCGTCAAAAAGGGTCTCAGGCGCACGGGCGGCTACTGCCCATGCCGCATACAGCGCACGGAGGATTTTAAATGCGTTTGCAGGGAATTTCGCGAGCAGATAGCCGATCCCGATTTTGAGGGCTTCTGCCACTGTATGCTCTATTATAAATCAAAGGACTGAACCGCGCCGGCATATCTTCGGCGCATCCCGTTCGCCGCTGTGCAAATCAATCGGTTTAATTAAATAAGCAAGCGCCGCTTTCGTCACAAGGATGAAAGCGGCGCTTTTGCGCGTTTTATTCGGATTCGTTTTTGTCCTTGCCGCCGGAGCGCTTTTTGAAAAAGCTCTTCTTTTCCTTCGGCTGCTTCGCAGCGGCGGCAACCCTCGGAGGCGCGTTCCACAGATGTATGCGCCCCGTGTCGTTGAACGCCTTGAGCGTCATAACAAGTATCGGCACCACAAACATCCCTATAACGCCGAAAAGCTTAAGTCCGAAATAAAGTCCGGCAAGCGTTATTATCGGGTTCACGCCAAGCGAATCGCCCACGATCTTCGGCTCTATATACTGCCTTATCACTGTGATTATCACATATATGATTATAAGCCCTATCGCCTGCGGCGTGTTGCCGGTTATCAGCGATATTACCGCCCACGGGATCAGTATGCCGCCGGAGCCGGCTACGGGCAGGATGTCAAAGATACAGATGCCGAGCGCTATAAGATAGATATAGCTGTTGCTCATTATGCCCGCAACGCTCAGTATCGTAAAGCCTATTGAAAGCTCGCAGAAGGTGATAAACATTATCAGCAGATAAGCGCGCACCATTTTGAGTATCGTGTTTGAAAACACCTGCTTTATCTCGCTCAAAAGGTTTTTCTTGCTTTCGGGAAGCTGCAGGCGAATGAAGCCCACAACGCTGTTGTAGTCCTTTGCAAAAAGTATCCAGGCGATAATGCCTATAACAATTCCTATAACGGCGGAGGGCACGCTCTGCGCAACGCTGTATATCCCCGTAACGCCGCTCGTTATCGCGTTTGTGATGGTGTTGGTGTCAAGCCCTATGGAGCTCAGGCTGAAATCGCCGGAAAGCGTGCTCATTATTTCGGTTATCTTTTCGGCGGCGGCGCTGTAAAGCCCGTCGGGCAGAAAGCTTATCGCCTTGAGCAGCCACACCTGAAGATCTGCAAGAAACTGCGGCAGGTCGGAAAGCTGTGTTATAAGGTAGCTTACAAATTCCTTTATTTCAGCAACAATGTTGTAAAGCAGCAGTATTACCGGCACAAGTATAACGGCTATTGAAAGCAGCACCAGCACAACGCTCCACACGCCGCGCCCGCGCCCCTTTGTTTTTTTAGTTAAAAAGCGCAGCGGCTTTTGCAGCAGCACCGCAAAGAAAAAAGAAAGTATAAACGGCGCGGTCGGCCAGAAAAGGTATTTGAAAAACACATAAACAAGGCCCAGCACCGCGCCGATAAACAGCAGATTTATCAGAAAAGCGCGCCGTTTTTCCGTTTTAACATCCATCAGCAGATATTTCTCCTTGAAAAATAGTTTATATATAAATAATAATTCAATATGCGCGTTTTATCAAGCAAAAACTTCAATATTTAAAAAATTTTAAAAAAACTCTTGTATCTCCGCTCGAATAATGGTATTATAACTATCGTGTATTTCACGGCAGAACATTTGTCCGCGGGTGGTGAACAGTTTTTGGCAGGATATAAATATCTTCTTGTTAATGAAAAGCTATTGCCGCCGGTCTATTCAAGGGTGGTAACGGCAAAGGCGCTGCTTGCTTCCGGCGAGGCGTCAAGCGCAACCAAGGCTGCAAGTATGGCGGGCATATCCCGCTCGGCATATTATAAATATAAGGACGGCGTTTTTGAGTATGACCCGCAAAACGGCGGCGAGGTGCTCACGCTCTTCTTAAGGCTAAAGGATGCAAAGGGCGTTCTTTCCGCCGTAACGGCAGAGCTGTTTCGCCTTAACGCAAATGTTCTTTCAATAAATCAAAGCGTTCCCAAAAACGGCGTTGCGGATGTTTCCCTCGCCGTTTACACCGCGGAGATGACCGCGGACGCGCAGACGCTTGTGGACTGCCTCGGCAGCCTATCCGGCGTAAGCGCGGTAAATATAAGCTGATGCTGGAGGTATAAGATGAAGGTTGCCATTATGGGCTACGGCACCGTCGGAAGCGGTGTTGCGCAGGTAATAGATACGCACAACGATGTTATCGCCAAGCGTTCGGGCGGCGTAACGCTCGATGTAGCGCGCATACTCGATCTGCGCGATTTTCCGGGCGACAGGCACGAGGCTGCGTTCACAAAGGATTTTAACGACATTTTAAACGACCCCGATATTATGGTGGTTGCGGAAACGATGGGCGGCATAAACCCCGCTTTTGATTTCACGATGAAGCTGCTTAAGGCCGGCAAGTCGGTCGTGACATCAAATAAGGAGCTCGTTGCCCAAAAGGGGCTGGAACTGCTTGCCGCGGCAAAGGAAAACGGAGTCAATTATCTGTTTGAGGCAAGCGTCGGCGGCGGCATACCCATTATCCGCCCGATGTCGCAGTGCCTTGCCGCTAATCATATAGAGGGCATCGCCGGCATACTGAACGGCACCACCAATTTCATCCTCACCCGTATGATAGAGGATGATATGAGCTTTGAGGACGCGCTTTCCCTCGCGCAGAAAAACGGCTACGCCGAAAAGGACCCCACCGCCGATATCGAGGGGCACGACGCCTGCCGCAAGGTCTGCATACTCGCATCGCTCGCTTTCGGGAAGCATGTTTATCCCTCGCAGGTAGAAACGGAGGGCATATCGAATATCACGCTTGAGGATGTTTCGTATATCCACAGCGCAAACGGCGTTATAAAGCTGCTCGGCCAGATAAAATATATAGACGAGAATAATATAGCCGCCTTCGTAAGCCCCGCCGTCGTTTATAACGGCAGCCAGCTTGCAAGCGTGCGCGATGTGTTCAACGCCATCCTCGTGCGCGGCGACGCGGTGGGTGATGTCTGCTTTTACGGCAGGGGAGCCGGCAAGCTTCCTACGGCTTCCGCCGTCGTTGCCGATATGGTGGACTGCGCCAAGCATGTAGACAGGCGCAAGGTGTTCGGCTGGGGCGCCGGCGAGGAGGATTATGTGATAGACCATAATTCCCGCCTTGAGATGCCGTTTTATGTTCGCGCCAAGCTCAGCGAGAGCGAGGTGCTCGGTATGTTCAGCGATGTTAAATTCCTTTCAAGAAAGGGTCAGCCGTCCGACGAGGTCGCGTTCATAACCGATTCGATGACGCGTGAAAGCCTCATAAAGGCGCTCGGCGGCTCAAAGGTGCTCAATATCATCAGAGTAACAAATTATTGATTCGGAGGAAAGATAGCAGATGTCTTTGATTGTTCAGAAATTCGGCGGCTCGTCCGTGGCAAACGCCGAGCGCGTGAAAAATGTAGCCCGCATCGTAACGGATACATATAAGGCCGGAAACGATGTTGTCGTCGTTGTTTCCGCGCAGGGAGACACTACGGACGATCTTATTGAAAAAGCGCTGGAGATAAATCCATCAGCCGCCAAAAGAGAGATGGACCAGCTCCTTGCCGCGGGCGAGCAGATTTCAATATCGCTGCTTGCCATGGCGATAGAGAGCCTCGGTTATCCCGTTATATCGCTGCTCGGCTGGCAGGCGGGCTTCAACACGAATTCCGTCTACGGCGCGGCGCGCATCAAAAATATCAAAACAAACCGCCTGCAAGCGGAGATCGCAAAGCACAATATAGTCGTAGTTGCCGGCTTCCAGGGCATAAACAGGTACGACGACCTCACAACGCTCGGCCGCGGCGGCTCAGATACCTCCGCCGTTGCCATCGCGGCGGCGATGCACGCCGATAAATGCCAGATATTTACGGATGTTGAGGGCGTTTACACCGCCGACCCCAGAAAGGTGGAGGGCGCCAGAAAGCTCGACGAGATCACTTACGACGAAATGCTTGAGCTGGCAACGCTGGGCGCGCAGGTGCTCAATAACCGCAGCGTTGAGATGGCAAAAAAATATTCTGTTGAACTTGAGGTTCTTTCATCACTCAATCCCGTAGCGGGAACTATTGTTAAGGAGAAGGTAAAAATGGAAAAAATGCTTATAAGAGGCGTAACTAAGGACACCGATGTGGCTCTGATCTCCGTTGTCGGGCTTGACGATATCCCCGGCGTTGTGTTCAAGGTGTTCTCAAAGCTTGCTCAAAAGAATATCAATGTTGATATAATTCTTCAGTCCGTCGGCAGAAACGGCACCAAGGATCTCACCTTTACCGTTTCGCGCGATAACGGCCCCGTTGCCGTTGAGCTGCTCAAAGAGATGGACGCGGTAGGCGATAAGGAGATAAAATGCACCACAGATGTTGCAAAGGTCTCCATCGTGGGCGCGGGTATGGAATCGCACCCCGGCACCGCCTCCAAGATGTTCGAGGCGCTCTACGCCCAGAATATCAATATCCAGATGATTTCCACCTCCGAGATAAAGATTTCCGTTATCATCTCGGCGGAGGATGCGGACAGAGCTGTCAGCGCCGTTCACAAGGCGTTCATTCCCAACGATTAAGCTTAACGGACCGAAGCCTCCTGCGGCTCCGGTCCTTTGAATATCACGAAGCGGAGGCGCGCTATGTACGAGCTTGTTCAGATCTCGGAAAATTGTTTTTATATCCAAAGCCCTGCAAAAATAGGCGTTGTTAAGCTGAGCGAGGGCGAGGTATGCCTTATTGACAGCGGCAACGACAAGGAGGCGGGCAAAAAGGCGCTGCGCATCCTTGAGCAAAACGGGTGGACACTGAAAGCGATATACAACACCCATTCAAACGCCGACCATATCGGCGGAAACAGATATCTTCAAAGCAAAACGGGCTGCAGCGTTTACGCTCCGGAGATCGAGTGCTGCTTCACGCGCCGCCCGATTCTTGAGCCGGCATTTCTTTACGGCGGGTACCCGCCTAAGGAGCTGCGCCACAAATTTCTGATGGCGCAGCCAAGCGACGCTCAGCCGCTTACGGCAAAGGCTCTCCCGCCCGGCTTTGAAATCATAGAGCTGCCGGGCCACTTCTTTGATATGGTCGGCTTCAGAACGCCCGATGATGTCGTTTTCCTTGCAGACTGCCTTTCAAGCCGCGAAACGCTCGATAAATACCGCGTCGGCTTCATATACGATGTCGCCGCCTATCTTGAAACGCTTGAAAAGGTCAAAACGCTCCGCGCAGCGTCGTTCGTTCCCGCACACGCGCCCGTTTCGGCGGATGTCTCGCAGCTTGCGCAGTATAATATAGACACCGTTTACGAGGTGGCGGATAAAATACTTGAATTGTGCTCAGGCGAGCGGTCGTTTGAGGATATCCTTGCCGGAATCTTCTCCGCCTACGCTCTTTCTGTCAGCTTTGAGCAGCACGCGCTCGTGGGCAGCACCGTTCGCTCGTATCTTTCCTGGCTTTCGGATGCCGGCAGGCTCTCCTGCTCCTTTAAGGATAACAGGCTGCTCTGGAGGCGAGTTTGAATATCCGCCGGCGTATGAACCGGTGCATTCGGCGCATCCCGATTTTTGCGGGATGCGCTTTTATCATAAACGGCGCCGCTTCAAATATAATTTATTATGAAGCTTACCATAGTGATGCTGCTCGCGCGCTTTGCGCGGGCGCTGCTGCGCCTTTTGGGCACGGGCGCTTCCTCCTTTCCGGGAAAGCTGGCGTGCCGCCTTATGCCGGATATATTGAGCAGGCTCTCGCGCGGCGTAAAAATAATAGCCGTTACCGGCACGAACGGCAAAACCACCGTCTGTGCAATGATAAAAAAAGCGATAGAGGATTCGGGCAAAAGCTGCGTGTCAAACAGCACGGGCGCAAATCTGCTTTCCGGAGTAGTCGGCGCATTTCTCGACTGCTCAGATTTAAGAGGCAGGTGCAAAAGCGATTACGCCGTTTTGGAGTGCGATGAAAACGCCCTCAGGCAGATAAGCCGTCATATAAGCGCCGATATCCTTGTTGTAACTAATATTTTCCGCGACCAGCTCGACCGCTACGGCGAGGTCTCCTCAACGCTTGCCGCCGTAAAAACGGGGGCGCGTAATATGCCCGGCGCGCTGCTCGTGCTGAATGCGGATGATCCCGTCTCTTTTTCACTCAGCCGCTCAGCCTCGCGCTTCGTCTCGTTCGGCATTGAGGCCGACCTTGAGCCGGCGGGGGGCGGGGAGAGCGAGTTTTGCCCGTTTTGCGGCGCAAAATATGAGTATTCCTTCAGAACCTACAGCCAGCTCGGCGGCTTTTGCTGCCCCTCCTGCGGCTATTCAAGGCAAGAGCCCGAATATGCCGCGTGCGGGATATTGAGCCTTGAGCCTGATTGTTCGCAGGCGTTCGCCTCTTTTCGCGGGAAAAATATGCTCGTCACCGCGCGCCCCGGCGGCGTCTATAATATCTACAACGCTCTGTCCGCCGCAGCCGCGCTCTCGGAGGCGGGCTTTCCTGCAAACGGCGTTCTCCGCTCACTCGCGGGATTTTCAGGCGCGTTCGGCAGGGCGGAGCGCTTCGGCAGCGCGCGCCTTTTGCTCGTCAAAAATCCGGCGGGGCTCACGCAGGCGTCGGCGCAGCTTGCGCGCTTCGGAGTAAAAAACATCATTTTCGTTTTAAACGATAACGACGCGGACGGGCGTGATGTCTCCTGGATTTGGGACGCGGATATTTCCCTGCCGCCCGGCGCGGAAAATATCTGCACCTTCGGCCTGCGCTCCGGCGATATGGCTCTGCGCCTTAAATATTCGGGCGTTGACGCGCATATAATCAAAAATGTTTCGGAGTTTAAAAGCGTCGTTCGCTCCGGCAGCACGGCGGTCGTGGCAACATATACGGCTATGCTCGCGCTTCGCCCCGTGCTTTCGGGAAAGGAGTTTTGGCAGTGAAGCTAAGTATCGCCCATCTTTATCCCGACCTGCTCAACCTTTACGGCGATTCCGGCAATATCCTTTGCCTTAAAAAACGCTGCGAATGGCGCGGGATAGAATGTCAGGTAACGCCGCTTGCTTCGGGAGCGGATTTCGGCTTTTCAAAGTTTGATTTGATTTTTATAGGCGGCGGGCAGGATAGGGAACAGAAGCTCGTCTTGCGCGATTTAAACATAAAAAAGCGCGATTCGCTTTACGATGCGGTGGAATCCGGCGCCGCGGTGCTCGCCGTCTGCGGCGGCTATCAGCTTCTCGGCTCATCTTATGAAACCGCGTCCGGCGAAAGGCTCGAATTTACCGGTATACTTGATTTTTACACCTGCACCGGCGAAAAAAGAATGATCGGCAATTACGAGTTTAAAACCGCCGAAAAGCTGAATATCATCGGCTTTGAAAATCATTCCGGGCGCACCTTTCTCGGCTCAGGCGTGCGGCCGCTGGGCAGGGTCAGAAGGGGCTTCGGCAATAACGGAGCGGATAAAACGGAGGGCGCAAGATACAAAAACACCTTTTGCACCTACTGCCACGGTCCCGTGCTGCCTAAAAATCCAGATTTTGCCGATATGCTGATAAAAGCTGCGCTCGCCCCCGAATACGGCGAGGTGCGGCTTGAGCCGCTCGATTGCTCGCAGGAGCTCGCCGCCCGCCGTCAGGTGCGCGACCTGTATATTTAGCTCCTTTACATCTGCGCCGTTTCCCGCTATAATATTCTCAAAATAAAGCTTTCGCGGTGATGTTATGATAAGGATACTTTTCGTCTGCCACGGCAATATATGCCGCAGCCCTATGGCGGAGTTCATTTTCAGGGATATGGCTGAAAAAGCCGGCAGGGGCGGCGAATTTTATGTTGCCTCGGCAGCAACCGATACGGACGAGATTCGGGGCGCACGCGGCAATCCCGTCTATCCCCCTGCAAGGCGTCAGCTTGAAAAGCGCGGGATAGACTGCTCCTCAAAGCGCGCTGTGCTGCTGCGCGGCTCCGATTACGAAAAATATGATTATTTTATCGGTATGGACGGCGAAAACATATCAAAAATGCGCCGACTTTTTCGGGGCGACCCCTGCGGCAAGGTGCGCCGCCTGATGGATTTTGCCGGCGGCGGCGATGTTTTTGACCCGTGGTATACCCGCGATTTTGACGCCGCTTACCGCGATATTTCAGCCGGCTGCGAGGGACTGTTCAACTGCTTGAGCAAAGGGGAAAACGATGGAATACAAAAGATTTGATAACACGATAGTCGCAAGAATAGATAAAGGCGAGGAAATCATTGAGCAGATAAAGACGATTGCGCTGAAGGAAAATATAAAGCTTGCAGCGGTTAGCGCGCTCGGCGCCGTGAATGATTTTACCGTCGGCGTGTTCAAAACGGCGCAAAAGGAATACCGGTCCAACTCGTTTTCGGGCGATTTTGAGATCGTTTCGCTGACCGGCACGATAAACACTATGGATAACGAGTTTTACTGCCATCTGCATATGAGCGCCGGAAACGAAAAAGGAGAGGTGTTCGGCGGCCATCTGAACCGCGCCGTTGTCAGCGCCACCTGCGAAACGGTCATAACCGAAATAAACGGGCGAGTGGACAGGCACTTTGATGAAAATATAGGGCTCAATCTGTTTGAATTCTGAGCCGCCGTGCGCCGAAAAGCGCTGATTTTGCCCGCTCCGTAATACTTGACATTGCCTATGTTATAATATATAATTAGATGATTAAAACGAGTGAAGGAGTATCATTTTATGGCAGCAAAAACCTTTAAGATGACCGCCGCCGGCAAGGCGGAGCTTGAAAAGGAGCTTGAATCCCTTAAAACAGAGGGCCGTATAGATATTGCAGAAAAGCTTAAGGTTGCCCGCTCTTACGGCGACCTTTCCGAAAACAGCGAATACGACGAGGCTAAGTCCGAGCAGGCCAAGATAGAGGCGCGCATCACCGAGCTTGAGTATCAGCTCGACCACGCCGAGATCATTGATGTGGAGGATGCCGACACCGTTTCTATCGGCAGAACCGTAACGGTAAAGCGCCTTTCTGACGGCGCCAACGCCACTTATGAGATAGTCGGCTTCGCGCAGTCGGATCCCGCAAACGGCAAGATCTCCGACGAAAGCCCCGTGGGCAAGGCGCTTATCGGCTCAAAAGTGGGCGCAACGGTCGTTGTTGAGGCGCCGATAGGAAATCTTGAGTACGAGATCCTCAGTATAGAATAAGAGGTGGCCATATGGCTGGAAAGTTTAAGATAACAAAGGGCGGGGACGGCTCTTTTTCGTTCGTCCTTGCCGATGATGAAAGGGTCTACGCCGAGTCGCCCGTGTTTCAGAAGGAAGACGAATGCCGCCGCGGCGTAAAGGCTGTAAAAAAGAACAGCCGTATGAAGGTTCAAAACACGCTCTGCGGCGATGAGGAAAAAACAAATCCCAAATTCCTTGTTGAAAAGTGCGGCGATACGATAAAATATACGCTCTTCCTCCAAACGGGCGCCGTTGCCTGCACCGGCTCGGCGGATTCCGAGGAGGAGGCGCTCAAAAACATAGAGTTTATCGGCAACAACGCAAACGCCGCCCCGATGGCGGTGGAGGAGGCGGTGCTTTCCGAAAACGAGCTTCGCCAGATCCGCGTAGACAAGCTCACGGCGCTTCAGTCTGCCGGCAAAGACCCGTTTGAGATCACCACCGCCCGCCAGGAGCAGGAGAGCGCCGATATCAGAAATGATTTTGATTCCTTTGACGGCAGGGATGTCCACATCTGCGGCAGAATTATGAGCCGCCGCGATATGGGCAAGGCAAATTTCATAGATGTGCAGGACAGAGAGGGCAGAATCCAGGTCTATGTTCGTATGAACGATATAGGCGAGGAGGAGTTCGCCGAGTTCAAAAAGTGGGATATCGGCGATATCGTCGAGGTCGGCGGCTTCGTGTTCAAAACAAGAACGGGCGAGATATCCGTTCACGCAAAATCGCTGCGCCTTCTTTCAAAATCTCTGCTCCCGCTGCCGGAAAAATTCCACGGCTTAACAGATACGGACACGAGATACAGAAAGCGCTATCTTGATATGATAATGAATCCCAATGTTAAGGAAACATTTATCAAGCGCTCAAAAATAATCACCTCTATCAGGAATTATCTTGATTCCCACGGCTTTATAGAGGTGGAAACGCCGATGCTCAACACCATCCCCGGCGGCGCGGCGGCGCGCCCGTTCATCACCCATCACAACACTCTCGATCTCGATATGTATCTTCGCATCGCAACCGAGCTTTATCTTAAAAGGCTCATCGTCGGCGGTATGGAGCGCGTTTACGAGATCGGCAGGAATTTCAGAAACGAGGGTATGGATGTTCGCCATAATCCCGAATTCACCTGCATAGAGCTGTATCAGGCTTACACGGATTATCACGGAATGATGGATATTGCCGAGGCGCTCATCAGGCAGGCGGCTCAGGATGCCTGCGGCACGCTGCATATCACCTTCTGCGGCACCGATATCGACCTTGAGTCCGATTTTGCCAGGATGACGATGTGCCAGGCGGTAAAGAAATTCAGCGGCGTTGATTTTGAAAGCTTTATCGGCGACGATGAAAAGGCGGTCGCCCTCGCAAAGGAAAGGGAGCTTGAGGTCCTGCCTGGCAAGGAGACCTGGGGAGATGTGCTGAACACCTTCTTTGAGGAATATGCCGAGAAGAATCTTATCCAGCCCACTTTCATTATGGATTATCCGGTCGAGATAAGCCCGCTCACCAAAAGAAAGCCGGATCAGCCGGCGCTCACCGAAAGGTTCGAGCTGTTCATTATGGGCGGCGAATACGGCAACGCCTATTCCGAGCTTAACGACCCGATAGACCAGATGAAGCGCTTTGAAGCGCAGATGAAGCTGCGCGAGGCGGGCGACGACGAGGCGAATATGATAGACCGCGATTTCGTCACCGCGCTCGAATACGGCATGCCCCCCACCGGCGGGCTCGGAATAGGAATAGACAGGCTCGTGATGCTCCTCACCGATTCATACAGCATCCGCGATGTCCTCCTTTTCCCCACAATGAAACCCTTAGATGGTGTAAAGAAAGAAATTGGTGTAAATTCTGAAGCTGCAAAAGCTCCTGATACACCAAAAGCAGAACCGGAGAAAATTGATTTTTCCAATGTGAAAATCGAGC
>CALWHV010000005.1 GCA_944380545.1 uncultured Eubacterium sp. | reverse complement strand
TAAACAATAATTTAGCGGAGCAAATCAAAACAATATGTACTGCTTGGCTGTCTGATTATGCTCCATTTGGCGGCACTTTGCCTGATAATTGGTCGAAAACGCCTTTATCTTCCATTGCAAACTTTGTAAGTGGCTATTCATATAAAGGTGCTGAACTTACAGAATCTAATATTGCTATGGCAACTATAAAAAATTTCGACCGCAAAGGTGGTTTCAAACTTGACGGTTATAAGGAAATAATACCGTCAAACAAACTGAAAGATACGCAGCACGCAGAGCTGTTTGATACACTCGTTGCACATACTGACCTAACACAAAATGCAGAAGTAATTGGCAATGCCGAACCTGTAATGAGCAAATCAGGTTATAGCGATATTGTTTTTTCTATGGATTTAGTTAAAGTTGTTCCAAAGAACAATCATATATCTAAATTCCTCATTGCGGCTATTCTGCAAGATAAAAAGTTCAAGGCACATTGTCTCGGCTATGTTAATGGAACAACCGTATTGCATTTAAGCAAAAAAGCATTGCCCGAATATCAGTTATATTTGCCTGACGACCTTTCTGCATTAAAGCCTTTGGATGAACTTGTGACGGCTTTATATCTGCAAATTTCTGCTAATATTGAGGAAATCACTAAACTTGAAACTTTGCGAGATACCCTTTTGCTCAAGCTAATGTCCGGCGAGCTTGATGTCTCCGACATCGGCCTTTAAGCTGCTAAATTATTGTTTATTTCATTATTCAGCTTGATTTTCTCATCAAGCAACTCTAATATGCTCGAAATCTTCTTTTGAATAGCAAGTTCAGGAATTTCAACCTCTATATTATTTAGTATATTCTGCGTCAGCAAGGGCTGAGAAGTACCTATCCTTCTTTCGTTCAAATGTAAGGATGAGAGAAGGTAATACCAATATCCCAAATCAATATTCTCCTTGCACATAGCTTTAATTGCATTATCAGAAACCCAACATTCTTCTCTTACTAAAAAAACACTTCCACAATATACTCCGACACGTCCTATAACAACACCGCTTTGCATATTAGCTGTATTCGTATAATCTAATATTCCATTTCCACCATAAACAGGAATAGTTCCCTTTGAAATGGGTCTTTTTTTCCCATTTTTGAATTCTACATATTTTGATAGCAATTCCATCATTCTTCCTCCACATTAATTATGAAGTAAGGACTCATACTACTCTTAGAAACTTCTGAAAGCGGTCTTTGAGACGATGCAACAACGCAATTACCTAAAACATTTTTAGGCGCTTCTTCAATTTTGACAACTCTAAACAAAGTTTTGAAAATGCCTGCATTATCACGATAATACTCTGGGATTTCACTCTTACTCGGTATATCGTACTGAATTTTTTTGATATATGCCCAATACCTTCCTGTTTTTCCACTGTGTATAAGTAATATCCTCGGATTTTCATTCTCCATAATTAGGTTTGCTACTTTTGAAGATACCGCTGCTCCTAATTTTCCGTACCAAACAAACCCCTGTTTATCTATCATATTTTGATGGGCTTGAATCGTACATTCAGAAGGAGCAAATGCATCAGAAAATCTTAGTGCGACCGTTGTTTCTTTACACTTCATATCCAATTGCCCCCAGTTTCTTGCGAATTTCGTCCTCCAGTTCGTGAGACTTTGCAAACATCTCCGAAAGCTCAGAAGTAAGACGGGTCATCTTTTCTTCAAACGGTTCTCCATCGTCCTCGACTTCTTCAATACCCACATATCTGCCCGGTGTCAGAACGAAATCCTGCTTTTCGATTTCCTGCAAATCGGCAACTGCGCAGAAACCTTTTACATCTTCAAGCGTTCCGTCTTGGAATGCTGTAAATGTATCTGCCAGCTTTTGAATATCCTCATCGGTAAAATCTCTGTGCTTACGGTCAACCATATAACCCATTTTACGAGCGTCGATAAACAGGGTTTTACCTTTTTGCTTTTTATTCTTCGTGACGAACCAAAGCGTAACAGGAATGGTAACGCTGTAAAAGAGCTGCGTCGGCAGAGCGACGATACCTTCCACAAGGTCAGCCTGAATGATGTTCTTTCTGATGTCACCCTCGCCGCTTGACTGAGAGGACAAAGCACCGTTAGCAAGTACAAGACCGATTTTTCCATTCGGTGCAAGGTGGTGTATCATATGCTGAATCCACGCATAGTTGGCATTGCCGGCAGGCGGTGTTCCGTATTTCCAACGAACATCGTCCTTAAGTTTATCCTGTCCCCAGTTGGAAAGATTGAAAGGCGGATTTGCCATAATGAAATCTGCTTTCAGTGTTTTATGTAAGTCATTGAAGAATGTATCTGCTTGATACGGACCAAAGTCTGCATCAATGCCACGAATAGCCATATTCATTTTTGCCATTTTCCAAGTGTCGGCATTGGACTCCTGACCGTAAACAGCTATTTCTCCACGCTTGCCGCTGTGTGCCTGAATGAACTTTGCACTCTGCACGAACATACCGCCCGAACCGCAACAAGGGTCATATACACGGCAGTTTTTGAACGGCTTTAAGATAGCAACGATTGTTTTAACAATGCTTGCAGGAGTATAGAACTCGCCACCCTTAACACCTTCGTAAGCGGCGAACTGCTGAATACAATACTCATAAGTTCTTCCGAGCAGGTCTTTGCTTTCCTCGGTGTCGCCCATATCCATATTAGTGAACAGGTCAACAACATCACCCAAAACACGCTTGTCCAAATCAGGACTGGCATAGTTTTTAGGAAGTACATTTTTAAGAGTTGTATTTTCTTTTTCAATGGCTCTCATAGCGTCGTCAATGACAGTTCCGATTTCGGGAGTATGAGCAGACGAAGCAATTTTGCTCCAACGAGCGTCCTCCGGCACGAAGAAGATATTATCCTCCACATAAGCGTCTCTGTCATCTTCAAATCCATCGTCTTCTGCAACAAGTTCTTGATAACGCTTTTCAAACGCACTTGATATGTAACGCAGGAAAATAAGACCAATAATCACTTTTCTATATTCAGCTGCAGGTATGTGCCCCCAAAGTACACAAGCGGCATCCCAAATTTGCTTTTCAAAACCTATATTTGCATTATTTTTTTGCGCCATAATCATACTCCTGAATAAATAACATATATAAAATATAATATCATATTTAGTATTTAAAAACAATATTATCTACATTTTTCAGCCAATAGTTCAATTTTTTGTACTATCAAACTGATTCGAACTGGATTTTATCTGTGTTTTATGATATTCCTTTGTAGTGCAAAGGAGTTGATTTAATGTCGATACTGCAGGAGCTATGGTATGGAAATATAAATCCGAGTGAGGATAAAGAAGTATATGATGAAGAAAAAGAATTAATTAAACTGATGGCAAGACATCAGGAGTGTCTGACATCAAAACTTAAAGATAAAGAACTTGATGTGCTCAAAAAATATGTTGAATGTGTTGACGAGTACACTTCCTTTATTGAATGTCAGGCGTTTGAAATCGGATTTAAGTTAGCGGTTAGGTTGCTAACCGAATAAAAAATTAAACTAATAAAATTTATATGAATATCAGTTTCTCTTAATTGTGAAACTGCTGTTTTTTGCTTTTAAAACAATTATGATACTGTATGTACTGTATGTACTGTATGTACTTTCCTTGTAACAAAATTATATACGCTTGATATAGTAGAAAAATCTTTTATAATTATTTACGAAATATGAAATATTTAGGATGCAAAATTATGGATATGTATAAAGAACTTACTGAATCTGCAAAACTACACGAATATGTATATCACTATACAAATTTTAACGCTCTTGAGGAAATTCTTAAAAATAATTCACTCAGGTTGTCTCGTCTCGATAAAGTAAATGATAGTCTTGAAAACAGTCGAATCAGTCAGTTATGGAACACTAAAATTTTTGTTTTATGCTTTACTTATGGATTAGATAATTCAAAGTACTTTTTTGAAAATTACGGGACAATACAATTAAAATTTAAAGTAAAAGATATAAATATAAAACAAATTTATTTTGATTCAGAATTAAATAATCCAATGAAAAAAATTTCTGACCAAGGATTCGTTTCTGACTTGAATTGCAAAACTTATGATGACAAAAACTGGCGCATTTTTGATTCAACATTTTCTGATGTTTACTACACAGACTCATTAGAAAAACATAAAGATGAAAACGGAGACGAACAAAATGCTGGTTTAATAAAATTAAAATTGGGATATGACAATGACAATCATTTAAGGAATTGGAGTCAAGAAAAAGAAACAAGATTAAGAGTTGCAGTTAGACCAATAGGATTGGAATTTGCTCTTGATGAAAAAAACAAAATTTTCTATCCAAAACCTAAATTTAAATATATTTATGTTGAGTTACCTAAAATAGAAGAAATAAGAATTTCACTAAATGAAAATGACTTCAATGTTTGCGATAGATACTATATCAAAACTTTACTGGATGCTTACGGATTATTAGACAAACTACATATGTAGCATCAATTTAATGTTGCTATATATTCAACAACCATTTTTCTAAAACAGAAAAGTGGTTGTTTTTTATTATAAAAAACATTGTGCAAAACGCTGAAAATAAAAAAGATGTATCTTTGGAAGATACATAAATAACAGATAAAAAGTGTTGGTTTGTGCCCACAAAGTTTTATGAATAGTTGAGGTTAAACAAGATTATTGATTTAACTACTACATATTGTTTGTGCAGGTTGATGAGTAATACCTTAAATGTATCTTCTGAAGATACACGCAAGATTAAATAATCTGTTATCTTTTTTGTGATAAAAAAGTTTGGCTTAAAAGAGCAAAAAAGTGTGCAAGGATAAGTGAGAGGATTATTTTTAAAATGGCTCAAAGGTGTTTGCTTAACGGCTAAATATATGGAGGCGTATGTAAATATTTTGTAAATAAGATTTTTAAAATCCTCATCTTTTGCTGTTTTCGTGGCTATAGGTGAAGGGACTTAAAAAAGTTTGGCTCAAAAGGTTAAAAAAGTGTGCAAGGGTAAGTGAGGAGGTGAATTTATGAATAAACAAAAAGGCAATTTCTTTCTTCTGCCTAATAGGATTTTTGACGAAGGCTTAACGCCTATGGAGTTTGTGGTATACAGCTTTCTGACAAGCAGAGGTGATGCTAAAGGAATGAGTTATTATTCCGTTCCGAACATTGCAAAGTACTGCGGTATGTGTGAGAACTCCTGCCGTAAAGCAATTAGAGGCCTTGAGGAGAAAGGCTATGTTGATGTCTCGGAAAGATATTTTGCGAATTCAAGGCAGAGCAATCTGTATACGGTGCACAAAATATGAACCACCGCCGGTTCAGCAAACGGTGACGAACAATTAAAAGCCTTTTGAGTAAAAAAACAAAAGTAATCAGGCTGATTATTAAAACACGAATTTAAACCGTTTGTGGCGGTATTCTCTAAGGTTAAAACAATTAGAATAAAGGTGCTTTGCACCGCACTACATCAGTCAGCAACGCTGACTGTTAGGCGAGTTTCGTCTTTGTATTACGCTACGGCGCAAACAAAGACAAGCGGGAGACCCGCACCCCAAATTTTGCAATCAGGAGGTAAAAAATCATAGATAATAACAGAACAGAAATTTTAAATTTCAGGGTAACAAAAACAGAAAAAGAATTGATAGAGATGTATGCAAGCACCAAGTATAAAAGCATTGCTCCCTATCTTCGTGACTGTGCTTTGCATAAAGAAATCAAAATCATTCGAGGCATTGAAGGAGTTGAATATGAGTTAAGACGAATAGGAAACAATCTTAATCAGCTGACAAGAACAGTCAATTCAGGAATGTGTAATGCAGTTGATTTAAAAGAAATGCGTCAGGAGGTGGCAAAGGTATGGCAATTATTAAGTTCACTTCAGGGAAAATAAATCCGAGAACTGTCATCAATTATGTGTGCAACAAAGAAAAAACCACTGATAAACTTATCAGCGGTAAAGACTGTATGCCTGAAAGCTGCGAGTATGAATTCGCAGAAGTTAAAAAAGCGTTCGGAAAAACTGACGGCAGAACTTACTACCATATGATACAATCCTTCTCTCCTGATGACAGGATAACTCCTGAACAAGCACACGAAGTCGGCTTGCAAATGGCAGAATTGTTTGAAGGTTATCAGGTGCTTGTAGTCACTCACACCAACAAAGCACACACTCACAATCATCTTGTAATCAACAGTGTGAACTTTGAAAACGGAAAGAAGCTGACTATTTCTAATCAGGAACTTGAAAGAATCAAAAATTATTCAAACAGTATTTGCTTAGAAAACGGCTGGGATGTTACAGAGGCAAAGACAAGGAGAAACAGAAATCCGAAATGGAAGCAGATAATTATTGAAGACGCTCTTACTGCTATGGCTGAAAGTTACAGTATGGATGAGTACATTTCAAAATTAAAAGAGCTTGGTATTTATGTTTCATACAATCCCGAATACAAATATATGACTTACAGTGATGTAGAGGGACACAAGTGCAGAGATGCAAAACTGTTTGATGAGAGGTTGCTGAAGAAAAATCTTGAACTTTATTTTGACTTAGGCGGAGCGGAAACTTTAATCGGAGATACAATTCTCGAATACGAAACGCCAAGGTCAGGCAACTGTACTGACGGACTTACGAATTTGATTACAAATTTCATAGACACCATGCAGGCTGACGAAGATGATTATGATGATACTTATTACATTCACGACAGAAAAAAGCTTGAGAAAATTGTTGAAAAAATGAGAGCCAGAGGTTCCAAAATAACGCTCGCAAAACTAATAAAGATACTTGATTCAAAAACCGAACCGGAAGAAACTTATTATTTCGGTTGGTAATTTAGGAGGTTTACTTATGAATAATGAAAATAAAAATGATGAGTTTGTATTTTTAACGCCCATGGATGTGGCAAAAATAATCGGATGTTCAGTACCAACGGCAAGAAAACTTTTCTACCGTGACGATTTTCCTGCAATCAAAGTCGGTAAAAATCTTAAAGTTCTTAAATCAGAATTTATAAAATGGTGCAGTGAAAGGCGAATGTAATTTCAGTAAACAACCTATCATTTTAAGGCGAAAATAAAAATACTCTCTCCCCATTAAATCAAAGCTTTGAGCGCTTTTGACATAAAAGCGCTCAAAATACACGTCCGATAAAACGAATTTACCGATATGTCATAACAGTCATTTTACTTTCATGGCTACTATTACAGAGTTGAGTGTCTAAAAAAGCACAAAGATTGAAGCCCCAAAAACTACATTGACGTGTGCCTTATACCGCTTTTTTACACAGATAATAGTAGAATTATTTATAAAAAAGGAGTATAATTACAAAGATATTGAAAAAAAGAGGAGAGAAACGATGAGGTTAGTATCTTTTTCGGTTACAAATTATAGAAGCATAACTACCGCACATAAAATATCGTTAGGACAATATACAGTACTACTAGGTAAAAACAATGAGGGAAAAAGTAATATTTCCAATGCATTGAATTGTGCAATGAATATACTGTTAGCACATTCAAAAAAAATGGCAAGGATGCGATCTCATAGAGAATATGATTGGGAAAGAGATTTTCCAATGCAGTTACAGAATAGAAAAAATAGCCTACAGTCTAGATTTCGATTAGAATTTGTTTTAAACGAAAATGAACTTTCAGAATTTCATAAAATTGTTGGTTCGAAATTAAATGGTACTGTTACTATTGAGATTATTGTTGGTCCGAATAACATTGCTGAAATTAGAGTGCCTAAACGTGGAAAAAATGCGACTGCACTCACTCAAAAATCAGACATAATTGCAAAATTTATTTCCGAAAGAATATCGGTCAATTATATTCCTGCTATTCGAACAGAAAATGCTGCCCTTCATGAAATAAGAAATACAGTGATACAACGGTTAGAAGTATTAGAGGAAAATCCCCAATATATAGAAGCAATGGATATGATAAAAAAATTGCAGCAAGATATTTTGGATGATATTGCAGCAGGTTTAAAACAACCATTACAGGAGTTTATGCCAAAGATAAATGAAGTAAAGTTACAAATTGAAGAAGAAAAAAGAAATAGTTTCTTTAGAAGTGGGATAGATATAATTATTGATGATGGAAATCCTACAAATATAGAATTTAAGGGAGATGGAATAAAAAGCTTAACAGCAATAGCTTTGTTAAAGGAACACGCATTAAAATCTAAAATGCCAGTTATTATTATAGAGGAACCAGAAGCACATTTACATCCTGAGGCGATAAATCAATTAAACTCTATTATCGAAGGATTATCCGAAAACAATCAAGTTATCGTTACAACACATAATCCGTTATTTGTTGTTCGTGAAGATATTTCAAGAAATATAATAATTGATAGCGGAACGGCATAGCCAGCTAAAAATTTAAAAGAAGTGCGAGAAGTTTTAGGTATCAAAGTATCTGATAATTTGATTAATTCAAAATATGTTTTAGTTGTAGAGGGTACAGATGATAAAGAGGCGTTGCAATTTATATTACCTAAAATGAGTGAAAAGATTGGGAAGGCACTAAAACAAAATTTGCTGACAATTCATGAATTAGGCGGAGCTTCTAGTTTGAGCTATACTTTAAATTTATTTAAAAATATGCTATGTTCATATGTTGTATTGCTAGACGATGATGAGGAGGGCAAAAAAGCATTTGAGAAAGCAGAAAAGGAGAATCTCATTAAATTAAAGGCAATAACTTTTACAACTTGTAAGGGAATGAGCGAAGCTGAATTTGAAGATTGTTTAAAGCCAACTGTTTATCAAAAAAGAATAAAAGAAGATTTTGGTTGTGATCTATCATTAATTCCTGAATTTAAAAAGAATGGTAAGTGGTCTGATAGAGTTAAAACTTCTTTTAAGAAAATAGGAAAGCCTTGGACTGACACGGTAGAAATGAAAGTAAAAGCAGTTGTTGTAGAAGAAATAAAAAAGCAGAAAGAGTTAGAGGATATTTTAATTTCTCAGAAGAAAGATTTTTTATATGGACTTGTTACAAACATAGAAGACATGATAAAAGAATTTTGATAATGTAAGTTACATAGCCGAGAGGTTTTCTTAATCGAAAATCTCTTGGCTTTTTCTGTTTCTTGATTTAATTGTATCTAATGAGAATTAACCAACCCTATGTATATTTGACGCTCTTATTATAAAATAGGCATGGCGAAGAAATTTGTTATCTTTCTGCAAGTATATGAGCAGAATAGCAGAAATGTTTAGTAAAGAATTAGAAACAAAAGTATAAAATTTATAAAAATGAAAATTGGAACCATTTGTAGCTTTATTTTCTCATATAATACAAGTAGTACTAATAGCAACTTGCAATAGTGAGAAAAAAGCATAAAAAAAGGTTATTTGAAGTCAAAAAACAATCCAAGAATTATGATTATATATTTAGGGGATTTACATATGAATAATGAAAATAAAAATGATGAGTTTGTATTTTTAACGCCGATGGATGTGGCAAAAATAATCGGATGTTCAGTACCAACAGCAAGAAAACTTTTCTACCGTGATGATTTTCCTGCAATCAAAGTAGGTAAGAATCTCAAAGTGCTAAAATCAGAATTCATCAAATGGTGCAGTGAAAGGAGAATGTAATTATAGAGGATAAAAAAATCATAACCACTATCAACTAGTGGTTATGATTGAACAAGTCTATATTAATTATCTTTTGAAGAGGCAGATTCAATCAGATCAACTACAACTTCATTTAGTTTTTTTGCATCATTTGATGTGATAACAGATTTTCCTGTTTGGCTTTCAATGGATTTTCTTGCATCTCCTGCAACCTTACCGCCTTTGTTTGCAACAGCTTTGTTTTCTTCAAAATTTTTTGGATTTTCTGACTGAGAAATTTCCTTTGTTGAAGCTTCAGCCAACATGGTCAAAACAAGTTCAAGGTCACTCATATTGTCACGCAAATTTTCTTTTTTTAATCCCTTAAGATTTTTATATTGCCTTGTGCTCATACCTGACCAAGCCTTTGTTATTTCATCTGTAAGGATTGCATATTCTTTGCCTTTTTCAACACCACGCTTTTGCCATTCATCAGTAAGTTCATTTCTTATACGAATAGACAAAAGTCTTTGATGTATCCAATCTTCAGAATATCCTTTTTTCTGGTATGTTTCAACCGCTCTGTCTATTGCCAATTCAGGATCAATAGTTTCTTCTATTCTTTCTCTACCAACCTGTGCAAGCCACATCTTAAATGGCTCTGCTTTTTTCGATGGCACAGACTGAATAATGCGTAATAATTGTTCTGTATCAGCAACATCAGTTTTGTATTTTTTTCCATCTTTCGGCGACTTTAATTTCAGTTGCTGACAATTTATCAGCAACTGGTCTGCGCCCTCTTCTTTCAAGCGTTGTTTCAATTTTGCCCAATAATTACTTGCACTTCTTTGTGTTGGTTGATCTGTCAAAACCGATATTACATCAACAATAGAAAAGTACCACTCTTCCTTTTCATCATCCCACGCAGTACGAATAGGCTTATCTTCAAAAAGTTGAATATTATTATCACCCATATTATTATTCTCCCTTTTATGATATTTTATTTTATCACAAAAAAATCAGATCATCAATATGTTAAAAATCACATGCAGCATGCCATTGGGATGACATTCGGTTGGCATTCAACCCATCTTGAGCAATCTCAAGTTATCTCAAGGCGAAAATGAAAAAGGCTCTAAGCCCCGATTTTAAGGGGTTTAGAGCCTTTTGGCATAAGAAAAAGACGGTTTAGAAAACCGTCTTTTTTGGTCGAGGTGACAGGATTTGAACCTGCGGCCCCCACGTCCCGAACGTGGTGCTCTACCAAACTGAGCCACACCTCGATTGATTTTGCACTTGATATTATTGCACACTTTTGACGATTTTGCAACAGTTATTTTTGCTAATTGTAATATTTCTGTTTTTTGACATATCGCACGGGATATGGTAACATAATTTTATAACTATTTACCAAAACGGGGGTAGCTTTTATGAAGAGATTTATTGCCGCGGCGCTGAGCGCGGCTGTGGCGCTTTCTGCGGCAGCGCCCGCATTTGCGGCGCAGGAGGCGACGCTGCGCATTGACCCCGCCGCCGTTTCACACGAGGTTTCCGACTCGCTTTACGGCATTTTTATTGAGGACATCTCAAAAGCGGGCGACGGAGGGCTTGTTTCAAACCTGGTTTACAACAACAGCTTTGAATACAACGACACGGCTGAAGAAAACGCCGAGCTAAACGAGGCGTACTGGCGCTTTACGAACATAGGTCACACCGTTTCAAGCGATGATGCGATGAACGAAAACAACACGCATTACGAGGTGCTTGAAGTGAACGGGCGCGGGCTTGTGAGCAACCTGGGCTGTGTGGAGCACTGGGATTACAAGACCTACGACCCCAACGAAAAGCTGCAGGAAAAGGCGGATATGGGCTTTAAAGAGGGGCTTGACTACGATTTTTCCTGCTACATAAAAAACATAGATTTTGACGGCGAGATAAGCGTTTATCTTGACGGAGACAAAAATCCGCAGACCGCCTATCAGCTTGATATTTCAAACACCGGCGCAGACTGGCGCAAGGTGGAGGCCGTGCTGACCTCCGCTGCCACCGAGGACGGCGCGCTTACCATTGAGCTTAACGGCAGCGGCACGCTGTATCTTGATTTTGTTGAGCTTATCCCGCAGGATTCCTACGGCTACGGCGACTCGAAGTGGAAATACACCACGCTGCGCGCAGATCTTGTTGACGCGCTTCAGAAGCTTTCTCCCTCCTTTATCCGCTTTCCGGGCGGGTGCTTTTGCGAGGGCGATTCGCTTGACAATCTTTTTGACTGGAAAAAGACGATAGGCCCGCTTGAGGAGCGCGAGCAGAGCTACAATGTTTGGCGAAACGACGACGCCGGCGATTATTACATAAATTCAAACGCGATGGGCTACGGCGAATATTTCAATCTTTGCGAGGACCTGGGCGCAGAGCCGGTGCCCTGCCTTAACGCCGGCTTGACCTGCCAGGGCAGAAACGGCTTTGACATAAATGTTGACGCGCGCGAAAAGCTTTCCATGACGGACGAGGAATTCCGGCAGTACCTTATTGATGTGCGCGGCTATTCCGAGAGCGACGGCGATGGCATTGAAAACCGCACGAACGAGGTAAACGCTTTGGGCTACACGAGCGAGGCGGATTTTGACGCATATCTTGAGACTATCGCGCTGACGCCGGGCACGCCCGAATGGCAGAACTATGTGCAGGATATTCTTGACCTTATCGAATATGCAAACGGCGATTCCACCACCACCTACTGGGGCGCGATAAGAGCCGCGAACGGCCACGAGGAGCCGTATGATCTGAAATACATCGGCCTAGGAAACGAAAACTGGGGAGATGTTTACTGGCGCAATTTTGACGCGCTTTACAAGGCGGTAAAGGCTGCGTATCCGGACATCACGATCATAACGACCTCCGGCACCTGGCTTGAGGGCGCGGATTTTGAGCGCGCCTGGGAGACGGTGAACACAAGCTACCGCGACTGCTATGTTGACGAGCATTATTACACCTCCGGCAGCTATATGTACGAGATAAACGACAGGTACGACGCCTATGACCGCTCCGGCGCAAAGGTGTTTGTGGGCGAATACGCCGCAACTGCTGACGGCGTGGGCACGATACAGACCAAGAGCAATATGCTGGAGGCTGTGGAGGAAGCCGCGTATATGACCGGCTTTGAGCGAAATTCGGACATTGTGGCGATGACGGCGTACGCGCCCACCTTTGCCAAGATAAATTCGCAGAACTGGACAGTCAATATGGTTTGGTTCGACAGCCGGCGCACCGTGCTGACGCCCGCATATTTCACGCAGATGCTGTATTCAAACAACACCGGCACGAAATATGTTGACGCCTCCTTCTCCTCCGACATACCCGTGAGCGAGCTTGCGCAGTCCGTTACCATTGACGAGGAGGAGCAGGCGATATATGTTAAGCTTGTTAACTCAAGCGGCAGCAAGCGCACGGTGAGCATAGACGCGTCGGCGTTCGGCAGCGTCAACTGCGCCTCTAACCAGTTCATAAGCGCGGATTACGCCTCCGCCTGCAATGAGGTTGACACGGATTACTTTGTTGCCCCGCAGCAGCAGGAGCTGAGCGTGAGCAACGGCGTTATCAGCGTTGACACGGGGAAATACAGCGTTAATGTTATAAGAATAGCCTACGGCGAAAACGACGGCAGCACGCTCTATCAGCTTCCGGACGACCTGCCGCAGCAGGTTTCCGGCTATCTGCCGCCTGCGCTCAGGGTGGCGATACCGTGCGTTATCTGCGCTGTTGTTGCGGCGGCGGTTGCAGCCGTTATCGGGGCTAAGATCGTAAGAAAGAAGAAGGGAACCAAATGAAAAAAGCGGCATCGGTTCTGATAAGCGTTCTGCTTATCGTATGCCTTTTTGCCGGATGCGGGGCGCAGCCGGAATACGAGGCGCACACAAAGACCGCCGACGGCAATATCGCCGCCGTTACTTTCAACTGCGCGGCGCCATGGGGCAGCGTGCTTGACGGCACCTCCTCCTCAATGCGCGTTAAGCGGTTTGCGGCATATATGAACGCCGTTTCGCCCGATATTATAGGCACGCAGGAGATGAACGGTGACTGGATGGAAAAGCTTGAGGAGCTTATGCCGGCATACGAATCCTACGGCGTTAAAAGAGGCGGCGACGACGGCGAGAAGAAATCCGAGATGAACTCCGTTTTCTGGCGCAGCGACAGATTTGAAAAAAAGGACTGCGGCACCTTCTGGCTTTCAGAGACGCCGCAGGAGGAAAGCCGCTACGACGGCGCCGGCTGCAACAGGGTGTGCACCTGGGTGCTGCTGGAGGACAGAAACGGCGGCGAGGTGCTGTTTATGAACACGCATCTTGACAATGTGAGCGAGGAGGCGCAGGCGTTCGGCGCGGGCGTTATTCTTGATGAGCTTTCAAAGCTGCTGAACGCTCACCCGCAGGCGCAGGCGATACTCACCGGCGACTTTAACCAGACGCGCGGTATGAGCGCGCACAGCGCCGTATCAGCCGTGCTCAACGATTCGCTGAGCGCAGCCGAAAGCGGCGAAATAACCGGCACCTATCAGGAATGGGGCAAGCAGAACAACACGGAGCCGATAGATTTTATCTTTTCGTCAAGCGGGTTTGAAGCCGCGGAATACGAGGTGCTGAGCGATATCTCGTGCGGCTATGTGAGCGACCATTACGGAGTTTACGCCGAATTTTCAAAAGCGCAGTGAATGTGCCGCGGCAGACAAGTCGTCGAAATGCTTGCGCTTTTCGGGGGCGCCGAAAGAACGCTGTTTAAGCGGGCTGCGGGTCGCAGCCCCTACGCGGGATTGTTCGGGCTGCTGCTTTTCGGGGTCGCCGATTACCCGCTCAAAGCGGGCTGCTGATAGCAGCCCCTGTGCGTTGCAGAAAAGCCCCTTGATCGAAATCGGGATTTTCGTTTTACGGCTGACATTGCCGTCCGATTACCGCCGCCGTTGCGCGGCGGTTTTTTGTGGCATCCGCGCTGCTGCGGCATATGATAATGGTAGCGTTTGCCGTATTGACATACGGGGCGCGATATTGTAAACTGTAACTAATTAGTTATGACTAACTGATATATGAAAGGGCGGTGATGGAACTGACGCCAACCGTTATAAAAGGGCTGCTGCTGCCGTTTTTAGGCACGGCGCTCGGCTCGGCGTGCGTATTTTTTATGCGCGGGAGGATGAGCCGCAGGGTGCAGCGGATCTTTACGGGCTTTGCAGGCGGCGTTATGACGGCGGCAAGCATCTGGAGCCTGCTGATACCTGCTATGGAGCAGGCGGCGGATATGGGAAAATTTTCATTCGTACCGGCAGTGGCGGGCTTCTGGGCAGGCGTGCTTTTTCTTCTGCTGCTGGACAATATCATACCCCATCTGCATCTTGATTCCGACAAGCCGGAGGGGCCGGAAAGCAAGCTTTCCCACTCTGCAAAGCTGATGCTTGCCGTTACGCTTCACAACATACCGGAGGGTATGGCTGTGGGAGTGGTGTACGCCGCGATGCTTGCCGGAGAAACAGATATCTCCGCCTCGGCGGCGCTGGCGCTCTCGCTTGGGATAGCGATACAGAATTTTCCCGAGGGCGCGGTGATATCAATGCCGCTTCGCTCGCGCGGAACGGGCAGGCTGCGCGCGTTCGGCGCGGGCGTGCTCTCCGGCGCGGTGGAGCCTCTCGGCGCGGCGGCAACGATACTTGCGGCGGGGCTCATAACCCCGATGATGCCGTACCTGTTGAGCTTTGCCGCGGGCGCGATGATTTATGTTGTGGTGGAGGAGCTTGTGCCGGAGATGAACGCCGGAGAACATTCAAATCTGGGCACGCTGTGCTTTGCCGCCGGCTTTACCGTGATGCTGACGCTTGATGTTGCGCTGGGGTAAGCCGTGCGGAAAGGGCGATGCCGTATTTCGGCTCAAAAAAACGCCGAGGCATACAGCCTCGGCGTTTTGCGTCTAAATTTCCTGCGGCGCTTCCTCGCGCTCAAAAACAAGCGCTGTGCCGCTGCCGCTCAAAACGGCGAACAGCTCCCTGCCCTTTTCCGATGAATAGCCGGCGGACTGCGCAAGGCGCTCAAAGCCGAGCCTTGCCTCGCCGCAAAACGCCGCGAGCATACCGGCGCGGATATAGAGCTCCTCGTCCGAAAAGGAGAGGCGCAAAACGGGAAGCGGCGCTTCCACTGCGGCGGCGCCGCAGCCGCAAAGGCGCATAAACGGACTTCCCTGCCCCGACGACGCACTTTCGTATTTACAGTTGACCGAGCCTTCATAGGCAAGCAGCAGATCGCAGCGCACCGCCCATTCCCCGTCCTTCCCGCCGGTGAAAACAAGCTCCGGCGCGTGCCTGAGCGGGCGGCTCAAAACGGTGCGGTTTCTGAATTTCGTGCCGGCGGGCAGTTCCCCGTCGCCGCGGGCGGCGCTCAGAATAAGCCTGCCGAGGCTTCGCGGCGCGGGCGACACGCTTCCCCTGCCGTAGCTGAGAAAGACGGCATCCGGCCGAAACACCGCGCCCTCCTCTCCGACGCGCGCCTCAAGGCGGTACGCGCCCGCCGAGCCTTTGCCGGAGCACGGATATTCAAGGGTACGAAAGCAGCCGAGCAGCGACCTTTCCTCCCCCGCCTTTGAAAGCCTTGAACAGCTTACTGACATAATTATACACTTCCCTGCGCAAAATAAGACCGGCAGGGAAACGAAAACACGCCTTTCAGGCGGACGGGCTTTTCAGCGCGGCGCGGCGCATCGCCTCTTTTATGTCAAAAAGGCACGGATACTCGTACCACGGCGCTTCGCTGCTTATCATCTTTGAGAGCTGCGGGCACAGCTCCCTGCCGATTATATATTTATTTATCCTGAACTCCTCGCGCACGCTTTTTGTAAGATACGAGCGGCGAACGAGGGCAAAATCCGTCAGCAGCAGGAAAACGCCCTGCTGAAGCTTTGTGAAATCGTTTGTTGGTATATCTATAAGGCGCGCCTTGGGAGCGGTCTCCGGCGGCTCGCCCTGGGCGACCGCTCTTGCGCGGCGGAGCACGGCGGGCGCAATATCGCCGATATCCCTAAGGCTCTTGGGGTCGTTATAAACGGTTACGCGATAGGAATTGAGCCAACATTCGGCGGTTACAATATCGTTTGTATAGCTGTCGTCATCCGCGATCTCGGCGGTGAAGAGCACTATATCCTCGTCAAACTCGCTTCTGCCCTTGAGCGCAAAGGACAGCGCCACATAGAGCGATTTGGTGAAATCTATAAACGGCGAAACATCAAGATAATGCTGGGAAAAGGCGCACAGCTCATAAAGCCTGTAGCGCGTGGCGGTGCCGAAAATGCGGCGGTATATATCAAGATATTCGCCCATATTCTCATAAAACCCAAGCAGGAAATCGCCGTCTATCTCAACAACGCCCTCCCCCGCCGTCAAAAGGCGGCTCTTATCGCGAAGCAGCGTGGGCACAAGCGGGCGCAGGGGCGAATCCACCCTTTCGCCGCGGTAGAAAATCCGCCTGTTCTTTTTGGGAAATTCCGCATTGAACGGCTCTTTTATCAGCTCGTTGAACCGCTTGATATCGTCTATTCTTATCTCGCTTACGCTGAAATCCATATCAAGCTCGTCCTCAAGCTTTTTGCCGAGCTCTGCGAAAGAGGGAAATCTTTGCTCCATTTTCATCACCGGAAATATTATACAACAAACAGCGGCGCAAAAAAAGGCGTATTATGATAAAATCTTTTATTGATTTTAATAAAACAATCTGTTATTATAGTGGCGAAATAAGCTTCAAGGAGAAATCAGGATATATGAGAGGGATAAAAACAAGGAAGTCAAACCTCAGAAAAACCGTGTTTACCGAGGTTGCCAAAATGGCGTTTGAGGGCTGGGATGAAAAGAAATTTGAAAACCTGCCCTACAAGATAATCAGCGGCGAGGTTGCTCAGTACAGAGACAGCGTTTTCGTTGAGCGCGAGATCGTTGCGGAGAGACTCAGGGCGGCGATGGGTCTTTCGCTCAGGGATTTCAACGATTTTGAATCCATCTGCGAGGGCGTTGACGAGAGCCTTGTGGATGAAAAATATTACGACCCCCCTCTTATAGACATAATAAAATTCGCCTGCAACCGCTGCCCGGAAAACAGGGTTTATGTTACAAACGGCTGCCAGAACTGCCTGGAGCATCCCTGCGTTGAGGTATGCCCAAAAAAGGCGATCTCCATCAAAAACGGCAGATCGTTTATAGACGAGGAAAAATGCGTGCGCTGCGGAATGTGCATAAACGCGTGCAGCTACAACGCCATAATTAAGCAGGAGCGCCCGTGCGCAAAGGTTTGCGGAATGAACGCCATAAAATCCGACGCCTTGGGCAGGGCGGAGATAGACCACGACAAATGCGTTTCCTGCGGAATGTGCCTTGTTAACTGCCCGTTCGGCGCGATAATAGACAAGAGCCAGATCTATCAGACGATAACGGCGCTGAAGAGCAGCACACCCGTTTACGCCGCCATCGCGCCAGCCTTTGCCGGCCAGTTCGGCAATGTGAGCACCGGCAAAATAAGGACGGCGTTTAAGGAGCTGGGCTTTGAGGATGTGTACGAGGTTGCCGTGGGCGCCGATCTTTGCACGATTGAAGAGGCGCACGATTTTATGAAAGAAGTGCCCGAAAAGCAGCCGTTTATGGGCACCTCCTGCTGCCCGGCGTGGAGCGTTATGGCTAAAAAGCTGTTTCCCGAATTTGCCTCGTATATCTCTATGGCGCTGACCCCGATGGTGCTTACGGCGCGCCTTATAAAAGAAAAGCACCCGGAGGGCAAGGTTGTATTTGTGGGCCCGTGCGCGGCAAAAAAGCTTGAGGCAAGCCGCCGCACCATAAGAAGCTATGTTGATTTTGTGCTTACCTTTGAGGAATTTGATTCAATCCTTGAGGCAAAGGGCATTGATATTGACGAATGTGCCGAGGGCGAGCCGCTCGGCAGCGAATCCAGCGGCGACGGCAAGGGCTTTGCCGTAAGCGGCGGCGTTGCAAGAGCCGTTGAAAACGCGATAAAGAAGCTTGACCCGGACCGCGAGGTGCTCACCGCCAGGGCGGAGGGACTGCCGGACTGCCGCAAGATGCTGCAGCTTGCAAAGGCGGGAAAATACAACGGCTACCTGCTTGAGGGAATGGCGTGCCCCGGCGGCTGCGTTGCCGGCGCGGGAACGATTGCTCCCGTAAAGAGCACCGCTGTTGCCGTAAACAGAATGGTTCAAAGCTCCGAGGAGCAGAGCGTGCTGTCTTCCAAATACAAGGACTATCTGCATATCCTTGAGGAAAAATAAAAACCTTAAGGAAAGCGCCCGCGCCGAATGCGCGGGTATTTTTTTTACGCTTTGCGCCGAATTGTTAATAAACCTTTAATTTTATCACGATTATGTTAATAATTTTATTACATTATTGCTATCTGTGTAAAATTATGATATGATTTCACTTAACAGTGCGACTTTTTTGAAGGAGAGGCGGTATAATATGGCTAAGGAAACGAAGATGCACATATTGCGGCAGTTTTCAAAGCTGCTGAACGACAATGAGCTTGACAAGATAACGGTTACGATGCTTGTTGAAAAATGCAACATCAGCCGCCAGACATTTTACTATCATTTTTCCGACATTCAGGCGCTTATAAACTGGGGTGTTCAGCAATACACCCACGGCAGGGTGGAGAGCGCAAAGCACGCCAAAAACATAAAGGAGGCGACCGTGATCTATCTTCAGGGTATAGAGAACAACCGCCTGTTTTTGCAAAAATGCTTTGAATCCTCGCTGTGCGCTCATATGACGATACTTATTAGGAACAGCATTATGGAATACAGCGCCGAATTTTACCGCCGCTCGCCGCTTGCAAACGCCGGCGATTCGGACATTGCGGATTTTATCATTGAATTTACGGCAAACGGCGTGACCGGCTTTATCGTTTCGCTTTTGTTCTTCAAATCAAAATACACGGTTGAGGAGCTTGCCGACATTATGTATGAAAGCATACTGAAAAAGCTGCCGGACAAGGCGTATATGCAGCTTGAGGGCGCTGCCGACGGCGCCGAGAGGGGCGCTGCGCAATGAAGCTTCCGAACGACCCCGTGATGCTGCTAAGCGTTGTGAACACCCGCCTTCGCGATGATTATTCAAGCCTTGACGAGCTGTGCGTCGCGTGCGGCTGCGAGAGAGGCGAGCTTGAAAAAAAGCTTGCCGCGGCAGGGTACGAATACGACGAGGGCGCAAATCAATTCATATAAAAAACGCATTGCTCCGCCGCGCGCTGCCCGGCGGGGCTTTTGATTGAGCCGCAAAAGCTGCGCGCACACGGCTTTATGCGCCTGATTTTCGCGCGCGGCTAAAATACTAAAATAAATAAAAGTAATTATTGAATATTTGCCGAACTTATGAGATAATATATTGATTATAATTATTGCTTGGAGAAAAATATGGAAAACGCAAAGGAGCTTGCCGGGCTTTTATTTCCGGACATAAGCGAAACTCCCGAATATTACGAGGAAAAATACCCGCCGCGCAGCCTGCCGGACGGCGCGCGCGTAACAAGATTTGCGCCGAGCCCCACGGGCTTTCTGCATTTCGGCAATCTGTTCACCTGCCGCGTTTCTTACGAAACCGCAAAAACCACCGGCGGGATATTCTATGTGCGCGTGGAGGATACGGACCAAAAACGCCGCGTTGAGGGCGCCGTGGGCGTTATGCTGGACGGGCTTTCATACTTCGGCATAGAGCCGGACGAGGGCGTTGTGGCAAACGGCGAGGAAAGGGGCGATTACGGCCCATACTGCCAGAGCCGGAGAAAGCGCATCTATCAGGCGTTTGCAAAAAGGCTGGTTGAAGAGGGCTTCGCCTACCCCTGCTTCTGCACCGCCGAGGAGCTTGACGAGATACGCAGCCGCCAAGAGGAAGCCGGCGAGGACATAACGGGCTATTACGGTAAATACGCGCGCTGCCGCAGCCTTTCGCTTGAAGAGATAAAGAGGAATATCGACTTGGGCAAGCCGTGGACGCTGCGCCTGAGATCGCCCGGCGAGGCAGGCAGAAAATGCGTGTTTGAGGATATGATAAAGGGCAGAATCGAGGCGCAGGAAAATGTGCAGGATATCGTGCTGCTCAAATCAGACGGCATACCGACCTATCATTTTGCCAGCGTTGTGGACGACCACCTGATGCGCACCACCCATATCGTGCGCGGCGACGAATGGATAGCAAGCTGCCCCGTTCACATCCAGCTCAACAGGCTTCTGGGCTTTAAAACGCCTAAATATGTGCATGTTGCGCCCATAATGAAGGCGCAGGGCGAGGGCAAGCGCAAGCTCTCCAAGCGCAAGGACCCCGAGGCTGCCGTTTCCTACTATTCCGAGGAGGGCTACCCTGCCGAGAGCGTAAACGAATATATGATGACGCTTGCCAACTCTAATTTTGAGGACTGGCGCAGGGCGAACAAAAACGAAGGCATCTCAAAATTTCCGTTCAACATAAAAAAGATGAGCGTTTCGGGCGCGCTGTTTGACATTGCAAAGCTCAACGACATCTCAAAAAATGTGATAAGCACAATGACGAGCGAAAGGGTGTTTGAGCTTTCGCTGAAATGGGCGGAAAGATACAACAAGGGCCTTGCCGAGCTTTATAAAAAGGACGGCGAGCGCGCAAGAGCGATCCTCAACATAGACCGCGAAAACAAAAAGCCGCGCAAGGACATAGCCAAGTGGAGCGATATTCCCGACTACATCAGCTATATGTTTGACGAAACCTTTGAGCCGTGCTACGAGCTGAGCGGCAACGCAACGCCGCAGCTTGCAGCGGCCGTGCTTGAAAAATACGCCGCCGCCGTTGACCTTAACGACACAAAGGACGAATGGTTTGAGCGCATCAAGGCGCTCTGCCCGCTTGTGGGCTGCACGCCGAGCGTTAAGGAATTCAAGCAGGAGCCGGAAAGCTTCAAGGGCCATGTGGGCGATGTTTCAACCGTTATCCGCGTTGCGCTTACGGGCCGCACCAACACGCCCGACCTTTACGAAATAACCCGCCTTTTGGGAAAAGAGAGAGTGAGCGAAAGGCTCTGCGCCGCGCTTAAGCATTACAGGGAGGAGATATAATGGCAAGAGACGACGCGAAGGAGATCAGGGAAAGCTCTAACTTTATAAACGATATTATTGAAAAGGACCTTGAGACGGGCGCGTATAACAGGGTGCAGACGCGCTTTCCGCCGGAGCCGAACGGCTATCTGCACATCGGGCATGCCAAGGCCATCTGCATAAATTTCGGCGCAAAGGAGCGCTTCGGCGGCATCTGCAACCTGCGCTTTGACGACACGAACCCCACCAAGGAGGACACGGAATATGTTGACGCGATTGCCGAGGACATAAAGTGGCTCGGCTTTGAGTGGGACAACGCCTATTTCGCATCCGATTACTTTGACTATCTGTTTGAGTGCGCGATAAAGCTTATCAAAAAGGGCAAGGCGTTCGTTTGCGACCTGACGCCGGAGCAGCAGCGCGAATACCGCGGCACGCTTACCGAGCCGGGAAAGGAAAGCCCGTACAGAAACAGAAGCGTTGAGGAAAACCTTGAGCTTTTTGAGCGTATGGCAAAGGGCGAATTTCCCGAGGGCTCAAGAGTGCTGCGCGCCAAGATAGATATGGCGAGCCCCAACCTCAATATGCGCGACCCGATCATATACAGAATTATGTACGCCCACCATCACCGCACGGGCGATAAATGGTGCGTTTACCCGATGTACGATTTTGCTCACCCGCTTTCTGACGCGTGCGAAAAGGTGACCCATTCGCTGTGCTCGCTTGAATTTGAAAACCACCGCCCGCTTTACGAATGGGTGGTCAACGAATGTGTTGAAGGCGAAAAGCCGCGCCAGATAGAATTTGCAAGAATGAATCTCAACTACACGCTGACCTCAAAGCGCAAATGCCTTAAGCTGGTACTCGACGGCATTGTGGACGGCTGGGACGACCCGAGAATGGCAACGATAAGCGGTATGCGCCGCAGGGGCTACACGCCCGCCGCCATACGCGACTTCTGCGACAGGATAGGAGTTTCAAAGGCGTACAGCGTAATTGATTTTGCGCTGCTTGAAAGCTGTGTAAGAAACGACCTTAACCAAACCTCGCGCCGCGCGATGGCGATTCTTGACCCGATAAAGCTTGTGATAGACAACTATCCCGAGGACAAAACGGAAGAGATAAGCGTTGAGTACCACCCCGACCACCCCGAATACGGCTCGCGCACGATGACCTTCGGGCGGGAGCTTTACATTGAGCGCAGCGATTTTATGGCAGAGCCGATAAAAAAATATTTTCGCCTTTTCCCCGGCAACGAGGTGCGGCTTATCAAGGCGTATTTCGTTACCTGCACGGGATATGAAACGGACGGCGAGGGCAATGTTACCTGCGTTCACTGCACATACGACCCCGCCACCTTCGGCGGCGACAGCCCGGACGGACGAAAGGTGAAGGGCACCATCCACTGGGTTTCAGCAGAGGATAATGTTGAGGCGCAGGTGATGCTTTACGACCGCCTGTTTGATGTGCCGAACCCCAGCGACGAGGAGGGCGTAAGCTCCTTTGAGGACAATCTGAACCCCGATTCGCTGAAGACCGTGACGGCATACTGCGAAAAGAGCCTTGCCGGCGCAAAGCCGGGCGACAGGTTCCAGTTTATGAGAAACGGCTATTTCTGCGCCGATAAATACAGCACCCCGGAAAAGCTCATATTCAACCGCACGGTGCAGCTCAGAGACAGCTTTAACGCAAAAAAATAAACAGAACGAAAAGGACGCGCCTGCGGTTTCAGCCGCCGGCGCGTCTTATTTTTTATCGTATCATTTTCAGGCGAGGCCGTGCTCGTAAAGAAAGCGCGAGGTGGCCTTGTTTGAAGCAGAAAGCCCGCTTGCAATAAAGCCGTGGTCGCCGCGCACCTCCTCAAGGCGGCAGTCCTCGTAAAGCTCGGCGGCGCGCTTTGAATAGGATATGTCCACAAGCTTATCACCCGTGCCGTGAACTATCAGCACGGGGCCCTTATACGCGGTTATCTGCCTGTATGGGTCAAGCGCGGCGGCGTCCTGCGCATAACGCCTGCCGAGCCTTACGGCGATGGCAAAAAACTCGTCCGGGATATTATCCGGCTCGAAGCGGGCGGTTATCATATGCCCTCGGCGCGCGTCATCCGGTATGCACAGCGCGGGATAATAAAGCACGAGCGCGCGCACAAGACTTTCGTTTTCAGCCGCGCTGAGCGCGGACACGAGCCCGCCCTGGCTGCACCCCGCAAGCACTATGTTGCTTTTATCCACCTCTTTGAGATGAGAAACATACCAAAGCAGATCGTTTAGATTTTCCTTTTCCGTGAGCACGCTCATTTTTGTGCTGCCGCCGCCGCTGATACCGCTGCCGGAGCGGCAAAAATCATACAGCACGGCTATGAAGCCCGCCTTTAAAAAGGGCTTTGCGTAGGGCATTGTGATTGCCATATTGCTTGAAAAGCCGTGGCTTATAACGGCGGTTTTGCAGGGGTAGGACGCCTTTTTAGGAAAAATGATGACGCCGCGCAGCGTGTCGCCGTGACTGTAGATGCTGAAATATTTTAGCTTCATATTTTCATCTCCGTCAATTTATAAAGCCTTGCGCCGTGGGGCTCGACCTCTGCCGAAAGCGTGTTTTTAACGCCGGAGAGCCTCTGCCCGCTCCATATCTCAAGCGCGTCAAGCGGCACGCCGGGCATCAAAATGCCGGTGAGATCCGCCTTTATCGTTTTCTGCTTATCTCGCGTGTTGAAAACGGCAAGATAGCGGCAGCCCTTGCCCGCGGCGGACCAGATCACAGTGCCCTTGCCGTTTTTTTCATCGTTTAAAATGCAGCGCGCGCCGAAGGAGCTTTCGTGCATTTCAAGATAATCGCGGTTAGTTAAAAGGGAAAGGGTCCATTCATCGTTTTCGGGCAGATTGCCGCCCATCATAAGCGGGCTTTTGAAGATGCCCCAAAGGCTCATCATCGTAAGCTGCTCCGGCCTTGTGAAATTCGTGTATCTGTTTTGCTTTCCGTGGCAGGCGCCGTTTTTTGATATTCTGCCGAGGGGCAGCATATCGCAGTCCGGCCAGGAGCCGCCTCCCGGCACGCCCTGCCAGCGCAGGCATACGGAAAACATCTCGTGAAGCTTATCCCACCTGTCCCAAAAATCGCCGGTGAGACGCCACATATCGGCGTTTTTTCTGAGATGCGCGGCGTTTTTGATGTCCGCAGGGCCGGGAGAGAGCGAAAGCACGATGCTTCCGCCGCATTTATCTATGGCGCGCCTTATCATCTCTATCTCATAATCGGCGGAATACGGCGAATCCCACTTTCGAAACTCGGTTACGCATATATCGTCGCACTTAACAAAATCCACGCCCCAGGAGGCGTAAAGCTCAAACAGCGAATCGTAGTACGCCTGAGCGCCGGCGCAATTTTTGCAGCCGTACATATCGGTGTTCCACGAGCAGACGGAAAAATGGTGGGCTATATCGCGGCAGGTGCAGTCCGCGCCCTTGACGGGCAGCGCGGAATGAACGGCGGCGCGGGGCACACCGCGCATAATATGTATGCCGAATTTAAGCCCCATTTTATGTATCTTATCCGCTATCGGGCGAAAGCCCTTTCCGCCCGCCGCGCTCGGAAAGCGATTTTCAGCCGGCATAAGCCTGCCGAAGCCGTCCGTATTGAGCGGATAAAAATTATTGTAGTCGTTATCCCTTGCAAGCGGCTCGTACCACTGGATATCGCACACGATATATTCCCAGCCGAAATCCTTTAGATGTTCTGCAGCATACTCGGCGTTTTGCAGCAGCTCGCGCTCCGTTACGGCCGCGCCGAAGCAGTCCCAGCTGTTCCAGCCGCGCGGCGGTGTTTTTGCAGGCTTTTTATACACGGCGGCGCCTCCTTTTTTGGCGGTGTTTTTAATTAGATTTTATAATTTAATTATACATAGAAGCTGCCCGATGTCAACAAAAAACGCGGGAAGCCTGAGCTTCCCACGCTGATTTATTCGGCGGCGTTTTGAGCCGCCTCTTTTGCCGCGCGCTCCGCCTTGCGGGCGGCGCGTTTTTTCTTTGCCTTATAGCCGAGCAGCTTATCCACATGCTCCTGCGGTGTGGAGCAGGCGCCCAGCGTTACCGTTTTATCTCCGTAGATCCCGTGAAAATCCGAGCCGCCGGTCATCAGCAGCTTTTTCTTTTTGCAAAGCGCGATGAGCTGCTCCACCTGCTCGTCCGTATGCAGGGGATGCCAGACCTCAATTCCGTCCAGCCCCATAGAGATGTATTTATCTATCTCGTCAAAATTATCAAGCTTGCCGGGGTGCGCCAAAACGGCGATGCCGCCGGCGGAATGAATCTCGTCAAGCACCTCGTCCACACCCGGATACTTGGTGGGGGCAAGGATATTCGTTTCGCTTTTTTCATCAAACAGCGCGTGATAAAGCTCGCCGAAGATCTTATCCGTGTAGCCGGCGTCCATCAGCGCGTGCATTATATGCTGCTTAAAAAGATTTGTGGAGCCTGTGGCGTGGCTCAGGATAAAATCAGAGGTTATCGGGAACCTGCCGGCTGTTTTGAGCATCATTATCTGACCGGCGCGCTTTCTGGCAACGGAGGTGCGCTTGCATATGCCCTCCAGCCTGTTGGGCGCGTCCGCAAGGTAAGAGATGATATGCACCTTTTTGCCCGCGTCAAAATCAAACGCGGATATCTCCACGCCGGGTATAACATTCACGCCGTATCGCTTGCCGATGACCTGACCGCGCACAATGCCGGCAAGGCAGTCGTGATCGGTTATGGCGATCGTATCTATTCCGCTTTTTTTAGCTATAACAATCAGGTTTTCAATACCTACCGAGCCGTCGCTCAGCTTGGTGTGGCAATGCAGATCCGCCGCCATAAGCTCACTCCTTATCATATGATGCAGCGCAAAACGCTTAATTCCTATATACAATAATTATAACATTGAAATCGAGCCGTTGCAAGAGCAAATCGGACGAAATTTGGCATAATATACAATTTTTAAGTAAAATTTTTGTTAATCTCTACAATTTAAACTTTGCTGCCGTGCTTTTCGGCGGCTCTTAGCCGAAGGCTTCAAGCTCCTTGGCCAGCAGGGATACGGGCAAGCCGACAACATTAAAGAAATCGCCGTGTATCTTTTCAACAAGCAGCGCTCCCCTGCCCTGTATGCCGTACGCTCCCGCCTTGTCCGCACATTCGCCGGTGGCGATGTAGCGGCGTATTTCGGCGTCGGAAAGGCTGCGGAAATAAACATATGTTTCGGCGGCGAAGGAGCGTTCGCGCCCGTCCCTGAGCAGCGTTACGCCGGTAAGCACGCGGTGCCGCCTGCCGGAGAGCGCCCTGAGCATTTCAAACGCATCGTCGTTATCGCGCGGCTTGCCCATTATCCGCCTGCCGAGCGCAACAACGGTGTCCGCCCCCACAACGAGCCTGCCGGGCTCCTCAAGGGCGCGCGCCTTTTTTGAGGAGAGCAGCAGCACGGCGCTTTTCGGCGATATGCCGCGCGGCAGCGTTTCGTCAACATCCGCCGAGGCGCACTCGAAATCCTCCGTTATAAGGCGCATAAGCTCGCGCCTGCGAGGCGAGGCAGAGGCGAGCAGCAGCTTCTTTTCACTCATCAGAAAACACCTCTGTAATAAAGCCCCTTTGTGAAATCGCCCGCGGGATGCTCCCCGCGCTCAAACGCTTTAATGACGGAGGAAACCTCCCCGCGGCTTTCACGGGTGAAATAAAAATGCGCGAAATCGGTGTGTATATCCCCCATCCTGTCCGCCAAGCTGAGCGGGCGGCAGTTGAGTATCTCCACGCACGGATACGGCGAGCATACAACGGGAAAATCGTTGCCGCGCCTATCCGTGATAAAGCCCTTTTTGCCGCACCGTGCGCAGCCCGCGGCGCTTTTAACGGGGCAGTTTCTTGCCAGCATCAGCGGCAGTCTGCCGTAGACGATAACGCCGGTATCGCGCGTGTTTACGGCGTTTGCCTGAGCAGCCGAAAGCTCAAACGAAAGTATCGGGTGCGGCACGAGCGACGCCGAAACGCTGTTAAAAACATTAAGCCCGAAATCGCCGAACACCTCAAAGCCGAGCCTGCGTGCAAGGGCCGCCGCACCTATATTGCCGCACAGCGCAAAGCGAACTCCGGCGGCTTTAAGCTGTGAGAGCCGCTTTTCAAGGCGTTTTTCGCATCCGAAAAGGCCGCGCGGCAGCTCAACTCCCGCGCCGAGGCGCAGAATATCCCGCTCATTTTCCCAAACGGGCAGGAATATGCGGCGAAACGGATGCTCCTGCGGCACCTGCGAGGCGCTTAAGAACCTTGCCGTATAATACGGCTCGGCTGCGCTTTCTCTTTTTTTCGGCAGGGGCTGCGGCAGCTTTTGCGGCGCGGCGGGCTCAAATTCATCAAGCCTTTCCACCGCCTGCCTGCGCATTGCGTTTATTGACGCTGCGGAGAGGACGAGCCCCTCCCCCGCCGAAACATTTATATCTCCGGCAAAATACTGCGTGCCGCCGAGCTTTGAAAGGCGCAGCGCGATATCGTTTGCAGAAAGCGGCGTTTTGAGCGCCGGCTGGGGCGCATCGCCCGTTATGCAAACTGTTTTTCCGAGCGCGCGCGCCGTGAGCCGCGACGGCCTGCCGTCGCGCATCTCAAAATCCATATCAAGGCGCACGCGCTTTTGCTCTTTTTCGTAAAGCCGCTCAAGCTCCTTTAACACTCCGGCGGAGGAAACAACATCCTCCCTGCTTCTTATGCCGAACATATCGTCGCCGGGCGCGCCGTCATAATACGCGCTTGTGAAGCCGCTGCGGCTGAAAACGCTTTTAAGGGTGCCCGTTATATCCGCGTCGAGCCTGCCGTCCAGCGCGCGGCGCAGAGCGGTCACGGCGGCGGCGACATATTCAGGTCGCTTCATCCTGCCCTCTATCTTAAGGCTTGCGATGCCCGACGGGCAGGAGGCGTTTATTTTTTCAATCAGGCTCAAATCCTTGAGGCTGAGCACATGATCCCCCTTGCCGCAGGCGGTGAACGGCAGACGGCACGGCTGTGCGCACCTGCCGCGGTTGCCGCTTCTTTGCCCGATAACGGCGGACATATAGCACTGGCCGGAAACGCTCATACAAAGCGCGCCGTGAACGAAGATCTCAAGCTCCGTTTCGGGGCACTCGCGGGCGATCTCGGCTATCTCCGCCTCGCTCAGCTCGCGCGCAAGCACAACGCGCCGAAAGCCGAGGCGTGCAAGCTCCCTTACGCCCTCCGGGCTCATTGCGCTCGCCTGGGTGGAGGCGTGAAGCCGCGCGGCGGGAAAGGTGCGGGAAATAAGCTCGGCAAGCCCGATATCCTGCACGATAAAGCCGTTTACGCCGCAGGAAAGCGCATATTCGGCAAGGCGCAGCGCCTCTTCAAGCTCATCGTCGCGGCAGAGCGTATTGACTGTAAGATAAAGCCTGACATCGTGCGAGCGGCAGTAATCCGCAGCCCGCCTCAGCTCTTCAAAATCAAAATTACCGGCGCCGGCACGCGCGCTGAACGATCTGCCGCCAAGGTAGATAGCATCAGCGCCGCACCTGACGCCGGCAATAAGCGCCTCCCGCGTTCCGGCGGGAGCCAATATCTCCGGTTTCATAGATGCCGCCTTAACTGCCGCGCTTTTCGCGCAGGTTTGAAATTTCCCTGTTCAGGCGCTCTATCTCGCGGCGGGCAACATCCACTTCCATTCTGGCGCGGGCGCTGTCTTCAAGATAATCCTTTATCTGCGCGCGCAGATTATCCGCCGAGGCGGTTGCTTTTTTGCACGCGTCCGCCTGGTCGAGCGCAACGAGCACGGCGCACTGGATCGAGGAGAGGCTCGGATTCTGGGAGGAGATGTTTTTCATCTCCGAATCAATGAATTCGCCGAGCTGTTCAACATAATCGGGGTCGTCGTCCGTTATAATGGAATATGTGGCGCCCCATATTTTTATCTGCACCTTATTTTTTGCCATATCTCACACTTCCATACACTTTAATATAGAAAAAATCACTATTTTAAGTATAACAGGATAATAAAATCTTGTCAATTAAAAAAAGAAATGGTATCATTACAGCAGCTTAGAAAATACTGACTTACGGAGAAATATATGGGTATCACAAAGAGCAAGGGAAATATATTTTCGATAGTTTCGGGCGATATGCAGTACGCCCTTTGCGCGGGCCCCGGCGGAGCCGCGCATCTGCACTGGGGCGCCGTCAGCCCCGCAGAGGATTTTGAGGAGCCGCCGCTCAGGGAGGAAAATTCCAACCACGCGCCGCTTGATTTCATAAAGACCGAATACATCCCCTACGGCGGCACGATGTACCGCGAATACGCGCTTAAATGCAGCTTTTCAAACGGCTGCCGCGAAACGGCGCTTGAATTTTCCGGAGCGCAGATAAACGGCGGCACGCTTGAGATAACGCTTGAGGATAAAAGCTGCGGCCTTGAGGTGCGCCTTATCTACACCTGCCGCGAAAGCTGCTCGATAATTGAGCGGCGCGCCGTTATAAAGAACCTTTCCGGCAGGGATATCCTGATAGAAAAGGCGGCGAGCGCGGAGCTGCACCTGCCGGGAGAAGAGGAATACGAGATAACGAACGCCAACGGCTCGTGGGGCGCGGAATTTCGGCAGAGCAGGCAGACGCTGAAATCCGGCGAGCTTGTGTTTGAGAGCCGAAAGGGCACGACGGCTCACCACCATATGCCGGCGCTGATAGCGTCGCGCGGGGCGGGCGAGGAGAGCGGCGAGGTATTCTTTGCCGTGCTTGGCTGGGGCGGAAGCTGGAAGCTGAGCGTTTCGCGCGATTTTGCGGGAAGAACGAGCGCCGTTTTGGGCATAAACGACCGCGATTTTTCTTACACGCTCAAAAGCGGCGAGGAATTTGAAACGCCGCCGGTATATCTCGGACGGGCGCGCGGCTTCGGCGATATGAGCCGCCGTCTCAACGAGCTTGCGCTAAGGCACATCCTGCCGCGCAGATTTGCATACGAGGCGCTGCCCGTGCTGTACAACAGCTGGGAGGCTACCGGCTTCGGAGTCAACGAGGCGCAGCAGCTTAAGCTTGCCAAAAGGGCGGCTGAGATCGGCTGCGAGCTTTTTGTGATGGACGACGGCTGGTTTTCCACAAGAAATTCAGACAAAAGCGGCCTCGGCGACTGGGATGTGAGCAAAATCAAATTCCCGCGCGGGCTGAAGCCGCTCATAGACGGGGTAAAGGCGCTCGGAATGGAATTCGGCATCTGGGTGGAGCCGGAGATGGTGAACCCGAAATCGCGCCTTTACAAAGAGCATCCCGACTGGACTTACCATTACGACTGCCGCACGCCGAGCCTGCTGCGCAGCCAGCTTGTGCTGAACCTGACTAAGCCGGAGGTGCAGAAATACATATTTGATTTTATGGACAAGCTGCTGTGCGAAAACGACATACGCTACATAAAATGGGATATGAACCGCCCGTTTTCCGAAACGGGGGCGGAGAATCTTAAAAACCCGCGCGAGCTTTGGTACAGGCACACAAAAGCGGTGTTTAAAATAGTTGACGAGCTCAGAAAGAAGCACCCCGATGTTCAGTTTGAAGCGTGCGCGAGCGGCGGCGGAAGGACCGACCTCGGCTCGCTGAGCCATTTTGATATGGTGTGGCCGAGCGACAACACTGACCCGCTCGACCGCCTTGAGATACAGCGCGGCTACAGCCTTTTGTATCCGCAAAAATGTATGCGCGCCTGGGTAACGGACACAAACAGCGAGGCGCGGCCGGTTTCCGCGGCGTACAGATTTGCGGTTTCAATGCAGGGCGCGCTTGCGGTGGGCAGCGACCTTTCAAAGCTGAGCAGGAGCGAGCTTGCGCAATACAAAAAGCATATCGCACTCTACAAAAAAATAAGGCACATAGTGCAGTTCGGCAGGCGTTACAGGGTTCTTGCCCCGCCGAGCGGCAAGATATATCTGAACGGCTTTGTTTCGCCGAACGGTGACGAGGCGGTATATTTTGCCTGCACCGCGGCAAATTCGTTTTTTGAGGACAGGTTTGTTACGCTGCGCTTTGACGGACTGGATGAAAACGCCGTTTACGAGGTAAAATCCGAGCACAGGCATTTCAAAAAAAGCGGCGCATACCTTATGAACCGCGGCATAGATGTTGTTTATTACAAGCCGCTTGAAAGCGAGATATTCATATTCAAAAGGATTAAATAAACGCAAAAGGCGGGATGACTTCAAACGGGCGGGCTGCTGATAGCAGCCCCTACGCGTGGTTGTTGGCGGGCTGCGAATCGCAGCCCCTACGCGTCGTCGAAATTCATACCGTTTCGTTCGCAACCGCCGAATAAAAATATGTTGTTTTACCAAACATCGCGTAGGGTCCGCTTCGTCGAAATTCATACAATTCCGTTCGCAACCGCCGATTGAAAATAATGTTGTTTTACTGAACGCCGCGTAGGGTCCGCAACCTGCGGACCGCTAAGAAGCGGCGCCTTGGCGATTGCTCGCTCCAAATATGAATTTCTCCTCCCCCCAAAAAGCTTGCGCTTTTCGGGGACCCCGATGAGACCGCTAAAAGCCGTAATTTCGGCGATTGCCCCCAAGCGGGATACTTAGATGATTTGATAAAATTAACGGCAGGAGTCATTCCTGCCGTTCATTTTATCAGCTTTTATATTTTTTGAGCTTATCCTCGTCAAAAGTCTCTATAAACTCGTCGTAAGTGCCCTTGTAGTCGGTTATGCCGCCGTCCGCTATATCGATAATTCTGTCTGCAATGGTTTGGATGAACTGGTGGTCGTGCGAGGTGAACAGCACCGTTTCCGGATAGCGGATGAGGCCGTTGTTGAGCGCGGTGATTGATTCAAGGTCAAGGTGGTTCGTGGGCTCGTCGAGCACAAGCACATTGGCGCCGCTGAGCATCATCTTGCACAGCATACAGCGAACGCGCTCGCCGCCGGAGAGCACCGTGGCTTTTTTCAGCGCATCGTCGCCGCTGAAGAGCATCCTGCCGAGCCAGCTTCTGATATCCGCCTCAAGGGTCTGCGTGGTGTACTGCCTGAGCCAGTCAACAAGCGAGAGATCAACGCCGTCGAAATATTTTGAATTGTCGCTCGGAAAATAGCTTTGAGTGGTAGTTACGCCCCATTTGAACTCGCCCTCGTCGGGCTCGATTTCGCCCATCAGGATCTGAAACAGCGTGGTTTTCGCCACGGTATCGGAGCCGACGAACGCCACCTTTTCACGCGGGTGGATGATGAAGGAAACATCGTCCAGCACCTTTCTGTCGCCCACGGTTTTGGTGAGGTGATCTACGCGCAGCAGGTCGTTTCCGCACTCCCTGTCCGGCTTGAAATCAACATACGGAAAGCGGCGCGAGGAAACGGGCATCTCTATCATCTCAAGCGCGTCAAGCTGCTTTTTGCGGCTTGTTGCCTGCTTTGATTTTGAGGCGTTTGCGGAAAAGCGCTGAATAAAATCCTGAAGCTCTTTGATCTTCTGCTCGTTTTTCTTGTTTTGGTCCCTCATCTGGCGCTGGCGCATCTGGGTGTATTCGTACCAGAAATCGTAGTTTCCGGCATACATCTGGATCTTGCCGAAATCAACATCGCAGATATGCGTGCAGACCTTGTTGAGAAAATACCTGTCGTGCGAAACAACGATAACGGTGTTTTCAAAATCAAGCAGAAAGTCCTCAAGCCAGCGTATCGCCGCAAGGTCAAGGTGGTTGGTGGGCTCGTCGAGCAGCAGGATATCGGGATTGCCGAAAAGCGCCTTAGCAAGCAGCACCTTGACCTTGAGGTCGGACGGCAGCTGAGCCATCTTCATATAATGATACTCGTCCGTAACGCCGAGCTTGTTTAGCATAAATTCGGCGTCGCTCTCGGCGTTCCAGCCGTCCATATCGGCAAATTCCGCCTCAAGCTCTCCGGCGCGTATCCCGTCCTCCTCGGAAAAATCCGGCTTGGCGTAAAGCGCGTCCTTTTCCTCCATAATCTCTATAAGGCGCGGGTTGCCCATAAGAACGGTTCTTACAACCTCGTATTCATCGTATTTGAAATGGTCCTGCTCCAAAACGGAAAGACGCTCGCCGGGGGTTATCACAACCTCGCCCTTCTGCGGCTCAAGCTCGCCGCTGAGCACCTTTAAAAAGGTGGATTTTCCAGCGCCGTTCGCGCCAATTATGCCGTAGCAGTTGCCGGCGGAAAACACCACATTGACCCGTTCAAACAGCGCCTTGCCGCCGAACTGAACGGTAACATTGTTTGCCTGAATCATTAGCTCACCCCGATAAATATCGTAAAAAAATATAAAAAAACGGTTTTTTCAGATTTAAGACTGATATATTTTACTACACTTATTATATAAATACAAGTGTTAATTAGTATAATAAAGGTTGATTTTAGGGCGGTCGAAATGTATAATACTAAAAAAGGCGGAAAACCGCGCCGACTGAGCGGAGGTTAAAAAATGGAAATGAAAATAGCGCCGTCCGTGCTGGCGGCAGATTATGCAAATCTTGAATCGGAGCTTCAAAAATGCAGCGGCGCGGAATATATTCACCTGGATGTTATGGACGGCCATTTTGTGCCGAACATCTCTATCGGCGCGCCCGTTATAAAAGCGCTCAGGCGCGTGAGCGGCAAGGTGTTTGACGCCCACCTGATGATAAGCGAGCCGCAGAGATACATAAAGGATTTTGCCGATGCCGGCGCGGACATCATCTGCTTTCACGAGGAGAGTGACGGCTGCACCGCCGACACGATAAGGATGATAAAGGACTGCGGCTGCCGCGCGGCGCTGGCGCTTAAGCCTGCAACGCCCGCAGAGGCTGCGCTGAGATATATAGACGAGCTTAATATGGTGCTGGTGATGACGGTTGAGCCCGGCTTCGGCGGGCAGAGCTTTATGGCGGATATGATGCAAAAGGTGCGCGCCGTGCGCGAGGCGGCGCCGGATATTGACATTGAGGTTGACGGCGGCATAAACCCCGAAACGATAAAGCTTGCGGCGGCTGCCGGAGCAAATGTGTTTGTTGCGGGCAGCGCCGTGTTCAAAAGCGCCGACCCGAAAAAAACGATAAATGAGCTTAGGAAGAACGCGGAAGACGCGGCGCAGATATGAAAAAGAGAAAACGCTTTTACAAAAACATAAAACGAGGCGGCAGCTGGACCGAAGAGGAAACCGGCCGCCCGATAGATTTTGCGGACAAATACATAGCCGAGGAGGGCGTTTATTCCGACAAATTCGATTATATGCGCCCCAAGGTCAAGAAAAAACGCCGCAGGAAGGCGCAGGCGAGAACGCTGCTCAAAAGGCTCGGCATCGCGGCGCTCTGCCTTGCCGTTATGGGCGTGGGCTACACGGCGATGGATGTTTATATGATACGCAATTCGATGCCGGACCTTGCCTCCGCCGCAGCGGAGCAGGGCGGAGTTATGAACGAGATGCGCATAGATCTGCACGGCGCGTATGAGGACAGCATTTCGCTGGACGGCTCCGTGATACTTGAATCCGTTGCCGAAAGCCTTGCCGCCGGCGGCTACAACAGCGTTGCCTTTGACATAAAAAGGGCGGACGGCACCATAGGCTACCGCAGCGCGCTTGCCACGGTGAACGCATACAGCGCGGCGGCTTACGAGGCTGCCGACCTGCGCTCCTCAGCAGCGCAGCTTGCGCAGCAGGATATTCTGACCGTGGGCGTTGTTTGCTGCTATCAGGACGATCTGATCCCCCGCCGCGACCGCGCTCTGGCGCTGCTTGACAGAAACGGCGTTCCGCTGGAGGACTCGCAGGGCAGAACATATCTGAATCCGCAGTCCGAAACGGTGTATAAATATCTTAAGGACATAATCTCCGAGGCGCGCGATATGGGGGTCAGCATATTTTTGCTGCGCGGCACCGAAACGCCGTCTGAAGGCGGCGAGTATACGGAGCACTTTGACGAGCTGTGCCGCAGGCTCTACGCCGACCTCGGCACCGACATAAAGCTCCTGCGCCCGATTGATGTGCAGGTAAGCTCCTCTCTTGCCTCCCGCTTAGCCGGCGAAGAGGATGAAGAAAAGGACGAGGAGGACTCTCAAAGCTCCTATCAGGGCGGTGAGCCGACGGGCGCCGCTGCCGAGCTGCTTGAGCTGTTTGACGGTGAGCTTTCAAACGATTCTATCTATGTTGTTCACTCCGAAAGCGGCGCTGATAAAATAAAACAGATACTGGAGGAAGGCGGAACAGGAGCATTTATCCTTGACGCCGAACAGCTATGAAAAAACTGACGGCAGCCCTTTTGGGCGCAATAATGATGATGGCGGCGCCTTTTTGCGTTCACGCGGCAGAGGCGCCAATACAAAACCCGCCGTATCTTGAGAGCATAGCCTTCAACAACGCGCAGATAGACGGCGGCTTTCGCACGGGAGAGACATATTTTACCGTAACGCTTGACGACCCGCGCAAAAATGTTTCGCTCAAGAGCTACACGCTCAGCGGCGATGCGAATGTTACGGTTGCCTACACGCAGGACGAGGCGCAGAAAAAGACGGGGCTCACCGTTACCCTGCTTTTTGACAGCGGCAGCGTTATCTACACCTTTGATTACACGAACCCGCCGCAGTACACGATAAGCTCAAACGCAAACCTTGAGGACATAAGCTGCAGCCTTGCCGAGGTGCGCCCGCAGATAAACGGCGACGACACGGCGTATAAGCTCTACATACCGAGCGACCTTACAGAGCTTACCATAACGCCCGTAACGCAGGATGTGAACGCCTCCGCCGCGCCCGTTATGCTTACGCTGCGCGACGGGCAGGAGCCGGAGATACCGATAACCGTTACCGCCTCCGACGGCAGCACAAAGAAATACACATTTGATGTTAAGCGAGTAGACAAGACCTGCGACGAGATAAAGGCGCTTATGGCGCAGCCGGATTTTAAATCCTTTGTGGAGGGCGAGCGCTTTTACGAGCAGCCGGAATTTGCCGTTGCCGCGGCGTCCGCCGCCGGAGGGCTTGCGCTTATAATAATCATAGCGGCGCTTGTAAGAAGATTTGCCGCAAATCCGTACGACGCCGAGGAAAAGAGCTTTTATTCGGAAAAATAACGGCCCTCGCCGCGGCGCAATGAAAGGAAGTGAGGATTACGGAGCTTGAAGAGATGCTTGAATATGCGGACAGCCTGCACGAAAAAAAGGACATCCGCAGCCTTAAGAAATTTTTAAACGACCTTAATCCCGCCGACATTGCGCTTTTGCTGGAGCGCGCAGAAACGGAAAAGAAGCGAATGTTCCTTTTCCGTATGCTCACCAAGGAAAACGCCGCCGACACCTTTGTTGAATTTGACGGCGACACGCAGGAGAGCCTTATCCGCTCCTTTTCCGACGCGGAGCTAAAAGAGGTTTTGGACGAGCTTTATATTGACGACGCGGCGGACATAGTTGAGGAGATGCCGGCAAGCGTTGTTAAGCGCATCCTAAAAAACACGGACAGCGAGATGCGCGAGGCAATCAACTCCATACTGAAATACCCTGAGGACTCCGCCGGCTCTATAATGACGCCGGAATTTGTGGACCTTAAAAGGGATATGACGGTTGAGGACGCGTTTAAGCGCATAAGGCGCACCGGCGTTGACAAGGAAACCATCTACACCTGCTATGTTACGGATGAATCGCGCCATCTGCTGGGCGTTACGACAGTCAAGGAGCTGCTGCTTCACGATTACGACGATGTGATAGACGAGCTGATGGAAACGAATGTTATCAGCGTAAACACGCTTGACGACCAGGAAAAGGCGTCCTCGCTGCTTTCCAAATACGATTTCCTTGCGCTGCCCGTTGTGGATATGGAAAACCGCCTTGTGGGCATCATAACGGTAGACGATGTTATTGATGTTTTGCAGGAGGAAAACACGGAGGACATCCAAAAGATGGCCGCCATCGTGCCTACGGACACGCCGTATCTTAAAACAAGCGTTGCCGAAACCTTTAAAAAGCGCATACCCTGGCTGCTGCTTTTGATGATCTCCGCAACCATAACGAGCGAGATACTTACGAATTTTGAAAGCAAGCTTGCCTCCGTTGCAACGCTGATAGCCTTTATCCCGATGCTGATGGGCACGGGCGGAAACTCCGGCGGGCAGTCAAGCGTTACCGTTGTGCGCGCCCTTTCGCTGGGCGAGATCTCGATGCGCGATATATTTAAGGTGATCTGGAAGGAGATACGCGTCGGCGCCGCCTGCGGTCTTGCGCTTGCGGGCGTGTGCTTTGTGAAGCTTATCCTGTTTGACAAATATGTGCTGGGCAACAGCGAGATCACGGTGATGATTTCGCTTGTTGTGAGCCTTACCATTGTGGTGGAGGTTGTGTTCTCTAAGGTGATAGGGTGCAGCCTGCCGATAATCGCAAAGCGGCTGGGCTTTGACCCGGCGGTTATGGCAAATCCGTTTATCACCACGATAACGGACGCCGTTTCGCTGCTTATCTACATCCTTTTCGCCACCTCGATACTCGGAATATAGCCGATATAACAAAGCAAAAAATCCCCTGTGCGTGATCTGCACGGGGGATTTTTACTGTTTGCGTTATTTTATTTTATATCGCCGTCCTGCGGCTCTTGCGGCTCCTGCGGCTCGGTCAGCTCCTCGCTCGGCTCCTGAGGCTCGATGAACTCCGGCTCCGCGGGCTCCTGCGGCTGGGCGGCGGTGAAGTTGACCGGCTGCGAAACGCCCTCTGCCGGCGGCTGCTGCGGCGCGCCTTCCTGCTGCCACTGCGCCTGCTGCGGCGCGGCGGGCTGCTGATGATACGGGTTTTGCAGAGGATCGATCGCTGCCGCGCTCCGCGGCATGACCGGCTCAAAATAATACTCGCGGTACGCCTGCGGGTCTATCGGGCGCGGGGCGAAGGGCGGGTATGGCTGCGGCTGAAAGCCGCCGTTCGGCGACTGAGCGTTCTGCTGCGCCTTTTGCATATACTTCATAAAGCGCTGCTGCTCGGTGAGGAAATCATCCTGTGTTACCGCTCCCGTTGCAAGGGCGCGGCGCTTGAAATTCTCATAATAAAGCGCGGCTAAGGCGTGCATATACGGAACAGTGAAGATCATCGGGAATATTAGGCACGATGCCAGCGCCCACGGCAGAACCGACAGCTCAAGGACAAACAGCTCCGTGCGGTAGCCCCTGACCATTTTGCGGCTGAGCTTTATTGAATCCCAAACGGGAAGCTCCGGATATTCGCACGCTATGAAAAACGCGAACGCCGAGCTGTAAGAGAAGATGATGCCGGGAACCCAAAACAGCTGAGAGAGCAGAGAAACAAGGATGCTTTTGAGCAGCGCGAGGCCGAGCTTTTTATCGTATTTCTCCTTAAACGAGCCGCGGTAGACGCGCCTTACGCCCTCTTTAAAGCCGCGGTAACCGCCGCGGGCGACCTCCGTAAAATAATACGGCAGCCGCACCTGAATCGGCATCATAAAAATCAGCGCGATCTCCCCTATCAGGGCAAGCAGAAATACCGAGCCCGTTACGGCAAGCGATTTCATCAATTCGCGCTCGTTTAGCTGACGGGAATACTGCTCGCCGTATTCCCGCGGAGCATACTGCGGCATATCGGACGGCTGCGCCGTGCCGAAGCTGTTGAAATCGTGCTCAGCCCTGTCCTCATCGCTGAAATTTTCGTTAAAATACTGCTCGTAGCCGCCCGCTGGCATCTCCTCGTATTCGGGCACCATTGCAAAAACGGCGCCGAACATCGAGAAATACAGGACGAGAACTACGACGAATATCGGTAGAGCGGAAACTGCGCAAACGCCGAAAAGGCGCGTTTCCCTGCCGGAAATAAGGTTTTTAGCCTGACGCTTTATTATTTTTCTGTTCAGCCACATAAGACTGCCCTCCGCGCCGCGAAAGCGGCTTAAAAATCAAGTTTTTCTGAAATATAGCTTTCAAGCTGAGCTATCGGAAGCCTTACCTGCTGCATCGTATCCCTGTCGCGCACGGTGACGCAGCCGTCCTCCTCCGACTCAAAATCATAAGTGATGCAAAACGGCGTGCCGATCTCATCCTGCCTGCGGTAGCGCTTGCCGATGGAGCCGGCGTCGTCATAATCTACGCTGAATTTTTTGCAAAGGCTGTCGTATACCGCGCCTGCCTGCTCGCCGAGCTTTTTGGAGAGCGGCAGAACTGCCGCCTTGAACGGGGCGAGCGCCGGATGAAAGCGCATAACCACGCGCTTGTCGTTCTTTGCCTCGTCAACTATTTCCTCGTCGTACGCCTCCGTGAGCACGGCAAGGAAGAGCCTTTCAACGCCGAGCGACGGCTCGATTACATAGGGAACATATTTTTCGCCGCTCTCCTGGTCGAAATACTCCAGATTCTTGCCGCTTGTGTTGATGTGCTGGGTGAGGTCGTAATCGGTTCTGTCCGCGATTCCCCAAAGCTCGCCCCAGCCGAACGGGAACATATATTCAAAATCGGTTGTTGCCTTTGAATAGAAGGAAAGCTCCTCCTTTTCGTGGTCGCGCAGGCGCAGATTCTCTTTGCTGATGCCGATGGAATACAGGAAATCGCGGCAGTAGGAGCGCCAGTAATCGAACCACTCAAGGTCCGTGCCGGGCTTGCAGAAGAACTCAAGCTCCATCTGCTCGAACTCACGCACGCGGAAGATGAATTTGCCGGGCGTTATCTCGTTTCTGAAGGATTTGCCCACCTGCGCAACGCCAAACGGTATCTTTTTTCTGGTGGTGCGCTGGATATTGGCGAAGTTGACGAAGATGCCCTGCGCCGTTTCCGGGCGAAGATAGATCTCGTCCTTCGTATCCTCCGTTACGCCCTGGAAGGTTTTGAACATCAGATTGAACTGCCTGATATCGGTGAAATCGTGCGCGCCGCAGTTGGGGCACGGGATATTGTGCTCTTTGATATAGGCGCTCATCTCCTCATTGCTCCAGCCGGCAACATTGGTGCCGTCAAAATTCTCAATAAGGTCGTCTGCACGGTGGCGGGTCTTGCACTGGCAGCAATCCATAAGCGGGTCTGAAAATCCGCCCAGGTGGCCGCTGGCGACCCAGGTTTGCGGATTCATAAGAATTGCCGAATCAAGCCCCACATTGAGCTTGTTTTCCTGGATGAATTTTCTGCGCCAAGCCGCCTTGATATTGTTTTTAAGCTCCACGCCGAGGGGGCCGAAATCCCAGGTGTTTGCAAGACCGCCGTATATCTCCGAGCCGGGATACACGAAGCCCCTGCCCTTGCAGAGCGTTACGAGCGTTTCAAGCGATTTTTGAGTGTTTTCCATATCTGTTCTCCTTGAAAATGATATTTATACGCTAATATAATAGCACAAGACGGCGCAATATACAATAAATTTTTAAGCCGCCGCAAAATGCGTTTTGATTGCAAAAAGCGCCGCGCGGTGATAAAATAAAAGCGAAAGCGGAGGTGGGAAAAACGGGAGAAAGAGTGATATTCCACATAGATGTAAACAGCGCGTTTTTATCGTGGACAAGCGTTGAGCGCATAAAAAACGGAAAAAGCGATTTAAGAGAGGTTCCCGCGATAATAGGCGGAGACCCCGAAAAGCGCATGAGCGTGGTGCTGGCAAAATCCGTGCCCGCCAAAAAATACGGAATAAAAACGGGCGAGCCTGTTTCAATGGCGCTGCGAAAATGCCCGCAGCTTGAAGCCGCGCCGCCTGATTTTAAGCTTTATTCCCGCTGCTCCGCCGCCTTTACCGAGATATGCGCCGAATATTCGCCCTGCCTTGAAAAATTCTCAATAGACGAGTGCTTTCTTGATATGAGCGGAATGGAGCGCCTTTACCCTAATATCACAGACGCCGCGTTTGAGATAAAGAAGCGGATAAAAAAAGAGCTGGGCTTTACCGTGAATATCGGCGTCGGCTCCAACAAGCTGCTTGCAAAAACGGCGAGCGACTTTGAAAAGCCGGACAGGGTGCATACCCTGTTTTCGGCGGAGATAGAAAAAAAGCTGTGGCCGCTGCCGGTTGAGGACCTGCTTTTTCTGGGCGGGGCAACGGCGAAAAAGCTGCGCTCGGTGAGCATATGCACGATAGGCGAGCTTGCAAGCGCCGACATACGAATGCTGCGCGCCCTTACGGGTGAAAAGGCGGCAAGGCAGCTTCACGACTACGCAAACGGGATAGACGATTCGCCCGTTTCCCCCGCCGCGCGCGAGGTGAAGAGCTACGGCCACTCTATAACGGTTGAGGAGAATGTTACCGACCGCTCAGCCGCGCTGAGCCTGCTGCTTGCGCTGACCGACGCGGCGGCGTCGCGTATGAGGGCGGGAGGAAAGCGAGCGCGGTGCGTGACCGTGAGCATACGCACGAGCGCGTTTAAAAACAGCTCCCACGGCAGGCAGCTTGAGCAGGCGACGGACATAACGCTCGATTTATACGCCGAGGTGAAGAAGCTGTTTTCCGAGCTTTGGCACGGCGAGGAGCTGCGGCTGCTCGGAGTTTCGCTTTCAGAGCTGACAGACGGCGAGGAGCAGCAGCTAAGCCTTTTCGGTGCGGACGGCGGCAGCGAGAGGAAGAGGAAGGTGGACGCCGCCGTGGATTCGATACGCGGCAGATTCGGCGACTCCTCCATTCTGCCGGGCTCCACGCTGAATTCCAAGCGCCCTAAAAAGAAATAAACGCCAAAACGCCGCCCGGCGCGAATGTCGAGCGGCGTTGTTTTACGGAAAATACGGAAAATCCGTCAGTCCTTATAAATGATTGCCTCGCGCTCCGGCCCGTTTGAGACCATTGCGATGGGGTGACCTATCTCTTTTTCAATAAATTCAACATAATCGCGCGTTTCCTGCGGCAGCTCGGAATACTTTCTTATGCCGCGGATATCGCAGTGCCAGCCCTTGAGCGTTTTATATACGGGCCTGCATCTTTTGAGTGAAGGCGTGGTGGGGAAATATCTGATTATCTCGCCGTCCAGCTCGTAGCCGACGCAGACCTTTATCTCCTCAAGATACGAGAGGCAGTCAAGCGCGGTCATAACCACCCTTGTTGCTCCCTGGCACTCAACGCCGTAGCGCGTGGCAACGCAGTCGAACCAGCCAACGCGGCGCGGCCTGCCCGTGGTGGCGCCGAATTCGCCCTTATCGCCGCCGTGGATACGAAGCTCCTGCGCCTCTTTATCGTCAAGTATCTCGGACACGAACTCGCCCGCGCCCACGGCGCTTGAATACGCCTTTGTAACTACGACTATATCCTCTATCTCCTTCGGCGAGATGCCCGCGCCGACGCAGCCGTAGCCGGCAAGCGTTGACGATGAGGTGACCATCGGATAGATGCCGAAATCGGGGTCCTTAAGCGTGCCGAGCTGGCCCTCAAGCAGTATCCTTTTGCCCTGCCTCAGGGCGTTTTGGATATATGTATGCGTGTCGCAAACGAAGGGGGCTATCTGCTCCTTATATCTCATACAGGTCTCAAACAGCTCCTCCTCATTGAGCAGGGGCTTGTTGTAAACATATTTTAAGGTTAGGTTTTTAAGCGTGCAGATATTTTTGAGCTTGGCGCGGAGCACATCCTCGTCAAAAAGCTCGTTTACCTGGATGCCTATCTTTGAGAATTTATCCGAAAAGAACGGCGCGATGCCGCTTTTCGTGGAGCCGAACGCCGCCTTGCCGAGGCGCTCCTCCTCATAAGTATCAAGCAGGATATGATACGGCATAAGTATCTGGCAGCGCTCCGAAACAAGCAGCTTCGGCTCAAGCCCCGCCTTTTTGATATCGGAAAGCTCGCTGATAAACTTATCAATATCGAGCGCAACGCCGTTTCCGATTATGCATACGGTGTTTTCGCTGCATACGCCGCTGGGCATAAGGTGAAGCGCAAAGCGCCCGTGCTCGTTTATTATGGTGTGGCCGGCGTTTGCCCCGCCCTGAAAGCGGATAACGATATCGGCCTCCTGGGCAAACATATCGGTTATCTTGCCCTTGCCCTCATCGCCCCAGTTGGCGCCGACGATTGCTCTTACCATATCACATTCTCCAATCAAAAAATTATACGCGCCGTTTTATGACGCACAAACGGGAACGGGACAACAAGACCCATTCCCTGTTTGATTATATCCTATTAACGATTTTAAGTCAATAAAAGAGGCTCAATTAAGCGGCGAATTTTCTTTTTCCTCTGCTCCGGCAACCGTAACGGTGTCCTTATTGAGGCGCAGGATGGGTATCATAAGCCCCGGCAGCCCCGTTAAACCGGCGGCGCTGCTGACTGCGGCGCGAACATATGCAAAAAGCTGGTCGAACGATTCGGTGTGGATATCCGCCTTTTCATCGCCCTCGTCGTAGCTGAATTCGCCCGCCATCTCCATACGAAGCTCAAAAGGAGCCATATCGCGGTCCGTTATGCGAAGCTGCGCAACGCCCACGCATCTGTGCTGAGCGTCCATATAGCTTACATTATATTTTATCTGATTCTGAAGGCTGAGCCTTGTGCCCGGCTTAACGCGGTTTTCAATCTCAAGCTTGTTGACCTTGCAGCCCAAAAGCTTTACCATAACGATTACCCCCCTGCTTATTTTATAGAGCTGTATACCTCGCCGTTTTTGAGGTCCACGCCCTTGTAATATGCAAGCTCCGCTATATTTACTATCTGAAAGCCCCTGTTTACAAGCTCCGGCACGAATTTCTGAACGGCCTCGGCGCTTGTTTTATAGATATCGTGCATAAGAACGATATCGCCGTCGTCGGCATATTTCAGCACGGTGCTTGCGATCCTGTCTGCATTTTTGTATTTCCAGTCGTTGGTGTCGATGCTCCAAAGGCATACCGGCGCGCCGGCGTTTTGCTTTATCGTGTCTGAAAGATAGCCGCCCGTGGGTCTGAACGCCGTTGGGGCGTGACCGGTTTTTTCCTTTATGTGGTTTATGCCGTTTTGGATATCGGCGGCTGTAACATCGTTGCCGTAATGCTTATGGTCGTATGTATGGTTGCCGAGCTCGCAGCCCAGCTCCACCATACGGTTGGCGCACTCGGCGCTTTTGCCGTTGACGCGGTTTGCAACCATAAAGAAGGTTGCGGAGGCGTCGTATTTTTCAAGCGTGTCTAAAACAATGCTTGTGGTTTTATAATTCGGGCCGTCGTCAAACGAAAGCGCGATCATCTTTTTGTTCGGGTCAAGGTTGGTTCTGATATAAAACGGAGCGTCCGTGACCGTTACGGTGCACACCGCGCTTTTGCCGTTATATGAGGTTGCGGTTATCTCGCAGGTGCCGGCTGAAACGGGAATAAGGCGCATACCGTCTGTTTTTGCGATATTCGTGTCGCTTGATTCAAGCGTGAATTCGGCGCAGGCGCTGCCGCTCGGTATAGAGGGCCTCAGCTCCTCCTCAGAGCCGGTGAACACGGACAGATGCGTTTTCGGGAAGGTGACGCTCTCCGGCGCTTTGAGCACATTTACGCGCGCCTTTGAGGAGAGGCCGTTGTAGCTTTCAACGCTTATATCTGCGCTGCCCTCGGCAACGCCGGTTATATTCCCCGCTGCGTCTATCGTAATGATATTCGTATCCGTTGAAGCGAATTTGAAGCCGGTGTTGAGCTCGCTGCCCTCCACCTTAACGGCGGGCTTGTATTTCTCGCCGCTGCCTATCGCTATCTCGCTTTCGGCAAAGGATATAGCCGTGGGCGCGTCCTCTACCTGAACGGTTATCTCGCCGCTGCCCACCTTTACGCGCGCAGTTCCCTTTGAGACCGCCTTGAAAACGCCGCTGCCGCTGACGGTGACAACATCCTTGTCGTAGCTCTTAAAGCGCACGACGCCCCTGTTATCCACCGGCATCTCGTATTCCTGGCCGACGCCGAGCACCATCGCGCTGCCGTTTGCGTATTCCGCGGCGGCGCGGTCGTTGCTGTTCCACACAACGGCAACTATCGCTATTATTATCAGCAGAGCTATGAACGCCAGAGCCGGCGCGATGCCGACGCGTTTTTTTGTTTCGGCCGCCATATTCAGTTCTGCCTCCTTACGATCTGATAATCATCGCTGTCCGGACAAAAGAATCTGCATCTGCCGGATGAAATTCCCGCCTGCGCCTGTCTGTACTCGTCCTCATCAAGCACGGCGGTGCAAAAATCCTCGCCGTTCTCCTCGTCAAGCTGATACCAGCGGCATTTTTCGCACAAAAGCTCCAACGCATTTCACCTCAAACAAATCGCGATCCGTGATTTACCTTTCCGCACGGCTATTGTACACTAACCGGCATACGATATCAATACATTTTTTGATAATAAATATTAAAATATGATTAAAATTTTGGAAAACCGCTCAGAACAAAAGCCGCTTCTTTCGAAACGGCTCTGTTTTTGAACTTATTTATTAAGCTGCGCCTTTTCCTCTTCAAGCTCTGCCTTGAGCTCTGCGGGAAGCGCGTCGCCGAATTTAGCGTAAAGTTCCTCAACGCCCTTGAGTTCTTCCTTCCAAGCGTCAACATCAACATCAAGGATGTTCTCAAGCTCTTCCTTGGTCATATCAAGGCCTTCAAGATTGATGTCCTCAGCCTTGGGAAGATAGCCGATGGGAGTTTCAACAGCGTCAACCTTGCCCTCGCAGCGGTCGATGATCCAGTCAAGCACGCGAAGATTGTCGCCGAAGCCCGGCCACAGGAAATGACCCTCGTCATCCTTGCGGAACCAGTTTACATTGAAGATCTTGGGAGCCTTTTCGGGGTCGAGCGTTTCGCCGATCTCGATCCAGTGCTTCCAGTAATCGCCCATATTGTAGCCGCAGAAGGGAAGCATAGCCATCGGGTCGCGGCGAACCACGCCTACTGCGCCCGTTGCTGCCGCGGTGGTTTCAGAGCCCATAATGGAGCCTACGAACACGCCGTGGTTCCAGCTCTTTGACTGATAAACCAGCGGGGTGAGCTTTGCGCGGCGGCCGCCGAATACGAACGCAGAGATCGGCACGCCCTGCGGATTTTCGAATTCAGAGGAGATGCAGGGGCAGTTGACTGCCGGAGCGGTGAACCTTGAATTGGGATGAGCGCCCTTTTCGCTTGACTCGGCGCCGTTCCAGGGCTGGCCCTTCCAGTCTATGGCGTTTGTGGGCGGGTTATCGTCAAGCCCCTCCCACCAAACGGTGTTGTTGTCAAGATCGTGGCATACATTGGTGAAGATGGTGCCCTTTCTTGTTGCCGCAAGCGCGTTCGGGTTGGACTTTTCGTTTGTGCCGGGAGCAACGCCGAAGAAGCCGTTTTCGGGGTTGATGGCGTAAAGCCTGCCGTCCGGGCCCTTTCTTATCCAGGCGATGTCGTCGCCGACGCACCAAACCTTGTAGCCCTTCTTTTTATACCCCTCCGGCGGGATGAGCATTGCAAGGTTGGTTTTGCCGCAGGCGCTGGGGAATGCGGCGCAGATATACTTAACTTCGCCGTTCGGCTTTTCAAGGCCGAGGATGAGCATATGCTCTGCCTGCCACATCTCGTTTTTGCCGAGATAGGAGGCTATGCGAAGCGCGAAGCACTTTTTGCCGAGAAGCACATTGCCGCCGTAAGCGGAGTTTACGGAGATGATGGTGTTGTCCTCCGGGAACTGGCAGATCCATCTGTTTTCGGGGTCTACGCTGCACTTGCAGTGCATACCGCGAACCCAGTCGTTTGAATCGCCGAGAGTTTCAAGCACCTTTTTGCCAACTCTGGTCATAATATTCATATTGAGAACAACATAGATGGAATCGGTTATCTCGATACCGATCTTTGAAAACGGAGAGCCGATGGGACCCATTGAATACGGGATGATATACATCGTTCTGCCCTGATAGGAGCCGCGGGCGATGTCGTAAAGCATCTTATACGCCTTGTCGGGGGCCATCCAGTGGTTGGTGGGGCCGGCGTCCTTTTCTTCGCGGGAGCAGATGAGCGTTCTGTCCTCCACACGGGCAACATCGTTTACCGCAGTTCTGTGAAGATAGCAGTCCGGCAGCAGATCCTGGTTGAGCTTGATCATCTCGCCGGTCTTAACGCTCTCTTCCTCAAGAGCGGCTATCTGCTCCTTAGAGCCGTCTATCCAAACGACATTGGACGGCTTGAGAAGCTCGATCTTTTCATCGAGCCAGGCAAGGAGCGACGGATTTTTGGTAAAATTCGTTTCCATTATTTATTCTCCTTTATCAATTATTAACTGCTTTAAAAGCCGGCGGGCAATTCCCGCGGGCATTATTATTATAGCAATTTATTTTTAAAATTCAATAGTTATACTGTACTAATTAACTAAATTTTAACATCATCTATTGGCATATTTGCATAAGCGTTCAGCGACGCGCCCGCCCTGACGCCCGCCGAAAACTCATAATACCCCTGCGACGCCACCATAGCGCCGTTATCGCCGCAGTATTTAAGCTCCGGCATAAAGAGCGCTATGCCGCGCCTTTTGCACAGATCGGCGCAGCGGCGCCTGAGCAGCGAATTTGCGGACACGCCGCCGGCAAGCGCAATCTTTTTTGCGCCGGTTGAAGCCGCCGCCCTTTCAAGCGCGCCTATAAGGCAGTCCGCCACCGCCTTTTGGAACGAGGCGGCAAGATCCGCCGTATTTATCTCTACGCCTTTTTGCGAGGCGTTGTGGATGGTGTTTATAACGGAGGTTTTGAGCCCGCTGAACGAAAGATCGAACGGCGCGCCCTCCACGCGCGGGTGCGGAAACGAAAAGGCGTTTTCGTTTCCCTGCGCGCTTATCTTATCTATGCTGACGCCGCCCGGATAGGGCAGACCCATTGCGCGGCCAGCCTTGTCGAGCGCTTCACCTGCGGCGTCGTCCCTTGTTTTTCCTATCACTTTATAATCAGTATATCCGTTTACGGCAACTATATGCGAATGGCCGCCGCTGACCACAAGGCTGAGAAACGGAGGCTCAAGCTTTGAGGTGAGGTAATTTGCGGCGATATGAGAGCGCAGGTGATGCACCGGCACGAGCGGCTTTTTTGCCGAAACGGAAAGCCCCTTTGCAAAGCCGACGCCCACAAGCAGCGAGCCGATCAGCCCCGGAGCATATGTGACGGCGACGGCGTCTATATCGCCTGCTTCGCAGCCCGCCTGAGAGAGCGCCTGCGAAACTACGCCGCTTATCGCCTGCGCGTGGCGGCGCGAGGCTATCTCCGGCACTACGCCGCCGTAGAGCTTATGCTCCTCCAGCGACGACGCGATAGCATTTGACAGCACCTCGCGCCCGTCCCTGACAACGGCGGCTGCCGTTTCATCGCACGAGGATTCAATTCCCAGCACCAGCATCGGCGTCTCCCCTTTCTGCGTCTTTTTTCATAAGCACGGCGTTTTCCTCCGGCTCGGAATAATAATTCTTGCGCACGCCCGTGTCGTAAAAGCCGAGCGAGCGGTAAAGCCTGATGGCGGCCGAATTGCTTTCGCGCACATCAAGAAAGATGTCGCCCGCCGTTTGCTCAAGAGCCGCCCGAAGCACGGCGCGGGCTATTCCGCGGCGGCGAAACTGCGGCAGCACGCCCACGCGCACGATATCCGCCTCGCCGGAAAGCGCGTACACGCCCACGAAGCCGACTGCCCTGCCGCCCTCAACGGCTATATAAAAATGCGAAAACTCGTTTTTAAGCTCCGCCGCGATAGCCGCTTCGCTCCACGGCCTTGAAAAGCATTCGCTTTCAATCAGCGCAACATCCTTTATATATTTTTCGGTAAGCTCCTGTATCTCCATAGCGCATTAGTGAGAATCGTACCAGGTTTTGCCGGTCTTTGCGTCCGCCGAAAGGCGCACGCTGAGCCGGCAGGCGTTCTCCATCTCCTCTTTAACTATATCAAGCGCTCTGTTCGCCTCTTCAAGCGGCGTTTCAACTATCAGCTCGTCGTGGACCTGAAGTATCAGCCGCGCCTTCATATGCTCCTGCTCGAGCCGCCTGTCCACCCGTATCATAGCAATCTTGATTATATCGGCGGCTGTGCCCTGAATGGGCATATTTCTTGCCACCCTTTCGCCGAAGGCGCGCTGCATATGGTTTGAGGAGGCAAGCTCCGGCAGGTATCTTTTGCGGTGAAACAGGGTTTCCGAATAGCCCCTGTCCTTTGCAAGGGAGATCATTTTTTCCATATAATCCGCAACACCGGAAAAATGGCGCAGATAGCCGTTTATATACTCCTTTGCCTCCTTGACGGAAACGCCGGTATCCTTTGCAAGGCTGAACGCGCCTATGCCGTAAACGATGCCGAAATTAACCGCCTTTGCGCGCGATCTTAAAAGCGGCGTTATCATCTCCGGCGGCAGTCCGAACACCTGTGAGGCGGTGGTGCGGTGGATATCCTCGCCGCTGTTGAACGCCTCTATCATATTTTTATCGTCGGAAAGCGCGGCAAGCACGCGCAGCTCAATCTGGCTGTAGTCGGAATCTATCAGCGTGCAGCCCTCGCCGGCAACGAAGAAGCGGCGCATCTCGCGCCCAAGCTCGGTTCTTATGGGGATATTCTGAAGATTCGGCTCAAGCGACGATATTCTGCCGGTGCGCGTTTCTACCTGATTGAAGAAGGTGTGTATCCTGCCGTCCTCTTTTATGACCTTCAAAAGCCCGTCGCAATAGGTTGAGCGCAGCTTTGCAAGCTTTCTGTATTCAAGTATCAGCCCCACTATGGGATAATCGGGGGCAAGCTCCTCAAGCACCTCGGCGTTTGTTGAGTAGCCGCTTTTTGTTCTCTTTTTGCAGGGGATGCCCATATCCTCAAACAGCACGGCTCCGAGCTGCTTCGGCGAATTTATGTTGAACTCGCGCCCGGCGGATTCGTATATCTCGCCCACAAGCTCGTCTATCCTTTTGCCGAGGCGCTGCGAAAATTCCTCTATTCCCTTCTTATCCACGGCAAAGCCCGCGGTCTCCATCTTGGCAAGCACGCGCGCAAGCGGAAGCTCTATATCGTGCAGCAGCGAGGTCTGCCCCGCCTCCTCAAGCAGCAGATCGGTCTTTTCAAACAGCCTTTCAAGCACGGCTGCGTACGCCGCGGCGGGATATTCACATTCATCGGGCAGGGCGGGCGCGGCTATGCCGTATTCAAGGCAGAGATGCTCTAAATCATACTTGGTGTCGGACGGGCGCAGCAGATAGGCGGAGAGCATAAGATCTCCGCAGATATTAAGGCATTTCAGATCGCGCTCGGCAGCCTCTCTGTGAAGCAGCTTCGTGTTGTGCGAATATTTTTTACAGCCGCTTTTTATTATCTTTTCAAGCAGCTCCTCAAAGCCCGACTGCTCCGCGCCCGCTGTAAGCACCCTGTTTTCGGAAGCGATATAAAGCCGCGTTATGCGGTTATCCTCTGCGTCAAAGGTGAAATACAGCCTTTCGCCCGGCTCAAAGGCGGCGGGGCTTGAAAGCTCCTCAAGGCTGACGGGAGCGGCGGCTTCGCTCGGCTTTTCCCCGGCGGCGTCCGCCGCGCTGAGCCCGAATTTATCTATAAGGCTGAAAAGCTCGTATTTTGCAAGCGTTCTTGCCGCGTGCGGCTCTTTTTTGGGGATATAGTCCGCAATCTGCGTATCCACGGGCGCGTTTGTGCGGATAGTGCCCAGATCGAGCGAAAGATAGGCGTTTTCCCTGTCGCGCTCAAGCTTTTCGCGCACGCCTTTTTTTATGTCCGGGTCGTCGAGCGAGGCGTAAAGCTTATCAATGGTGTGGAATTTTGCCACGAGCGCAAGCGCGGTCTTTTCGCCGACGCCCGCAACGCCTGGAATATTATCGCTTGAATCGCCCTGGAGCGCCTTTACCTGGATAAGCTCCTGCGGCGTTACGCCGTAATGCGCCATAACCTCGTTTTCGTCAAAAACATCGGTTGACGGCCTGCCCATTTTTGTGTGGGCAAGCAGCACCTTGACTCCGCCGTGGGCAAGCTGGAGCGAATCCCTGTCGCCCGTGGCGATAAAGCACTCGTTGCCGGCTTCGCGGCAGGCGGCGGCAAGCGTGCCCAGAATATCGTCCGCCTCCCAGCCGGCACATTCAACCGTTTTGATGCCGAGGGCGCGGAGTATCTCCTTGATTATGGGCATCTGCATACGCAGCTCCTCAGGCATCGGGCGGCGGCCGGCTTTATAGCCGTCGTACATCTTGTGCCTGAAAGTGGGCTCGTGCAGGTCAAACGCCGCGGCAACGGCGTCCGGCTGAGCCACCTCGCAAAGCTTTAAAAGAATATTCAAAAATCCGTACACGGCGTTCGTATAAACGCCGCTTTTTGTGGTAAGGGGCTTTATGCCGTAAAACGCCCTGTTCATAATGCTGTTTGAATCAAGAGCAAGAAGCTTCAAATCATCAACCTCCGAACGGCGCGCGCGCCGCTTAAATACCGGCTTTAAAAAACCGGCTTTCATCAGGATGCCCCGTGAAAGCCGGAATATAAGCCGTGTCAGTCCGCTACGCCCTCTGCGCCGTTTTTATCAAACATACAGCAGGCCTCTATCATAACGGAGATGCCCGCCTCAATCGCGTCCGGGCGAAGATTTTCAACATTGTCAAGACGGGTGTGATAATATCTGGGCGGGGCGGGGTCCATTGCCGCAAAGCCCGTTGCCGGAACGCCGCGCTGCGTAAACGCCGCAGCGTCCGACCCGCCGATATATATGGATTCGTATTTAACATCAAAGCCGCAGTTTGCACACGCATCGTGCACAAGCTCCTTAACGCCCTTGTGGTGCTGAAGCGTGCCGGAGAGATCCCTGTCATAAACCGCCATGGTTTCAAGATCCCTGAAGGTATCTATGGCGATAACGGCGGTGGGGATGTCCTTAAGCTCCTTTTCGTGCGCCTTTGCATACGCCTTTGCGCCGCGAAGGCCCGCCTCCTCCGAGCCGGAGCAGATCATAACGACCTCTGTGTTTTCATACCTGATCCCCGCCTCGGCAAGAGCCTTGATGGTTGCCATGCCTACATAGCAGCCGGAGAGGTTATCGGAAGCGCCGGGAACGGATTTCGTCCAGCTCTGGAAGAAGAGGAAAGCAAATTCAAACGGGATGAACACGCAGCAGACAACAAAGAGAGCGATGAAGAAGCCGCGCGCGCTTTGGATGTCCGACGCCGCCGCGCCCTTGCCAACGATGATGCACACGAGGGCGAACACCGTGTCTACCACAAGGCCCACAACGGCGGGTATCTCTACGAAAAGCTTTGCCTGAAGGCCGCCGATGAGATAATTGAGCGTCCATTCAAACTGGGAATCTGAATGGCCCACCATAACTATTCTTTTCTTTACCTCGCCGGACGGCTTTCTGACTGCTATCATATTATGCGAGGTCTGCTTCGGGAAAAGAAAATCGTCAAACTGCTTATACATCAAAAACTCGAACACGAGCGGAATAAACGCCAAAATGCAGAGGATGAACGCCGCGATGGGGCTTGCGAACCAGTTTACGAACACGCTGGCTATGCCGCACGCCACGGTGAACGGGATAAAGCCCATAAAGCCCTGGCGGTGGAGGGTGAATTCCTCTATCCTTGTTTCCTCGCAGTAATTTTTCATATCCCTTTCAAACCACTGCTGCGCGCGGTGCTCCTCCGGCGAGCCGGGCTTTCTGGGGCCTATCTTTTTGCAGATTTTTGTGATTCCTTTTACGGCGTATTCGGTTTGGCGCTTGATGTCAAAATCCTTGCCGTATTCAAGTGCGATTTTCATAACTGCCTCTCCTGAAAAATAATGATAAATTATTTTAACACATTTTGCCGTGTTTTACAATGCAAATATGCGAATTATCTATGAAAGATGGTGGATAAAAAGCCCCGAGAGCAGCTTCGGCTCAAACCAGGTGGATTTGGGCGGCATTATCTCGCCCGCGTCCGCGATGCTCATAAGCTCCCGAACCGTGGTGGGGTACATTGAAAATGCAAGGCGCATATCGCTTGAGGCGCGCCTTTCAAGCTCCGAAAGGCCGCGTATGCCGCCGATGAAATCTATGCGCTCGTCGTTTTTAGGGTCCTTTATGCCCAGAACCGGCTCAAGCAGCGAATTTTGCAGCACGGAAACATCAAGCGAGCCGACGGGGTCGCTCTCGTCTATTATCTTGGGCTTTGCCTCAAGAGAATACCACTGAGAGTCAAGGTACATTCCGAAGGTGTGCCTTTTCTGCGGAGAAAATGCGCGCTCCTTTTTTTCAATCTCAAAGGAATCGGCTATCCTGCCGAGAAATTCCTGCGGTGAAAAGCCGGCAAGGTCGCGCACCACCCTGTTGTAGTCCATAATTTTAAGATCCGAATCGGCAAACGCCACGGCAAGGAAGAAATTGAACTCCTCGTCGCCCGTGTAGCAGGGGCTTTCATACCTCTTCATTCTGCCTACGCGCACCGCGGATTCGCAGCGGTGATGCCCGTCCGCAATATAAAACGCCTTCACCTGCGAAAAAAGCGACGACAGCTCGTTTATCACCGCCGGCTCGTCTATTACCCAAACGGTTTGCAGCGCGCCCGCCGCCTCAAAATTATAGACCGGCCTGCGCGACGCCGTGTATTCCTCAAGGATCTGCGAAATGCGGGCATCCTTTCTGTATGTAAGGAATATGGGGCCGGTATTGGCGTTTGTGGCGCTTACATGGCGTATCCTGTCCGCCTCTTTTTTGGCAAGCGTTTTTTCGTGCTTTTTAATAACATTGTTCATATAATCGTCTATGGACGCGCAGCCGGCAAGCCCGGTCTGCACCCTGCCGTGCATCTCCTGGCGGTAGATATAAAAGCAGGGGGAATCGTCCTGAACCAGCGCGCCGCTCTTTTCAAGCGATAGCAGATTCTCGCGCGCCCTTTGATAGACCTGCTCCTCATAAGGGCTGGTGCCGGGCGGCAGGTCTATCTCCGCCCTGTCCACATGCAAAAATGAGAGCGGATTGCCCTTTACTGCCTCGCGCGCCTCGTCGCTGCTCATACAGTCGTAGGGCAGCGCGGGGATGAGCCGCTGATATTTTTCTGCGGGTCTGAACGCCCTAAACGGTCTGAAAACTGCCAAGATTACGCCTCCGGATCACTTTTGATTTTTTTCATAGATTATGCGCAGACCCTCCAGCAGCAGATCCGAATCCACCACGGCGGGAATCGTGAGCTCGCTTGCAACAGCCGCGCCGAGGCCGCCGGTGATAACGACCGTTGCCTTTTCGCCCAGCTCCTTTTCAAAGCGCGCCGTCATACCCTCTATAAGAGCAGCCGTGCCCACAACGCTGCCGCACTTCATAGCGTCCACTGTGTTTGAGCCTATCGCCTTTGACGGGGCGGATATATCTATCTGCGGAAGCTGCGCCGTTTCGCCCGAAAGCGCGCGCAGCGCCGTTTTGATGCCGCACATTATCGCGCCGCCGAGATGCGCGCCGCTTTTGTCTATCACCGAGGCGGTGGTGGCTGTGCCGATATCAAAAACGATTGCCGGCAGCGGATATTTGTTGATAACCGCAACATCGCCCACAACAAGGTCCGCGCCCATTTCGGCGGGGTTGTCAAGCTTTATGTTGAGCCCCGTTTTTATGCCGGGCCCGACAACGAGCACATCCACGCCGCAGACGAGCTTAACGCCCTTTTTGATGGTGTAAACAAGCGCGGGCACAACGCTTGAAAGCACCGCGCCATCTATCTTTTCAACGCCGTTTAGCTCCAGAAAGCTCTTGAGCCGCATTGAAAATTCAATCGTCGTTTCCCCGGTGTGCGTGGAGAGCCTGCCGCTGCAAACGAGCTTATCGCCGTTCCACACGCCCAAAACTATATTTGTGTTTCCCACATCAATAACAAGGATCATTGCCGCCGCGCCTTTCATATCAAGATTGCTATATATTATATTATAAAAAATCCGCAAAGTAAAGAAAAAAAGCCCCGCTCCCGTAATCGGGGGCAGGGCTTGCCGCAAACGCGCTCTATCTGAGCAAAAAATAAAAATATGTTTTTCCGCTTTCGTTAAGGCGTATCCATTCATCGCTTGAGGCAAAAGCATCTATGTTCTGCACCGTGATGTTGCAGCCCGAGATGCCGATTCCGGGAGTGCCGCCGCGCACGGAGGCTAACCCCACGCGGTTTACGCTTCTGCCGATTTCAAAATCGCTTTGCTGAACCGCCGAGTTTATGCAAAACACCATACAGAGCTGCGGCTCAAACGGGCACTGGGTCGCCACGGTTCTGCTTGCCTGATTGTCGCCGTAATAGACGCCCATATAATACGGCAGATCGAATTTTTCCCTGTCCTCATCAGATAGGTGGTGCTGCATATCCGCGGTGTGCTCCGCCGCAAAATCATCCACCTTTTGATTGTCGGAATTAAAATCGCTTCTCTGCGGCTTATCACCCGAAAGCCAGCTTGAAAGCCCCAGAAACGAGGTTTGGTTTGTTGCGCTCATATCTTCCTTTCCCCCGGCGCTAATCCGCCGCGCCGAGCCTTTCCCAAATATAAAACGGCAGGCGCAGCAAATCAAGCTCGTACCATCTGAAATCAAAGCCGTCCAGCTCGTCCCAGGTGAGCCCGCCGCCCGCCATATCCGGCGTGCGAAACGCCGGATAATAATCGTTTAAAAGCCGCGAAAATTCCTCAAGCGATTCGCGCGTTACCGGGTCAACGGTGATATGCTCGCCCATAAGCGTATATTCCGCTTTGAGTCCCGGCACCGCCTCCTGCGCCTGCTTGAACTCCTCGCTGCCGAGGATGAACGCGCCGCGCGCCAGCAGACCGGCAAGCTTTTTTCGCGTTTCCTCCAAATCGTCAAGCGGCTCTGCGCCGAGAAGCGAGCAAAACATCAAAAGCCCCTTTTCACCCGCCGTTTGCACGAACGCCTCCTCAAGCGCCGCGCGCGAGCGCTGTGCCGCTGCCGAGATCGCGGCGGCGTACGCCCTCGCCTCGGCCCGCTTAGGGCTGCCCTCCTCGCCCGCAAGGCTCACGCTCTCAAGAACGCCGAGCAGCCGTTTAAAAACCGCGTCATTCATACACATCCACCTGCACCTGAGAAAGCGAGAGATATTCGTGCGCGCCGCAGGAGACCGTGCCGCCCGCGCTCGGCGACGCCGATATCTCCGCCGATTCAACGCCCTGCACCGCCAGCACGGCGGAGGTGAGCTGCGAAAGGCTTATCTCACGCCCTATACCCGCCGCAGAGCATACGGCGCGAACCGCGCCTTGAGCATCGGCTGCAAGCTGCTTCTTGTCCGCTCCGGCAGAGGCGCGCACCGCCGCAAACACCGAAAACAGCGCTGGTCTTGCAAGCGCGATGCCGTACTGCGCCCCGCAGATTTCAAGTATGCCCAGCTTTTCCTGAATGAGCTTCAGCATATCGCCGTCCGGAAACGCGCCGCTTTTCGTGCGCACGCACACCGTAAGCATCGCCTGCTCAGGGTCGGCGGCGATACGGGCGTCCGTTATGCCGTCTATCGTTAAAAGCTGCTCTTCGAGCGATTTGGCGTTTGCGCCGTTAGTCGGCTGGGAATAGGAGCGCAGCAGCCTTTCTCTGAGCGCCTCGTCCGTCTCCTCGTCGCAGCCGCCGGTGAACGCGCTTTCGTTTGTTACCGAAAGCACATATTCCGGCGGGTTCACCATAACTGTAACGGCGCCCGCGCCCGCGTTGAAAGCAGCTCCCGGCGCAAGCGCGCTTGCCGGCACGGTTGCGCTCAGGCTGCCCGCGGGTATCGTTTTGCCCTCGTCCGTTACGAACTGCACGAGCGGCTCTCCGCTGACGGAGCAGACGGTGCCCGCCGGTATCTGAACATCGTATTCCAGCTCCTGCGGCAGGGTGAAGGTCAGCTCGCCCAACGCCGAAGCCGCCGTTTTTCTTGTGATTCCACGCATCTCGGCGTGCATATCAAGATATTCGCCGCTTGCCGTTTGGGCAAACGCCTGACGCATCGCGTATTCGGCGGCTGTGTGCGCGGCATAGATCTCGCCCGCCACCGCCTTGAAGCGCAGCTCCACATCGTCGTAATCCGACGCGTATTCGCCGCACTCGTTGAAGAATTCCGTTTCCATCGCTTTAATTATGTCGTTGTAAAGAACGCTCAAAGCTCCGCGCTCACCTGCCTTTCAACACCGTTTACCAAAAGCGAAAAGCTCCAGCCTTTTTGAGTTTCACACGCGCTTACGGGAAAAATCCCGCGCGCGTTTTTCAGCGCCCGCCTCGCCTGTGAAAGCGCGCGCTCGCTTTTATCGGCGCCGGCGAGCTCGCAGCCGTAATCGCACTGCGGATAAAATTCGCCGCGCTTCGTGCTTATCGCCGCCGCCGCGTTTTGCAGCAGGCGATCGCAGTATTCGCCTTCGCTTTCAAATATAAACATACCGCTCACCCCTCCGCTATATTTCCGTTTTTGTCAATAACAAGCGTGTTTATCACCACGCTGCCGTCGTTTTTGAGCACGATGCTCGCCCCGCCGCGCGAGCGCAGCTCTATCTCGCCCTGCTCAAGGCTTGACGCGCGCATTTTAGCGCCCGCCACCGCCGCGCCGGAGGCGCCGTTTATAACGAGCACCTCCTCGCCCACGGGCACGGCGGCGCAATAGCCGTAGGGCGCGTAGCAGCCCGCGTTTCGCGCGGGAAGCGACGAGCTTGCGTCCGTAACGCCGTTCTCGCTGAGCGTTACCACGCCGCTTTCCGCCGCGCTCTGAGCGCCGGCGTTAAATCTCCTGCTCAGCCACATAGTTTTTCAGCTCCCCGTCCGTTTCCTTTCTCAGCACAAGCGTTGTGCGCTGCGAATCTTCGTCTTTTTTGCGTATGATTGAAGAGGCGATAAGCTCTCCCGAAACGCCGAGGCCCGGCAGTTCAAGGAAAACGCGCTGCGCAAGGCGCACGCCGGGATCGCCGTCAAACACGGCCGTAACGGTGAAAAAGCCCTCAAGCGAGCGCGTTATCCTGCGCTGAGCCTCAGCCTCGCGCTGCCACGGCGGGAGCGCGGAAAGATTGATGAGCTTTCTTGAGGAAACGCCGTTTTTCTCCGCAAAGCCGCTTGCAAGGCGGTGCAGATATTTTTCGCCGGACGAGATTTTGTAGTCTATCCTGCCGATGACCGAGCTTCTGTCCGCCTTTGCGCTTGCGCTTATCAGCCTGCCCGTGTCCGGCTGAGCCGGAGCGCCGCTTGAATCGAGCAGCCTGAGATTGTTTTCGGCGTCCGCATATATCCCGCGCCCGCAGGCGTACTGCATAAAGGTGTTTATCGCGCCGAAGCAGCTTTGCCCCTTGGTTACAACATAATCGTGCTGGGAGGCGATCTCGGGCAGCGCAAAGCCGAAGCCGAAGCTTTTTGCGTGCATATGCCAGAGCTGGCGCGAGGTGGGGCAGCTGTACTGCCCCGGAAACGCCTCGCTGTCAACGAGCAGACAGGCGGAGGAGCGCGCGTAAACATACACGCGAAGCCCGTTTTCATCCTGCGCCGCGCGAACGGAATCAACATAGCCGAAAAACACCTTTTCGCCGCCGCTGTATACCTGCGCCGTGCGCGCGCCGTATATCCTTTCTACGCCTTCGGCGTAAAACACGGCGGAAAGCCCGTCGCACGCCGCCGACTCCTCGCTCACAAGCTCAAAGGAGCTCAGCTCAAGATCTTCTAGCTCCGCGCCGCCGCCGTCGTAAAGCCTTACCGTCATCTTATCCTCACCGCCTGACCCTCCTCTACGGAAAACGGCGTTTCAAGATCGTTTAGCCTTACCACATCATCCACCGAAACGCCGTTTTCAAAGGCGATGTCAAAGCAGTTCTGCCCCGCGCGCGCAAACACGCAGCGGCGTTTTCTTTTATACGGCTTTCCAAAGCCGCTTTCCGTAAACTTCAGCGAATATTCCAATGCGTTTTTCTGCGCGTCAAACTCAAGGCGCATATCCGAAAGGAAGGCAACAAAATATTCGCCTGCGGGCAAAAACAGCTCGCCCGCGCCGCCGTCGTTATAAAGGGCGGCAAGCCTTGCCGCGGCGGCGGACGCGCCGGAGCCGTAAAAGCTGCCGCTGACGGATATTCTTGCCGGACGCAGAGCGATCTCGTCAACGGCGCTCCCCGCCGAAAACGGCAGGGTGCGCTCGCTGAGCTTTTTTGACTGCTCCACGCTTATTACCGACGGATTGCGCAAAAATTCAAAATCCTTGTATTTAAGCCTTATCATATTTTTCTCCGAAGTTATTCTTCTGCCGACGAAGGGTCGTACCTTTTTGAATCGTGCCTTAAATACTCGGAAAATTCACAAATCTCTTCATATGAATCCATCTTTATCACCGTGTATAAATCAGTCTGCCGGAAGAAGCGATATTTCGCCCGAAAAGGCAACCGTTACGCGCATAACGAAGCATTCCGCCGCGTTATCCGCCCTTACCTGCCCTATTTCAAACCGCACCGCCGGCCTTGCCGCAAGGCATTTGAGCGCCCTTACCGCCGCCTGCCGAATATCAAAGCCGCGCAAATCAAAGGGGATATAAATATCGGCAAACATGCTTACGCTGCCCGCCGCACATTCCTCTTCAAGGGCGGATGTTTGCGCGCTGACCTGTGCTATTCCGCAAACGACGGCGGGCTTAGCGGGAACGGTGGGTCTTTCGAGCGGCTCAAACGCGCAGGTAAGCCCGAAGCCCTCAAAATATTCGTCTGCCCTCAGCTTATCGAGCGCAAGCGGGCACAGCTCGTCAAGTTTTATCATCGCCGTTCCACACCTTTCTTAAAATGCCCCAGTAAAACAGCTTTTCGCCGCCGACAGAGACCTCTTCCTTTTTTCTGAAAACATATTCCTCGTCCCCGAAAAGCACGCGGGCGCTTTCGGAAAGAGACATAATATTGTGGTCGTAAGGGCCGATAAAGGTGAAATAATCGCGGCTGGACCTGCCCAAAGGAGTGCGCACATATTCAAAATTAGACCTTGTGGCACGGTATTTTTGAGCGATCACCGCAAAAAACGGGGTAGAGATCCATTCGCCGTCCTTTAAATACACCTGCTTGCCCGCGTCCCTCAGCCCTTTTTTAATAAGTTCAGCCCTGTTCATTCACACCGCCCTGAAATCGAACGCGCCGCCCAGAAACCCCTCGGCGCCCTTTTCGGCGGCGCTGAGCACCAGCCTTGCATTCTCGGCGCGCTGTGAGGAAACGCTGAACGAAACATCGCCCGCGGAAAAGGAGTCGAAGCCCTGCGACTGCGAGCCGCAGCAAATCAGATAGTTTGCCAGCGCCGCCGCAAGAAACGAGGCGCGCGGGTCCGCCTCAAGCGTTTTATCACTCAGCCTTGAGCTTACTGCGCCGCAGGCAAAGCCGACCACGGCGCCCAGCCCCTGCTGCTCGCTGTGCGGTATCCCAAGCTCCGCAAGGCTTTCGGCAACCGCCGCTGTGTCTATCATCGCAGCGCTCCTTTCATCATTCGCCTATCTGCATTATCTTGCAGGCGTCGGGGAATATCTTTGAAAAGCCGGTTATCGCCGTAACGGTTGCTCTTTCAAGCTGCCTGTCTATCAGCTTGTCGTACTCCGTGGCAACGCCGCCGGCGCACACCTTTTCAAGCGCTGCGCTTTTATCGAGCGCAATGAGCTTTTCGCCGCCCAGCTTATCGCAGCGCACCACCTGCGCTCCGAGCGGGGTTATCATTCTGCCCGTGCCGTGGAAATCCTGACCCGCGGCGGAATCCCTGAACTGCTCCATATTGAGCAGCGCGGAGATTGAGGGAACGCCGGCGATAACGGTTGTCATCCTGTACGGCGAAAGCCCCGCCCACATATCGATAAGATCCTGATAGGAAACGGCGCTGCCCGCGCTCTCAAGCGTTTCGGACGAGCCGTCAAGCAGCACATCTATCGCGTCCGCAAACTGTGAGCGCGCGATATACGCGCCTATCTGCCTGAGCGTTACGGTGAAGAGGTCAAGCTTTTGAAACTTTATCGCCTCATAGGAGGCAACGAGCATCCTGCCCCTTTTGTGAAGGCGCGTAAGCTTGTCCTTTGCCCTTATCGTTGTTTCGGGTATAAAGGCGCCCTCGCCCACGGCTGCAAGCTCCTTTTCCTCATCGGCCGGCACGCTTTCAACAGAGCGGTAATCGAGCGAATCCACCTGAGTGGTGGTTGCGATTATCTGCGAAAGCAGGTCCGCATCCTCCATACCCTGCTGCACGGCGCGGCTGACATATTCGGGGAAAAGCACCGCCGAATCGCCGGTCTGGAAGAATTTAGACACCGAATCGGAGCCGGCGCCCGAAACCTTGATGCCGAATCTTTTGAGCTGGCGCTGATACGCGTCCAGCCCCTCAAGCGCGGTGCCCTTGTAGTTTTCGGACGGGTCAGCCGCCTCAAGCGAAGCCGTAAAGCCCTTTGGGGAGGCATAAAGCCCCTTATCAAGCCTTAAATTATCAAATGCCATAAAAATATACCTCCGTTATCAAAGTATAACGCCTATCGTTTTGGCGGCGGTGTCCGTCTCCACAACAAGGCGCGCCTTTTTGCCGCTCGACGCTATCTTAACGCCGCCGTTTCCGTCCGCCGTGATATACTGCCAGCCGCATTTCGGCGTGCCGGAGCTGTACGAAAGCGTTGTGTAGCCGCTCACCATAACGGGCGCGTATTCCGCGCCGCCTGCCGTTGCAACGCCGGCAAACTCCGCGTCCGCGGCGCTGTTTGCAATAAGACCGGTATCCGCTATCGTAACGGGATAGCCCGCCTTTACCTCTGCGGACGCCGGAAAGGTTATAACCTGCTCCATAAAGCCTTTAAAGCCTATTCTCATTCAATTTTCCTCCTAAATGCGAAATTCCTTAAGCTCGTCGCCGTCTGCTTTCCCCGCCGAGGCAAGCTGCGGCGCCGGGCGCGAATCCGAAGCGCGGCGCTTTTCAAACGCGCGCTTAAAGCTTATAAGCTCGTTTGCCGTCATCACTCCGGCAAGCCTTTTGAACACGCCCGTGTCCAGCTCCGGAAGCTGCGCGGCGCAGAGCTTAACAATGTCGTCCACAAGGTCGCTTCTGTACCGCCTGCCGAGCTCGGCGTCGTCCTCAAGCGAGCTGAAGCGCTTTACGATTGCCGCAGCCTCGTCGTCCGACACCTCTGCGCCGCCCGATTTGAGCCTTGTGAAAATATCGTCCGTCATATTCACCGAATCCTTTTCAAATGATTTTTTAACGCCCGCGTTGCGCTGCGCGGGCACGGCAACAAAGCTGAACTCATACGCGTCGCTGATGCCGTCAAGAATTATGTGGCAAAGCCTGCCCCCGTATGTTTTGCCGGGAATATGGCGGCAGGAGGCGGCGTTCTTATCCCTGCCGCAAACGGAGCAGACGCGCTTTTCCGCGCGGCAGGAAACGGACAGCTCCTTTTTGATGCCGGCGTCTATATCGCGTATCAGCGATTCGTTTTCAGCCGTGCGCACCATATAGATCTTTGCCTTGAGCGCCGCGTAATCCTCACCGCCCGCCGTTTTCATCCCCGGCACCTTTTCAACGCGCGTGTCAAACACTCTTGCCGTTTGGTCGCTTGAAAGCATTGAATGGTCCTTTATGCCGGTCTTGCCGATAAAAAGCTTTTGCAGCTCGTAAAGCGCCGGCAGGGAAAAGCTTTCAAAATCGCGGTCTATATCGTTGTCGCAAAGCACCGCCTCAAACACATAAAGCTCCTGCGGCGAAAAGCTGCGCCGCGTGAAATGCGAGATCTTTTCGTAATCTCCGGCGTCCGGATCATACGCCTTTATTGATTCAATCCTCATCCTCTGCGCCCTCCTTTTGCAGATTCTGCGCCTGGGCGTCGTAAAGCCGCGCCCTGGCAAGCTCCGTTTCATCCTGAAGCGTTATTGGCTCCCATTTTACCCTTACGCTCAGGCAAAGCGAATTCAGCTCAAGATATTTTCGCGCGATCTTGAGCAGCACGGGCGTAAGCACCTTTCTGTACGCCTCAAGCTCCGTTGTGAGCATATCCGCCTGCTGAAGGCTCATACGCTCCGTTGTGGACCACGAAAAGCCCAGCATATACGGCGGCAGCCCCGTTTTCGCCACGATCTGCTCAAGCAGCTGACGCACGGGTATCTCGCTTGAAAGCACATTGCTGTCCGCGCCTATCACCTTTACGCTGACATCGCCCACGGCAACAAAATCCTTAACGCGGTCGGTGCTGCTCATCGCGTCCTGCCAGGCGCGGCATATCTGCTGCGCCCGCTCGCGCGCCGTCTGCGCGTCCGTTTCGCCGTCGCGCGGGTTATATGTTACGGCATACCTGATATTTCCGGCGTGCTCCCAGTTTCTGGCGATGGTGTTGTAGATCGTGAGCAGCACATCGCCGATGAACGGCAGACCGCGCAGCAGGCTGGTGCCCATTATCTGCCCCGGCTGCGGGTCAAGAGCGGAAAAAAGTATCAGCTCCTGCCTTTTGAGCCTTTTGCCGGAATTGTAAAACTCCAGATCAAGACCGTTTTCCGCGCGCCTCACCTCAAGCGCGCACAGCTCGCCGTTATTCAGGGCGTAAAAGCCGTAATCATCGGCTATCATTTCTCCGCAGGCGCTGCCGTAGGTAAGAAGGTCGCTCAGATACGAGGCGGCGAACGCGCTTATGCCCGTCTGGTTGCCGCCGACGGGTATCTCCTCAAAAAAGGCGTTCATAGCCTCGTCGACCCGCTCGTTTCCCGTTTCAAAGGAAAAATCGTTCACAAGGCGCACGATCTTCATCACAGCGGCGTCTATGACCGGCACATTTTCCCTGAGTGAGCGGTAAACGCCGGCGTTGAGCCCAAGGTTTGAAAAGCCGCTGAAGCGCGAAAGCTCGCGCCCGACGCCCGCCGAGGTCTGCACCGGCGGCGGGGCTGCCGAACGGCGCTTTCTTTTGCCGATAAGCCCCAAGCATTCACTTCCTTTCTACCGCGAAGGTGCAGATATCCCCAGAACCGCCGGCATATAAAACGGTGGAAACAAAATAGCGGATATCGTCCATCGCGTGGTCGTTTTCTTTTTTAGGCGAATCTCTTTTGATGTCGTTATCCCAGCGGTAAACGGAGAACTCGCGCACCGTGTCCTCGCACCGCGGGCTGAAAAACACCGCCTGCTCCTTGAGCGCGCGGCACACAAGGCTGATCCCGCGCAGCACATCGTTGTTTGCGCGCACCACCCTGTATTCGCCGTGGCGGCGCACCGTTTCGCAGAAGCTGGCGGCGGAGGGGTCTATCACCACCGCCTCTATCCTGCGCCCCGCGGCAAGGCGGCGCAGACGGGCGTAATATTCCTCGTCCGTAAGCTGCACGCCGCTGTCCCTTGCCGAATGGTAGTATTCGCCTATCCTGTACCATTTTGAGCCGCATCTTCCCCACAGGCCGAGGGAAAAGGGATTGACGGTGCCGTAATCGCAGGAGAGATAGAACTGCTCCGGCTCGCCCGGCGGCTCCCTGAGGTGCAGCTTTGCGCTGAACATCGGATACACGAGCCCGTCCGCCGCCACCCATTTGCCCTCGATGAACCGCTCGTAGAACGCGCCGGAATAAAGGCTTTTGTAGCGTTCTATAACATCGCGCCCGAGCGAGGGATTATCCTGCATCGTGAAATGAAGATACAGCATATTCTTCTGCTGCGATTTAAGAATCCACTCGTTATAAAACCAGTGGTAGGGATGCTCCGGATTGCAGTTGAACCAGTATTTTGAGTCGCGAAGCGAGCACCTTGCAAGCGCCTGCTCAACGAAGGAGCGCGGCATCAGCGCAACCTCGTCCAGCATAACGCCGCCCAGGGTCATCCCCTGAATCAAGGACGCGGAGGATTCGTCGCGCCCGCCGAAAAGATAAAAGCGGTTTCTTCTGCCGCCCCTTTCCACCTCAAGCAGATTGCGGCTGAGCTTCAGCTCGCAGCGAAAGCCGAGCGAGCGCAGCACCGGCAGCAGCGGCGTTACAACATTGCGCCTGAGCGAGGCTATCGTTTTGCCGCAGATGGCAAAGGAGGCGTCGCTGAATCTGTAAAACGCCCAGCTCACGAACGATATGCTCATACAAAGCGTTTTGCCGGAGCGCACGGCGCCGTCGCATATAACGCCGTTTCTGCCCGCTGACGGGCTGCCCGCACACCACCAGGTGAGAACGGCAAGCTGCTTTTTTGAAAACGGATAAAACTTACTTTGCATTATCGCCGTCCAAAGCGCCCGCCGCCTTTTTTGCGCTTTCCTCAAGCGCCTGATAAAAGCTGAGCGGCTCGCCCGATTCGCTGAGCGAAAACTCCCAGAGCTTCTGAAGCGCATCGAGCCTGTTGTAGAATTTTATCTCCATACCGCCGCCCTTGGGCCTTTTTATCTCGCTGATATTGAAAAGGTCGTATTCCGGCAGCTTTTCGATTATCTCCTCCTCCGGCGTAAAAAGCAGGGCCGCGGCGTCGCGCACGCTGCCGAACGCCAGCCTGCGGCAGCCCTCGCAGACCTCCTCCTGCACCGTCTTCTTTTTTCTTTTTGCCATACCGTCCTCCGTTCGTTTTTTTGAAAGGTCCTTTCACCTATAGGCGGAAAACGGCTTTTTGATGCATAAAAATATGCATAAATCAAAAAAATTTCATAAAAAAATTTCCCCGCGCCTAAGCACGGGGAATATTTTGCCGCTTTTGCCGGCATCAGTATTTTTCTCTGGGGGTGTACGAGGTGTGCAGGATATGGTGCGCCTTTTCGCTGTTCGGCTTGCCGAAATATTCCTTATAAAGCCTTTCTATAACGGGCGAATCGTGGCTGCGCCTTATCTTGAGCGCCTTATCCTCGTCATAAAGCGCCTTGGCGCGCAGCTCGCGGATGGGCACGGTGTTTCTGGTGGCGTCGCGCTGGATGGGCTGGCCGCCGCCGTTGATGCACCCGCCGGGGCACGCCATTATCTCTATAAACTGATAGGGCGATTTTCCCGCCGCCGCTTCCTCGCACAGCGTTCTTGCATTATCAAGCCCGCTTGCCGCGGCAACCTTTATCTCAAGCCCGGCAACATTATAGGTTGCGGCTCTTATGCCGTCCATACCCCTCACATCGCCGAAATCAACCAGCTTGAAATCGCCGTCCAGAATATTTGCGGCAGTTCTGAGCGCCGCCTCCATAACGCCGCCCGTTGCGCCGAAGATAACGCCCGCGCCGCTTGCAACATCAAACGGGGAATCAAATTCCTCGTCCTTGAGCGAATTGAAGTTTATAGCCGCGCCGCTTATCATCTGGGCAAGCTCCCTTGTGGTTATTGCAGCGTCAACATCGCCCTCCATCTCCGGTCGGGTCATCTCAAACTTCTTTGCCGTGCATGGTATAACGGAAACAACGAAAAGCTCCTCCGGCTTAATGCCGTTCTTTTCGCAGTAGTAGGTTTTCAGCAGCGCGCCGAACATCTGCTGCGGCGATTTGCAGGTGGAAAGGTTCGGCAGCAGCGAATGAAAATTATGCTCGGCAAATTTCACCCAGCCGGGGCAGCAGGAGGTGAACATCGGCAGGGGCTTGTTGTTCTTTATTCTGTAAACAAGCTCGTTCGCCTCTTCAAGAATTGTTAGATCAGCCGTTACATCCATATCGAAAACGGCGTTAACTCCGAGCCTTCTGATTGCGCCGGGCAGCTTTTTTTCAACATTTGTGCCTATCGGCAGATCAAACTCCTCGCCCAGCGTTGCCCTGATTGCCGGAGCGGTGAAGAAAACGACCTTTTTGCTTTCGTTTGCAATCGCCTCCCAAACATCGGGCACGCTCGATTTTTCATAAAGCGCGCCTACGGGGCAGGAAACTACGCACTGGCCGCAGCCGACGCACGCCGTTTCCTGAAGCGGAATATCAAACGCGCAGCCGATGGTTTTGTTGTGCCCCCTGTTTCTGGGGCCGATAACGCCCACGGTCTGCTTATGGCACATCGCCGTGCAGCGCATACAGTGGATGCACTTGTTATTGTCGCGCACAAGGTAGGAGGATGAGTAATCCACCTCCTGAAGCTTATCCGTGTCCGGGAACCTGTCCTCGTCCACGCCGTAATCCTTGCAGAGCTTTTGCAGCTCGCAGCGGTCCGAGCGGACGCAGGAGAGGCATTTTTTATGATGCTCCGAAAGCAGCAGCTCAAGCGTGGTCTGGCGGGACTGGCGCACCTTGGGCGTATTTGTCCACACCTCAAGCCCCTCCTCAACGGGATAGACGCAGGAGGCTACAAGGCTTCTTGCGCCCTTTACCTCCACAACGCACACGCGGCAGGAGCCGATGCAGTTTATATCCTTTAAGTAGCACAGGGATGGAATGTCTATACCCGCAAGGCGAGCCGCCTCTATTATAGTGGTGCCCTCCTGGGCCTGAACGGGGATGCCGTTTATTTTAAGATTAACCATATTTATGCCCCCCTTATCTCTTTTCGATTGCTTCAAAGTGGCAGTTGCTCATACAAAGGCCGCATTTGATGCACTTTTCAGGATCTATTGTGTGCGGCTCGCGCACATTGCCCGTGATAGCGCCCACGGGGCAGTTGCGCGCGCAAAGCGTGCAGCCGCGGCACTTTTCGGGATTTATGGTAAAGGAGAGCAGCGCCGTGCAGACATGCGCGGGGCAGTGCTTATTCTTGATATGCTCAAGATATTCCTCGCCGAACGCGTTGAGAGTTGAGAGGATGGGGTTTGCGGCGGTCTGGCCGAGCGCGCACAGAGAGGAGCTTTTCATATGATTTGAAAGCTCTTTTATCTTGTCAAGATCCTCGGTTTGTGCGGTGCCGTCCGTTATTCCGGTGAGGTAATCGAGCAGCTTGCGCGTGCCGATACGGCAGGGCGTGCATTTGCCGCAGCTTTCGTCGACGGTGAATTCAAGATAGAACTTGGCAAGATCCACCATACATGTATCCTCGTCAAGGATTATCATACCGCCGGAGCCCATCATTGAGCCTATCTCAACCAGATTGTCGTAATCAATGGGCACATCCATATATTCCGCGCTTATGCAGCCGCCGGAGGGGCCGCCCGTCTGCGCCGCCTTGAATTTTTTGCCGTTCGGCACGCCGCCGCCTATCTCCTCCACTATCTCGCGGATGGTGGTGCCCATAGGCACCTCAACAAGGCCCACATTATTTATCTTGCCGCCGAGGGCGAACACCTTGGTGCCCTTTGAATTTTCCGTGCCTATTGAGGAATACCATTTTGCGCCGCGCAGGATTATGGGCGCAACATTGGCATAGGTTTCAACATTATTGAGGATTGTGGGCTTGCCGAAAAGGCCCTTTACCGCCGGATAGGGCGGCCTTGGGCGCGGCTCGCCGCGGTTGCCCTCTATGGAGGTCATAAGCGCCGTTTCCTCGCCGCAGACGAACGCGCCGGCGCCGAGGCGTATATCTATGTCAAAATCAAAGCCCGTGCCCAGGATGTTTTTGCCGAGAAGGCCGTATTCCTTTGCCTGCTCTATGGCTATTCTCAGACGCGAAACGGCGATGGGATATTCGGCGCGCACATAAACATAGCCCTGCTTTGCGCCTATCGTGTAGCCCGCTATCGCCATAGCCTCTATAACGGCGTGCGGATCGCCCTCAAGCACGGAGCGGTCCATAAACGCGCCGGGGTCGCCCTCGTCCGCATTGCAGCAAACATATTTAACATCGTTGTCCTGCGCCATAGCGAAGGACCATTTGCGCCCCGTGGGGAAGCCCGCGCCGCCGCGGCCGCGCAGCCCCGCCGCAAGCAGCTCGTCTATAACCTGCTGCGGGGTCATCTGAGTGAGCACCTTTGCAAGCGCCTGATAGGCGTTTGCGCCGATCGCCTCCTCTATATTTTCGGGGTCTATCATACCGCAGTTTCTGAGGGCTATCCTCATCTGCTTTTTATAAAACGGGGTTTCGGCAAGCGGGATCGTGCTGCCGTCCTTTTGCACGGTTTCCGGATAAAGATACTTGTTGATGGGCTTGCCGCCCTTTTTGAGGTGGCCGGAAACAATCTCCGGTATCTCCTGCGCGGTTACCTTGCTGTAAAAGGAGCCCTCGGGATAAACTATCATAATAGGGCCGAGCGAGCAGAGGCCGAAGCAGCCTGTCCTTACAACAAGAACATCGTCCACACCCTGCTTTTCAAGCTCTTTTCTGAGCGCCTTGAGCACCTTTTTTGAGCCGGAGGAGGTGCAGCCGGTGCCGCCGCACACAAGCACCTGCTTTCTGTAAGCCGTTTTCTGCTCCAGCCTTTCGCTGTCTGCCGCGGCAAGCTTGCGCACAAGCACAAGATCGCGGTTTTTATCCCTTATCTCGTTGAGCTCATTTATCGTCATCCGACTCACCGCCCTTCTCGTTGCTGATATACATATCAAGTATGGCGTCCACCTTATTGACATCAAGGTTGCCGTAGACCTCGTCGTCTATCATAATGACGGGCGCAAGGCCGCACGCGCCCACGCAGCGGCAGGAATCTATGCTGAAGAGCCTGTCATCCGTGCACTCGCCGTTTTTGATGCCGAGCCTTTCCTCTATCTTTTCAAGCACCTTGTTTGCGCCCTTAACATAGCACGCCGTGCCGAGGCAGACGGAAATCCTGTGCTTGCCCTTTGGCGAAAGGTTGAACTGGCTGTAAAAGGACGCGACGCCGTAAACATCGGAAATGGGGATGCGAAGCGCGTCTGAAATGCGCTGCTGTATCTCGTACGGCAGATAGCCGTAGATATCCTGCGCCTCCTGCAAAACGGGCATAAGCCTGCCGGGAGTGTCCTTATATTTTGCAAACACCTTTTCCAGCGCTTCGCGCTGGCTGCGTGTTTCGTCCGTGAGCGAATGCTTCATAAAATACCCCCTGAAAATTAAACATATTACTGTTAATTTTACTATAAAAATTAACAAAAATCCATACTTTTTAATAATTATTTTAAATATTTTGTTAAAATTTTATCTATTTTACCGATAACGGGCAAAAAAGCACCCGTCCGGCGCCGCGCCGAACGGGTGAAAGCCTTTATTTTATTAAAATGCCGTTAATTTGATGTCACGCCCCGTCATCCGAGCGCAGCCATCTCCTCGTCCATAAGCAGGGTGATCGTCACTCTGCCGTCTGAATCGATCTGCGCAGTGCAGTAAAGCGGCACCGTCTCATCCTCCCAGCCGGGATAGCTGTTGACGGTCTCGCCTGCCATAACGGCGATATAGCCCACCACCTCGGCGAGGAACTGCTCGTCGTTATACATATCGGCATACATCACCAGCGCCTCCGCGCCGTTTTGGGCAAGAGCTTCGTCAAGCGCCAGCCCCTCTGTTTCGGATATGATAAGGTTTACGAGCCGCGCGGCCTCCTCTGCTTCGTCAAGCCCAAGCGTTTTGAGCGACGCTGCCGGCGAATAGCCGCCGCCTATAAACTCGCCCCTGGAATTTCTGAACGCCCTTACGCGCACATAGTATTCGGACGCATCGGCAAGATACAAAGTGTATGTGATGTTTTCCGAGCCGTTTATGTTAACGCTGCCCTCAACGGATGAAAAATCGCTTGCTTTAGACCACTGCAAAACATAGCCGTGGCACGCAACGGCATCCCACATAATATTGACCGCGGAGCCGTCCGTGATAGCGTAGGCCGCCTCTATGTTCTGCGGCGCGGCGCTTATCATCGTTTTTGCGGAGGTTGTGCCGTAATCATTGGCGGCAACCACCATAACATTATATTCCCACGCGGCGGTAAGATCCGTGAACACATAGCGGTTCTCCGTGGTTACGCCCTTAAGGGTCTCCCTGTAGCTTGAAGTGCCGGGAGTGCCGGAATAGATATAGACCCTGAAGTTGTCCGCGCCGGTGTTGCCGTTCCACCTGAGATAAAGATCCGTGCCGTTGTCGCCCCTGGCGTAAACCTCAAAGCCGGACGGCGCAAGCGGAGCAGCTCCCGCCTTTGCCGGAGAGGAAAATTCGCCGTACACCTTTTCCGAGCCGAAATTGCGCCACGCCCTGACCCTTACATAGCAGGTGCCCGCGGGGGCGTTTTTAATTGTATAGCTGTTGACGGCGGAGCCGCTTATCGTTACGCTGCCGGAATAGGAGGCGAATTTCTCGTCCGTGCCCCACTGGATAACATAGCCGTGGCAGGGCATATCCTGCCATTTAACGGTTACGCTGCCGCCGGAGCGCGACGCAGACGCGCCCTCAACGCGCGGGAGAGCGGCGCACACCGTTACCTTTGACGAGGCGCTGCCGCCGTCGTTGAACGCAACCACCATAACTCTGTAGTCCCAGCCGGCGGTGAGGTCGGTGAACACAAAGCGGTTTTCGGTTGTTATGCCCTTGAGTATCTCCTGGTAGCCCGGCTCGCCGTAATTTCCGTTAGTGATATACACTCTGTAGCCGTCGGCGCGCTCGCTTGCGTTCCATTCAAGATACAGATCAGTGCCGTTGTCGCCCCTGGCGTAAACATTATAGCCCGTGGGGGCTGAGGGCGGGTCTACAGGTTCGGGCTCAGGCTCGCCGAGTGTTTTTACCGTGACGGTTGAAGCAGCTGAGGTAACGCCCTGATTGCTGGCAAGCACGCGCACCTCATACTGCGTGTTCGCTTTAAGGCCGGTCACGGTATATTTACATTCCGTTATGCCGGTCACGGCCTTTGCCGGATCGGTGGACGGGTCGTAGACCACATAGGAATCCGCGCCGGCGGAGGGCTCCCAAACAACGGTGAAGCCCGTTTGGGTTATATCCTGCGCCTTAAGGCCGCCGACCGCATCCGGAGCAGCCGGAGGGTTGAGCTCAATCACAGTCACGCTGTACGAAACAGCGGACGACGCATTATTAACTCCGCAGGCGATGGTGTACGCCTCGCCGGCGGAAAGCTGCGCCGTGAAATCAAAATTAAAATTCCTGCCGCTCTCAAGCACGGTATCGTCCGTATCCGTCTGCGGCAAAACGAGGTCGCCCGCCGAATCAAGGAACAGGCAGTACGGGTCTGTTCCCGTCTGCGCCTGAGAGAATATTCTGTATTCGCCGTCTCTTACCGGCTTGAACACAAGCTCCTGAACATTGCCTGCGCCGTCGAGCTTGACGGTGACGCTCTGCCCCGCGCTTATCGCCATCGTTTCTTCCGACGCAAACGCAGCCCCTGCGGGCAGCACTGAAAGCGCAAGCAAAACGCTTAAAAAGAGGCTTATAAATCTTTTCATTTTACCACTCCCATAAAGGATTTTAGGCGGCGGGGCGCGCCTCGCACGAAGCTGAGCCGCCGCTGATTTTATTATAAATGATACGGCGCATTTATTCAAGGAATAAATATTGGAATACAAAAAAATTGCGCCGCCTTTTTGGGGCGGCGCAGTTATGAATCGTTTATCAGCCCGTATATCCGTGAAGAAGCGCAAAATCGTGCGAATTGATATAGCCGTCGCCGTTTGCGTCTACGGCGGCGTCATAGCCCGCCTCGCCGCTGCGGCTGTTGTAGCAGTCTCTGAAAGCGACCGTATATTCATCGCCGCAGACCGTGCAGCGTACGGTGATAACATCGTCCTCGCTGATTGAAACGGCCTTATGCGAATGCTGCTCGGCGCGGACTACATATATATCCGTATCCGCCGTTATATTTTGCGCGGCGGCGCTCCACGAGGGGCAGCCGTCGCCCTGCGGGATAGCCGGCGCGTCAACGCTGCCGCCCGCAGCCGTGTAGGCGTAGTCTATCAGCTCGCCGCCCTGCGAGGCGTAGAACGAAACAACAAAGAAATCGCGTGTTGTTTCAACAAGCACCTCCATTGCGCCCGTGGCGGCGGAATTGCTTACATTATATGAATATTCAAAGGAGCCCTGCGGCAGCGCCTGCATCTCAAACGCCGCGAGCGAGGCGTTATACGACACGCCGGAGCCCTGCGGTGCAGAAACCATCGCCGCGTTTGCAACAGCCACGGGAGCCAGCACCGTTTTGCCGGAGAACGAGAGCGCCGAGCTAACGCGTTGCGGGCCTATCATATCGGGATTCGTTTCCTGAAGCGCCGTGCTTGCGGAAAGATCGAGCGATGCAAGCCTGTTGTCGGCGCAGCGGATCTCAGTGAGCGCGGCGTTGTGCGAAAGATCGAGCGACGCTATCTGATTATGCGCGCAAAACAGCCGCTGAAGCCCCGCGCAGGCGCTGACATCAAGCGAGGTCAGCGCGCAGTCATCGCACCACAGCTCCACAACGCTCGGCGGCAGAACAAGCTGTGAAAGCGAGTTGTTGCCGTTGCAGCGCACCACCCTGAGCGAGGTGTTTGCAGAGAGATCGAGCGAGGTGATGCTGTTGCCGTTTATCGTTAGGCTCTCAAGCGCAACAAGCGCGGAAAGATCTGCGGTTTTAAGTCCCACATAGCCGGCGTTAAGGCTTTTGAGCGATGCAAAATGCTCTATGCCCGTTATATCCTCAACAGGCTCTGCACAAAAGATGAACATATCCTCAACGGCGCGTTCCTCCGCGCTCAGAAAGCCGTTTTGATCCGTGTCATAAAGCGTGCTTATGAAGGAGCGAAACGCGGCGTTAGGGAAATTGGCGGCGTTTATCTCAACATCACTTTCCGCAGAAGCCACCGTTGCCCCCGCAAAGCAGGAGAGAGCAAGCACCGCCGCCAGCAGCAGCGAAATATATTTTTTAGTTGCCTTTTTCATTACTTACCCTTCCCCTCTTAATATTTGCGGCTGAATGTTACTGTAATATCCTTTGAAAGCACCGTGCCGTCGCTCAGCGTTATGCGGCAGGTTATGGTGCCGGTGAAGGTTTTGGTAGCAATGTCGCCGATGCCTATATCGACCGTTACAAGACCGTTTTGGTCAACTACGACCTTGCTGTTGTTTGAAGACCACTGGATATCCGTGTAAGCCTCCGCGGCCTCCGGATAAGTTTTTACGGAGAGCTGAACGCTTGCGTTTCTCAGATCCACCATCGTGTTTGATTCGTGCGTTACGCTTTGAACCTCCTGCCCGTTATAGACGAAGCTGAAGCTCTCTATCATCTGCACCTTATCGGTCACCTTTATGGTGCGCACTATCTCGGAAACGCGGTCGTAATCATCCGTTACGGTGTATCTAACGGTTATGCTGCCGTACTCGGTGTCGTTATCCTTGGTTACGGTAACAACATTGCCGCTGACCTGCGCCGTAAGATTTTCGGCGTTTTCATAGGTGAGCACAGCCGATTTAACCATTGCGCCCGCGGCGTAGGAGGCGGTGATAACAACCTGATTGGTAAGCTCATCCTTAACATAGGCGGCGTTATCCTCCACATTCTGCCCGTTTATCTTGAGCGCAAGCTCGCCGGGGGCGATGAACGGATGCTCCGCCAAAGCGTTATACGCCTCGATAAGCTCGGCGCAGGCGGTGTCTATCGCCTCCTGCGTTGCGGCGTAATCCGCGGCGACCGTTTGCGCCGTTTCAAGCGCGGTCTTGAACGCAATACCGTATTCGTATTCGTAATCCATATAGTTTACGGAGGATACCTCGGCTATTTTTGCCTTGAGCGCGGAGGTGTCGTTCGTGGTGTACGCCGTCACAGAGGCGGAATAGCCGCCGTCGATCGAATACGCCGTTATCGTACACTGGCCGCCCTTTATGAAGGTGACCTTGCCGCTGTCGTCCACCGTGGCGATCTCCGGATTTGAGGAAACATATGTGCAGTGCTGATAGGTTGCGAGGCTCGGCTCGAATACAGGGCTGAGCTGCGCCGTTTCGCCCGGCGCGCCGTAAACCATCTCCGTGTCAAACGAGACGCTGCTTACCCTTACGAGCGTGAACGCAACTATGATGCTGCCCTCGGCGGTGTTGCCCGCCTCGTCCGTTGCCTTTGCCGTTATAACGGCGTGACCTGCGGAGAGTCCGCTCTTTGTAACAATGCCGTTTTCGTCAACGGTGATGCTGTCGCTCGACGAGCTCCATTCTATATCCGCGCCCGTGCAGTTTGCAGGCTCAAGCACAGCGCTGAGCTGTAGCTGCTTGCCGTTCAGCGTTGTGGCGGAATAGCTTACATAGCCCTCGTTTGCCAAAACGGCGTTTTCGTTTTCAACAAGGGCAAGTGAAACGCCCGTTACCGCAACAAATTTTTCAAGCGCGTTATAGGCGTTGTTGAGCGTGTCTATCGCAATCTGAACATCTGCCTGGTCCGCAACGCCCTCGCTCACCACCTTTTCGGCAAGGTCTATCGCCGTTTTGAAGTTTGCAAGAGAGGCGTTCGTGTAGGTATGCGTATCCTTTGTGCTGTTATAAAATTCAAGATACCTTGCGCACAGCTCGGCAAGCTGGGTGTAGTCCGTTTTAAAGGTAACGGTGCAGGTTGCCTTGTAGCCGCCGTCAAAGGTCTCCGCGGTTATGACCGCCGTGCCGGTGTTTACGGGGGCAACATTGCCGTTGCCGTCCACCGTGGCGATATTCGTGTTGCTGGAGCGCCAGATTATATCCTTTGCATAGGCGTTGTCCGGCGTTACGGTTGCGTTGAGCTTGAACGCGCCCTCGTTGGCGTATCTTTCAACATTCGTTTGGTCAAGCGAAATGCCGGTAACGATATTGTCTGAAACAACGACCCTTATGTTCCTCGTTACGGTTCTGCCGTAGGTGTCGGTAGCCGTTACGATAAGCTCCGCGCGGGCGTTCGGGCTGGTTGTGCTTGACTGCTCCACCTCTGCGACCGCGCCGTTGATTTTCACATCTGCGCCGCTTGAGCTTACGATACTCCAGGAAATCGAGGGATAATTCGCCGCAGCCTCCGCAGGGATGGACGCCGTAAGCACCGATTTTGCCTTGTAGCCCGTTCCCGCCTCGTCGCTGTTAAAGCTGTGCGCCGCGGCGGAATCCTCAAGCTCGCCGCTCTGCTTCGGGTCGCCGTAGTTCCACACCAGGTTCTGCTTGTAATCGTCAAAATGAAGCTTTATAACGCTCGCCTTGATAAATTCGTTGCCGGCAAGCGCCTCGCCCGCGGCGTTGAGGGCGGCTGCAGCCTCGTCTATCTCGCTTTGAAGCAGCGTGTCGTCATTCACCGCCGCAACGGCGTTTTCATACGCCTGCTTGAACGCCATACCGTAATCATATGTGTAATCCATATAATTTACGCCTGCGTATTTTTCTATCGCCTCGTTAAGGGCGGTTCTGTCGCCCTCTGTGGAAACGCGGCACTCGGCGGTGTAGCCGCCGTCGTAGCTTGTTACGCGGATGGTTGTTGCGCCCGCGCCGGTAAAGGTTACAAGGCCGGTTTGGTCAACCGTTGCAACCGCCTCGTTATCGGACTGCCAGAACACCTTCTGAATGGTTGCCGCGCCGATGCCGAGAACGCCGACCGGCTCCACGGCCGCGTTGAGCTGGAAGGTGCCGCCTATGCTGCCGCCTATCTCGCTTTCGTTAATGCTGATGCCCGTTACCGGGGTGTAAGCAAACGAAACCCAAACATCATCGCTGTACTGATTGCCGAAATGGTCCGTAACCGTGCAGGTCACCATACCGTAGCAGCTGTCATCTATCGCGGGGCTTGCAACGCCGTCCTGCGTTACGGCGATATTCGCTGTGGAGGTGGTCCATTCAACGCTTTCGTAATCAGCGTTGCCGGGATAAAGCCTAACCTTGAGGTTGAGCTTTGCGTTTTTATAAGAGATGCCGTCCTGGAACAGGGAGAGGTCGTACTGATAATAATCGTCCGTTTCCTCGCCGTCCAGATAAAGCTCTACCTTTTGGATAAAGGTGTATTTCTTGAGCCCGTTGTACGCCGCCTCAAGGCGCTCGTACATCGCGTCCGCCTCGTCCTGCGTAGAGGAGGCGGCGTCTACCATCGCCTGCGCCTCGTCAAGCGCGCTCATCAGGGCGTTATAGGTGTCCGGATAATAATTTTCCGCCTGAAGATTCAGGTTTTTGTATGTATTTATAAGGTTTTGCAGCGCGTCGTAATTCGTGGAAACGGTGACCCTGCACTCCGCCGTGTGGCCGCCGTCCGCCGTTATGGCGTAAATCACGCACTCGCCGCCGTAAACATATTTAACATTGCCGTTGCCGTCAACGGTGGCAACGCCCTCGTCGCTCGATTTCCAGATAACATCCTTGATGTCCGCGCCGGAAACAAGACCGAGCCACGGCTGAACCTCCGCCTTGAGGCTCGCGCCCTCGCCGGTTTTGCCGGAAAGCTCCGTTTTATCAAGCGTTATGCCCGTTGCCTGCGTTCTTGAGAATGCCACGACAACGCTGTCTGAAACCGTGTTTCCGAAATAATCGTCCGCATAAACGGTAATGGTGGCATAGCAGGCGGTGGCGTCCGTGGTGGGGGTCACCTTGCCGCTGCGGTCAACCGCAACATCGCCGCTGCTGGACTCCCAGCGCAGATTGCTGTACATCGCCGTTTCCGGATATATCTCGTAGCTCAGCTGATAGGAGGTGTCCTTATACAGGAACGAGGACACATCCACGGATATGTAATCCGCAGCCTCTGCGCCGGTATTATCCGTTATCCTGATTTCGTTGAAGCCCACATAGCCGCCGAGCTGATAGAAAACATACAGCAGATCGTCGGCATATGTGTTTACAACATCCTGCGAAACGAGCACAAGATTTTCATTCACATAATAGCAGTAGTTGAGCAGGCGCATATATTCCGCATAATACTGCGCGTTTTCTTCAGTGCGGTAAAGCATGGCGCGCTCGCACAGGTGCAGTATCTCGGAAAGCCTTTCCTTATCGGGATAAACGGTTACCTTGGCGGTGTCAACAATGCCGCCGTCCGTTGAAACGCAGTAAAGCGTGGTTGTGCCTACATCAACGCCCTTGATAACGGCATTGCCGCTTGAAGTATCCTTGCTTACTATCTCTACAAGCTCCGGGTCAGCGGCATACCAGTTGGCGTCCCTCGTGGCGGCGTTTGAGCCCGTGAGGCTGCCCTCAAATTCCATCGTGTGGGTAACGCTGAGCGTTTTGCCGTTCGTCACGGAAAGCTCGTCGCCGTCTATCGTGTTTGAAACGGCGTAGTTTCTGGCGACCGTAACGGTAACTACATTGCTTTTAACAGCGCCGTCAGCCGAGGTGCAGTAGATATTCGCGCTCTGCGCCTCCTCTGCTACAAACGCCTTCAGTTTGATCGTTGCCGTATCGCCCGACGCACTCGTTTCAAGCTCGTAATTTTCGTTATCTACATACCAAATAAGGTTTTTGTTGGTGGCGTCCTGCGGCTCTATGTCAACGGCAAGCGAAACGCCCTTGCCCGTGTAGGTAACATTGGCGTCGCCCGCCTTTATCTGAACAACGGCGTAAAGGCTCTTCTCGCCGTTTATATCCGCCTCCGTCACGGCAACATCGCTGCCGCCGACGCTGCCGGTGACGCTTATGTCAAGACCCGTTACCGGCTGGCCGTTGTCTATATCCATCTCATCCTGCACGGAGCTTATCTCAAGATAGCTGCCGGCAAGCTCGTAGCCCGTCTGCGCCTTGCACACAACGGTGCAGTTACCGCCCGCAACGGCGGTGTAAAGCCCGTCTTTATCAATGCTGCCGATGCCGTTTGAGGCAACGCCGCTGTTCATAACGGGCTCGCCGTTTTCATCGTAAAGCGGATTGCCCTCGGCGTCCGTTTCCTGATACGGGTCAGAAGCCCAGATTATCTCCTCCTCGCCTGTTTCGGCGTTGGTTGTTTTAACGCCCCAAACGAAGCTGAGAAGATCCGATTCGGCAACGCGCTGCGGATAGACCGCCGCGTGCATATACTGGCTCTGCCCCAGATTGAGCGAGCTGCTGTCCGCCGTTACCTCCACATCGGAAAGGTAATTGCCCACACGGCCGGTAACGGTTATCGTTACTGATTTTGAAACATTGTTTGCCGCGGAGGTAGCGGTTATCGTTACCTCCTGCTTTGAGAGCTGGCCGAGCGAGCCGCCCGCGTCGCGCCCCGTTACCACGCCGGTTTTCGGGTCAACGGAGGCTATGGACGGGTCGGACGAGCTCCAGGTGATATCGGAGGTGTCTGCAGCCTCCGGCTCAACGCCGTCTATCTCAAGCTGGATATCCGTGCCCTCGCGCACCGTGGTGGCGCCGGTTATCTGAAAATCGGTTACCGGCACGCCCTCAACAACCGTGAAGGTGATTGAATCGTTGGTGGTGAACTGATAGATGATGTTTGCGATGACCCTTACCGCGGTTGCCGTGAGCTGAACGGCGTTTGCCGAATCGCCCACTATATCGGAGATTGCAAAGCACGCGTCCAGAATGGCGGTAAGCACCGTTCTGTTTATATCAAGGCCAACATACTTTATCAGGATATCGGCAACCTGGCTGGAATCTATCGAGCTGAAGTCGCCGAGCTCGTATATGTAGTTGATGTATTTGAGCAGGTTTTGTATAAATCCGTCCGTATCCGGTGAAACAAGTATCGTTACCTCGCCGGGGTTCTTGAAGGTCACAAGGCCGGTATCGTCCACCGTGGCGATGACCTTGCCGCTTGAGAATATGGACGAATTTTTGACCGAATAGATAACGCCCATATGAAGCCTTGTGGGCGTGGTGCAGGCGGAGAGCTGAAGCGTTGAGCCAACAGCGACCGTGGTGGGAAGATCCTGCTTGTTGGTGATGTGCGTGCCGTTCGGGATGAAATCGGCATAAGGCTCCTGCGACTTATCAACGCACACGCTCATCGTGTCGGAATCTATCAAAACATCGTTTCCGTCATACAGCGAAACGGTTATCTTGGTGTTTACCTTTTCAAGATACTCCCGAAGCGAATCTATGAGCTCGCCCTTGTAGGAATCTATGTACTGGTCAAGCAGCGAATCGGAGCCGAATGCCGCCTCAACCAGCGCGATAATGGCGTCCGTATCCATCGTGTCTATATTAACGGTGTCGTTGAACAGCGCCTTTTCAAACACGGTTTTCAGCACGGAGCCGATAAGAGGTATCGTTGCTACCTCGTTATCTATCCACAGCCTTACCGCCGCGCCCTTTGACGAGTCGAACGCGCGCACGATGCCGTCCTCCGTTACATCGCAGACGGTGGGCGTGTCGCTCGTCCATTTAACATAGCCGTTGTCGGGCATAACATAGTCTATAAGCTGATAGGTGAACTGCACCTTATCGCCCTCGGTAAGATGCTGGATGAACTGTGTTTCCCCGTCCTCTTCATATTCGGGCACAAGAGTTCCGTCCTCATAAAATATCTCAATGACATCGCCAATCTCGATGCCGCTGCCCCCTTCGGTTTCAGCCGCAAGTGCGGAGAAGCCGGGCGCCGACACGCCTGCGACCATGAGCACCGCCAGCAGAATGCTGAGCAGTCTTTTTCCCGCTGTTGTTTTCATTGGTTTCAAACCTCCGATAAATTTGATACGGAATTTGCCTACGCATATTATATAATAATTATGCGATTTAATTATAGTGATTTTTACAGATTAAGTCTATTGTTAATTTTCACAAATTTTTCGTTTCCGATTTGTATATTGTTTATATACTCCGCGTCATTTCCCCGCCTCCGGCGCGTCTTTTATAAAAACGCGGATTTTTTAAGAACAATATGCGATTTTTCCGCCCGCGGAGAAATACAAAAACAGGAAGCGCGCCCGTTTTACGGCAGCAAAAAAGCGGGAGGCTGATGCCTCCCGCTCGGTCTGTTTTCAGCAGATCTCCTCAAGCTCGCAGATAACAGCCGTTGAGCCGTCCTGCTGGGTTATGAGCTTGCGCACATCGCGCACCCTTTTAAGCCTTGAGCCGCGCGCAGTTATCGTGTACTGCGCCTCGCACGCGCCGCTTTTTATCTCCTGCGAAAGCTGCTTTTCAAGGGCGCTTCTGTCACCGCTTATAAGGCGCGAAAGATCGCCGTCGAACCGCTCGAAAAATTCCGCTCTGGAATAGCCGGTGAGCTTCACGAAATCGCCGCTTATAAGGTCGCACTCAAAGGGCTTTTCGGGCGTTGTAAAAAAGATAGCGCCGCTCAGATTTTCAAGCAGGTTTATCAGCTTGTCATTAGCGGAATCGGCGCGCGCCTCCGCCTCCTTAACGCGCGTTATATCGGTGAACATCGCGTGAAAGACGGGGCAGCCGTCCTGCGCAAGCTTATGCACGGCGGCGTTGCATTTGCACCATATGTATTCATCCCTGTGGCGGCGGACGCGGTATTCAAGGTCTATCGCCTCGCCGGTTGCCATCGCCTTGCCCACAGCCTGGTAAACAAGCGTTTTATCGTCCGGGTGGATGACCTCGTCAAGCCGATAGGTCTGTTTTCTTACCTGCTCCTTTGTTGTGCCGAAGATGCGGCAGCCGCCCTCGTTGATATAGAGCGTTTCAAAGTGCATATTCTCCGTCACCTTAAACAGGCAGACTCCGCCGTTTACAAGGTCTATCAAATGGTTTATCTCGCTGGCGCGCTCCTTTAGCAGTCTGTTTTTCTCCCTGCTTTTTGAAACATCGGCAAACACAAGGCGGCAAAGGGGCGAGCCCTCCGTGTTCTGCGCCGTGCAGTGAACGAACACCTGCCTGCCCTGCCCGTCCGTCATATCAAGGTCCATATATATAAATCGCGAATCCTTTTTGCAGATACGCTCAAAAACCTCCTGCCGGTCCGCCGGTATAATAACATCCTGCAAAAACAGCTTGCCCTCCTTTATCTTGGAGGGGTGGATTCCGGCAAATTCGGCAAAATGCGTGTCTGAATCAACGATCCTGAAATCGTCCTCCTTATCAACAACGCAGTTTAAAAATTCAACCTCATAGGCTCTGTCCTCATTGGTTTCGGTCACGGCTCTGCCTGCTCCTTTCAAATGCTTTTGCCGCTCTCAAGTCTTTATGCTGACCTGACCCGCGCGGCGTTTGAGGCGGGACTGCACCTGTTTATATATTATATCGTCATTATAACACAAAAATTATAATTTTGCTAATTTTTTGTTAATAAAACCGCCGAAATATCATTTTTGCTATATGCAAAATAAAAACATTGTGTTATTATATTAGCCGTGGTATTATTAAAACAGAATATTAAAAAACTCAAAACTTTAATAACTTCTCTCCGCCCTGCGCGGAGGGGGAAAAGGAGCAGAATATGGCAAAGGTTTTTCGCGTTTTCGTTGAAAAGAGCAAAGGAAACGATATTGAGGCAAGGCAGCTTTTGGAGGACCTTGTTTCCACCGTCGGCGTTACGCAGCTTGAGGAGCTGCGACTTATAAACAGGTACGACGCCGAGGGGCTTTCCGAGGAGGAATTTTCACGCGCGTCAAGGATGATACTTTCAGAGCCCAACCTTGACAATGTTTACGATTCCCTTGAGGTTGAGGAGGGCTGGAGGTGCTTTGCCTGCGAATATCTGCCCGGCCAGTACGACCAAAGGGCGGACAGCGCGGCGCAGTGCATCCAGCTTCTTACCCAGGGCGAAAGGCCGCTTGTTGCCAGCGCAAAGGTATATCTGCTGCGCGGCGATATAAGCGACGAGCTGTTTGAAAAGATAAAGAGCTACATAATAAACCCCGTTGAATCGCGCGAGGCTTCAATGGATATTCCCGAAAGCCTAAACATCACCGCCGTGCGCCCCGCCGACATAGCAAGGATAACCGGCTTCACGGCAAAGAGCGACGAAGAGATCGCCGCCTACCACGCAGAAATGGGCTTTGCGATGAGCGTTGCCGACCTTTGCTGGGTGCGCGACTACTTCAAGAGCGAGGGCAGGGACCCCAGCCTTACCGAGCTCAAGGTGATAGACACCTATTGGAGCGACCACTGCCGCCACACCACCTTCAGCACCATACTTGACGAGATAACCGTTGAGCCGTCCGCATACTCCGAAGCCGTGGAGGATGCGATAAAGCAGTATTTTGAGCTGCGCAAGGAGGTTTACGGCGGCAGGCAGAAGAATGTTTGCCTTATGGATATGGCGGTCATCGGCGCAAAGGCACTCAAAAAGCGCGGCGTGCTCAACAACCTTGACGAGAGCGAGGAGATAAACGCCTGCTCCATAGAAGTGCCCGTTACGATAGACGGCAAAACCGAGCAGTGGCTCGTTCAGTTCAAAAACGAGACCCATAACCACCCCACGGAGATAGAGCCGTTCGGCGGCGCGGCGACCTGCCTCGGCGGCGCGATAAGAGACCCGCTCTCCGGCAGGGCGTATGTTTACCAGGCGATGCGCATAACGGGCTCCGGCGACCCGACCGTGCCGTTTGAGGACACGCTTGAGGCAAAGCTGCCGCAGAAAAAGATAACCACAGGCGCGGCTCAGGGCTATTCGAGCTACGGCAACCAGATAGGCCTTGCCACCGGCCAGGTGGTTGAGCTCTACGACGAGGGCTATGTTGCAAAAAGAATGGAGATAGGCGCGGTTATAGGCGCGTCGCCCAAAAAGAATGTTATACGCGAGACCCCGCAGGACGGCGACATCATAGTTCTGCTCGGCGGGCGCACCGGGCGCGACGGCTGCGGCGGCGCAACCGGCTCGTCAAAGGCGCACAACAGTATGAGCATAGAGACCTGCGGCGCGGAGGTTCAAAAGGGCAATCCCCCCACGGAGAGAAAGATACAGCGCCTTTTCAGAAACGAAGAGGTTGCAAGGATGATAAAGCGCTGCAACGATTTCGGCGCGGGCGGCGTTTCCGTTGCCATAGGCGAGCTTGCGGACGGGCTTGACATAGACCTTGACAAGGTGCCCAAGAAATACGACGGCCTTGACGGCACCGAGCTTGCCATATCCGAATCGCAGGAGAGAATGGCTGTTGTGCTTGACAAGGGCGATGTTGAGAGATTCATTGCACTTTCAAACGCGGAAAATCTTGAGGCAACTCCCGTTGCCGTCGTAACCTCCACAGGCAGGCTCACAATGACCTGGCGCGGAGATAAGATAGTTGACATCAGCCGCGAATTTCTGAACACGAACGGCGTAACGCAGCACGCAAGCGCCGTTATAGAGGCTGTTGACGGCGAAAAAAATTACAGAAACGATGTGCCCGAGGCGCTGCGCGGGATGACGGCGCACACGGCTCTTAAGGCAAATCTTGAAAGGCTTGAGGTGTGCTGCCAGAAGGGCCTTGCCGAAAGGTTCGACTCCTCGATAGGCGCGGCTACGGTGCTTATGCCCTTTGCGGGCAAATACCAGCTTACGCCCGAGGAGGCGATGGCTGCAAAGCTGCCCGTTCTCAGCGGTGAAACGGACGACTGCACCGTTATGAGCTACGGCTTTATTCCCAAGGAATCGGAATGGAGCCCGTTCCACTCCGCGGCGTTTGCCGTTACGGAATCGCTCTCAAAGCTTGCCGCAGTGGGCTGCGACCCCTCCTGCGCAAGGCTCACCTTCCAGGAATATTTTGAAAGGCTCGGCACGGACCCGAAGCGCTGGGGCAAGCCCGCCGCCGCGCTGCTCGGCTCGATAACCGCGCAAATAGGCTACGGCGCGCCCTCGATAGGCGGAAAGGACAGTATGAGCGGCTCGTTCAACGAGCTTGATGTGCCGCCCACCCTTGTTTCCTTTGCCGTAGGTATGAGCAAGGCTTCAAAAACCGTTTCCGCCAAGTTCAAGAGAAGCGGCTCCAAGGCATATATGATAGAGATACCCGTTGACGAAAAGAGCGGTCTGCCCGAATACGAACGCGCAATGGGCGTTATGATGCGCGTTTACGAGGGCGTGCGCAGCGGCGAGCTGCTTGCCGCCGGCGTTGTTAAGGAGGGCGGCGCCGCCGCCGCGGTCTGCAAGATGGCGTTCGGCGATAAGCTGGGCTTCACCTTTGAGCAGGGGCTTGATATGCGCACCCTGTTTGCGCCGCTCCAGGGCAATTTTGTTGTTGAGTGCGACGGCAAGCTGCCCGCAGGTCTTGAGGGCACGCTGCTGGGCACAACGAACGCAAACGGCGTGTTCATAATAGACGGCGAGGTGCTTACCGTTGACGAGCTTGTGAGCGCTTGGTGCGGCAAGCTTGAAAAGGTGTTCCCGCAAACGAGCGGAATAAGCGCCGATATGCCGCAGGAGGCGGAGCTTTACACGGAGCGCTCCATATTCATATGCGAAAACAAGGTTGCGCAGCCGCGCGTGTTCATACCGGCATTCCCCGGCACGAACTGTGAGGTTGACACGGCGCGCGCGTTTGAAAAGGCGGGCGCAAAGGCGGATGTGCTTGTTGTAAACAACCTCTCCCCCGCCGCGATAAACGAGACCATAGATAAGATGGTGAAGGCGATAAACAACGCCCAGATAGTTATGCTGCCCGGCGGCTTCTCCGGCGGAGACGAGCCCGAGGGCTCCGGCAAGTTTATAGCCACCACCTTCCGCAATCCGCGCGTTGCAGAGGCGGTTACAAAGCTGCTCAACTGCCGCGACGGACTTATGCTGGGCATCTGCAACGGCTTCCAGGCGCTGATAAAGCTCGGCCTTGTGCCGTTCGGCGAGATCAAGGAGATAAAGCCCGGCGACCCGACGCTTACCTTCAACACGATAGGCAGGCATATATCGCAGATGGCGTACACAAGGGTTACGAGCGTTAAATCGCCGTGGTTTGCCGGCGTTGAGGCGGGCGATGTGTTTGCCGTGCCCATCTCTCACGGCGAGGGCAGGTTCACGGCGGACGCCGAAACGATAGCGCGCCTTGCCGCAAACGGTCAGATCGCAACGCAGTATGTTGACCTTAACGGCGTACCCGCGGCTGATATGCCGTTTAACCCCAACGGCTCCGTCTGCGCGGTGGAGGGAATCACCTCGCCTGACGGCCGCGTTCTGGGCAAGATGGGCCACTGCGAAAGAAAGGGCGCGGACCTTTACGCCAATGTGCCGTTTGAAAAGGACCTTAAGCTGTTTGAAAGCGGCGTAAGCTACTTTAAATAATATCCACGCGAAAAGCGCGCAAAGGAGATATATTCAGATGAAATATGCAGTTGTACTCTATGACGGAATGGCGGATTACCCCGTTCCGGCGCTCGGCGGCAAAACGCCGATGATGGCGGCGAAGAAGCCGAATCTTGACGCGCTCGCCCGCCGCGGCGAGGTGGGGCTCGTGCGCACCGTCGCCCCCGGCATGAAGCCTGGCTCGGATGTTGCCAATATGAGCGTTATGGGCTTTGACCCCGTTGAATACTACACCGGCAGAAGCCCGCTTGAGGCGGCGTCCATAGGCATAGATATGAAGCCGCAGGATGTTTCGCTGCGCTGCAATCTTGTTACCCTTTCGCCGGAGGATAAGCCGTACGACGAAAAAACGATGGAGGATTACTGCGCGGGCGACATCTCAACCGAGGAGGCGCGCGAGCTGATAGATGCCGTGCAGGCGGCTTTCGGAAACGACGAATTTCATTTTTACGCCGGCGTTTCATACCGCCACTGCCTTATCTGGCACGGCGGCACAACGGAGCTGGGCGCAATGACCCCACCGCACGACATCTCCGGCAAAGCAATAAAAAAATACCTTTCAAGAAGCGAAAACGCGCAGCCGCTCATAGATATGATGAGGCGCTCCTACGAGATACTCAGCAAGCATCCCGTAAACATAAAAAGGCAGCGCGAGGGCAAGCGCCCCGCCAACTCAATATGGCTCTGGGGCGAGGGCACGCGCCCCGCTATGGGCAGCTTTGAGCAGCTTTTCGGCATCAAGGGCGGCGTTGTTTCCGCCGTTGACCTCATCAAGGGCATCGGCAGGTGCGCCGGGATGGATGTTGCCGAGGTGCCCGGAGCAACGGGATATATAGACACGGATTTTGAAGGCAAGGCAAAAGCGGCGTTAAAGCTGCTTGAAAAGGACGACCTTGTTTACATCCACTTTGAAGCGCCGGACGAATGCGGCCACAGGAACGAGCCGGAAAACAAGGTGCGCTCAATAGAGCTGATAGACGAAAAGGTGCTGCCCGTGCTTATTGACGGACTGAAAAAATACGGCAAATACAGAATAATGTGCCTGCCGGACCACCCCACGCCGATAGTTACGCGCACGCACGCGTCCGACCCGGTGCCGTTCGTTATCTACAGGAGCGACAGAGAGTGCGAGGGCGTTGTTACCTTAAACGAGGAAACCGCAAAGGAAACGGGCATTTTCATCGACTTCGGGCCGGACATAATGCCGCATTTCCTCAATGAATAAGCTGCGGCGAAACGGTGATGATATATGAAAAGGATATTAACCGCCTTAACAGCCGCCGCGCTTGCCGCGATCTGCCTTGCGGGCTGCTCGGCGGATAAGCCCGCGCCCGGCGCGCAGAGCGAATCCGAGCCCTCGCAGTCTGCAAGCGAGGCGCAGATCGTTTTAACTAAAGAGGACGCGCAGGAGGCGGCGCAAAAAGCGCTTAACGAGCAGGCGGCAAGGGGCGAGATCTTTTCCGCCGAGGATTTTGAGCTTCAGGACACTCAGCTTCTTGCGGCAAACGAGGAATTTATGGCGTTCAACGCCGGCTACGGGGATTCCGCCGAAACGGAAAACACCGCCGGCAATCCGTACTACGCCGTTACATTTTTTTACACCGATTCCGTGGCGGATGTAGCCTACTACTGCGTTGACGCCGTTACCGGCGATATCCTCTATTCCGGATATATGGGCGACTGAATCGGCAAAAAGCAAAGCGAAAGGACAATCAATATGAATAAAGACACAATCTGCGTGCAGGGCGCATACAAGCCGGAAAACGGCGCGCCCAGAGTGGTGCCCATCATCCAGAGCACCACATTCAAATACGATTCCAGCAGCGAGATGGGCGATCTTTTTGACCTTAAAAAGAGCGGATATTTCTATTCCCGCCTGCAAAACCCCACCTGCGATCTTGCGGCGGGCAAGATAGCCCTGCTTGAGGGCGGCGCGGCGGCGATGCTGACATCAAGCGGCCAGGCTGCCAATTTTTACGCCGTTTTCAATATCGCAAGCGCGGGAGACCATGTTGTTGCAAGCTCCGCCATCTACGGCGGCACCTTCAACCTTTTCAATGTAACTATGAAAAAGCTGGGCATTGATTTCACCTTTATCCCGCCCACGGCAACGCGCGGGGAGATAGAGGCTGCGATCCGGCCGAACACGAAATGCGTTTTCGGCGAAACCATCTCAAACCCCAGCCTTGATGTGCTCGATATAGAGACATTTGCCGCCGCGGCGCACGCGCACGGAATCCCGCTTATCATAGACAACACCTTTGCAACGCCGATAAACTGCCGCCCGTTTGATTTCGGATGCGACATCGTTACCCACTCCACCACGAAATATATGGAGGGCCACGCCTCAACGATAGGCGGCGCAATAGTTGAAAAGGGCGGCTTCGACTGGTTCCAAAACGATAAGTTCCCCGGCCTCACAACACCGGACGAAAGCTACCACGGTCTGACCTACGCCAAGGATTTTCCCGAAATGCCGTTCATAATGAAATGCACGGCGCAGCTTATGCGCGACCTCGGCTCAATGCAGGCGCCGCAAAACGCGTTTCTTCTGAATTTAGGGCTTGAAACACTCCACCTTCGTATGAAGCGCCACTGCGAAAACGCCAAAAAGGTTGCCGAATACCTTAAAAATAACGACAAGATCACCTGGGTGAAATGCGCTATGCTGGAGGACGACCCCCAGTATGAGCTTGCAAAGAAATATATGCCCGGCGGCACCTGCGGCGTTGTTTCCTTCGGCATAAAGGGCGGCAGAAAGGCTGCCACCGTGTTTATGGACAGCTTAAAGCTTGCCGCAATAGTTACCCATGTTGCGGACGCGCGCACCTGCTGCCTGCACCCCGCCTCCACCACGCACCGCCAGCTTACGGAGCAGGAGCTTGAGGAATGCGGCGTAACGCCCGATATGGTGCGCTTCTCCTGCGGCATCGAGGACGCCGACGACATCATCTCCGACATCCAACAGGCGCTGGATAAAATATAAGGAATTAAAATAATGTTTGCGGATATAGCAAGGATAAAGATAAAGGCCGGCAGCGGCGGCGACGGGGCGGTGGCGTTTCACCGCGAAAAATATGTTGCCTCCGGCGGGCCGGACGGCGGCGACGGCGGCAAGGGCGGCGATGTGATTTTTGAGGTTGACGACAATCTTGCCACGCTTGCCGATTTCAGATACAAAAGAAAATACGCGGCAAAAAACGGCCTGCCCGGCGAGGGCGGCAAAAAGCACGGCAAAAACGGCGAGGACCTTATCATCCGCGTGCCGCGCGGCACCGTTATACGCGAGCTGACGAGCGGCGCCGTTATGGCGGATATGAGCAAGACCGAGCGCTTTGTTGCCGCAAGGGGCGGCAGAGGCGGCTGGGGCAACAGGCATTTTGCCACGCCCACAAGGCAGGCTCCACGCTTTGCAAAGCCCGGCGCGCCCGGCGAGGAATGGGAGATCAGCCTGGAGCTGAAGCTGATTGCGGATGTAGGGCTTATCGGCTACCCCTCCGTGGGCAAATCGAGTCTTATCTCCGTTGTTTCTCAGGCAAAGCCAAAGATTGCGGACTATCATTTCACCACGCTTTCGCCGAATTTGGGCGTGGTTTATATGGGCGAGGGCAGCTCGTTCGTTATTGCGGACATACCCGGACTTATAGAGGGCGCGGCGGACGGTATCGGCCTCGGCCACGAATTTCTGCGCCATATAGAGCGCTGCCGCCTGCTTATACACATTGTGGATGTGAGCGGCTTTGAGGGGCGCGACCCGAAAGAGGATTTTGAAAAGATAAATGACGAGCTGCGCCGCTTCAACGCCGAGCTTGCCGAAAAGCCGCAGATAGTTGCCGGCAACAAGATAGATATGGCCGAGCCGGAGCAGATAGAGGATTTTAAAAGCTGGATAGAGGCAAAGGGGCTTGAATACCACTCCATCTGCGCGCCGATCTCCGAGGGCACCCAGGAGCTTATGAACGCCGCGTGGAACGCGCTGCAAAAGCTGCCGCCCGTAAAGGAATATGAGGCGGAGGATATACCGCTTGAAAGCATAGTTAAAAACGACGGCTGCTTTAAGATAACCCAGCCGGAGGCGGGCTGCTTCATTGTGGAGGCGGCGTGGTTTCCGCGCGTGCTTAAGGGCGTTGACACGGATGATTACGAAAGCCTGCAATATATGCAGAGAGTGCTTGAAAAAAGCGGCGTGTTCGACGCGCTGCGCGAGCGCGGCATAAAAGAGGGAGACACGGTTATCGTTTATGACATTGAATTTGAGTATGTGCCCTGATATGATAAGATTTACGGATTACGATACGGACCCGAAGGCTCTGAGCCCGCTGAACCTTGCGTTTATAGGCGACTGCGTTTACGAGATGCTTGTGCGCGAAACGCTTGTAGCGCGGGCGAACAGACCCGTTAACGACCTGCACCGCGAAAGCGTTAAATTCGTGAGCGCAAGGGCGCAGACGGCGGCATATGAAAAGATAAAAGACCTGCTGACGCAGGAGGAGACCGCTCAGTTCAAGCGCGGCAGAAACGCCAAGACCGGCCATCAGCCGAAAAGCGCGTCCGCCGCGGAATACCACACAGCCACGGGAGTTGAGGCGCTGTTCGGCTACCTTTATCTTTCCGGGCAGGGCGAGCGCATACGGCAGCTCTTTAAAATCATAGATTCAGAATAGCAAAGACCCGCGGGAAGCGTTTCCTCCCGCGGGTCTTTATTATATTTATATTCAAATGTGCGCGGGCTTGAATTTTTTATCAAGCACGGCAAGGGCGATGATGACGCACAGCAGCCCCACGGCGCCGCCCATTGCAACATCCGAAAGATAATGGGCGCCCATCACGAGCCGCGTTACCGCCACGGTGCAGGTGTAGGCAAACGGAATGAAAAAGCACAGATTGCGGTGCTTGCCCGCCGATTTGCTCACATACGGCAGCAGCATCATAAGAAAGCTCATAGCGGCGCCGCCCGTGTGACCGCTGGGGAATGATTTGTTGCCATTTATGCCGTTTATCACATACCACGGCGTGAATGCGTCAAAGCTGCCGGCAGCCAGCAGATCCCTGAAGCGCACGCGCCCCCAGAGATATTTCATAGCCTCCACAAGCGAAAGCTGGACCGCCATAACGACGATTCCCGCCACGGCGAGCGCGGCGAGCGGCTTCTTGAGCTTTTCGGGGATCTTGACGAATTTGCCAGTTATCAGCACAACTATTGAAAAGCCCACGCCGAAAACTATACCGAAGGCAAGATTATTTTCCTCCACAAAGAAATGCTTTGCAAAATAATAGCCGAAATACGCTCCGCCGCCCAGGGAAACGCAGACGCCCACGAAGCGCGAAAAATCGCGGCGGCAGCAGTAAAACAGCGCCGCTCCGGCGATCGGGCAGATAAGGCGGCACGGGATCTCGCCGGTGTTGTAAAACCACACGGCAAAGGCGTTTTCGGGCGCGTTTAGGAGCTTGTCGAGCTCCAGGTCAACGAACGCCGCGGCAACGAGCGCAGCCGCCGTGAGTATGTAAAACAAAATTATATTTTTTCTGTAAGCCTTAAGCATAATATCACCCCTCGCTTCAATTATATTACGGCGAGGGCGTTTTGGCAACAGAAAAAACCGTGCGCCGTAAAAGCATACGGCGCACGGCGATGTGCGGTTTATTTTGAAAGCAAAAGGGTCAGGACTCTTTCTTTTTATCCTTTTCCCCGCCGCAGCAGGAGGAGCACGCGCCGCAGGAGGAGCAGTCGCACCCGCAGGAGGACTTGCCCGCCTTTTTATCGCGCACTATTTTAACTACCGCAGCGATGACGGCTGCGGCGATGACAGCCAGTACGGCAGCCGTTCCCCAAGTCATAATATCACCTCTGATTATTTTGCCGCCTTTGCCTTTTTGCGCGCCTTGGCGGCCGTATATTTCAGCGTGTTTTCATCGTACTTGTTCTTTCTGAACAGCAGATAGAGCATTCCGGCAAGAACTATCACGGCAAGCACGGTCCAAACGGAGAACGCTACCGCTCCGGTGACGATGCCGACAAGCTGATATACTATCAGCGACATACAGTACGCAAAGCCGGTCTGATAGCCTATGGCGATCCAGGTCCATTTAGCGCTGTTCATCTCTCTTTTGATTGCGCCGATAGCTGCAAAGCAGGGCGCGCAGAGCAGATTGAATATCAGGAAGGAATACGCGGCGACGGCGGACATATTTTCAAAATCAAGCACGCCGAATACGCCGACGACCTCCTCTTTTGCCACAAGACCCATAACCGTTGCGATGGTTGCCTTGATATTGTCAAAGCCGAGGGGCAGGAACAGCCATTTCACGGCGTTTGCAATCATTCCGAGCACGCTGCTCTCAAGCGCCATTTCGACGTCAAAGCCAAAGGAGCCGGAGGCGGTTGTGCCGAGATGCGAGCCCGCCCAGATGAATATTGAAGAAAGCAGGATTATGGTGCCCGCCTTTTTGATGAAGGAGGAGCCGCGCTCCCACATAGAGCGGATAACAAAGCCGAAGGTGGGCATATGGTAGGACGGCAGCTCCATAACGAACGGAGCCGGATCGCCGGCAAATATCTTTGTTTTTTTCAGGATTATGCCGGAGATAACCACCGCCGCTATGCCTATGAAATACGCGCTTGCCGCAACCCACCACGCGTTGTGGAACAGCGCGCCGGCAATCAGCGCAACTATGGGCATCTTTGCACCGCAGGGGATAAAGGTGGTGGTCATAACAGTCATTTTTCTGTCTCTGTCGTTTTCTATGGTGCGGCTTGCCATAACGCCGGGAACGCCGCAGCCCGTGCCTATCAGCATCGGGATGAACGATTTGCCCGAAAGCCCGAAGCGGCGGAATATCCTGTCCATAATAAACGCAACGCGCGCCATATAGCCGCAGCCCTCAAGCACGGCAAGCAGGATGAACAGCACCAGCATCTGCGGCACGAAGCCGAGCACCGCGCCTACGCCGCCGACGATGCCGTCCAGCACAAGGCCCTTGAGCCAATCGGCGCAGTTGAGCGCGTCAAGCCCGCGCTCAACAAAAACGGGTATACCCGGCACCCAGATGCCGTAATCCTCCGTTGCGGGAACGCTCTCGCTCTCCAGCGCGGCGTCAACGGATGCCGAGATGTCGTACCCCGCTTCGGCAAGCGCGTCGCCGTAAGAGCCGTACGCCTCGTCAAACGCGGCAAAATCGCCGCTCTCGATCGCGCTCTTTATATCCACTGCGCCCGCAACATCGGCGGCTGCAGCCGCGTCCACTGCAGAGGCGACCTCGCTCGTAAAGATATATTCGCCGGCGTATTCGTTCATTGCCTCGTCGTATTCGCCCTGGCCGGTAAGGTGCCAGCCGTCGCCGAACGCGCCGTCGTTTGTCCAGTCGGTAACTATCGTGCCCACGGTAGTCCACGAGATGTAATAGACCACAAACATAACAAGCACGAAGATCGGCAGGGCAAGAAATCGGTTCGTAACTATTTTATCAATTTTATCCGATACCGTCAACCTGCCCCTTCGGCTGTTTTTGCAGCAGCGCTTCATCACTCCGGCTATGTATTCGTATCTTTCGTTTGTGATGATGCTTTCGCTGTCGTCGTCAAACTCATCCTCGGCGCGCTTGATTATATCCTCAACATCGGGCAGGCTCACGCCGCTGCCGCCTATCTTGTCGTCGCGCTCAAAGAGCTTTACGGCGTAAAACCTTTTAAGCTTGTCTGGAAGCGCAAGGCGCGCCTCGATCTCGCCCAGGTACTGCTCTGCGGCAACGCTGAAGGTATGCTTTACGCTCTGAGGCTTACCCGCCGCCGCAACGGCTGCCTGCGCCGCCTCGCGCACGCCCGTGCCCTTGAGAGCGGAGATCTCCACCACTTCGCAGCCGAGCGACTGCGAGAGCTTTTCAAGCTCTATCCTCACTCCGGATTTTTTAATGAGGTCCGCCATATTGACCGCCGCAACGACCGGTATTCCAAGCTCCAGAAGCTGGGTGGTGAGATAAAGGTTTCTCTCAAGATTCATACCGTCTATGATATTCAGTATCACATCGGGGCGTTCGTCAAGTATGTAGTTTCTGGCAACGACCTCCTCTAAGGTGTACGGCGAAAGGCTGTAAATGCCCGGCAGGTCGGTTATGGTTACCGTTTTATCCCACCTGAGCTTTCCCTCTTTTTTCTCCACCGTTACTCCGGGCCAGTTGCCCACAAACTGATTTGCGCCGGTAAGCGCGTTGAAAAGCGTTGTTTTACCGCTGTTCGGATTACCGGCAAGCGCTATTTTTATGCTCATATCTTTCCTCCCCGCACCAAGTTAGTCTGAGCTAACCCGCGTGCAAAAAATTTTTTATTCAACCTCTATGTCGGCAGCGTCGCTCTTTCTTACGGAAAGCTCGTATCCGCGCACCGTGACCTCTATCGGGTCGCCGAGCGGCGCCGCCTTGCGGATATAGATCTCAACGCCCTTTGTGACGCCCATATCCATTATTCGCCGCCTTGTTGCGCCCGTGCCGTTGATTTTTTTAACGGTAACTGTTGAGCCTATCCTTGCGTCCTTCAATGTCATATAATGCCCTCCTGTTATTTTTAAACAATGATTTTATCGGCTATCGCGCGGCTTATCGCAACGCGCGTACCTTTAACATCAACTATAAGATTGCCGCCCAAAACGGAAAGCACCGTAACCCTCTCGCCGGAAACAAAGCCCATCGCCTCAAGGCGGTGCTTGAGCTCGTCGCCGCCGCGCACGCCGGCTATGACCCTTTCCTCGCCGAAATCAGCCATGGAAAGAAACATATTCGCATCTCCTTTTTGTCATGTTAGTTTGCGTTAACATTTGTTAGTTACAACTAACGCAGCCGTAAAAAATATAAGTTAGCTTTATGCAACTTTTGTTAGCCGCCGCTAACCACAAGTAAATATACCACATCTCACCGCCTCTGTCAATGCCGAAAATGAAATTTTTCCAAATTTTTTGCGTCGAAAACGCGCGCTTTTGATAAAGCAATACAAAAAACAGGGCTTTTGCAAATGATGAGGTTCCGTAACGAAGGTTTTAAAACAAGTGGTAAAGACAATCGGTACGGTATATTGCAGAAAAATCTAAAACTTAATTTGGAGGAAACTGCAATGAAATCATTATTTGAACAGATGGGCGGCACTTATACACTGTAAGGCGACTATTACTTGCCGAATGTTACTTTACCTGCCGAAGGAAACAAGACCATAGGGATATAGGGACAGCGGCATTTGCGGTATATCCGGCAGCACAGAAAAGTGTTTTACACCAATCTGCTCACAAGCGGCAGGCTGAACGGCTATCTTGCGGATATTGATCGGCAGGCAACAGAATTGTTTTTTCGG
>CALWHV010000004.1 GCA_944380545.1 uncultured Eubacterium sp. | reverse complement strand
ACTATTGTATCAATTCAGCGCATTCCTGCGCTGCATCAATCTCGTCTTTCAAGCTTCTCGCTCGCGAACTTTGCGTTCCTTTTTCACTTGAGTACTTTTACTCTCTTGAATTAAAGGGTTCCTTTTCATCGTTGTTCAATTTTCAATGTCCTTTTGCACTCTTTCCAAAGCGCTCGTAAATAATACCACAAGGTGAAATAAATGTCAACAACTTTTTTATGATTTTTCGGAATTTTTTTGCTTTCATTATTTTGCACAAAATATTTCGGTTGCATTTATAATTTTTATTTGATATAATTGATTTTACCTGTTGAGCGCTTATTATATATTATAACATTATTATAAAGGGGTGATAGGATGCCTATAAGAATAGACGAGGAGCTGCCCGCAAAACAGAGTCTTGAGCTTGAGAATGTTTTTGTTATGAGCAACACAAGAGCGGACACACAGGACATACGCCCGCTGAATATCATAATACTTAATCTTATGCCGACCAAGATAGTTACGGAAACGCAGCTTTTAAGGCTGCTTTCAAACTCGCCGCTGCAGATAAATGTTGAGCTGCTTCAGGCGTCCACCCATGTTTCAAAAAATACGCCGATGGAGCATATGCTTAAGTTTTACAAGACCTTTGACGAGGTTAAGCAAAATAAATACGACGGTATGATAATCACCGGCGCGCCGCTTGCCGACCTTGAATTTGAAGAGGTTGATTTTTGGAGCGAGCTTTGCGAGATATTTGAATGGACAAAAACAAATGTTTATTCCACGATGTTTTTGTGCTGGGGCGCATTTGCCGCGCTTTATTACAAATACGGATTAAAGCCGAAAACGCTCAACGAAAAAAGGTTTGGGGTCTACCCGCACATAAGCCTTGATGTTACGCACCCGCTGATGAGGGGTATGGACGATGTGTTTTATGTGCCTCACTCGCGCGAATGGGAGGTAACCACCTCCGATATTGCGAAGGTAAAGGATCTGCAGATAATATCCTACAGCGAGGAGGCGGGCGTGCACATAATATCCGATATGGACTGCCGCAACTTCTTTATTACCGGCCACAGCGAATACGACCGCGACACGCTTGCAAAGGAGTATTTCCGCGACCTTGAAAAAGGGCTGCCCATAAAAAAGCCGAAAAACTATTTTCCGAACGACGACATCAACCTGGTGCCGACGATGAACTGGAAAAGCGCCGGCAACCTGATATTCAGCAACTGGCTCAATTATTTCGTTTATCAAAAAACACCGTACGACCTTAATAATCTGTAAAAAAGCTCCCGCTGGTCAAAAGACCTTGGCGGGAGCTTTCAGTTTGATGAGAGCATTGAGCGAAGCTTTCTTAATATCTCCTTTTCTTTTCTTGATATCTGAACCTGGGAAACGCCGAGCAACGACGCTGTTTCAGCCTGGGTCCTGCCTTTAAAATAACGGCTGTTTATTATGAAGCGTTCCTCGGCGCCCAGTTTTTCCATAACCTGAGCCAGCGAGAGGCGGTCGAAAAGCTCCTCTCTGTAATCGACTGGGATGTCGAGGCTTTCGTCTCCGTCCTCGCCGAACGAATCGAGCGAGAGCATCGGGTTTATGACATTGAGGATTTCCGCCGTTTCGCAGTCCGTACAGCCGAGCAGCGCCGAAAGCTCGCCCACCGTGGGCTCGCGCGATTCTTTTTTTGCGAACGCCTCGCGTATACGCTGAGCCCTGAGCGATTTTTCCTTTAACGCGCGGCTGACCTTGATTGAGCCGCCGTCGCGGAAAACACGCTTGATCTCGCCCATAATGACGGGGACGGCGTAGGTTGAAAAGCGATAGCCGAGCGACGCATCAAAATTATCAACCGCCTTTATCAGACCGATGCAGCCCGTCTGAAACAGATCCTCATACTCCACTCCCCTGCCGGTAAAGCGCGACGCGATAGAATGAACGAGGCCGATATTTTCCTCTATCATTCTGCTGCGTTCTTCTTTTACCATTTGCTTTTGCCCTCGATTTTTTTGACAAGGGTAACGCTTGTGCCGGATCCGAGCGCAGAACGCACGGTGACCCTGTCGCAGAAGCTTTCCATCACGGTGAAGCCGAGACCCGCGCGGTCGCCGGAGCCGGTGGTGAAGAGCGGCGTCATCGCCTGCTTTACATCCTCTATGCCGCGGCCCTTATCTCTGATTATGATCTTTACGGTGTTATCTGATAATTTACCGGTTATGTATATCTTGCCGCATTTATCGCCGTAGCCGTGAACGATGGAATTCGTTACTGCCTCCGACACGGCGGTTTTGAGATCGGCAAGCTCCTCAAGAGTTGGGTCGAGCGGTGCGGCAAAGGCGGAAACAACGACCCTTGCAAAGCCCTCGTTTACGCTCTTGCTGCTTATTACAAGCCTGAATTCATTTTGCATAACAGCACTTCCTTTACTCTTTTGTTTCATTTATAACGGCTATTCTTCCGAGACCGGCAAGCTCCATTATCTTTTTTGTTGACGGGCTGACATTTCTTATCTCCACGCTGCCGCGGTGGGCGCTCATAAGCCTGTAACGCCCCATAACAAGCCCTATGCCGCTTGAATCCATAAAGGTAACATTTTTAAAATCGAGAATCAGATGAACGGGCTGAAGCGCGCTTATTTCGGCGTCCACAGCCTCGCGCACGGCCGCCGCGGTGTGATGGTCCAGCTCGCCGGAAAGATAAGCGATGGTGAGATTTCCGCTTGATTCCATAGTGACATTCATAATTTTCACCCCATAAAAAATATCCGCTTCAGTAAATATACCAAAGCGGATACGAATATTTTATCGAATTATGACTCAGAGCATATCTTTTCTGAGGTCGCGCGCAAGAAAGAACGAGCCGCAGACGAGAATAAAGCCGCCGCGTTCCCTTGCCGCCTTGAGCGCCAGATGGGGATCGGGCTGAGCGGCAACGCTGCCGCAGTACGCCGCCGCTGCCCTTGCAAGCTTTTGTGCCGAAAGGGCGCGCGGATTTGAAGCCTCGGTTGCAATGATGCTTTTGCAGCGCGGGGCGATGATGCGAAGATAGGAATCGTAATCCTTATCAGCCATCATAGAGATAACGGCGGTTATATCGCCGGCGGGCAGGGCTTTGAGCAGTGCGCGCGCCCCGTCCTCGTTATGAGCGCCGTCGAGCATCATATTATCTGCTAAATATTCCTGCCTTGCAGGCAGCGCGGGATATTCGAGCTGCGCGCACTGACCGAGAAACGCCAAACATTCACCTGCTACGGCAAGATTGTTTTTTTTGAAATCGCCTTGCTCGCGCACTTTGATGAGGCGGCTGCCGGTCTCCTTGCGCCTGTTTTCAAACACCGCCTCGCACGCGGGATTCGGATATAGCACACAGGCGCAGCCGTTTTTTATTATGCCTGCCTTTTGGGAAGCGATGTCGCAAAGCGACTTGCCGAGAAAATCGGTATGATCCATCGAAACGGAGGTTATGACGCAAAGCTGCGGGTGTGAAAGGGCGTTAGTAGCGTCCAGCTTGCCGCCCATTCCGCACTCGACTACGGCGTAATCGACCCTTTCATCGTAAAAATATTTATACATAACCGCCGTGAGCAGTTCAAACTCCGTTACGCTCTCGCCGCCGTAAAGGGATATGTATTCGCAAAGTCTTTCCTTTGATATGTACGCGCCGTTTATGCTGATCTGCTCGCGGTAATCAACTACCCAGGGCGAGGTGAACAAACCGACCCTGAGCCCGCAGGCGGAAAGCCCCGACGCAATCAGATTTGCAACGGTGCCCTTGCCGTTTGTGCCAGCAATATGGATGACGCGCAGCTTTTCCTGCGGGCTGCCCATTTTTTTGAGCAGCGCCTCAACAGCCGAAAGCCCCGGCTTAATGCCGAGGCTCTGCTTTGCCTTTATTATTTCAAGCGCCTGTTCGTATTGCATATCATTCTCCGAGCGAGCTTAAGGATTCCTTTAAGCCGGTTATCTTTTCCTCAAGCTTAGCGGCGTCCGCACGGTTTTGCTCCACAACCTTTTGCGGCGCTTTGCCGACGAAGCCGGGGTTTGAAAGCTTTTTGTTTATGAAATCAAGCTTATCCTGCGCGGCGGCAAGCTCCTTTTGAAGGCGCTTTTTTTCCGCCTCAAAATCGACGAGCTCACCCATAGGGATGAAGATCCTGGCGCTGTCCGTAACGATTGAAACGCAGTTTTCGGTGTTATTCACACAATCGGACACAGAAACATCGGAGGCAGAGGCAAGGCGTTTTATAAATTCGGCGCCGTAGGTGAAGGTGTTCACATCGTCTGTTTCAACAAAAACAGCGGCCTTTTTACTCGGCGGTATATTCATCTCGGCTCTGCGGTTTCTTATTGCCCTTACAGCCTGCATTATCTTTTCTATCTGCTGCTCCTCGGCGGCGAAATCAAGCGCGCTGTCGTATTTCGGCCAGCTTGAAATCATAATTGACGCGCAGTCGTGCGGGAGCGCCTGATAGATCTCCTCCGTTATAAACGGCATAAACGGATGCAGCAGCTTTAAAATATCCGTAAGGACATAGACGAGCACAGCCTTTGCGGTTTCTGCGCCCTCGCCGCTTTGAAGCCTGATCTTTGAAATCTCTATATACCAATCGCAGAAAACATCCCAGATGAAATCATAGAGCTTCTGGATCGCGATGCCAAGTTCAAACTTTTCAAGATTTGCCGTGACATCGGCGGCAAGCGTATTGACCTTTGAAATTATCCATTTATCCTCGGGAGCAAGCTCCTGCGGCAGACCGTTAAAGCTGTAATCATCGCCGAGGTACATAAGCACGAACCTGGCGGCGTTCCAAAGCTTGTTGGCAAAATTGCGCGACGCCTTTACCTTATCGTCCGAAAAGCGCATATCGTTTCCGGGCGAATTGCCGGTTGCAAGCGTAAAGCGCAGCGCATCCGCCCCGTATTCGCCGATTATCTCAAGCGGGTCTATGCCGTTTCCGAGAGATTTGCTCATTTTTCTTCCCTGCGCGTCGCGCACAAGGCCGTGGATGAGCACCGTATCAAACGGCACCGAGCCGGTGTGCTCAACGGCGGAGAAAATCATTCTGGCGACCCAGAAGAAGATTATATCATAGCCGGTTACGAGCGTATTTGTGGGATAGAAATATTCAAGCTCCGGCGTTTTATCCGGCCAGCCGAGAGTGCTGAACGGCCAGAGTGCGGACGAAAACCAGGTGTCGAGCGTGTCCGGATCCTGCTCAACATTGTGAGAGGAGCATTTGGGGCAGGTGTGAACATCCTCTTTTGAAACGATCACCTCGCCGCAGTCGGCGCAATAATAAGCAGGTATTCTGTGACCCCACCAGAGCTGGCGGGAAATGCACCAATCCTTGATATTTTCCATCCAGTGATAATAGGTTTTGCTGAATCTTTCGGGAACGAATTTGACGCTGCCGTCCTTTACGACCTTTACGGCGGGCTCTGCGAGCGGCTGCATCTTTACGAACCACTGCTTTGAAAGGCGTGGCTCGATGGTGGAGTGGCAGCGGTAGCAGGTGCCGACATTATGGCTGTAATCCTCTACCTTAATGAGCGCGCCCTCCGCCTCAAGATCCTTAACTATCTCCCTGCGGCACTCGTAGCGGTCCATACCGCTGTACTTGCCCCAGCCCTCGGCGATATGGCCGTCGTCCGTCATCACATCGATTATCTCAAGGCCGTGGCGCAGACCGACCTCGTAATCGTTGGGGTCGTGCGCGGGCGTGATCTTTACGACGCCGGTGCCGAACTCAACATCAACATAATCATCGGCAACGACGGGTATCTCTCTGTGAACTATCGGCAGGATAAGGGTTTTGCCGATTATGTCCTTATAGCGCTCATCGTTCGGGTTTACTGCAACGGCGGTATCGCCGAGCATCGTTTCCGGCCTTGTGGTGGCAAGCTCAACAAAGCCGCTGCCGTCCTTGAACGGATAGCGCAGGTGCCAGAAATTGCCCGCCTGATCCTCGTACTCAACCTCGGCGTCCGATATGGTTGTGCGGCAGTGCGGGCACCAGTTTACCATACGCTCGCCGCGGTAGATAAGGCCTTTGTTATAGAGATTTACGAACACCTCTTTAACAGCCTTTGAGCAGCCCTCGTCCATAGTGAAGCGCTCTCTTTGCCAATCGCAGGAGGAGCCCATTTTTTTGAGCTGCTCTATTATTCTGGAGCCGTACTGCTCCTTCCACGCCCAGGCGCGCTTGAGAAATGCATCTCTGCCGATATCCTCTTTAGTTAAGCCCTCGGCACGCATTGCCTCAACGATCTTTGCCTCTGTTGCTATTGAGGCGTGGTCCGTGCCGGGGAGCCAGAGCGCCTCGAAGCCCTGCATCCTGCGCCAGCGGATAAGGATATCCTGAAGCGTATTATCAAGCGCGTGGCCCATATGAAGCTGCCCAGTGATGTTCGGAGGCGGGATAACGATAGTATAAGGCTTTTTGCCTTCGTTTACCTCGGCGTGAAAATAGCCGCCGTCCACCCAGAATTTATAGGTGCGGTCCTCCACATCGGCGGGATCGTACTGCTTTGCAAGCTCTTTTGCCATAAAATCAACTCCTGTGCGGCTGAGCCGCTTTAATTTTAAAAAAATAAAAATGCCTTCGCCCGAATTGAGACGAAAGCATATTCCGCGGTACCACTCAAATTGCGCATAATGCGCCGCTTTGACCCTTAACGCGGGAAACGGGCGTGGCTACTTTGTTTTTCACCCTGCCGGCTCAAAAGCTACCTTCTTTTTCATTGCCCGCAGCCTTGCACCGACCGGCTGCTCTCTGGCGGCAAGCGGAAAAATACTCCTCTTTTTCATAGCCGTTAAATATTGAAAATATATTAGCAAATAAATCGGCGCTTGTCAACCCCGCGTCAAAGTGTGACGCCGTTTTTCCAAATCGCGGCGTCATAAAAGCCGTTTATTTCATTTTTTGTTTTTCTGCCGGAGGCGACCTCTAAAATCAATGCCGCAAGCTCGTTTAAAAGCTCCTTTGCGCTGCCGCCGAGCATTCTGCCGGCGTCAAGGTCTATCCAGCCGGGCTTTCTTTTTGCAAGCGCGGAATTAGAGGATATCTTAACGGTGGGCACGACCGAGCCGAACGGAGTTCCCCTGCCTGTTGTGAAAAGAATGAGCTGCGCGCCGCAGGCGGCAAGACAGGTGGAAGACACCATATCGTTGCCCGGCGACGCAACGAGCCGCAGACCGCCGCCGCAAGCCCTTTCGCCTGTTTTTAGCACGCCGGTGACGGGAACAAAGCCGCCCTTTTGAACGCAGCCGAGGCTTTTTTCCTCTAGCGTTGTTATGCCGCCCGCCCTGTTTCCGGGCGATGGGTTTTCGTTTACCGGCTGATTATGGGAAATATAATATTCCTTAAATGAATTCACCATTTTGCTGATGTCGCCGAACACCTCGCGGCTGACGGCGCGTGACATCAAAATATGTTCCGCGCCGAACATCTCCGGCGTTTCGGAGAGAAGAAACGATGCTCCGAGTGATGAGAGCTTATCCGCGGCAAGGCCGCAAAGGGCGTTAGCCGTGATGCCCGAAAACGCATCCGACCCGCCGCATTTGAGCCCGACGCAAAGGCGCGACAGATCAAAAGGCGCGCGTTTTTCGGCCTTGACTGCCTCATAAAGCTCACAGACAAACCGTTCGCCGGCGGTCAGCTCGTCCGTTTCGTTTTGCGTCGTCAAAAACCTGAGCCTTTTGCTTTCGGGATTTTTAAGAAACTGCTTAAAATATGAAAAATCATTGTTTTCACAGCCGAGGGAGACGAGCAGCACGCCGCCCGCGTTAGGATGCTCGGCAAGCGCTGCGAGCGTGCGTGCGGTATATTCAAGGTCGCCTCCGAGCTGCGAGCAGCCGTATGGGTGGGATACGACCTTGATTTCGCCCGTCTTGGCTTTGAGCTTTTTTGAAGCGGCGGCGGCAATGCGCTCGCAAAGCATGCCCACGCAGCCCACCGTGGGAATAATCCAAACATCGTTTCTGATGCCCACGGCGCCGTTTTCGCGCTCAAAGCCGCTGAAAGTCAGGCCGCTGCTTTGCGGCGAATACGCCTTGAACTCGCAGGGAGCTGCATAGGACAGCTTATCACAGAGCGCGGAGGAAAGATTATGCGTGTGAACATACTCGCCGGCGCTTATATCGCGCGATGCCTTTCCTATCGAGCAGCCGTATTTGACGACATCATCGCCCGCCTTTAAATCGCATAAAAGGAGCTTATGCCCGAACGGAACATCGTTTTTAAGAATTATATTGCCGAGCGACTCCCCTTTTTTCAGATCGCGAAGAGCGACGGCAACATTATCTTTTTCGTTTATGCGGTAAATATCATTCATAAAGTGCCTTTCTGAGCGCAGTGCGCGCCGTCAGCGTTTCGATATCGTCAAAGAAGCGGCGTACATTTTCTGCAAATGAAGCCGAATCCGTCAACGAAACGCCCCAAAGAGATTCATTTTGCAAAACGCAGGAAACGAAATCATCCGTTTTAGCTGCGGCTGAAAACGCGTTTACAACATCACTTTCATCGCGTAGAGAGGACGCCCTGCCGCAGGAAATCGCGCTCTTATAATAAAACAGAAGCGCGGCGAGCGAAAACGCAAGCATTTTCGGCTCTCCTCCCGCCTTAACGGTGTCAAGAACCGAGGGCAGGCAGCGCGTTTTGAATTTTGAAACGCAGTTGAGCATAATATCCTCAAGCCGGTGCCTGATAAAAGGATTTTCAAACCGCTCAAACACGGTGTTTTTATACTCCTCAAGCTCTTTTGGCTCAAGCCTCAAGGTTGGGATGATCTCCTCTTTGAGTGCTCTTTCGGCAAGAGTGCGAATATCCTTATCGTTCATCATATCGCGCACGGTATCCACTTTGCAAAGAAGCGAAGCGGCAGCGCACAGCGTGTGCGTGCCGTTTAATATCCTTACCTTTCTTTCACGATACGGCGCGGCGTCGCTCACCCATTTAACATCTTTAAATACTTTATGAGCCGGAAAAAGCTCCTCGCCGCCGGAGGTGATTATCCAGGAAAGGTACGGCTCGCAGCAAACGGCAAAGGGGTCTTCATACCCGAGGCGGCTGTAAAGCTCTTTTTCATCCGAGGAACGCGGATGACCTGTAACGATCCTGTCTACCAGTGTGGAGCAAAAGCGGCAATCGTTATCAAGAAAAGAAATAAAATCCGCGCCGAGACTCCAATCGGCGGCGTATAGCTTTACGCATTGAAGCAGCTTTGCGCCGTTATTTTCTATAAGCTCGACAGGAAGAACAAGCAGCCCTGCGTCAGAGCCGAAAGCGAGGTAGCGTTCATAAAGCAGCCGGCAGAGCTTTGCGGGATAGGAGAAGTTCGGGAAATCCTCAAAACGCTCGCCTGGCGAATAGACTATTCCCGCCTCGGTAGTGTTTGAGATGACTACGCCGACGCTTTTTTGCAAAAAATAATCAATGAGCCTTTGCGGCGTTTCATATGGATTTATATAATCGCGCACGCAGTTCATTTTCACGGCGCGCTCAACAAGCCTGCCGCCCTGCGGGCCGCGCTCAACAACGGTATAACGGCAGCCGGTCGCTTTCAGGCTTTGCGCCTCGGCTCTGGGCGTCGGCTTAACGATAACGACGCTGCCGCCGAAAATCCCCGAATCGTTCATTTTTTGAATGATCGGCTCTGCAAACGCGCGCAGAAAATTCCCCTGCCCGAACTGGATGACCTTCACGGGCAGAACGCTTTGAAATTCCGAATTGCCGCCTTTACAGCTCATTATATCAGCTCCCGCTCAACAAAGATGATTTCCCTGCCGTCAATATCCTTAAAGCTTTTATACCTTTCAAGATAAGTGCCGCTTTTCATTGAATTGCTTGCCCACTGGAGGCTTTCAATATAGCTCGGATACTCCACTATCTCTACAGCGCCGCTTTCCGCGGCGGTGCGCTTTACTGTTTTATCCCTAACAGCGCCGACGAAGCCGAGCATAGCATAATTCACGCAGGTAAAAAGCGCCAGCGCGGCAAAGCAGACGCACGAAGAGCGCTTGAACCGCTTGCTCACCTGTTTGCCCCGCCGTTTTGCAAAAGCAGAGGAGTAGATATATATCACAAGCATAAAATATTGCAGGAAATAGCAGCGCGGCGCGGTTAAGTAGACCTCCTTGCCGCTGTTTGTGAAAAGCAGGGGCAGGGTCATCACCGCCATACAGATAACGGGAAGCAGCCGCAAAAGCGAGCCGTTTTTAAAAGCCCTGTATGATTTTACAAAAAGCAAAAGCAGCACCGCCGCGATGATTACGCAAATCAACGCTCCGAGCGATATTACGGCAGCGTTGCTCGTGCCGGAGGGAAATATATAAGAGGCGTAATTTTTAAAGGAATCAAAAAAGCCGACAGCTCTTTGATTTTCGGAAACATCGCCCTTTTGCATCAATCTGTAAGAGCTGTTAGTAAACATAAGCGCCGCGCCTGCGGCTGAGCCGAGAAAAAACGAAAGTGATTTTTTGCACAGTCTTTTTTTGAAAAAATATCTGTACGCCGCAGTGCCTGCACCGAACAGCAGGCAAAACAGCGTGTAATGCTCCACGCAAAGGCAGGACGCAGCGCCGATAAAAAACAGCAGAACATAAAGCGGCGCGCTTTGAGCGCGGGTACAGATAATAAAATAATACGCGACGAGAATCAGCACAGACGGCACAACATAATTAGTAAAGCCGCTGAGCCACGCGACGGTTGAACCGAAAATCTGAAAAGGCTGAACGCCGCCGAAAGAGATCTGATTCGGCAAAGCCAAAAGCAAAACAAAAGAAAACGCGAGCATAAAATTAAGCGAGCTGCTTTTGATATAATTAAAGGAATCGAATATCTTGCCGAGGATAAACACAAGAAGAAGCATAAAAGCGCTGCAAACAAGCACTTTTAAAAAAACAAATCGGGTAATAAGAATAATAAGGATATTTCCGAGATACCTGCCGTTATAGCCGTCAAACCCCGAAGCAAGGCGATCAAGCCCGATTTGAGAGCCCCAAGCCCAATCGTCTCCGGCAAGGGGGAGAAAATAATAAAACAGCGCGAAAAACGCGGCGGCGAATATATAAAGTATCAGTTTTTTATTTGATTTGATATTCATAAAAGCACTCCGACAATGCCGCCGGCGACGGCGAAGCAGCTGCCGCAATCAACAGCCTTGATATAAGAATTATACTAACATAACGCACAGTATGTCAAGCGCGGCAGGAGCGGAAAACGCAAAAAAACTCCCGGCGAACACCGCCGGGAGCCTTGGATATTAAATTTAACTGTACATTGGACTTACCCCATAAATTTATTTAATCAACCGGATGAATTTCCTTAACATAGGAACCACCTCTTGAATTAAATATTATTATGATTTAAGTTTTGTTAGCCCATTGGAATAAATCCTTTACTTAATGATTTGTTTGATATTGAAGATGAACTTCAGGCTTTTGCAGGTTTAAGCCTATATTAAATCAATAAACACACATCTATCTGAAATTTAATTTTACGCCTGTGTGCCCGTTTATGGTATCCTGCAATAACTTTTTAAATCGCTTGATAAAGCACGCACCCGCCCTTGCCACTACTTCCGGCAATATTCTGTCGGTGCAAACATCCGTTATGTTACCTGAGCACTATGCAGGCGTTTGTCTGAACAGGTTCTACATCCATTGGACAAATGCCTCCTTTTCTGAAAAATCCATTTGAACTTTCGTGGCTGATCTGTGCAATCGGTTCCTTAGACTTAGCTTTTGAATTTGATCTTTTGACCAAAGCTTACCGTTAAGGAATTTTGCTTTTACGAACACCCTTAGGTTACTTAATATTTCGCTTTTGATTTCCTTGGTCTAACTACCATAAAGAAACAAACCGTACCGTTTGGCCTGGCTGTTCAGCATATAAATCATAACCTTTATCCGGCAATCAGTTATATGCACATGCCCCTTTAGCGGAAACCCTGCGATTTACCAGCCACCTCTTAAGTTCATCTAAAGAATATCATACTTTTTAGTATTTGTCAATAGTTTTTTTAAACATTTTTATATTTTTTTGTAAGTTTTTAACAACGGCACTTTTCTATTGACTTAAAGCCCTTCGCATATTATAATAAACATCTGAAAGGAGCTGTTTTAATGGCAGAGGACAAAAACGCTTTTGAACCGGATATCATATCCGTTAACGATGAGGACGGAAACGAGATACTGTTTGAGCTTCTTGAAAGATACGAGGACGAAAACGGAGTTTATGTTGCCATAACGGAATACAGGGACGACGCCGAGGAGATTGTTGACGGCGATTACGAGGTAATTATTCTGAAGGTTATAAACGAGGGCGACGAGGAGTATCTTGAAGAGATAGAGAGCGAAGAGGAATACGAGCGCGTTTCCGACATATTGATGAAAATGGTGGAAGAAAGCTACGATGTGGAATATTACGACCCCACCGTGCAATAATTAAACGGTAAAAGCAATATCCGTCTGCGCATCTCGACAACCGGAGATTTCAATAACCCGAACAAGTATTAAAAAGGGATTCAGGCTCGCCCTGCAGGTATGCAGACCTCCCGCTTTGCGGACGCTGGGAGCACAAAGCAGCGCGGATGAAACCCACCCTGTGTAAGAGCAGGTTATCTCAGTCTCCGGCGGATGCGCGGATTCAGCCCGTAAAGGGCAGCAACGCCAAAGCGGCGGCGATCGTTTGATCGCCGCCGCTTTGCATTTTATTATATGATACCGAAAATCATTTACGGCGCTTCTTTATCGCAACCGCCGCAAAGCACAAAAGCGCTCCGCCGGCCGCAGCAAGGCAGGCGATAACAGATTTGTTCAGCCGCGGCTCGGAGCCGGCCTCCTGCGTTTCAGGCTCAGTATGCAACGATGCTTCGCTCTGCGGCTCGCCGGCGGCTTGAGAAGAAGCTGCCGTGCTTTCGTCCGCGCCGGCGGTCTCGGACTGAGCCTCTGCTTCACCGCCCTCGTTTATGACTGCGTTTATATAGGGCAGCGCCTTGTCCTCGCGCAGGAGATTTAAAACGATTACATTTTCTTCCTCTTTGATGATCTCGTAATCCTCGCCCTCGGTGAGCAGCGGGAACTCCCACTCATCAACGCTCCCCTCGCCCTCGTAGGAAATTTTTGTGCCGCCGGTTTCGGGATCGGCAATTACATAGATATCCTCCGAAAGCTCGGAATTTACATAGCCGAGAGGGCCCTGCGCGTTCGGGCGCGACTGCCACTGCTCCTCGGCAAGCGCCGAAAAGCCGGGAGCAAGCGCGGCTATTGTAAAAACAAGGCTCAAGACGGCCGCGGTAAGCTTTGCTTTTTTCATAAAAAAGCTCCTTCGCAAATTATTCGTTCATTTGCAGTATAGCAAATAAGCGAACGGTTGTCAAAGCGCAGACTCAACACCGTCAGGCGAGCGCGGGCACAAGTATCGTTTCCTCCTCAGTTCCCGAATCAGATATGACGCTGCACTCAAAAACATAAACCGGCTGGTAAAAGCCCTTTGAATCATCGCTGTGCGACAGGGTGCAGCTCTTTATCTTAAGCTCGTATGAATCGGGCATCATATATTCCGTATATCCGCCGTTTCTGATACTCTCCACAGCGTCCCAAACCGAAATGATATCCTCGCTAGCAACGGCTTTGAGGCGCACCACCTCGTTATTGATGCCGACTATTCTGCCAAACTCGTCAATATAGCAATAAAGCCGGCCGCGATAGTAGTAACCGCCGGAGATTTCATCTATATAAAAGCTGTACATATGACCCTCGTCAACGCCGGAAACACAGCTTTCAGGGAGGTAAACGCCGTAATTTTCAAGCAGCGCCTTGACCTCGCGCGGCTCAAGCGGAGTTGACGGGCGCAGCGTGGAATCCATCCAAAAATACGCCGTTTCCTCAAAATCATACGAGCCGTCTTCGGTGTTCATTGAAAAAGTTACGCCGCCGTCGGAAGTTTCAAGCCTGTAACGCCCGTCATCATAAAACTCCGTGGAGGGGTCGGCCTTGAAGCCGGAGGCGTCGAAAAGGCGGTATGCAAGCTTGCGGGCATCCTCAAGCGTGCTCGGAGTTTCGCGGTAGACATACGCTTCGTAAGCGGGCTGTGAAAGCTCGTCAACGGTTACCGTTACATTTTTCATACTGTGAGGCTCGTAGTACGAAAGCTGCAGATTTCCGTACGGCTGAGCGTCATACGCGATAAACACACCGCCGAACGACGCCGCGACCGCTATAAACGGCACAAGATAAGCAAGCACGGCTCCGGCGCGCCGCCTGCGGGCAACGCCCTGCACAAATCTGAACGCGCAAAAGCCGAGAAACGCGCCGATGGTGTTGTTGAAAACATCATCCCACTCAAAAACGCCGAGCCTGAAGAGATACTGCACGACTTCTACAGACAGCGTAAGCAGAAAGCCGGCGGGCACGGCGATATATATTTTATCAAGCCTTTTATGCCAAAACGGCAGCAGAAAGCCGAACGGCACGAAAAGCAGTATATTCAAAATTATGTTCATCCATTCGCTGCTTCGCCAATAATACCAGGCGTGGCGGTAGCTTTGAAACAGCGCCTGAACGCTCTCCTGATACCCTTCCCTGTCCGCAAAAACGGCGCAGCCGGCAATAAACAGATACATAAAGCTGACGGCGGCGAGGGCAAGATATTTTACGCTTAGCTTTTTGCTGCCGTGAAACGCCTTTTTATATATCAGCCAGCCGGCAAAAAAGACCGCGGCAAGCGCGGCGAGCGCGGCAAGCCCAAGGGCGCAGTAATAAATAAGCAGATTCATTATGCTGCGGATATCCATATTGCCCCTCCCCGATTAAAAGGAAATTAACGCGACGCGCCGAAATACGCGGCGCGTCGGTAAAATTATAACATACATTTGCCGCCCTTTCAAATTATGTGTTGAAAATCCGCCTGCTAGGGTAACGCCGCATATCACCTATTTTGCGCTTGGTTTTGACGGCAGCTTTTTAAATATATAGTCTATTACAAGCACGGAAATCAAGCCGCCCACAGTATTCAGGATCACATCGTCTATATCAACGCTTCTGTAATTATAGCCGATAAGCATTCCTATTATAAACTGCACGGTTTCAATTCCGACGGAAATCAGAAATACACCGAGGAACCTTTTTTTAGGCTCCTTTATGTAAAAATGAAAGAACAAGCCGAGAGGCATAAGCATAATAAAATTGCCGACAACCGATCTTATTCCGTAAATCCCGCCGCCGGAAAATGAGTTTTTCAGCGAATCGAATATGCTTTTAAACGGAATAAAATTATTGAGCGAATCGGGGATATCAACGCCGAACTTGATGGGGAAAAAGCAAACGGCTACAACCATAACCACATAAAGCCCAAAGGATAAATTCAAGAAGAATTTTACCGGCTTTACTTTTTTAAATATCATAACAATGGCGCAAAGCACAAGAACGGCCGCGCCGATGAGCAAAACGCCCTCTCTTAAAATGGTCATAAAATCTTCCTATTCATCAATAATTCTTTATCACGACATCTTCACTTACAAGTGTGATATCGTCTTGAGATTTATAAAATGACACGCGGTATTTAAAGGATTGCAGCTATTACACCTCTTTTTTCAAAAACAGATTTTTTAATGACTGTAAAATATTTCATTTGAATTCTCCTTTAATTTATGCTGGATAGGCATATTTGATTTGTTTTTCCGTGCCGGCGGTAAAAGTGGTTTTCAACCGATAATCTGAAAGCAGGTTTATTGCCCTTTTTTCACTCATAGACAGCGATAAGCCCGTTTTGCTCAAAGACCAAGTTTTGATAGTTTCATAAACGCCGGACTTTTTCTTTTGCAGTTCCATTTTTATTGAAAGCTTTACTGAATTTCTTGAATACAAAGTTGAACTGCATTTAAGAGTAATCCCGCTTATTGAAGCAGAACAGCTGCAACTGCTTATATATGTTGACAAAGGCTGTATATCCTTATCATCTTGCGCCAAAACATTTACAGTGTTAAAAGTGCTCAACATCATTAACGCGCAGAAAAACAAACAGATAAAGCTTTCTCGGCTCTGTAATTTCACTACTTCACCTCCTTCTATACAATAAATTCCTATTTTAGGAAAAAAACTAAAAAAATTTACAAAAAAAGTTAATTCTTGTCGCATTTCACAAAGCATCAATCAATATTTTATTGAATCTGCTATATTAAATGCTTCTTCCAAAGTCAGATTGCCGCTTATTATATATACATACCCTCCATAGTTCCATATAATGCCTGAATAATTTTCAAACATTCCAAAATAAACAAAATCAATATTATTCAGTTTACAGTACCAACAGAATGCTCTGAATCAATATAAACATCGCAATTTGCATAGCAACGATTAACCGTGTATGCGCTCCCGTTTGGCGAGTTGTATTCATAGCCGGTAATATATTCGGAGTCGTAAAGAATATCTGAAACCTCAAAGCAGGAAGCGATGAAAGAGACCTCAAGGTCCTTTTCGGCAAACGGCGGGTGAGGGTCTATAACTTCATACCGCGCCATATCGCCCTGCGGCAGGATATTGAAATCCTGAGTTCCCGTTAAGGCGCCTACGGAAAACGCCGCAAAAAGAGCTGCGATGAGCGCGGCTACAAGCGCAAAGCGCAGAATGTGCTTAGGCGAGCCGCCGCAGACACCGCTTTTCATCTTTGACGAGAGGCGACAAAAATACCTTTCGCTTTTACGGGACAGCTGAAAATCATTGCTTTCGGGCAGAGCGGACGCCCATTCAAGGCAGGAAAGGCGCACTCCGTCTTCAAAACTTGCCATCATTCATCCTCCTTAAGATTTTCTTTTATATCGTCAAGCGCTTTTGCAGGCTTTTTTCTGACAAGATATTCGGAATCGGCGGTGGCTGACGAGATCTCTTTATTATTAAAGCCGAGATAGAATTTCATATATATTATGTTTTTAAGCTCATCGTCGAGCGCGTCTATTGCGCTTTTCAGCTCAAGGCTGCTGAACGAATCAAAATCCGCAGGCTCATATTTTTGAGTTGCGGCAATAAAAATTCGTGTGTTTTTTTCAAATTCGCGGTGAAAGATCTTAATCTCGCAGCTTGAGGCAACGATGCCAACGAGCGCTCTTGTGCGAGGAGAATCCAAATCATCCACCTTGGTAAAATTCTTTGCAAGATAAAGGAAGGTCTCCTGCGCACATTCCTCGCACAAAGGCTGAGAGTTATTGAGCTTTTCCTTTGCGATGCCGATCACAAGGGCTATGTATTTATTGTAAAACGCTTCAAAGCGGCCTGCGCTTTCCGGCGAATCGATAAGAGATAAAAAAGCAGTCATATATTATATATTCCTTTTTTTCGGCAAAAACTAAAAAAATTCGAAAAAATTTTTTGAAAAAATTTTAATTTCGGACATTTTAGCATAAAAAAACTGCCGGAGCAATCCGGCAGTTTAGTTCTTTTATTTAATTATTCGCCCTTCATCTCAACGAGCTTTGCCTTGCCCTCAAAGGCGTCCTTGGAAAGCTTGATGGAATCAAAGATAGCCTTTTCGATATCATCGGGAGTGCAGCCCAGCTCCTTGCAATCGTCAAGCGGGATAAAGAGGTTGAGACCCATTATCTCTGCAAGGCCGACGGGGTCTATGCCCGAATCAACATTTCTTTTAGCGTAATCCTTGCGCATTACAAGGCCGAAAGCCTGGAACGCCCATTTGGGGCAATCAACGATCTTTCTGTCCGGCACGCCGTCCATAGCGCGGTAAACGATCTTGAGGAACTTCCTCCAGGTGTAGTTATAGCAGGAGATGCCGTATGCGCGGAACTTGCCCTCGCCCTTTGAAGCCGCCTCATAAGCCTGCTCGGCAGCACCGACCATAGCCTCGCCGACCTGACGAACGGTGAGCATTGCCGTGCCGCCCGCGGGATACATAGTGAAGGGCATCTTTTCAAACCTTTGCAGCTGCTCGATAAGGATTACCCAAACGGGCTTTCTGCCGGGCTGGGTGCCGAATATGTAGGGAAGTTCAAGAACGCCGACCTGGAAATCCTTGTCTGAATACTTTTCACAGACCTTTTCCTGCTCGATACGGCTCTTGATATAGGGATGCTTTTCGGTGAGCTTCATATCGGGGCGCTCCTTGGCGAGCCAGGCGAAATAGGAGCCGCAGACAACGGCGCCCTTCATACCCGCCTTTTTAGCAAGAGGCAGATATCTTTCAAGCGGAGCGATATTATACTTATAATAATAATCATAGACAGGAGCGGGAAATTCAACGCGCTCGTCAACGCCGGTGGCGAAAACGAACATATCGTAGCCCTTCATCATCTCTACCATTTCTTCATCGGTGAGCTTGTTGGCATCCTGGAAAACGATCTCCATCTCCTTGGGAAGCGGAGCGCCCTCGGGAAGCGGCGGAAGAGCAAGAGTTTTAATCTCGTTGCCGCGGTCAACAAAGATCTGCGCTGCGGCTGAGCCGAGAAGACCCGTGCCGCCGATCATAAGTACTTTCATTTGATGTACCCCCAAATCAATAATTTATAATTTATTTATAAACAGATTATAGCACTTAATATTAAAGCCGTCAACAATTTGAGCAAGAAAAAGCGGCTTTGCGCATCAAAAAAATGCGCCCCGCCGATTGACGGAGCGCAATATTTTTACATTTGGACGCTGTTGTAGTTATACGGGGTGAACTTTTGTTTCGATATTATGATGCTTGCCGTCCAAGCCGTATTTTTTGTCTCTTCTTTTTTGGAAGAACTTGATTGCAACATCGCCGAACTGAGCGTAGGAAAGAACATCCTCCTCCTGCTCGTAATACTCCGCGATCTCGTTTCTGAACTCGTCGAGCTCGGGCTTGAGAAGGTCGGCAGGGCGGCAGTCGATGATCTCCTCGTCGCCGCAGATCTTCTTTCTGAACTCGGGGTCTATATCGCAGGGAGTTTTGCCGTATTTTCCGGCAACCATATCCTTGAATTCCTTGGTGACCATCTTGTAGCGCTCGCCGAGGATGACATTGAAAACGGACTGGGTGCCGACGATCTGCGAGGTGGGCGTTACAAGGGGCGGATAGCCGCTGTCCTTACGAACGCGCGGGACCTCGGCAAGAACCTCTTCAAGCTTATCCTCCTTGCCCGCCTGCTTAAGCTGGTTGAGCAGGTTTGAAAGCATACCGCCGGGAACCTGATAAAGCAGCGTATTTGCGTCCACGCCGAGCATCTTGGGATTGAGAAGCCCCTCCTTAAGATACTTTTCGCGAAGCGGGGTGAAGAAATCACGAATCTCCGTCAGCGCCTTTATATCGAGGCCCGTATCGTACTGCGTGCCCTTGAGTGCAGCCACCATAGATTCCGTTGCGGGGTGCGAGGTGCCCATTGCAAGCGGGCTGATAGCCGTGTCTATAACATCGACGCCCGCCTCTATGCCCTTTAGATGGACCATTGAGGCAAGGCCCGAGGTGTAATGGGAATGGAGCTGGATGGGTACCTTGACCGTTTCCTTGAGCGCCTTGACAAGATCATAGGTGCCGTAGGGAGTGAGCAGACCCGCCATATCCTTTATGCAGATTGAATCCGCGCCGGCGTTTTCAAGCTGCTTTGCGTAATTGCAGTAATATTCGATATCAAAAACGGGGCCGGTAGTGTAGGAGATAGCTGCCTGAACATGGCCGCCGTATTTTTTGGCGGCGCTTATAGCGGTTTCAAGATTGCGAACATCGTTTAGCGCATCGAATATACGCAGGATATCAATGCCGTTATCAATGCTCTTTTTAACAAAATAATCAACAAGGTCGTCGGCATAATGGCGGTAGCCGAGCATATTCTGACCTCTGAAAAGCATCTGGAGCTTTGTGTTGGGGCATTTCCTGCGGATAAGGCGCAGCCTTTCCCACGGGTCCTCATCAAGAAAGCGGAGGCAGGTGTCAAATGTGGCGCCGCCCCAACATTCAAGTGAATGATAGCCGATCTTATCCATCTTTTCAAGGATGCCCTCAAATTCATCCGTTCTCATACGGGTGGCGATCAACGACTGGTGCGCGTCTCTGAGGACGGTTTCCGTGATGCCGATCTTTGCCATATAATCACATTGCCTTTCCGGCTGCAGATTTTGAGCCGCAGCGGCGCAGCAGCCTTGCGCGCGCGGATTGGGAAAGCAATCAGTTCATTGTGATGATGACCTGACCGGCCTCAACGCTGTCGCCCTTAGAGACATTTACGGAGGAAACGGTGCCGCTCTGCGGAGCAACGATCTCGTTTTCCATCTTCATAGCCTCAAGGATAACAAGCACATCGCCGGAATTAACGGACGCGCCTACCGACACCTTGACATCAAGGATCGTGCCGGGCATGGGAGCGTCAACGGATACGGCGCCCTGCGTGCCTGCGGGAGCTGCGGGCTTTGCCTCTGCTGCGGGAGCAGCCTCAGCCGCGGGAGCGGGAGCTGCGGCAGGAGCCGGAGCGGGGGCTGCGGCAGGAGCCGGAGCGGCTGCGGGAGCGGGAGCGGCTGCGGGAACAGCTGCGGGTGCGCTGCCGGACTCGTCTACGGTTACATCATAAGCAACGCCGTTAACAGTGATTGTGTATCTTTTCATAATCTTTATCCTCCTGATTATTTTACGGAATGTTTTCTGGGAAGAGTGGTCTCTCTTTTTCCGGAGAGCACATCGAGCGCGGCTATGAGCTTTATTCTTGTTTCAGCAGGAACGAATATATCGTCCACCGCGCCGCACGCCGCCGCCGTAAAGGGCGACGCCAGAGTTTCGTTATATTCTTTTTCAAGTGCGTCTCTGCTTTCACCGGCGGCAAGGCGGTCGTTAAACAGGAACGCAACAGCCGCGTCTGTTTCAAGCGGGGAAACTACAGCTGTGTCCCACGCGTAGACAAGGTCTGCGTTTGAGCCTCTGCCGGCAAGCATCAGATAAGCCGCACCGACGGCGTTTCCGGTGATCACCGTGACCTTGGGGCAGGTTGCGCCGGCATATGCGCCGGTGAGCTTTTCAGCAGCGATGAGCATCTGATTTTCCTTTTCCGAGCAAACGCCGCTTGAATCAAGCAGAGTTACTACGGGGATGCTGAACGCATCGCAGAGCTTGACGAAGCCCTCCGCCTTATAAGCGCAGGCGGGGCAGAGCTTTTTGCCGCCGAACGCCACGAAGCCGACGGCTGAGCCTGCCACCGTTGCGAGCGCGGTGACGCAGTTTTCGGCAGCGTAATCCGCCTTGAGTTCTATTACCGAGCCTTCATCCGCACAGGCGGCGATGAGCTTTGCGGCGCCGTCCCCGGTTTCGGGAGCAAAGGACGGGTCGCTGAAATCGAAAACCGGAGCCTCGCTCAGATTATTTGACGGTATCATTGTGACGAGCGCCCTTACGCTTGCGGCGGCACTATCAAAATCATCCGCAACAATATCTACGCTGCCGCTTTGAGCGCAACTCTGCGCCGTTTCGTCTGACGGAGCCGAAATATAATAGTCACAATCCCTGAGCGCTATAACAACATCTGCCATACCGGCTATAAGAGCCGTTGTGCCGAGCGCGCTGCCGGCAATCACGGAGATCTGAGGCACTACGCCGGACACGCGGCTTGACGCCTTGACGAGCTCGCCGTATGCGTTGAGGCCTTCAAAGCCCTCCTTGAGATCCATACCGTTTGAATCATAGACGCCGATAACGGGGCAGCCCGTTTTGGCCGCAAGATCGTATATTTTTTTGAGCTTTGCGCACTGGGCAACGCTGACCGCGCCGCCGTTTGCAGACACATCCTGAGAAAAGGCGTATGCCGGAGCGCCGCCGATGACGCCGAAGCCGGCAACGGCTTCAACATCGCCGCCGGACGACTTTGCAAACGCGTCTATCTCGGTGAAAACGCCGTCGTCAAACAGCGCGGCAAGCCTTTTGCGGGCAGCTGTGTCCTTACTTGCAAATCCACTCACACGAACATCCTCCTTGGTTTATCGTTGGCAACGGCTGACGCCGAAGCTTTACCTTGGTATTTTACCACTTTGCGGCAATTATTACAACAATTTTTTATTTTTGTTTTAAAATTATTTATATATATTAACAATATATCTTAAAGCAGCCGAAAGCCGCGGTAAAATGCGCGAAAGCCCCTGCCGCCGCATCGCTTTTGCGGCAGAGGGGCTTTATATTACGGCTTATAAGTCATATTACAGGCGTGAAAAAGCTTGCGCAGTTCCTTTTCGTTAAGGTCGCGGTAGTCGCCCGTTTTGAGCATACCGAGCTTCACGCCGGCAAGCGATATGCGGCGAAGGCGCGCGACCTCAAGAGAGAAATGCTCGCACATCTTTCTTATCTCTCTGTTTTTGCCCTCGCGGATAGTGAATTCAAGCACGGTTCGCCCCTCCTCCTCAACAAGGGGAAGCACCTCGCAGGGGGCGGTCCTGCCTGAATCTATCTCAACACCCTCCCTTAGCGCGGCAAGAACATCATCGCCTACCTTGCCGCGGACGGTGACGCGGTAAACCTTTGGGATCTGAAACGACGGGTGCATCAGCGCGTTTGCAAGCGCACCGTCGTTAGTGAGGAGCAAGAGTCCCTCTGAATCCCTGTCCAGCCTGCCGACGGGATAAACGCGCTCAGGCAGGTCGGAAACGAGATCCATAACCGTTTTTCTGCCGAGCTCGTCCGACACGGTGGTGACGAAGCCTCGCGGCTTATTGAGCATAATATAACGCGGATTATCGCGGCGGACGAGCTTTTTGCCGTGAAGCACAACGGTGTCCTTTTTAGGGTCCACCTTTGCGCCGAGAGCGGCAACATGGCCGTTTATGCGCACCTTGCCGCTTTCGATCAGCTCCTCGCATTTTCTGCGCGACGCCACGCCGCATTCCGCCATATACTTTTGCAGTCTTATTTTATTCTGTTCCGGCATAATATTCAACATCCCGAGCGGCGGTTATATCCGCCGTCAGAAGCTCCTTTTCATCATATTTTACAACGACCCTGCCGAGGACCTGACCGCGCCTGACGGGGCAGTAAACGAACGGCAGCAGGTAAAGCTCGTATGTGACTCTCTTTTTGCTGAGCACCCTTACGCTCGCGCGGCAGACGGCGGCGACGCTGTTTTCCGTGCCTCCGACAGCAGGAACCGCCAGCTGCTCGTCAATCAAAAAATCGCAGTATTTATCAAAGCACGCGGGATACAGCTTTTTATGGTCGTTCCAATCATCCGGCGCGCCGAGCGTGACGCAGACGAGCGTGTTTGAGCCGCGCCTGACGGCGGACACAAGGCAGCGGCCCGCCTTTTGAGTATATCCCGTTTTGCCGCCTATACAGCCGTCTATCTCAGACAAAAGGCGGTTGTGATTATACACCCTAAGCTTTTCGCCGTTTATCTCAACATCATATGAGGATCTTGCAAAGAGCTGCGCGAAATCGCTGTTTTTGAGCGCCTGCGCCGTGAGCAGCGCAAGATCGCGAGCGGTTGAGCGGTTGCCGCCCTCGTCAAGGCCGGACGGCGTTGTGAAATAAGAGCCGTTCATACCGAGGGAGCGCGCCCTTTCGTTCATCATTGCGGCAAAATCGGAAAAGCTGCCCGCCAAAAACAGCGCGGCGGCGTTTGCAGCGTCGTTTCCCGACGGGAGCAGCATACCCGCAACAAGGTCGTAAAGCGATATCCTGTCCCCCACCCTCAAGCCGAGCAGAGAGCCCTCGGTATTGACCATTTCCCAGGTTATATTCACCGTTTGCGACAGCCTGCCGCTCTCGCACGCGAGCAGTGAGGTCATAATTTTAGTTGTTGAAGCGACGGGACGCTGCTCGTCGATATTTTTTGAATAGAGCGTCTCCAAGGTGTCGGCGTCCATAACGACGGCGCAGGAGGCGGAAATATCGCCGCCGTGCGCAGGAGCGGAAAACGACAGCGCGGCAATCAAAGCGCAAAACGACGCAAAAAGCCTTTTTAACAAAATCAATCACCCGCTAATAATATGCGGGTGATCGTGATTTTATATTATTTATCTTCTGCAGCGTCCTCTGCCGGCGCTTTATCGGAATCCTTTGCCTTGAGAAGCTGTGAAAGCTGGTCAACAAGCTCGGGGATCATAGCGATGGCGCGGTCTGCCGAGGATGTGTAGTTATTTATCTGCATCATTCTGACCTTTTCGCCCTGGATGACGATGAACGCAACGGGGGTGATGGTGATTCCGCCGCCGCCACCGCCGCCGAAGAGCTCGGCGTTTTGCTTGGACGGAAGATCGGTGCCGCCGCTCGTGAAGCCGTAGGATACCTTTGACACGGGGATAAGCGTTGTGCCGCCGGTCTGCATCGGCTCGCCGATGATGGTGGAAACATCCACCATTTCGCGCATTTTTTCAAGCGTGTTTTCCATTATCTTGTTTACCGGTGTTTCTTTCATAACAGTTCTCCTTTTATGAAAATTATTTATAATTTATTTGTTTTTTATAAGGTTTACCAAAAAGGTTTTTCCCGCCGAGAGGGCAACTTTCAGCAGCAGGGCTACGCTGACCGAGCCGATGAACTGAAAGCCGTACTCGTTGCAGGGGGCGATGAAATCGGGATAAATAAGGTCGTCGTAATTATCCACCTTCATACCCGAAAGGACGGCGCCCTTAAGCGGATAATAAAAGCCGCATATCCTGCCGTAGGCGCGGGCGATCTCGTCTGCATCCGAGCCGCCGACAATAAGCTTTACATAAAGCGAATAGATGTGAAAGCCCCTTATGAGCGTTGTGACAGCGCTTGAAGCGCTTTGAAGCATATTTGAGACGAGCGACATTATGCCGACGACGCCCTCTTTTTCCCAAAGGCTTTTCAGGTAATTGGGCTTTGCCTGCTTTTGCGCCGGCGCGGGGCTTTGCTTTTTCTCGGCCTGTGTGCCGTCAGGCTCTGAAGCCGACGGCGCGGGAGACGCCTCGGCGGGCTTTGACTGAGCCTTTTTCCGAGGCTCTTTCTTTTTGCCCTCTTTTTTTGCCTTTACCTGATTTGCCTTGTTTTGCGGAAACAGGATGAAATCAAGGATCTTTGTAAGCTCTATCTCTTTTTCAATCCACAGGATGCTTATCTTGGTCTGCCATCTGTCCGTATAAGTAACCGTAAAGGTGGCCGAGACCGAAAGAACGGCGGCAATGATAACGACTATCACTGCCAAAACTATCAAGGCTGCCATTATTCGCCCTCTTCTTCGCTGCTTATATCATTCATCATTGTATCCATTGTATCATTTTTATCTTCATCAAACAAGGTGGTTTGCCCATTTTCTTTATTTTCTTCGTCGCGCTTAGGCAAATCGGGCAGATCGTCAAGGCTGGAGAGCGAAAAGCAGCGCAAAAACCTGTCAGTAGTGCCGTAGACGAGGGGCCTGCCGGGGAGGTCGAGCCTGCCCTTTTCCTCTATCAGCCCTTTTTGCACAAGATTTGAGATCGAGCCGGAGCAGTCAACGCCCCTTATCTGCTCTATAAAGCTTTTTGTTACGCTTTTGTTATAAGCGATTATGGCGAGCACCTCAAACGCCGCCTGCGACAGCGGCGTGTTTTTCTTTATCTCAAGCATCCGTCTGACATCGTCGCCGTACTCCTCGCGCGTGCAGAGCTGATACCTGCCGTCTATCCTTATAAGGCGAAGCCCGCTTTCGCGCTCCTCATATGTATCGGAAAGGCGCGAGAGCATTTTTGTTACGCTTTCAACATCAAGCTCCAGCACCTCGGCAAGCCTTGACGCCTCCACGGGATCTCCGCAGGCGAAAAGCATTGCCTCAAGCCTTGCCAGCACATTATTCTGACCGTTCATCGGAATTATCATCCTTTACTAAAGTGATATCGGGATTATCAGCAGAGCCCTCAAGGACGATCTGCTTTGTTTTTGCAAGCTCCAGCACGGCAAGAAAGGTTGCCACGATATCGCTTTTTGACTCGGCGTCGCCGAAGAGCTTTAAAAACCTTATTTTTCCGCGCCTTTTGACCTTGCTCATAACAGAGCCTATCTTGGACGCCACATTTACGAATTTGCGCGCCACGATGCGCCTGAACGAATCCATGGGCGGCGGCAGCTTTCGCTGCGCCCTGCCCGCGGCGGAGATATAGGCGTTCAAAAGCTCCTCGCCCTCGTGGAAGCGCTCGTAATCGTAATTTACATACCCCTCCTGCGGCTCGCGCACAAAGCGGTCGAAGCCGGCGGTGCTTTCGGAGAGCTTTTTTGCCATCAGCTTGCAGTCGCGGTATTCGATAAGCTCGCCCGTAAGCTCCTTTTTGAGCTTTTCAGCCTCCTCGTGGCGCGGCAGGAGCGACACAGTCTTGATATAAATCAGCCTTGCCGCCATCTCAAGAAAATCGCCCGCCACCTCGAAATCGGCATCCTGCATCTGCCGAACATAATCAAGGTACTGGTTTACAAGCTCCACAATGGGGATATCGTTTATATTGAGTTTGTGCTTTGAAATGAGGTGAAGCAAAAGGTCCATAGGGCCTTCAAACACCTCAAGCTTATAATTTATCTGCTGCATTTTTCACCTGAAATCAGCCGAATATGAGATTCGGGATATAGAAAATGAAGTTCTGGAACACTGTTGTGAGGAAGGAGAGCGGTCCGTCCAGAATACCTGTAAACAGGAGGACGATGAGCACTATCATAATTATGCGCTCATAGCGAAAATACCTTTCGTACGCCTTATCGGGCAGCACCATTGCAAGCACGCGGGAGCCGTCAAGCGGCGGGATGGGAAGCAGATTGAAAACGGCGAGCGATATATTGATATCCGCCATAAGCATAAACAGCAGGGTTATGACTGCGCCGGCTACCGTGCCGCCGGCAAAGCGGTTGACTGCGCTTGAGACGAACGCCGCGACAAAAGCCATTGCAAGATTTGAAAGCGGGCCGGCAAGCGCCGTCAGCGCGATATCGCGCCTGTAATTTTTGAATTTAACGGGATTTATCGGCACGGGCTTTGCGTAGCCGATGCCGAAAAGGAAAATCATTATCGTGCCCACGGGGTCAAGATGCGCAAGCGGATTAAATGTCAGGCGGCCCTTGAGCCTTGCCGTATCGTCTCCGAGCTTTGTTGCGGCAAAGGCGTGGCACAGCTCGTGTATGGGCAGACACAAAAACACGACTATCGCGCGGGCAATAACGGTTATTATAACGGCCTGATAATTGCCGTTCAATATTTCTCTCAAAATGGAACTCATAGCAATACCTCTTTATTTTTCGGCAGAGACCATACGGTCGTTTCCGTAAATATCCTTTTTAAGCTCTATGTTGACATAGCCTGCGCTTTTTAGAATAGAGCAGACCGAAGCGCCCTGCTCCTCGCCTATTTCAAACAGCAGTATCCCGCCGCTTTTGAGCGTATTCCTCCAGACACACGCGATGCCGCGATAGAAAAGCAGCCCGTCCTCGCCGCCGTCCAGCGCCTCGCGCGGCTCAAATAACACTTCCCTTTGAAGCTTATCGATATCGGCTGACGGTATATAAGGCGGATTTGAAACGATGATGTCCGCGCTTTCCTTGGGGAAAGAGGCGGCGGCGCTCTCATTGAGCACATCGGCTTTTAAAAGTGAAATATTATCAATGCCCGCCGCGTTCTTTTTAAGGTATTCAAACGCCTTTTCGCTGTTTTCAACAGCGGTTACGCGGGCGTTTTTGACAGCCCTTGCTATGCTGATTCCGATGCAGCCGCTTCCGGCGCAGAGGTCCAAAACCGTGGGGCATTCAAGCACACGCGCGGCGTTCACCGCGATATCCGTTAGCTCCTCCGTTTCGGGGCGCGGAATAAGCACGCCGCTGCCGACGGAAAATTCGGATTCGTAAAAATCCCAGCTGCCGAGCACATATTGCAGCGGCTCGCCGCTTCTGAGCCGCCACAGCGCGTCCGCCAGCGGCTTAGTAAGAACGGCGTCGCTGCTTTTATTTTGCTCATACTCGCTGTTTTTGATGCCGGCAAGGGAGCAGACAAGGCAGAGCGCTTTGAATTCCGCCTCGTCGACGCCGTTTGCGCCGAGGAAATAAACGCTGTAGGAATACGCGTCCTTCAAGGTCACTTTATCTCATCATCCTCCGGATTATCGGTTATGACGGCTTTGATTGCCGCGATGCCGACCTCAAGAATATCGTCGCTCGGCTCCTTTGTGGTCAGGCGCTGCATCCAAAGCCCCGGCGCGGAGACGATCTTTACAAACAGATTATCGTGCCGACCGGCATATCTGATAAATTCATAGCAAACGCCCATAATAACGGGCAGGAACAGGAGCTTGAGCAAAAGCCACAGCACGCGCTGCGATGCGATATCGGGAAAGATCTTTGCAATCACCGTGTAAAAAATGATACTGAAAATCAGAACTACGAAAATGAACGAAGTGCCGCACCTCGGATGAAATCTTGTGCAGCCGCGCGCGTTTTCAACATTGAGCTCAAGCCCCGCCTCATAGCAGGCGATGGACTTATGCTCCGCGCCGTGATACATAAACAGCCGCTTTATATCCTTCATCCGGCTAACAGCGGCTATGTAGATAACGAAGATGAGTATCTTCATACCGCCCTCTATAACGCCCTGAAGATTCGTTATTGCGCCGCCCGACCACTCGTTTGCCTTATTGAAAACAAGCACGGGCAGGTACATAAACAGCAAAAACGCAAGCGCAACGCCCAGCACCGAGCCGATTGCGGCGACGACGCTGACAAGCTTTTCGCCGAATTTATCGTTGAGCCAGCGTTCAAATTTGCTCATATCCTGCTGCTCGATATCCTCCATACCGGAAACCTCGGCGGAATACATAAGCATTTTATAGCCCATTATCATTGATTCCGCAAAGCCGACTATTCCTCGTATCACGGGCAGATTGAAGAATTTATATTTATTTCTGAGCAGGCTTATCTTGTGGTATTCGGTGAGTATCTCGCCGTCCGGCTTTCTGACAGCCGTTGCCATACCGCGCGGACCCTGCATCATAACGCCCTCAATGAGCGCCTGCCCTCCTACCGAGGTCTTATGAGTTTTTCTGCTCATTTGAACCGCCTTTCAAGCTGATTTCTTCGTCTGCAATCTGCTGCTGATTTGCAGACGCCATATCTATTTCCTGCTTGGAGGGGAGGCTCTCAACAGGCAGGTAAATGCTTACGAGAGTTCCCCTGCCCTCCTCGCTGTCTATCTTTAAAACGCCCTTGTGCAGCGCAACTATCTCGTTGGTTACGGCAAGCCCGATGCCCGAACCGCGAACGGACACATTCGCCTTATAAAACTTATCGAAAACATGGGGCAGATCCTCTTTTGAGATGCCGCAGCCCTGGTCCGCAATAGATATCTTTACAGCCGGCGCGCCGTTGAGCTGCGAAAATTCCGCCTTTACGAAAATCTTTGCGGGAGCGCGCGAATATTTAAGCGCGTTATCAAGTATATTCATAAACACCTGCTTGAGCCTGTTGGGATCCGCCTCTGCCGGCGCCGCGATTTCGGGGATGCTGTAACGCACCTCTATGCCCTCGCGCATAGCGCGCTCGCAGAAGGTGAACACGGTCTCGCCCAGCTCAGCAAAGATATCCGTTTTTACAAGGCGCAGCGTCATCCTGCCGCTTTGCAGGCGGCTGAAATCAAGCAGTTCCTCCACAAAGCCCTCAAGCCTGCCGGATTCGTTTATTATGACCTGAAGCCCCTTTGACGAGAGCTCGTCCTGCTGGACCTCCATGGTGTAAAACAGCGTTTCCGCCCAGCCCTTGATAGAGGTCAGCGGCGTGCGCAGCTCGTGCGATATGGTGGAGATGAAATCGTTTTTCATCTTATCCGCCGTGGCTATCTCGCTTGCCATCGAATTTATGGAATCGCAGAGATTGCCTATCTCGTCGTCATATTTTTTCTCTATCCTTGAATCGAGGTTGCCGCCCGCGATCTTCTTTGTGGTTTCTGTTATATCGCGGATGGGGATAACGATTGAGCGGATGAAATAAAGATTTGAAAACAGGATTATGGCAAAGATAAACAGCGCCACGAAAAACGCCAGCACGATGAGCGAGCCTATCTGGGAATCGACATCGCCGATAGCCGTCATCACGCGCACCGCGCCCACATTGGCGCCGCTTGAATTTTTGATAACGCGGGAGAGCGCCATGATCTTATCGCCGCTGTCCGTTATCCTGCCTATATACTCCGCAGTGCCGTCGCTGCCCTGCATAGCCTCGGTAACATCCGGCATATTGCAGTTTTCCATAATAAAGCCGTTTGACGAGGCGATAACGCGCAGATTGTTGTCTATTACCCAAACGGTAGTCTTCTGCTTGTTGGGATAGCTGTCTATAAACCCTGCGGCGGACGCTTCAAGCGAGGTGCCGGAATCGAGATTTGCGGAAAAATATTCGGCGGAGTTTGCGGAGGCGCCGGACTCTAAGATATTGCGAACGGAATCGTAATAATAGCTTTTGATGAAAACGCTTGCCGCCACAAACGCAGCCACAAGAAGAACTACCACAACAAGCAGTATGTTGCGGATATAGCGCTTTGTGAGCCCGTCCACCTTGATATTATGCAGTTTTAACGCAAGCTTTTTCATCATATGTTACTCTTCTTATTTTCTGTTGTCTGAAGTTATCCACTTATAGCCGAGGCCCCAGATGGTCACGAGCCTGACGGGAGAGGAGGGATTGTCCTCCACCTTCATACGAAGGCGGCGGATATTTACATCAACTATCTTTTCATCGCCGAAATAATTCTGACCCCAAACATGCTTTAAAATATCGGTTCGGCTGAGGGCGGCGTTCGGATTTCTGAAAAAGTATTCAACGATCTGAAATTCCACCTGGGTCAGATCCACGGGCTTTGAATCCTTTGAAAGCGTGCGGTTCCTTAGGTTGAGCTCAAACTCGTCAAGGCGGATGATATCCTGAGTGACCTCAGCCCTGCCGGCGCCGCGCATCATCTCTACGCGGCGGTAAACGGCGTCCACCCTTGCCATAAGCTCGCTCGGCGAAAACGGCTTGGTTACATAATCGTCCGCTCCGACGAGAAGCCCGGTTACCTTATCCATCTCCTGCGTTTTGGCGGAAAGCATAATTATGCCGATATCGTTTGACCTTTTGCGAAGCTCCTTGCAGACGGTGAGCCCGTCCACCTCCGGCATCATTATATCAAGGATAGCCACATCAAAGGACGCTTCATCCTTTGAAAACAGCTCCAAAGCCTCGGCGCCGTTTTCCGCCTGCTCAACATCATAGCCGCTTCTTGTGAGGTTTATGACGATAAACTCGCGGATGGATTCTTCATCCTCTGCAACAAGTACCTTTTTCATAGATCATTCTCCTTCATCGGTCTTTATCATCGCTTTAAGGGCTTCGGCGGAAAAATCAGCCTCGCCCGCAGGTTCTGTTTTAACAAGATAAACATATCCGTAGCTTTCTGCCGCGGCGGTATATCCCGAATATTCGGGCGAGGAGGCGTCGTAATACGCTTCAAGCACGCATTTAACGGAAAACAGCGGCTGCTCCCCGCCGTTTGAAACGGTAAGAAGCGAGCTTTCCGAATCATAGGCGGCGCTTATGCTGCCGAAATACTCCTCGGGTATCATCAGCTGGTACTGCCCGTCTGCAACCGAAAGCGTGCGGCAATCCTCAATAAGCACGGAATCCTCATATCTGCTCCAGACAACGGCCTCCGCCTCGCCGGTGATCCTGCCGGAATCGCCGTCCGACGGGAGCTCTATCACGCCGTCGCCGTCAATATCGCGGCATGGTATCATAGCGTTTCTGTAGGTTTCGCTTGTAAGGCCGGTCGAATAGCTGTAAAACGGAGAGATAAGATTATCGTATCTTTCCGACCAGTAGAGCACCTCTGTCAGCATCCTGTCTCCGCCGGAGGTAACGGCGTCCGCATATATATAAACGCGGCCGTCCTTTGTGCAGGATTTGATTTCGTCATAATAAAGCACATGGCCGTCTATCTTCGTTTCTCCCATCCTGCGGCGGGAGGAGCCGGAATAGGAATAAAGCTCTGCCTCGGCTGAGACACCGTCCGTATTATCGACCGACAGCGTGAGCAGCTCATTGAGCGAATCGAGGTCTATATCCACGGCGTAGCACGCGCTGACCGCAAGCTCGGAGCCTATCGCATAAAGCGAGCAGGGGTCGTCCTTTCCGCCGGTGTAAACACTGAGATAATGGTTTGCCGAATTGCTTATAAGATCCCAAAGCACGATGATCTCGCAATTACCCGCGCCCGTAAGCTCGCTGAACGACAGGGAATAAACATCCGAATAGCCGCTGCTTATCTCGCAGGCAACGGACCAGCCGGCATCGTTTGAATCAATAACGGCAAGGCTTACGCTGCCCGGTGAGCTTTCCGGCTCGTAAAAGGCTAGCGCCTCCTCGGCATCGTCGCCGTCTATATCATAAAAAGTAAAGGCGGTGGTATAATCGCCGGCGGACGGCGATTTCAGAGTGTAGCCGCCGCTGACATACGAGGTGAGGGCGTTTTGGACTCGAGCATCCTCCCCCTGAGGAGAGACGGGCGATATAAGCTCATCCACAGAGGAGGCGAGCCTGAAAGAGCAGCCGCTGAAAAGCGCAGCCGCAAGCAGCACGCAGAAAAGCGCTTTTATCCACTTCAAGCCGACGACCTCCTTGACTGCCGCGAAACTCAATATGTTTGCGTGCGGCTGATTTACGCGCGCGCCGCGCATTTGTAATATTATATCATTAAACGGTTACAAAATAAACAAGTTTTTATATAATTTTAAAATAAATATTACAAAATATGTTATTGATTACTGTTAATAATTACTAAAATTAAAATCGCAAAACAAAAGCCGCCTCGGCGATCAAGGCGGCGCAGGGCTTCACTTCTCGTATACCGTGCGTTTCAAAACGCCTATATACGGCAGATTTCGATATTTTTCGTTATAATCAAGCCCGTAGCCCACAACGAATTCATCGGGTATTTCAAACCCGACAAAATCGGCGTGAAAATCCACGACGCGGCGCGACGGCTTATCGAGCAGCGCGGCAACAAAGACCTCTTTTGCGCCGAGGTCAAGCATATGGCTCTTTACCTTTGAAATCGTGCGCCCGGTGTCAACAATATCCTCCACGAGCAGCACGGTTTTCCCGCAAACACAGACGCCGCCGTGCGAAACGCTTACATCGCCGCTTGATTCGGCTGCGCTGCCGTATGAGGACGCGCGCACGAAATCAAAGGCGACGGGCATATCGACGCACCGCATAAGATCCGCAAAGAAAAGCGAAGAGCCTTTCAAAATACAGACCGCCGTTACATCCCTGCCGGAGAGGCGGCTGCCTATCTCGCCGCCGAGGCGGGCGCACGCATCTGCGATCTGAGCGGGCGTAAGCAAAAGCCTTTCTATATCCGAAGCCATAAAATCACCGCCGAAAAAATTTGAATATATAATAATGCAAAACGAAAAAATAATCAATATATAATCAATCGGTATTGTTTAATTGCATAGAATAGTATAAAATAACAGTACAGAAAGCGGGGATAATATGACCGAGCTTGAAGAATATACCGAGCGCTTCGGCGCGCTGAGATTTGACGAGATGGGAATGACGGAGGTTGACAACGCGATATTCAGCCGGCTTGCCTATCTTGAGCTTGCGCCGTTTACAGGACGCACCTTAGGCGAGGCTGCCGAGGAATATGCGCTGCCTGACAGCGGGAACGAAATACTGAGCCAAACCGCCGAGCTGCTGAGGGCCGCCGGCAGAACAAAGCGATTCGGCTACATAGAGATAACAAACTGCCGCGAGATAGTGAGCAACGATCTTGAAACAGCGTTTTACGCGCTGACCTTCAGCGTGAACAGCACCACGCACATAGCGGCGTTTCGCGGCACGGACGACAAGGTTTTGAGCTTTTACGACGACGCGAAGCTTGCGTATTCCTTTCCTATCTCCTGCCAGACGACGGCGATGGGCTATCTGACCGAAAGGCTTGCGCAGCTTGAGGGCGATTTTTATGTTTGCGGCCACTCAAAGGGCGGAAATATGGCGATGTTTGCGTATCTGTTTTTGCGCGATGAGGAAAAGCGCCGTATAATACGCGTTTACAACAACGACGGCCCCGGCTTCCCGCAGGAGATTGCTGACATCATTTTCACCCGCGGCAACCGTGAAAAGATCTACTGCATTATGCCGGAGGACTCCATCATAGGCAGGATCCTGACAGATCCCGGAAACATCAAGATTGTGAAAAGCACGGCGCACGGCGCGTCGCAGCACAACATCTTTACCTGGGAAATATGCGGCGCGGCTTTTGACGGCGCAAAGCGATTCAGTATGCTTTCCGAATATATGGAGGACACGCTTACTCAGAGTCTTGAAAGCCTGCCTCCCGAACGGATGAAAAACGCCGCGGACGCGATTTTTGACATAGCCAAGAAGAGCGGCATCAAGACGCTCAAGGATGTGAACCTTAAAAATGTTAAAAGCCTGCTGCCCGCCTTGGCGCGGCTTTGGGAGCTTGTTGACGAGGATGAAGACGACATACCCGTGATACTGCGTATGCTTGTTAAAAATCTGATGCAGGAGGCGGGCATCGAAAAAACGATAGAGCGCTCCGCGCCCGGCGTGATGGACGCGGTTGAGGACATCAAAAAGAAGCTTAAAAGCAGCGAGCAGACCTAAAAGCAGCGGATAAAAGCAACGGCTCCGAGATTTTCGGAGCCGTTTGTTTTACTATGCGATTTATTTAATTGATTCAAGCGGTTTGCTCTTTTTCGTCCTCTTTGGGAGCTTCTGCAGCTTCATCGTCAACGGACGCCTTGAAAACATAATCATTTCCGGGCAGGATTGCGTTGAGAAGGATGCCCGCGATTGCGGCGACGGCAAGCGCGGTGAGGCTTATGTCAAATTCGCCGACTGAAAAATCGAGCGAATCGATGCCGAGGGCGCATACGAGTATGACCGCGACGATTATAAGGTTCCTCGACTTAGTGAGGTCCACCTTATTTTCCACCACATTTCTGACGCCGATGCCGGAAATCATACCGTAAAGTATGAAAGACACGCCGCCGATTATTGCGGACGGAACCGTATTTATCACCGCGGCGAACTTGGGCGAGAACGAGAGGAGGACCGCTACGACTGCCGCGATCCTCACGACTGCGGGGTCATAGACCTTAGTGAGCGCGAGCACGCCGGTATTTTCGCCGTAGGTTGTGTTTGCAGGGCCGCCGAACAGAGCGGAAAAGGAGGTTGCAAGGCCGTCGCCCACGAGTGTGCGCTTGAGGCCGGGATCTGCAAGGAAGTTTCTGCGCGTGGTTGCGCTTATAGCCGAAATGTCGCCTATATGCTCCATCATAGTTGCGAGCGATATGGGCATAATCGCTATAATGGCGCTGATAGCCTTGCCCTTATCGTGGATATTGCCGAAGACCATACCCTCTTTCGTGATGGGAAGACCGATCCACTCAGCGTCTATGATGGGCTGGAAATCCACCTGATTCATACAAACGGCTACGATATAGGAAACGATGATGCCGACGAGAATGGGGATTATCTTCATCATACCCTTGCCCCAGATATTGCACACTATGATAACGGCGAGGGCAATTATGGCGAGCAGCCAGTTCTGCTTGCAGTTGTCAACGGCGGAGCCTGCAAGGCTGAGACCGATAGCGATGATGATGGGGCCGGTGACTACGGGCGGGAAAAAGCGCATTACCTTTTCCACCGGGAAGATTGCGAAGAGCGCCGCCAAAACGAGATAAACAAGGCCTGCGAAAACTACGCCGAGATTGGCGTAAGGCAGCATTTCCGTGTTCGGCGAGCCGTCCGGCAAAAAGGGCGCGACTGCGGCGTAGCCGCCGAGAAACGCAAAGGAGGAGCCGAGGAAGGCGGGCACCTTGAATTTTGTTACGAGATGGAAAAAAAGCGTGCCGAGACCCGCCATAAGCAGAGTGGTCTGCATATCGAGGCCGGTGAGCAGCGGAACAAGAACGGTTGCGCCGAACATTGCAAAGGTGTGCTGAAAGCCGAGCACCAGCATTTTCGGTGCACCGAGCTCTCTTGCGTTATAAATCCCCTTTTCGCCGAGGGCGGAAGAGCCTGATTTTTTATTTTTATTCTTTTTAAACATAAAAGCCTCCGTTTTTTATTTAGTGCCGAAGATCCTGTCGCCCGCGTCGCCGAGGCCGGGAACGATATAGCCGTTTTCGTTAAGATGATCATCAAGGCCGGCGGCGAATATATCCACATCGGGGTGCGCCTTTTTAAGCGCTTCAAGCCCCTCCGGAGCGGCGATAATGCAAAGGAATTTGACGGAGTGAGGCGCTCTTTTCTTGATTTGCGTGATAGCGTCTATCGCCGAGCCGCCCGTTGCAAGCATCGGGTCGAGCACGAACACATCTCTTTTGTCTATATCCTTGGGCAGCTTGCAGTAATATTCCACGGGCTGAAGCGTTTTTTCATCGCGGTAAAGGCCGATATGGCCCACGCGCGCCGAGGGCACGAGAGCCAACGCCCCCTCCACCATACCGAGACCTGCGCGCAGGATGGGCACGAAGGCGAGCTTTCTGCCCGCGATCTCGCGGCAGTGGGCAACGCCGCACGGGGTTTGAACCTCCTTTTCCTGAAGCGGAAGATCCCTTGTTGCGTCATAAATCATAAGCATTGCGATCTCGTTTACAAGCTCGCGAAACTCCCTTGTGCCGGTTGAAACATCGCGCAAAATGGAGAGCTTATGCTGAATGAGCGGGTGATCCATAATAACTGCTTTGCCTGACATAAATATCCCCCTTTTAAAAATCTTTATCTATAATAAAATATCACACAATCCGCCGCCGTTCAACAAAACGCGACTTACAAAACAGTTACAAAACGGTAAAAAAACACCCCCGTTTTGGCGGGGGTGCAAGCGAATAATTACGGATTTAATTTACATCAGCGAGCGATAGAGCGCCTTTATCTCCTCCACCGAGGTTTCCCTGGGATTGCCGGGTCGGCAGGCATCGTCATACGCGCTTTGGGCAAGGAAATCAACATCCTCTTCCTTAACAATCTCTTTTAGATCGGCCGGGATGCCGACATCCGCGCCGAGCTGCCTTACGGCTTCAACGGCGGCGCGCCTTGCCTCATCAAGGCTCATACCGTCCGTTCCCTCAACGCCCATAGCTCTCGCGATATCGCGGTATTTTTCGCCGGTTGCGGGGGCGTTGTATTCCATAACGGTGGGCAGGATTATGGCGTTTGCAACTCCGTGAGGAGTGTCATAAACGGCGCCGAGCGGGTGCGCCATAGAGTGAACGAGACCGAGCCCTACATTTGAAAAGCCCATTCCCGCAACATACTGGCCGAGCGCCATCTGCTCCCTGCCCTCCGGCGTGTTCTCTACCGCGCCGCGAAGGCTTGAAGCGATGATCTCTATCGCCTTGAGATGGAACATATCGGAAAGCTCCCACGCGCCTTTTGTTATATAGCCCTCTATGGCGTGGGTGAGCGCGTCCATACCCGTGGCGGCGGTAAGCCCCTTGGGCATCGTGGACATCATCTGCGGGTCAACAACGGCGATGATCGGGATATCCTTGGGGTCTACGCAGACCATTTTTCTGTTTTTCTCGGTATCGGTGATAACATAGTTTATCGTTACCTCGGCGGCAGTTCCCGCAGTGGTGGGAACGGCGATTATGGGAACGCATCTGTTTTTGGTGGGCGCAACGCCCTCAAGCGAAACAACATCCTCAAATTCGGGATTTTCAATAATGATTCCGATCGCCTTGGCGGTATCCATTGCAGAGCCGCCGCCGACGGCGATGATGCAGTCCGCGCCCGCCGCCCTGAACGCGGCAACGCCGTTTTTAACATTATCCACGGTGGGATTCGGCTTGATGTCGCAGAAGGTGTCGTATGCGATATCCGCCTCTTCAAGCACATCGGTGACCTTTTTGGTGACGCCGAATTCGATGAGGTCGGGGCCTGTGCAAACGAGGCATTTTTTAAAGCCCCTGCCCTTTACCTCGCCGGCTATCTCCTTTACGGCTCCCGCGCCGTGATAGCTTGTTTCATTTAAAACAAAACGATTTGCCATAAAAATCTACCTCCTAAAATCAGGCTGTGCGGCCTGTAATATTATTATAAAATCAAGCGGATAGTTTGTCAATATTTTATCAATGTTTAATTTTCCGAAATCGAATTATTTATAAAGAGGACCATAGGCGGCGCAGGCGCGGTAATCAGCCGACTGAGTATCCTGCGTGCCGAAGGCGCTCCACGCGTGGGGGCGGAATATGCGCGAGGGCTCAACATTGTGCATATTTACGGGTATTCTAAGCATGGAAGCGAGCGTGATGAGCTGCGAGCCCACATGGCCGTAAACGGTGACGCCGTGGTTTGCGCCCCAATTTGCCATTACGGAATAGACATCGCTGAAGGCGCCCTCCCCCGTCAGGCGCGGAACGAACCAGGTGGTGGGCCAGGACGGGTCCGTGCGTTTATCTATAACATTATGCACGGCGTCCGGAAGATCCACGGTGTAGCCCTCCGCAAGCTGCAAAACGGGGCCTATCCCGTCCGCCACATTGACTCTGAGCATAGTGACGGGCATCTGCGCGCGGCAGCGGAAATGGCTTGAAAAGCCGCCGCCGCGGAAATATTCATAGTTTGCGCGGCACCAATCAGTTGCGTCAAGGCAGGCTTTGATATCGCTTTGGGTCATCTGCCAAAACGGCTTCATACAGCCCTTGTCGTTTTCATTTTTTGCAGCCCCGGTGCCGTCGAGCGCGGTGGCGCCGGAATTTATGAGGTGAATAAAGCCGTTTTCGGCAAGCCCGTCGGGGCGCACGCCGGTAACGCGCTCGCAGGCGTCTGCGCTCCAGTAGGTTCTTACATCGTGGAAGCAGGGCGCGGTATCTGAAACGAGCGTGCCGAGCATCATAGCTACGCCGTTGAGAGTGTCGTTTTCCGTTGCGAACGGCGTGGGCATCTTGGCTCCGTTCCAATCAAAGGTGGACGCCATTATTGCCTCCGTAAAATCGGCGTTCGGCAGCCAATCCGTCCAGTTTCTCTGGCCCTGGAAGCCGGCGGCAACGGCGTTTTTGCCGAGCGCCTCCTCGTGCCAGCCCATCTCGTCAAGCTTTTTATTGCCGAAAAGGATATCGCGCACGATGAGCGTCATTTTTGTTATGAACTCCCAATCCTTATCGGGGGGAACGACCTTGGAGCGCGTTATCATCGCCGGAAGCTCCTTGCCGCTGTTAAGGTCAAAGCCCTCTTTGCAGTTTGCCCTCACCCATGCGAGCGCTCTTTCATATTCCTCGTGATCGTATATCTCAAGTGTGATGCGGCGCAGGATCTCAGTCATATCCACCCATTCGGCGCGGATGCCGAAATATTTTTGGAACATATCCGCGTTGCAGAAGCTTCCGGCAATGCCCATTGCCACGCCGCCGAGATTGACATATGATTTATTCTTCATCCAGCCGACGGACACGGCGCATTTTGCAAAGCTGAGTATCTTTTGCGCAACATCCTGCGGGATCTCCTCGTCGTCTATATCCTGAACATCGCGGCCGTAAATCGAAAATGCGGGCATACCGCGCTGCGCGTATGCAGCCATTACCGCGGCAAGATAAACGGCGCCGGGGCGTTCCGTGCCGTTAAAGCCCCACACGGCTTTGATGGTGTTCGGGCTCATATCAAAGGTTTCCGAGCCGTAGCACCAGCAGGGCGTTACGGAAAGCGTGGCAACCACGTTCTGCGTTTCAAACTGCCTTGCGCACTGCGCGGCCTCCGCTCCGCCGCCTATCGTGGTTTCGCTGATAACGCACTGCACGGGTTCACCGTCCGGATAACGCAGGCTGCTCTCTATCAGCCTTGCGGCGCGCTTTGCCATGCCCATCGTCTGCCGCTCAAGGCTTTCTCGCACGCCTCCCCATCTGCCGTCTATAACGGGTCTGATTCCGATTTTTGGATAATCCATAGCTTTAACCTCTCTTATTGAATTATAACAACTCTTATGCGGGATTTTGAAAAAGAATCCGCCAAGCTTATTATACAAGGGCGCCGCGAAATGTTCAAGATAATATTTTATTAAAAATATTAAATTCAACGAAAATTTACGCAAAAGAGAGAAGCGCTGCTTCAAGACGAAACGGCTCTTTTACAAAAAGGGCAAGCGGCGGCATAAAGAAAAAGCCCCGTAATGCGCATAGCTGAGCGAATTACGGAGCTTTTTGCGATGGTGGCTCATCGGGGAATCGAACCCCGGACACCTTGATTAAAAGTCAAGTGCTCTGCCATCTGAGCTAATGAACCGTACAGCCCTCAGAAGCTGAGGGCGCTTGGCTGGGGAGGCAGGATTCGAACCTACGCATGAGGGAGTCAAAGTCCCTTGCCTTACCGCTTGGCGACACCCCATTAAAGGGCCTATAAAAAAAGTGGGGTGGGATGTGGGATTCGAACCCACGACCTCCAGTGCCACAAACTGGCGCTCTAACCAACTGAACTAATCCCACCGTATGAAGCGCCCGAAAGCTCAGGCGCGTGGCGCGCTTGGGGGGACTCGAACCTCCGACCCACCGCTTAGAAGGCGGTTGCTCTATCCAGCTGAGCTACAAACGCATATTGGAGCGGGTGAAGGGAATCGAACCCTCGTGTTCAGCTTGGAAGGCTGACATTCTACCATTGAACTACACCCGCTTAGCGACGCTCATTATTATAATAAATGAGCGCCGAACTGTCAAGTCTTTTTTGCTAATTAATTTACCGCCGCTTCTATTTTATCGCCCGCGGTGAGGGAGAACGAATGAATGGGCTCGCTTTGAGCGGAGCTTTGGGCAAAGACGATCTTTTCGGCAAGCATATCCTCCACCTCGCGCCGAACGCAGTCTCTGATCCCTCTGGCGTTCTTCTTTGAGCCGTAGGTTTTTTGGGCGATATAGACGGGAACGGAGCCGTCCCACTGAAGGGAGATGCCCTTATCCGAAAGCCCCTCCTTAAGCTCGCCAAGCATAATGACGGCTATTTTTTCAAAATCCGCAAAGGTGAGCGCATTGAAGGTTATTATCTCGTCCACCCTGCCGAGAAATTCGGGGCGCAGGAAGCGCTCGAGCGCGCGCATCGTTACATCGCGACTGATATCGTTTTGCGATTTGCCGAAGCCGAGTGACGCCGTGTCCGTTGAACCGGCGTTTGAGGTCATAACGATTATGGTGTTTTCAAAATTGACCGTTCTGCCCTGCGCGTCCGTTATTCTGCCCTCGTCAAGTATCTGGAGCAGGATATTCAAAACATCCTTGTGCGCTTTTTCTATCTCGTCAAACAGCACGACGCTGTACGGCTTTCTTCTTACCTTTTCGGTGAGCTGACCGGCGTCGTCATAGCCGACATAGCCGGGGGGCGAGCCGATTATGCGCGAAACGCTGAATTTTTCCATAAATTCGCTCATATCGAGCCTGATAAGGCTGTCCGGCGAATCGAAGAGATACGAGGCGAGCTGCTTTACGAGCTCTGTTTTGCCGACGCCGGTGGGGCCTACGAATATGAACGACTGCGGGCGCTTGCGCGGGCTTATCTGCACCCTGCCGCGGCGCACGGCGCAGGCGAGCTTTGAGATAGCCTCGTCCTGCCCGATTATGTGCTTTTTAAGCTCCTCCTCAAGCGAGGCGAGCTTTCTGATGTCGCCCTCCTCGATCTTTGAAGCGGGAATGCCCGTCCACAGCGAAACGACCTTGGCAAGGTCCGCTTCAATGACCTGATTGTCCTTAGCCTTTTCGGCGAGGACGGGAAGCACCTCGTCAAGCTTCATAGTCTGCGCCTTGAGCTTTGAAATCTTCTCATAATCTATCAGCTGATCCTCCTGTGTGGGCTCGGAGAGGAGGTCTATGCGCTCAAGGAGCCTCTGCTTTTCCTGAAGCTTGAGCTGATATTCGGAGATGGCGGGATTTCTGAGATTGGCGCAGGTGCATGCCTCGTCGAGCAGGTCGATAGCCTTATCGGGCAGATACCTGTCTGTTACGAAGCGTTCGGACATAGTTACCGCCTTATAAACGAGCGTATCCGAAATCTGCACCTTATGGTAGTTTTCATAATAAGATTTTATGCCGAGCAACATTCTGTACGCCTCGTCAATAGAGGGCTCCTCTATCTTAACGGGCTGGAAGCGGCGTTCGAGCGCGGCATCCTTTTCGATATATTTTCTGTATTCGTTAAAGGTGGTTGCGCCGATGACCTGTATCTCGCCGCGCGAAAGGGCGGGCTTGAGGATATTGGCGGCGTTCATAGTGCCCTCGCTGTCGCCCGTGCCGACAAGGTTATGCACCTCGTCGATAAACAGGATTATATTGCCCTCGCTCTTGACCTCGTCCACAAGGCCCTTGATCCTGCCCTCAAACTGACCGCGAAACTGCGTGCCGGCAACGAGCGCAGTTAAATCAAGAAGGTATATCTCCTTATCGGCAAGGCGCGCGGGCACCTCGCCCTTGGCTATTCTGATGGCAAGCCCCTCGGCGATTGCTGTTTTTCCGACGCCGGGCTCGCCTATAAGGCAGGGGTTGTTTTTGGTTCGGCGGCAGAGGATCTGAATGGTGCGCGAAATCTCCTTTTCCCTGCCGATAATTGAATCCATCTCTCCGCGGCGCGCCTTTGCCGTAAGGTCTGTGCAGTAATTTGAAAGGAACTTGCGCGGGTCTTCGTTTTTACCGCGCTTGCCGCGTTTTTTTGATGATCTTTTATCCGTTTTGGAGTCGCCGCTCTTTTCCCCGTCCTCAAAAATGCTGGCGAAGGGCAGGGTCTGGGCGCCGTCCATATTCTCTGAATTGAACACCTCGCTGAGAGAGCCGAAGTCAAAATCCTGCATATTCTCCATAAACTGGCTCATCTGCTCGCTTGCCTGCTCAAGCTCTTCATCCGAAAGGCCGAGGCGGTCTATCATTTGATTTATAGAGCCCACATTCAGCTCCCTGGCGCATTTGATGCACAGCCCCTCGGGAACTACCTTATCGTTCTCCATCTTTTGAATGAAGACCACTGCGGGGCGCTTATGGCACCTGCTGCATATCTGCTGTTTCATTAAATATTATTCTCTCCTTAAAAAGCGTTAATCAGCCTTTTTGCTTTTATTTTCCTTGATCTGGCGTATGAAGCCCGGCGCGTAGCCGAGAAGCGATATAAGTGTGCAAACCGCCGCGGCGGCAACGATGGTCCAGGTGAGCCAATCAGGAAACACAAGACCCGTCAGCTCGCAAAGCGCGCCGTTTTTGCCGAAGGCGAGGATAAGAATCATACCGATATAAAACACATTGGTTGCCACCTTGCCCCATATCTCGGCAGCCGTGGGGCGCATTCCGAGCGAGAGCAGCACGGCTCCGCCGATTATCATTATGACCTCTTTGGCGATAAAGAACATAAAAAGATACTTTATGGCGTTATCCCAATATGTAATGATAAGCACGATAACTATTGCCATCTGCGAAAGCTTATCCGCAATGGGGTCAAGCAGCTTGCCGAGATTAGACACCTGATTGAATTTTCTTGCGATTTTCCCGTCCACAAGATCGGTGAGCGCGGCGCAGATCATAATGATGACCGCGGGAAGCACATAGCCCTTTAAAAACAGCGCGGCAAACACGGGAATAAGCGCTATTCTGATGAACGAGAGCCAGTTCGGAATCGTGTTCCAGCCCTTGAAAAGATCCTTCATATTGTCTTGAAGCTTGCTCATATAAAACACCGAGCCTTTCTTTGCCGCCGTCAGATAATCGAGAGCAGCGGATTTATTTTATTTACAAATTCGACCACGAGGCTTGAATCCGCCTGCGCGGCAAATTGAGTTGCGCCGGAGAAAAGCGAGCCGCGCAGGAACGCGATGACCGCGCAGAGCGACGCGAGCGCAACAACGCCCTGCAAAATGCCGAACACGGCGCCGAAAAACTTATTTGTGCGGCGCAGCGGCGCGTGCTTTTTGCTTTGCAGCTTTTTGATAAAGTGAACGATGATGCGCACAAGGATCAGAAACAGCGCAAGCGCGAGCACGAACACGGCTATTTTTACGGCGGCAAGCGCGATAGGCTCAACTACATTGACGAGCACGGCGTTTGCTGCGCTTTCGTTTGAAACGCCGTTTAAAAACGACAGATCCACCGAACCGCCTATTCCGAACGGGAGCTGCGACACAGCCTCTTTTACGGAGGCGGTAAAGGAATCTATATCGGCGCTTTGAGTGATGCCCTCCGATATTTTTTGAAGCGCGGCTTCGCTGATAAAGCGGTCGTACACGGGGCGGCTGAGCTCATCCGCAGCGAAAAAGGCGAGCGGTATGCCAACGAGATATTTTGCCAGCGATATTACTGACAGGACAAGACCGCGCGCATAGCCGCCGGCAACGCACGCCGCGAATATAATGATTAAAATAAGATCTATGAAATTTATCTGCAAGAGAAGCGCTCCTTAATCCGCGCTCAATTTCTCAATTACCGCCTGACGCCTTGCAAAAACATCCGACGAGAGGATAAGCACGGAGGAATATGAATCATCGGCGGGATATTCCGCCGCAATCTGCGAATTTGATATTTTATAAACAGTTACGCCGCCGGAGGTGAGCACGGCAACGCGCGAGGAGGCAGCCGAAATATCCTTGATGCGGGAATCGATTGACACGATCTCCTTTGCCTTGCCGGACGGGCGTATCTCGGAAATATTATCCTGCTGAGAGCCGCTGTAAGAGCGGTAAGCCAGCACGAGCCTGCCGTTTTGCGAATAGCAAAACGAGGAGACCTCAATGCTGCCGGGAGCGTAAACGGATTTTTCCGTTTTTAAGGAATCTATGACGCTTACGAAATCCATACCCACCACATAGAGGTCTGTTGAAGAAAAGCGGAGGTCGAGCACGCCTGAGCCCGCGTATTCAAAGGCGGCGCGCGGCGTGGAATCATCAGTGTTCATCGTGTACACAACCGTTTTGAACCTTGCGTTTTCAGAGCTTACAACGGCGAAGGCGACTCTGCTGCCGCGTGAATCAACGGCAACATCCGTTACATAGCCCTCCGAGACATCGTATGAGAGCTTTTTATCAAGCGAGCGGTTAAAGACCGAGACCGTGGAGGGGCAGTCCTCAGAAAGGCAGGCGAGAACGACGGCGCCGGAATCCGACACGCCGGCGCAGATTATCGGCTGCTCCGACTGCTGGGAATAAACATTTTTGCTTTGCGAATCAAGGCGGTACGACTGCGAGCCCTGGTCGTAGATCAGCGAATAGCTGCCGGCAAAATCCGCAACGGGATTTGAATAGCCGTGGTCAAAGGAATAGAGCGTTTTTGCCGTTTTGCGGTCTGTAACGCAGTAAGCCGTATCGCCCAAAACGGCGATATTCGAGCCCTCGCCGGAGAGAGCAAGCTCCGTTCCCGTTAAAAGGCTGCACGGAAAGCCTGAGCTTTCAGCCGCCGGCGCGCCTTCGGGCGAAGGGGTGAAATCGACCTCCGCCACGCGCATTATGATGAGCGCGGCCACGAGCAGCGCAACAAGCGCCCACGCGACGCGGCGTTTTCTTTCGCTCTTTTTTTCTTTTTTCTGCCTGCGTTCAAGCTCTCTTTCCTCGCTGTTCATACAAAGCGCCTTTCAATGATACATAATAAAAATAATGCCGAAATGAAATAAAGATAAATATTTTGTAAATTTACTCCTGCGGATATTTTACCGCGTTGAGATAAAGCCCGCAGGCGGGGGCGGTTTTGCCCGCGCGTGCACGGTCTTTTGAAGCGATAACGCCGGCGAGTGTTCCCGGCGCGATCTTGCCCTCGTTTACAAACAGCAGCGTTCCCACCATAATGCGGACCATATTATAAAGGAAGCCGTCCGCCTCAACGGTGAACGCGACCTCGCTGCCGCGGCGCGCCACGGAAAACGAATAAACGGTTCTGACAGTATCCTCCACATCGCTTCTTGCGCTGCAAAAGCCGCTGAAATCATGCGTGCCCACGAACGCCTGAGCCTCTTTATTCAAAAGCTCTTCATCTATCCGAACAGGATAATGAAAGGCGCGGTCCTTTAAAAACGGATCTCTGATGCGCGAATTATGCACTATATACACATACTGCTTTGACAGCACGCTGTATCTTGCGTGAAAATCATCGCCCGCCTCGCTGCAGGAGAGCACGGCGATATCGCGCGGCAGATATGTATTCAGCCCCGAAACGATATTTCGGCACGGTATTGAAGATTCTGTTTTGAACGAAATGCAGTACGCGCGCGCGTGAACGCCGCTGTCCGTTCTGCTGCAGCCCTTTACATCCGGCCTTTCCCCTATCAGCCTTTCAAGGGCGTTTTGAAAGACCTCCTGCACGGTGACGGCGTTTTTCTGCACCTGCCAGCCGTGGTAAGCGCTGCCGTCATAGGCGATGGTTACGAGCAGATTCCTCATATGACCGCCACCGCCAGCGAATTTATGAATATGATGAGCGCAAAAAGCGCCGCAACGGCTGCGCAGGCAAAAATATCGCGCGCCGTTATCTTTACCTGCTTCATCTTTGTTCTGCCCTTTCCGCCGCGGTAGCAGCGGCAGTCCATAGCATAGGCAAGGTCGTTTGCGCGGCGAAACGAAGAGATGAACAGCGGGATAAGCACGGGTATCAGCGCCTTGGCGCGCCTTATAAGCCCGCCCGATTCCATATCCGCGCCGCGCGACTTCTGAGCCGCCATAATCTTTTCTATCTCCTCGGTGAGCGTGGGGATGAAGCGAAGCGCGATAGTCATCGTCATGGCGACGGTGTGGACATCGAGCTTAAAGATTTTAAGCGGTGAAAAGAGGCGCTCGATAGCGTCCGTAAGATCGGTGGGCGTGGTGGTGTAGGTAAGCATAGAGCCTATGACGACGAGCAGGATGATCCTGACCGCCATAAAAATCGCGGTATAGATGCCGTTTTCCGTGATATTGAGCCTGCCGAAAAGGGTGACGAGCGGCTCGCCGCTGCCGTAAAAGAGATTCAAAAGCGAGGTTATGACTATTATGATGCCGAGGGGCTTTACGCTTTTGAACACCGTTTTAAACGAAATTTTGCCTATGAGGATGATCAAGAGCGTAAACGCCGTGCTGAGAAGCAGAGAATAAAAATTCTTGCATATAAAAAGCGAGATGATGACTGCCAAGGTGAGCAGTATCTTAACTCTTGCATCAAGCTTATGGATAAACGATTCGCCGGGGAAATACTGACCTATCGTGATATCGCCTATCATACCCTGACCCCCTTTGAAAGCAGCCGCCTAAGCTCACGGCTGCCCTGCTCTACCGTATATATATCGGTGCGGCAGTCAACTCCGCGCTCGCGCAGCTTGAGGAATATCTCCGTGACCTGCGGCACATTGAGCCCCATATCGCGAAGCTCGGCGGCGCGGCGGTAAACCTCGTCAACGCTGCCAGACATAGCGACGCGGCCGTGGTCCATAACGATAACGCGCGTGCAAAGCTTTGCCACATCCTCCATAGAATGTGAAACAAACATAACGGTGCTGCCGCTCTTTTCGCGGTAAGCCTTTATCATATCGAGTATCTTTTCACGCCCGCGCGGGTCAAGCCCGGCGCAGGGCTCGTCAAGGATAAGCACCTTCGGGCGCATTGCGATGACGGAGGCGATGGCGACGCGCCTTTTCTGCCCGCCGGAGAGATCGAACGGCGACCTTGAGCAGTAATCGCGGCTGATGCCGACAAAATCCATACTCTCGTAAACGCGCGTATGTATCTCATCCTCCGAAAGCCCCATCTGAGACGGGCCGAAGGCGATCTCCTTATAAACATTTTCTTCAAATATCTGATATTCGGGGTACTGGAAGCACAGACCCACGGCAAAGCGCACGCTGCGGATATTCTTTTTGTTTTCCTTGCTCCAGATATCCTGACCGTTGAGCAGCACGACGCCGCTTGCGGGGCGCAGAAGCCCGTTGAGGTGCTGGATCAGCGTAGACTTGCCGGAGCCGGTGTGGCCGATGACGCCGACAAGCTCGCCCTCCTCAACAGAGATATCCACATCAGTTATTGCAGCGGTCTCAAAGGGGGTGCCCTTGCTGTAAAGATAATTCAGTTTTTCACAAACAAGAACAGCCAATGCTAAGCCTCCAAAACAGAAAGTATATAATCCACGCAGGAATCGGCGTTTAAGACCGTGCTCTGCGGCTTAAGGCCGCAGTCGTGAACAAGCTCCGTTGCCTGCGGAACATCGAGCCCGAGCGCCTTTATCTCGTCTACGCGGGAAAAGACCTCTTCGGGCGCGCCGTCCATCCTTATGACGCCGGAATCCATAACTATGACCCGATCCGCCTGAACGGCCTCGTCCATATAATGCGTGATGAGCACGATGGTTATGCCCTCCTCGCGGTTGAGGCGCTTAACGGTTTCCATAACCTCCGCCCTGCCGCTCGGGTCAAGCATTGCGGTGGGCTCGTCGAGCACGATGCACTGCGGGCGCATCGCGATTATGCCGGCGACTGCGACGCGCTGCTTCTGCCCGCCGGAAAGCTTATGCGGCGCTTTTAAGCGAAGGTCGTACATGCCGACGGTTTTGAGCGCTTCATCCACGCGGCGCCTGCATTCCTGCGGCGGAACGCCGAGATTTTCGACGCCGAACGCCACATCCTCCTCCACTATTGAGGCAACGATCTGGTTATCGGGGTTTTGAAAGACCATTCCCACCTTTTTGCGTATGTCATAGATACTGTCGTCAGGCTCGGTCCTCTGCCCGTCCACAAAAACGCTGCCGTGCTGCGGAAACAGGATGCCGTTGGTGAGCTTTGCAAGCGTTGACTTGCCGGAGCCGTTATGCCCCAGCACTGCCACAAAGCTGCCCTTTTCTATATTCAGATTAAGGTTGTGCAAAACATCCGCGCCCTCCTCGCCGTCCTCGGCGGCGTAGGAAAAGCAGACATCGCGAAACTCAATCAAGCTCATCTTTCATCCAAACGGCGGTTGCGCCGCAGGGCAGTACCTGCCCGTTTGACGAGACGGGAAGCCCTATCTCGTCCGCGTCAACAACGCCGCCCTTTTCCTTTGAAATAATATCTTGAAGAACATACTTCATAACCCCGGCGGAAAGACCGGTGGTGTATGAATTTAAAATAACGCAAATCGGGGACTCGGAAAGCACCTGAGAAATCAGCTGCACAAGCTCATACAGCGAATCCTCAAGCCTCCATATCTCCCCTTTGGGCCCTCTGCCGTAGGACGGAGGGTCAAGAATTATAATATCATAGGCGTTGCCGCGGCGGATCTCGCGCTGAACGAATTTGACGCAGTCGTCAACTATCCAGCGCACGCTGCCGCCGGAGACGCCGCACGAGGCGGCATTTTCCTTTGCCCACTGGGTCATACCCTTTGAGGCGTCCACATGCACGACGCTTGCGCCCTCCTTGAGGCACGCGACGGTTGCGCCGCCCGTGTAGGCGAAAAGATTCAGCACGCGGACATCGCTCCTGCCGCTTTGCCTTATCAGACGGCGAACGAGATCCCAGTTGACCGCCTGCTCCGGGAACAGACCCGTATGCTTGAAGCCCATCGTTTTAACATTGAAAACAAGGTCTTTATATGAAACCTGCCACTGCGGCGGAAGCTTTCCGAAAACCTGCCATTCTCCACCGCCGGTATGCGAGCGCTTATATCTTGCCGCTGCGCTATGCCAGCGGGGGTCGCCGGCTTTGCTGTGCCAGATGACCTGCGGGTCCGGGCGCACGAGAAGCACATCGCCCCAGCGCTCCAGCTTTTCGCCGTTTTTGCAGTCTATAAGCTCATAATCCTGCCAGTCGAAGCTTAATCTCATCAGCTGAGCCTTTCCTTTACAACATCGGCGATATAATTTCCGAGGCGCGTTATCTGCTGAATATCCATACCCTCAAGCATAACGCGCACGAGCGGTTCCGTGCCGGATACGCGCACAAGCACGCGACCGTCGCCGTGAAGCTCCATCTCCGCCTCCTGAACAGCGGAGATAATATACTCGTCGTTGTTATATTTTCTTTTGCCCTCTTCCGTTACGGGCACATTTATAAGCACCTGGGGATAAACCGTCATAATTGAAGAAAGCTCTTTGAGCGACGCGCCGGATTTGACGACGGTTTCAAGCAGCTTTACGGCTGAAAGCTCGCCGTCGCCCGTGGTGGCATAATCAAGGAATATAACATGGCCGCTCTGCTCGCCGCCGATATTATAGCCCTCCTTGAGCATCTTTTCAAGTACATATCTGTCTCCCACGGCGGTGCGCGCGCAGCGGATATCGTTTTGCTCGCAGAATTTGAAAAAGCCCATATTGCTCATAACGGTTACTACCGCCGTGTTTTTGGCAAGCTTTCCGTCCTGCTTCATCTGAGTGGCGCAGACGGCGATTATTTTATCTCCGTCAACCACCTCGCCGTCCTCGTCAACGGCAAGCATCCTGTCCGCATCGCCGTCAAACGCCACGCCGAGGTCGAGCTTATTGGCGCGAACGAAGCTTGAAAGCTCCTCTAAATGAGTTGAGCCGCAATTCAGATTGATATTCACGCCGTTCGGAGTGTCCGAAAGCATATGGCATTTTGCGCCGAGGCGCGTGAAAATCTCCTTAGCACACACGCTTGCGGAGCCGTTTGCGGCATCCACCGCTATATTGAGCCCCTCGAAGCTGACCTCGCAGCAGGACACGACATGCTCGATATAATCCTCCACGGCGGTGGTGCAATAGGTCCTTCTGCCTACCTCGCCGCCCGTTTTAAGCTCACTGCCCTGCGGGGAGTCGAGCATAGCCTCTATCTCGTCCTCAACAGCGTCCGGCAGCTTATAGCCGGTGGACTGAAAGATCTTTATGCCGTTATATTCGCACGGGTTGTGCGAGGCAGATATCATAACGCCGGCGGCGCAGCCGTATTTTCCGACCAGATAGGCTATTGCGGGCGTGGGCACTACGCCGACCGCCAGCACATTTACGCCCACCGAGCAAAAGCCGGCGGTGAGCGCCGCCTCAAGCATATCGCCGGACGCGCGCGTATCGCGCCCTATCATAACGGTGGGGCGAGCGTCCTGAGAATTTTTAAGCAGGATCTCCGCCGTAGCCATACCTATGCGCATGGCAAGCTCGTTGGTAAGCTCCCTGTTTGCAACTCCGCGCACGCCGTCCGTGCCGAAAAGTCTTCCCATAAAATCAATCCTTTACAGAATAATAAAAGCGTTACAGCAGACTCTGCTGCCCGTCCTGCGGGATGCCGAGATGCCTGTACGCCGCCGCGGAAACGCATCTTCCGCGCGGCGTGCGGCTCAAAAAGCCTATCTGCATAAGATAAGGCTCGTAAACATCCTCTATCGTGACCGCCTCCTCGCCGATGGCGGCGGAGATGGTTTCAAGCCCTACCGGACCGCCGTTGTAATTCTTTATCATAGCGGTGAGCAGGCGCCTGTCCGTTGCGTCCAGCCCAAGCTCGTCGACCTCCATACGGGAAAGCGCGTCATTAGCCGCCTGCGATGTTATGACGCCGTTATATTTGACCTGGGCAAAATCGCGGCTTCTTTTGAGCAGGCGGTTGGCGATACGGGGCGTGCCGCGCGAGCGCGAGGCGATGAGAGCTGCGCCCTCGTCGTCTATATCTATTCCGAGTATCCCGGCGCTGCGCTTGACTATAACGCCGAGCTCCTGCGGAGTATAAAGCTCAAGGCGGAAGATGACTCCGAACCTGTCTCTGAGCGGCGCGGAGAGCTGACCCGCCCTTGTGGTTGCGCCTACGAGCGTGAAATTGGGCAGATCGAGCCTTATTGACCTTGCGGACGGGCCCTTGCCGATGATTATATCGAGCGCGCGGTCCTCCATTGCGGGATAAAGCACCTCTTCAACGCTTCTGTTAAGGCGGTGAATCTCGTCAATAAACAGCACATCGCCCTCCTGGAGGTTGGTGAGCAGCGCCGCAAGATCGCCCTGCTTTTCTATGGCGGGACCGCTTGTTATCCTGATGTTGACGCCCATTTCGTTTGCGATTATGCCGGCAAGCGTTGTTTTGCCGAGACCCGGAGGGCCGTAGAGCAGCACATGGTCGAGCGCCTCGCCCCTGTCTCTCGCAGCCTGAATATAGACCGAGAGATTTTCCTTTACCTTATCCTGACCGATATAATCGCCCAGCGTTTTCGGGCGAAGGCTGTTTTCTATGTCGCCGTCCGCCGGAGAAAATTCGGTTGACACTATTCTGTTTTCAAGCTCGGTTTCCTGCATAACATAGCCCTCTTAACATATCAAAGATTTCTGCTGAGCTGCCTCAGCCCGAGGCGTATCATCTCGTCCGCCGGAATGGTTTGGTCCATCGCGCCGACAGCGGCTGCCGCCTCGCTTCTGCCGAAGCCGAGAGCAACGAGCGCGGCTACGGCCTCGGCGGCTGGAGAGTCCTCGGTTACTAAGGAGGCAGCGTCCACAACGCCGCGCACCTCCTGAGAGGAAACGCCGGAGAGCTTATCCTTAAGCTCCAGCACAATGCGCTCCGCTATTTTTTTACCGACTCCGTTTGCGCGGGTTATAGCCTTTACATCGCCTGCGGCAACGGCAAGCGCAAGCTTATCCGGCTCAAGCTGAGAGAGGATCGCGATAGCCGCCTTGGGTCCGACGCCCGAAACGGAAATCAGCAGGCGAAAGGTGTTGAGCTCGTTTTCCGTGCTGAAGCCGTAGAGATCAAGCGCGTCCTCCTTGACGAAAAGATGTGTGAAAAGGCGTATTTTTTGACCTATGCTGCCGGCAGTTGCCGCCGTGCGCACGGAGGTGAAGCATTTGAAGCCCACGCCGGAACATTCAACAACAAGAAACTGCTCGCCGATATAGCTCAGCTCGCCCGTTATACTGTATATCATATCATCAATCCTTATAAATTATTACGCCTGAACGCAGCCGAGCCCAAAAGGCTGCCGCTGCAATGCGCGTGGCAGATGGCCATTGCAAGCGCGTCCGCCGTATCGTCCGGCTTAGGAATCTTTTCAAGGTTCAGGATGATGCGCGTCATCTCCTGCACCTGCTTTTTTACCGCCCTGCCGTAGCCGGTGACCGACTGCTTTACCTGAAGCGGCGTATATTCCGCGATCTGAAGCCCGCGGCGGCTTGCGGCAAGAGTTATAACGCCCCTTGCCTGGGCGACATCTATAACCGTTTTTGCGTTATTATTATAAAACAGCTTTTCCATACTTAAAACGGCGGGCGAATACCGGTCTATTATATCGCCGACGCCGCTGTAAATATCGCACAGGCGGCGGTCAAACGGCGTGCCCGCTTTGGTTGTTACTGCGCCGTAATCAACCACTCGAAACCTGCCGGAATTATATTCTATGACGCCCCAGCCAACGATGGCGTAGCCGGGGTCTATGCCCAAAATCACCATAGTACATACTGCTCCATAATAATTTAAACAATTATATCACATTGAGAATTGATTATCAACTAAATAAAATAATAATTTAAAAAGAAAAGCCCGGCGCGCTGCCGGGCAAAAAAAGCGCTGGTTGATATCAGAGATCGTTTTCCGCCGCTTTTATCTGGTGGATAAATCTTTCAAGCTCCACAAGATTGAAGGTATACATACCGAGGTCGGTGTTCGGAATATAATATCTTGCGCTCAGAGAACAGCCGAGGGCTTCAAAAAGCGAGCGAAGCGCCTTTGCCATATAATCCGCCGCATAGCGGGAATTTGAGCCTGAGATGATTATTGCGCCCACATTTTTGGAAGAGCCGAGCGGCAGCTTTACGCCGCGCTTGAAGCGGGCGTTGAGGTAGCGCTGAAAGCGGTCCGTCACCGCCTTGAGCGGCGCGGGATAAAAATCATTATAAACGGGCGAGATAAATATAATATAGTCGGCGCGCTCAACATCGCAAAAAAAGCGGTCAAGGTCTTTGTTTGCGCAGCCGTCGTGCTCCTCGCAATAGCCGCAGGCAAGGCAGGGAGCGGCGTTGAGCTCATACGCCGAATACTCAGTTACAGAGCAGTCTTTAAAATAGGGCTTGACCTGCCGTGAAAGCTCCGCCGAAACGCCCTTTTCCCTCGGCGAGCCGTTGATTATAACCAAGCTCTTCATTTCATCACCGAGCAGATTATACCACACCGCGCCGCCGATTTAAACCTAATTTTGAAAAAACAGGGCAAAAAAGCGAAGCATCGGCGGCCGGGCTATTGAGTTGAGCGGCTTGTTGTGGTATAAATATATAACACATAATTAGCTGCCGAGAGCAGCTTTGGAGGGCGTTGATATGACAAAGCTTTTGATAAGGATATTTGCAGAGAAGAAGGGGCTGGGCGAGAGCGCGGTCAGGGAGCGCTGCGGCATACTTTCCGGCGCGGTGGGCATCGTATGCAACCTGCTGCTGTGCGCATTCAAATTTGCCGTGGGCACTTTTACAAACTCGGTTTCCGTTACGGCGGACGCGGTGAACAACCTATCCGACGCAAGCTCAAACATCGTGACCATAGCGGGGGCGAAGCTCTCTAACAAGCCCGTTGACGACGAGCATCCGTTCGGCCACGGAAGGATAGAATACATAAGCGCGCTTGTGATTTCGTTTTTTATTTTTATGATGAGCTTTGAGCTGCTGAAAAGCAGCGTCGACAAGCTGCTGCACCCGCAGGATGTTAAATTCAGCGTTGTTTCCGTGGTGATACTTGCCGCGGCGATACTCGTTAAGCTGTGGATGGCTTTTTTCAACAACGCGATATACAAGAAGACGGAGAATGTGAACGCAAAGGCGGTGCGCCAGGACTGCCTTAACGACTGCTTTGCCACGGCGGCGACGGTGGCGGCGCTTTTGATATCGCATTTCACCGCCTTTAAGCACGCCGACGGAATAATGGGAATAATAGTTGCCGTGATGATATTCATCTCCGGCGTGGGAATAGTTAAGGACATCTCCGGCAGGCTGCTCGGAAAGGCTCCGGCTCCGGAGCTTGTTAAGGAGATAGAGGACATTATGCTTGAGCAGGAGTGCATTTACGGCGTTCACGACCTGATAGTGCACGATTACGGCCCCGGCAGGATAATCGCCTCCGCGCACGCCGAGGTGCCCTGCGACGCCGATATACTTGAGGTGCACGACATAATTGACCTGACGGAAAAGATAATCAGCAAAAAGCTTGGCATAATGATGTGCATCCATATGGACCCGATTGCCGTAAACGACGAAACGGTGAACAAATACCGCGAATTTATGGCGCAGATAATAAAGGAATACGACGGCGATTTTTCTTTTCACGATTTCAGGGTGGTTGACGGAAGAATGAAGACAAATTTCATTTTTGATCTTGTTATCCCCCACCGCTACGCAAAAAGCAGCAAGCAGATAATCAACGAGCTGCAAAGCGCCGTTGATAAAAAGAAAGAAAATATTTTTCTTGTTATAACCGTTGAGCACAGCTTTGTGTAAGCTGCTCATAGAAAAGCGCCGTGCGGGACTTCGCCCCGCACGGTTTTTCTATTTTTCGTCAAAGAATGAAAGGCTGCTCGATCCCCCTCAGCCGAGCGATGCAAGAAATTCAAGGATGTGCTTATCGACGGTTTTGTCGTAATCAACGAGCGAATAGTTTTCAGAATTGAAGCCGTGGCTTGCGCCGCTGATTTTTTCAAGGCGCGCGTTTTTATACAGCTCGGCCGCTCTTTGGGAATACTCTATCGGCACAACGGTGTCCGCCGTGCCGTGGAGTATGAGGACGGGCCCTGCGAACGAGCCGATATGCTCGTAGGGGTCGTAGCCGTCAAGCGAGGATATGTATTCGCCGGCAAAGGAATCCGTTGAAAAGCCGAAGGAGGAAAAGACGCTGCCGGAGGAGCTTTCCGAAAATTCCTTTACCGTTTGGGGGATATTGAACGCCGGATACATCAAAATGAGCGCCGAAACGGAGGACTTCAGCTCTTCTGCGGCGAGCGCGCTGACAAGCCCGCCCTGGCTGGTGCCGAGAAGCACTATATCGGAGCCTGAGGTCAGCTCGTTTTGACGAACGGATTCAACAACACATTCAAGATCCTCAACCTCTGTAAACACGGTCATATTCATAAAGCTGCCGTCGCTTTTCGAGCTCATACTGCCGCCGCAGAAATCAAAGCACACGGCGGCGTAGCCGGAATTGGCAAGCACGGCGCAATATGGCTGCATTGATTTGCAGTTGAGCATATAGCTGTGCGACAGGACGACCGTTTTATTTTTATATCCGTTTTTCGGGAAATACAGCTCCGCGTAGATGTCCTTACCGCCGTTTGAACAATCAATGCCGGTGACGGTGTAATTCTGCGCGCCGTCCGGCGGGAGAGTTATCTCCTCGCGCTTTTGCGTTGCGGGCGCGGTTGTTGTTAAGGATGAGGTTTCAGGCTGCGCGGTCTGTTTCTCCGCCGAGCAGGCGCAAAGCACGGCGGCAACGCAGGCGGCAAGCAGCAGCAACGAGATAAATCTTTTGAAAGCCATATTATGCACCTCTTAAAATTTGTGTTTACAATTATATAATACCACATCGGTCCGATTTTGCAACAGCGAATCGAGCTTTGCAATTTGAATATTGAAGCGCGGCGCGATTTATGTTAAACTAATAAAAAATCAGAAATGGCGGTGTATTATGACTGAGGAATACGCTTACGGCTCTGTGCCGGACATAGATATGCCCGCGATGACAAAAAAGGACGCGGCGGCGCTGCTGAAAAACCCGAACAGAGGCTTTCGCGGCGAAACATACATAACCCTCGGCGAAAAGCCGTGCGCATACCCGAAGGGCGGCGAGGACCCGTACGAGCGCGCCGAAAGGCTGATAAAAAAATACGAACCGGACTCGCCCACCGTATTTCAGGCGTATGTTTATCTGTGCAGCTATGCCGGCAGGCAGCTTGACGAGCTTGCCTTTTCTCAGCTTGAAAAATTCTTTGAGCTTTTTAAAAGCGCGGGGATACGCCTGCTGCTGAGATTTGCCTATTCAACGGAAAGCGAGCCCGATGTGCCGTATGAAACGGTGAAGGTGCATTTGCAGCAGCTTAAAAAGTGGTTTGACGATCACGAAAATCTGATATCGGATGTTATCTACTGTATGCAGACGGGTATCATCGGCTACTGGGGCGAGGGGCACTCCTATAAAAAATTCAGGCCGAGGCACACAGGCGATGTTATAGGCGAGGTGTGCCGCCTTGTGCCCGACGAGATATACAGCCAGGTGCGAAACTATAAGATGTTTAAAAAGACGCCGCCTGAATACAGAGCGCGCGTGGGGCTGCACGACGATTACATAACGGGCGACGCAAGCCACAAATGGGCGTATGCGCGCGCGAACAGAAAAAGAGCTTATCAAGCGGCGCTGAGCCACGCGGCGTTTACGGTGAACGACGGCGAGATGCCATGGGGCAGAGCCTATACGGACGACAAGGTGAGCAAAGGGCACTGCGACAATCTGGACGGCAGAGCCGTGCTGGCGCAGGCGGCGGCCTATCGCTTTACCACCTTTTCGCTTGAGCACAACTACCGCGAGGACGAGGGCAGGCTTTACAGTATGATGCGCTGGAGGGACGAGCCGCTTTGCTTTGACGAATGTAAAAGGCTGGGCATCCACGCGAATCCGAATCTGTTTTTTGACGAATCGGGAAAGCCGACGGAAATGAGCGTGTTTGAAACGCTGCAATACCATCTGGGCTATCAGCTTGCGGTGAGCGGGCTTTGCGCCACGGCGCACGAGCTGTTTTTCGGAGTTACGAACTACGGCTTTGCCGCCCCGCTGACATTTAATTATTTTGCGTGCGTGTTCAGGGACGAAAACGGGAACGAAAAAGAGATCCCGTTTGAAAAATACAACAAAAACGCGCTTTTGAGCGGCACGACCGTTACCTTCAGAACGGACATACCGCACGGGCTTGCGCCTGTTGGGCTCAAGCTTGAAACGCACAGGGGCAGCGGGATATGCGCAAGGTTTGCAAACAAGGGGCTTTTTGAAAACGGAGTGCATTATTTTACGCAGCTTTAGCAAGCGGCAAGCTTTCTCTTGAAAAGCGGCGCTTGATGTGCTAAAATTACTTGGTTGAATTCAGACAAGGAGATGTTTTAATGAGCGGCCATTCAAAATGGAGCACGATAAAGAGAAAAAAGGGCGCAAACGACGCGGCGCGCGCCAAAATATTCACAAAAATAGGCAGGGAGCTTGCCGTTGCGGTCAAAAACGGCGGGCCCGACCCGAATGTGAACACCAGGCTTAAGGATGTTATTGCAAAGGCAAAGCAAAACAATGTGCCGAACGACAATATTGAAAGGATGCTCAAAAAGGCGTCCGGCGAGGGCGGCGGCGCGGATTACGAAGAGATAATATACGAGGGCTACGGACCGAGCGGAGTTGCCGTTGTGGTTGAAGCTCTTACGGACAACCGCAACAGGACCGCTGCCGAGGTGCGCCACTACTTTGACAAGGCAGGCGGAAATATGGGCACCTCCGGCTCCGTTATGTTTATGTTTTCAAGGCAGGGCGTTATTCTTGTTGAAAAAGAAGAGACCGACGAGGACCAGCTTATGCTGGACGCTCTTGACGCGGGCGCGACCGATTTTATCACGGACGACGCCGATGTGTTTGAAATACGCACCGAGCCGGGCGATGTGGGCGCGATACGCGACGACCTTGAAGCAAAGGGCTACGCCGTTGTTTCAAGCGAGGAGGCATATGTGCCCTCAACATATACGCGCCTTGAAAATGAGGACGACATGATGAAGATGAGCCGTATGATAGATATGTTTGAAGAAAACGACGATGTGCAGGCAATCTGGCACAACTGGGAAAACGCCGACGAATACGAGGGCTGAGGCGCAAAACAGCATAAAAACGAGCAACGGATTTTTGCCGCTGCTCGTTTTGTTTTTTTATTATCTTTTACGGGCGAAGCGCATCACGCTTCCTGAGGCTGCTCGTCCGGCATTGATATAACGGTTTTTGCGGACGCGCTTTTTTTGCCGTTTGAGGCGACGACCATAACATTATATTCCCTGCCGCGCTCAAGCTCCTTAAACACATAGCTGTTTTTAGCCGTGCTTGCGATGAGCTTTTCCTCATAATCGTCTGTTCCCGCCGTGCCGGAATAGGTATAGACCCTGTAAACGGTTGCACCGTCCACCCTGTCCCATTCAAGGCGCAGCTGCGTGTTTCCTACGGGCGAGGTCTTTAAACCGTACGGCGCGCCGATCGCTCCGGGCGCCGCCTTTTTGGCGGGAGCGCTTTTCTGAACCGAGGCGGGCGCTTCGCTTTTTTTGCCGCCGTGCTCCGTCATGCGCTCGTATATCTCGGAGACCTCGTCCACATCGCCGTAAGCCAGCATCTCGCCGTGGTCAAGCAGGATAGCCTTATCACAGATCTCCTTGACCTGCTCTATACTGTGTGAAACAAAAAGTACGGTTACGCCGTTATCAAACATCGACTGCACCTTTTTAAGGCTTTTCGCCCTGAATTTGGCGTCGCCGACCGAAAGGACCTCGTCAAGTATCAGCACATCGGGCTCGACCGCCGTGGCGATGGAAAAGCCGAGACGCGCGCGCATACCCGAGGAATAGTTTTTGAGCGGAACATTGATGAAATTGCCGAGCTCGGAAAACTCAACTATCTCATCATATTTTGAATTGATATAATCCCTTGAATAGCCGAGTATGGCGCCGTAAAGAAAGATATTTTCCTTTCCGGAATAATTGGGGTCGAACCCCGCGCCGAGCTCAAGCAGCGGAGCTATAACGCCCTGCTTTTCCACCTTGCCGACGGTTGGCTTATAAACGCCGACGATAGCCTTTAAAAGCGTGCTTTTTCCGGCGCCGTTGAAGCCGAGAATGGCAAGGCGCTCGCCTTTTTTGACATCGAACGAGATGTTTTTGAGCGCATAGAACCTTTTGTATTCAAGCTTGTGTGAAAGAAATTTTATAACATATTCCTTGATGTTATCAACCTTTTCCTTGTTGAGGTTGAAGGACATAGTTACATTTTGAACGGAGATTGCAACATCATCCTGCATAGCTGCACCTTCCTTTTAAGCATCAAGCCGCAAAACGCGGCGCGCGGTGTGGATCAGTCGTCAAACACAGCGCCCTTTGCGCCGCTTGTAACATGCTGGGCGTATCTTTTGATATAACCGGTGAGCTCGCGCACGGGCGGATGCCACGCGGCTCTTCTCTTTTCAAGCTCCTCGTCCGAAATATTGACGCGCAGGACTCTTGCGGGAATGTCTATCTCTATCTCATCGCCGTCTTCAACAAGGGCGATATTGCCGCCCGCGGCAGCCTCCGGGCTGACATGGCCGATCGCCGCGCCCCTTGTTGCGCCGCTGAAGCGGCCGTCCGTAAGAAGCGCAACGGAGCTGCCGAGCCCCATACCGATGATTGCGGAGGTGGGAGAGAGCATCTCCCTCATTCCGGGGCCGCCCTTGGGGCCTTCATATCTGATAACGACCACATCGCCGGCGGTTATCTTGCCGCCGTTTATAGCCTCTATCGCCTCTTCCTCGCTGTCAAAGCATCTTGCAGGGCCCTTGTGCTGCATCATTTCGGGCAGAACGGCGCCCTTTTTAACGACGGAGCCCTCCTCGGCAAGATTGCCCCAGAGAACGGCAATGCCGCCGTCCTTTGAAAACGGCTCCTCAAGCGTGCGGATGATGCTGCCGTCCGCATCGGGGGCTTTTGCGATCCTGTCTGCAACCGTGCCGCTGACGGTAAGAGCGTCCGTATTGATAAGGCCGCCCCTTGCAAGCTCCTTCATTACCGCCTGCATACCGCCAACCTCGTTAAGGTCTGTGATAAAGACGCTTGACGCTGGGTTGAGCTTGCATATCTGCGGAGTTTTCCTGCCGTAAGAATCAAGGTCCTTAAGGCTGATATCGTGGCCCGCCGCGTGGGCGATAGCCGTGAGGTGAAGAATCGTGTTTGTTGAGCAGCCGATGGCCATATCGGTGCGTATGGCGTTTTCAACCGCCTTTTCGGTGATGATGTCGCTTGGCTTTATATCCTTTTCAAGCAGCTCCATAACCCTTTCGCCCGTTTCCTTGGCAAGGCGCAGGCGCGCGCTCATAACCGCCGGGATAGTGCCGGAGCCGGGAAGCGACATACCGATGGTTTCCGTAAGGCAATTCATTGAATTCGCGGTATACATACCGCTGCACGAGCCGCAGGTGGGGCACGCCGTAAAGGCGCAGCTCTCAAGATTTTCAAGGCTCATATTGCCGGCGAAATACTTGCCGGAATACTCAAACATCTCCGAAAGGCCGATGCCGGTATCGGTTTCGGTGCTTTTGCCGGGGAGCATGGGACCGCCGGAGATAAAGATGCTGGGCAGGTTCATACGGCACGCTGCAAGCAGCATACCGGGAACGATCTTGTCGCAGTTGGGGATAAAAACAACGGCGTCAAGCGGATGGGCGGTGAGCATTACCTCTATGGAATCCGCGATAAGCTCGCGCGAGCAGAGGCTGTACTTCATACCCTTATGGTTCATAGCGATGCCGTCGCAAACGCCGATGGTGTTGAACTCAAACGGAACGCCGCCGGCGTTTCTTATTCCCGCCTTTACCTGCTCTGCAATCTTATCAAGGTGCATATGGCCGGGGATATAATCGCTTTTTGAATTTACAACGGCTATAAACGGTCTTTTCATCTCAAGCTCGTCTATGCCGAGCGCTCTTAAAAGCGAACGGTGCGACGCCCTGCCGGGACCTTTCTTAATCAAATCGGATCTCATATAAAACATCTCCTAAACCCGCGTCAGCGGAAAAAATTCAATCAGCCCTGAAGCGCGATTCTTATAAACATCGCCGCAACAAGGGAAAGCACAAGCGTTACGAACAGCGATAATCCGCTCGCAAAATAAGCGAAGCCGGAAAGCTGCTTTTTGATGCAAACGGCGGATATCACAAACGCCGCGGCGGAAATCACGAGCGCCATAACCGGCAGTCCGATAAGCTCGGAGCGCTCGCCCCATCTGTCTACCCCGACGCCGTTTGAATAATGAACCGGCACCGTTTCCGGAAGATTGGGCAAAAAGGCGAAAAACGCCGCGCAAAGGCCGAGCGTAAGAACAAAGCTGAAAACCGTGACTATCCACGGCGGCGCATTGAAAGACAAGGTGTTTTTCATACTCCAACCCCCTTTGCGTTATTTTACACTCTTTTTATTTAAAAATCAAGTAATTAAATATTAACGGCGCCGACGGGGCGACGACCGCCTTTGTTTAACTCTGTATGCAAATTGCGGGCGGCGGATATCCGGCTTTTTACCGAGCACCGAGCCGTTCAGCAGTTCCAAGCCATAAGAAGCTCTTTTTCGCCTGTGTTATTATCAATTTTCTCCGATACAGCAACGAAGCCCTCTCTGTTATAAAACCGGATCGCGCGCACATTCTTTTTATACACGCTCAGCTTTATATTCGGCTCGATGCTTTTAACATATTCCAAAAGCTGCCTGCCGAATCCGAGTCCCCGAACATTGCTTCTTATGAACAGCCCTTCAATATAATTCCCGGTAAGACCGATAAAACCGTAAAGCTGCTTTGAGGCATCGTCTTCATATACATACACCTGCGCGTGAGGCATCATTTCCTTTACCGGTTCAAAATTATTTTTCCAATAATCCTTTGATATAAAGCTGTGACTATCTATGTTTGCATCAAGCCATATCTGCATTACGGCGGCTAAATCGCCGTTTTTAAACTTTCTTATCATCAAATTCACCGCCAAGCTCTTATTTTTTGCACCTGCTTTGCATATTGAAAATCACAGTGAAAACTGAACATTTCCGCCGAGCTTACCGTAATCAAAGAGTGCGCGACTAACGCCGGAAAGGGGCGCTGGAGCTATATTTTCTTTTCAAGCACCAGCATATCCTTAAGCCTGACGCCGCCGTCGTATATCGGGCGGTCATAATTATCCGTAAAGAAATCTCTGATGACAAAGGCGCGCTCAAAGCCGCATTTTTCGTAAAAAGGCACGGTTGCGGGGCTGTCGCCCGTGCCGACTCGCAGCGTGTGAAACGAACGGCGGTATTTTTCTTCAACGAAAGACACGAGCGCTCTGCCGAAGCCGCGGCGCTGATATTCGGCGTCAACGGCTATGTTTTTAATCTCCAAAACGCCGTTTCCCTCGTCCGTAACGACGCACACGGCTTTTACGCCGCCGTCGTCAAGGGCATACATCCTGCCGCGCTCAAGATAGCGGTCTATCATACTCTCCTGCTCATCTGCGAGCAGCAAGAGCGCAAGATACTGCTTTTTGTTTTTTTCTACGGCTCTGATTTTCATATATCTCCTAAACTGACCGAACAGGCTGATTCCAACATAAATTGAGCGGATATTAAAAAGCGCCGGCCGACACGGGCCAGCGCCTTGCTTATGCTGCTGTCAGAGCTTTGAAATCTCCTCTATAAAAGCGGAGGCGGAATCAAACTCCTTATATACGGAGGCGAAGCGGACATAGGCTACCTCGTCTATAAGACGGAGCTTTTCCATAATAAGCTCGCCTATGCGCACGCTGGTTACCTCGCGGTCCGTTGCGCTTTGAAGGGTTGCCTCTATCTCCGATATTGCGGTTTCAAGCTCACCGGTGGTGACGGGCCTTTTTTCACACGCGCGCAGCATACCCTTGAGGATCTTATTCCTGTCGAACGCCTCGCGGCTCTTATCCTTTTTTATAACGATAATGGGAACATCTTCTATCACTTCATATGTTGTGAAGCGTTTGCCGCACTGAACGCACTCGCGGCGGCGGCGTATCCTTTCATTTTCATCTGTGGGGCGGGAGTCTATGACCTTGCTCTCCTCGCAGCCGCAAAACGGACATCTCACGATAAATACCCCCTTAAATTTGTTAGCGAAAAACATTATAACACAACATATAGACAAATGCAAGTGCTTTTACTTTACACCTATATATAGATGCTATCCGCGGTTTTCAAGGGGCGAATGCCTGTTATTGTATATGAACATCCAAACAGCCATTGCGATGATGATAATATAACCCACAAAAGACAGCAGGTCAGGAACATCGCCGAATACGAAGAAGCCGACGACTGCCGCAAAGATTATCTGCGAATAATCGTAAACCGATATCTCGCGGCTGGGGGCGCGCGTATAGGCGGCGGTTATGGCAAACTGACCGCCGGCGGCGAAGAGCCCCGCCATAAGAAGCGAAAGCCACTGAAGGGCGCTCATATAATGATAATTGAATATGAGATACGGCGCTGTGAGCACGCAGGAGAACACGGAGAAGAACAGCACGATGAGGCGGCCGTTCTCGCCCATCAGGCCGAGCTTGCGAACGCAGGTGTAGGCGCCTCCGGCAGCCATACCGCCGGCAAAGCCGGCAAGGGAGGCGAGCAGGTCCGAATTTCCGAACGAGGGCTTGATTATAAAGAGCGCGCCTGCAAACGCCGCGGCTATTGCCAGCGCCTGCTTGGGCTTGACCCTTTCCTTTAAAAACAGCGCGGAGAAGATCAGCGCGAAAAACGGGCTCATCTTATTGAGCATCGAAGCGTTTGAAAGCTCTATCTTATCAAGCGCGTAAAAATTGCCGAATATCCCGCCGAGCCCCGCGGCGGAGCGCAGCAGCAAAAGCGGCAGGCTGCCCTTTTTGGGCTTGAAGGAATCACGCGCCTTTACCATTGCCAAAAACGCGAATATCATTGCAACAAAATTTCTGAAAAACACCTTTTGCATAGTGGGCAGATCGCCGGCAAGGCGCACAAAGGTGTTCATACCCGTAAAGCTGAGCGCGGAAAGGACGATGAAGATCACGCCCTGCGTTTTACGGCTTAGAGAACTGAATTTAGAAGTCATTTTTACCTCAAAACAAACGGCGGGCTTTTCCGCCTGAGGGGATACCCGCCGAATGAAGCTTTATTTTATTTTGCAAGCAGCTTTTCCGCCGCGGCAAGGCGCACGCAGATGCAAAGAAGCTCCGCCGCCGTATCAAGCTCTGACACGGGAGGATATGTGGGAGCGATGCGGATATTGCGGTCCTTCGGGTCTTTGCCGTAGGGGAAGGTGGCGCCGACGGTGGTGAGCACAACGCCCGCCTCGCGGCAGAGCTCGCCCACTCTTTTGGCGCAGCCCTCCGTAACATCAAGGCTGATGAAATAGCCGCCGCGCGGGTCGGTCCACGAGGCTATGCCGAGGCCCTCGAGCTCGTTTTTGAGATGGCCGAGCACGATATCGAACTTGGGCTTGAGAATGGCGGCGTGCTTTTTCATATGAGCCATAACGCCGTTCGCATCGCCGAAGAACTCAACATGGCGGTGCTGGTTCATCTTATCGTAGCTTATCGTTTGGGCATTGAGGCGCTTTTTGATTGCGGCGATATTATTATCGCTTGCGGCAAGGGCGGAAACGCCGGCGCCGGGGAAGGTGATCTTTGAGGTTGAGCAGAACTCGATAACCATATCCTCGTTGCCGTACTGCGGCAGGATATCGAAGATATTGAGCAGCTCGTCTCCGGGATAGACGACATCGTGAATCATATAGGCGTTATCCCACATAACACGGAAATCCTTTGCAGCCGGCTTGAGGGCGGCGATGCGGCGGACAACGCCGTCGCTGTATGTGATGCCCTGCGGATTGGAATACTTCGGCACGCAGAACATACCCTTTACGCACGGGTCCTTTACAGCCTCCTCGACGGCGTCCATATCCGGCCCGTCGGCGTTCATATCGATATTTATCATCTCTATCCCGAAATATTCCAGGATGGTGAAATGGCGGTCGTAGCCGGGCACGGGGCAGAGAAATTTTACCTTATCAAGGCTGCGCCACGGCGTATCGCCCGCGCCGTGGGTGAAGCACTGGGAGATATAGTCAAACATCAGAGTAAGGCTGGCATTGGGGCCGATAATAACATTTTTCGGCTCAACGCCCATAAGCTGCGCAAAAAGCTTTTTGCAGGCGGGGGTGCCGTCCAGCATACCGTAGTTTCTGAGGTCGACGCCGTTTTCGGTGTAATCCTTAACATCGTTGAGGGCTGACGAGAGGTCAAGCTGGTCCGAGCCGGGCTTGCCGCGGCTCATATCGAGCTTGAGGTCCTTTGCCTTGAACTCCTGATACCTTTTTTCAAGCTCCGCCTTTTCGCAGGCAAGCTCCTGAGCGGTCATATCCTGATAAAGCTTTTTCATAAAAAGCGCCTCCTTTATTTTTAACGGGGATATTTTACCACTTTTAAGGCGGCAATGCAATGTGTAAAACTGTTAGAAAAGAGGCGACGGCGGCGCGCAAAATTATAAAATATGCAATATCAGCACGCGGGCTCAAGGAACCATCTTGTTTCCTCAAGAAAAAGATACGACAGCCTGCCGGCTATTGAGCAGGTGTATCTTATGCCCGCCCCGCCGCTTTTGAGCGAAGCCGCCGGACGGATATCGCGCACGCGGTCCACCTCAAAGCGCTCGTCGCCTATCTTTATCGCAAGCGGGCGTATCGCTCCCTCTGTGTCAAACATTGCGATAACATCAACATACCGTTTCATAACTATGCTCCTTTATATTCCTTAAAATATCCTACGGGGTGTATGATATGGTCCTCGTGCGGGTCAAAGCGGCTCAGATCCGTTTTTGCAAGCAGTGAGGCGCGCTGTATGGCGTAGCTGCCGAAGCGGCGGCGTATATCGTCCACGGCGCGTTCCACCCTTTCAAGCTTTTCGTGGCGCTGAGCGCTGCCGGAAAGATCGAACTGCAGATATTCCGTGCCGAAATCAAAGACAGACACGCCGACGCCGCGCAGAGGGCGGCTCCAATCCCAGTTTTCGCGAAACAGCTCCAGGGCGGCGGCAGTTATCTCAGACGAAACATCCGTATACCTCTGCATCCTTGCCTGACGGGTGAAGCTGTGAAGCTCGCAGTCGCGCACAAAGATCGACACTCCCCTGCCCTTTACGCCGTGCTCGCGCAGACGGCGGGCAACGCTTTCCGCAAGCACAGTCATAACCGTTTTTACATCGTCAAAGCTGTGCATATCGCGCGGCGTTGTGGTGGAATTACCGATGCTTTTTATATCCTGCTGCGCGTCCATATCGCAGACGGGCGTTGAATCAAGCCCGTTTGCAAAGGTGTGCAGCACCTCTCCGTTTTTGCCGAAGACAGCCCGCAGCAGCGATATATCGGCGCGGGCGAGCTCGCCTATGGTGTATATGCCGTATGAAGAAAGCTTGCGCGTGGTTGCGGGGCCGACAAAAAGCAGATCGGCGCACGGGCTTTTCCAAACTATATCCTTATAATTTGAACGGTTTATCACGGTTACGGCATCCGGCTTCTTATAATCCGAGCCGAATTTTGCGAATATCTTGTTCCACGAAACGCCCACGCTGACGGTTATGCCCAGCTCGTATTTTACGCGGCGGCGGATCTCCTGCGCCACGGCGGCGGGGCTTTTTTGAGCTCCCGTAACATCTATCCAGCACTCGTCGAGCCCGAACGGCTCTATTTGGCGCGAATAATCCGCATATATCGCGCGCGCCATTTTTGAAAAGCGCATATAAAGCGGAAAATTCGGCGGCACTATCACAAGCTGCGGGCATTTTCTCCTCGCCTGCCAGAGCGCCTCGCCGGTTGCGACGCCGAAGCGCGCCGCTATCTCGTTTTTTGTTAAGATTATTCCGCGCCGCTCCTCCGTGCTGCCGCCGACCGCCACCGGCTTATCCCGTATCTCCGGGCGGTGAAGACATTCCACGGAGGCGTAAAATTTATTGCAGTCTATATGAAGTATGGCGCGCTCCACGGCGGATCAGCTCCTTTATCGAACATTTGTTCTATTATACCGCCGAACGAACGGGCTGTCAACACAAAAGACGAAAAAAGGCGCAGGCAATAAAAGGAAAGCGCGCACGGGGAGAAAAACGGTACCGTGAGCGCTCTATTGACTAAAAAAGGCAAATAAATTATAATGGATTTCAGTTAGGAGAGTTTTTATGGCGATATGTGAGATTGCAGGACTGAGAGTTGACCTGAAAAATATGACGGGGCGCACGGGCAGGCAGGCCGCGCCCTATATCAGCGCAGACCAAAGCGAGGACAGCGCGGATATTGTTATAGATGTTACGCCGCAGCGCGTGCAGCTGGCGGCGGAGAGGCATCCGGAGCTGAATTCAAACGACTGGGAATATATGCTTACGGGCAGCGATTTTTACAACGCGCTGATAGAGCACAACGGCGTGCTGCTGCACTCCTCCTGCGTGGCGGTTGACGGCGTTGCGTATGCGTTTTCGGCCGACAGCGGCACGGGAAAATCGACGCACACCGCGCTGTGGCTCAAGCATTTCGGAGAGCGCGCGCATATGGTTAACGACGACAAGCCCGCGATAAGGATAATAGACGGCAGGGTTTTTGCCTGCGGCACGCCCTGGAGCGGGAAGTACGATTATTCAACGCCGGAGCTGCTGCCGCTTGCGGGCATCTGCTTTCTTGAGCGAAGCGAGGAAAACCACATAAAACGCGCGGACCCGTCAAAGGCGATATATAATTTTTTTGCGCAGACGGTGCGCCACCTTGAGGCGGACAGGATGAAGAAGCTGCTTTCGGTTCTGGACAGGATTTTCAAGCTTGTGCCGATATACGAGCTGGGGTGCAACATAAGCGACGAAGCCGTGCTGACCTCATATAACGCGATGAAGCCGAAGGACGGCGCGGACTAAAAAATAATATTGACATTCCCGAAAAACAGTGCTATACATGAGCCGAGGAGTGATTTATATGTATACAGGAACGATAGTATGCGCCGCGCTCTGCGCCGTATTCCTGATTCTATCCGCAATAATGCTCAGCGGACACGGCGCGTGGCTGCTTTCGGGCTACAACACGGCAAGCGCCGAGGATAAGGCGCTGTATGACGCAAAAAAGCTGAGCCGCGCCGGAGGATTTTTGGCGCTTTTCTGCACGGCGCTTGTGGCAGGGCTCGGCGCGACCACATATTTTGTTGAAACGGGACGGCTTGAGGAAAGGCTGATGACAGCGCCGGCGCTGATATTCATAGCGCTGCTGATTGCGGCGATAGTTGTTTACGGATATTATGCCGCAACAAAATGCAAAAAATAAGGCGACGATGAAAGCGCCGCACCGATGATTTTCGGTGCGGCGCTTTGGTATTTGCCGTTTCTTTAAAATTTTAGATTATCAGCAGACCTATACGGTAAACCGCAAAGGTGACCACCCACGCGGTGGCAAGCTGGAAAAACGCCGTAAAGCCCATCCAGCCCCAGCTGTTTGATTCTTTTTTTATGGTTGCAAGCGCGGCGGCGCACGGGATATAAAGCAGGCAGAACACCATAAGACAGAAGGCGTTGAGCTGACCGAAGCCGATACCCTCAAGCGCTGCGGAGAATGCCGACATACCCGCCTCGGAGCCTGCGTTTACGATGCCGAAGAGCACGGCGCAGCTTGAGACCACCACCTCTTTGGCGGAGATGCCGGCAATGAGCGCAACAACGATCTGCCAATAGCCGAGGCCTATGGGCGCAAACACGGGCACGAGCAGCTTTCCGATTGCCGCGCCGAAGCTGTCCGTTGCATTTTGAGCATAGCCGGAGGGGCCGAAATTGAGCAGCGCCCAGATTATGATGGTGGCTATAAATATGGTTGAGCCCGCCTTGCCGAGGTAATCCTTTATCTTTTCCCAAACATAGATGCCGACGGTTCTGCCGTCCGGCAGCTTATATTCGGGCAGCTCTATCATAAGGTAGTTCTCGCTTTTTTTGCGGTCCACAAGATGGATGACGGCGCAGACCGCTATTGCAACTACTATGCCTATAAGATACATTGAATATGCGGCGAGCATTGCGTTTTCTGCAAAGAACATCTCCGAAAACAGGATATAAATGGTGAGCCTTGCATTGCAGCTCATAAACGGCGTTACGAGCATCACTTTATATCGGTCGCGCCTGCTTTCAAGGGCGCGCGACGCCATTATTGCGGGCACGGTGCAGCCGAAGCCGAGCAGCATCGGTATGAACGCCTTGCCGGAAAGGCCGAGGCGGCTCATAACGCCCTCCATAACATACGCCACGCGCGCCATATAGCCGCTGTCCTCCAGCAGCGCAAGGCACAAAAACAGAATCAGTATATTAGGCAGGAAGGTGACTATCGTTCCCACTCCGGCTATAATGCCGTCCACAACAAGGGAGGAGACTATTTCGCCGGCGTTGACCGCCGTGAGCCCTGCAGAGGCCGCGGCGGAGATAAAATCTATCGCTATCTCAAAATAGCCCTTCACCCAATCGCCGACGGTGAAGGTGAGGAAGAATATCACCGCCATAACGCCGAGGAAAACGGGGATGCCCCAGAATCTGTCGGTAAGGATCCTGTCCACCCTTTCGGTGAACACATCCTGGCGCTGCTTGTGGATAAGCACCTCGTCGATTATCTCGCTTATAAAATCGTATTTTTGATTTATTATATCGGATTCATAGCTGCGGTCTATGACCTGCGGCAGATCGACCGGATATTTTTTAGTTATCTCGGGATCCTGCTCAAGCAGCTTTATTGCGTGCCAGCGGTAATTCGTCAGGCTCGGATAGCGTTTTTTGAGCTCGGGTATTATCCAGTCTATCTTATCCTCGATATCGTCCGAATAAACCATTGCAAATTCCGAATGGTGGTCGTGCGCGTGGGCGGTGCTTGAGGCGTGGTTATGTATAAGCCTGTCCGGCGCGGTCGCTCCCTTATGGTGAACCGCGGCGTGAAGCAGCGCGTCGAGCCCGCGGCGCTTTCTTGCAGAGACGGGAACGACGGGTATGCCGAGCATTTCCGGCAGGCGGTGAAGATCTATCTCCATACCGCGCTTTTCAACTATATCCATCATATTGAGCGCCAGCACGACGGGCTTGCCGAGCTCAAGGAGCTGAAGCGTAAGATAAAGGCTGCGCTCCAGGGCGGAGGCGTCCGCCACATTGATGATAACATCCACATCCCCGCCGAGGATAAAGCTGCGGGAGACCGTTTCCTCCATAGTATAGGAGGTCAGGCTGTATGTGCCGGGCAGGTCAACAAGGTGGATATCCGTGTTGTGATGCTTTATTGCGCCCTCTACCTTTTCAACGGTTACGCCCGGCCAGTTCGCCACCTTGAGGTTGGCGCCGGTATAGGCGTTGAACAGGGTGGTTTTGCCGCAGTTCGGGTTGCCGATGAAGCCTATGGTCATCTCACTGCTCATACGGACCGCCTCACTTCTATATTTTTAGTTATATTGCAGCCGAGCGCAAATCTTGTGCCGCGAACCTTTATGATGAGGATTCCCCTGCCCTTTCTGTTTACAACGAAAACAGGGGTGTTTTTAGTCATACCGAGCGCTTCGAGCCTGCGTTCCATCTGAAAAGGCAGGCGTATCTCCTGCACGATGCAGGTGTCGCCCACTGCGGCGTCCTTTAAAAGCACTGCGCTCACCTCCGTTATTAAAAATCTTTCATTAGATATTTTACATATAAATACGCGCCGCGTCAAGCGAGGCGGCGCATAAACAGGGCAAAAGCGCCCGTAAAGTTTTATTTGAAATACATATAATAGCGGCAGCGGAGCATCCCGTTATAGAGCTTTCTTGTTTTATCCGCCTTTCTGCCGAAAAAAGCTTCAAACTCCTCGTCCGGCGAGATTACGCCGAAGCTCCAGCCGCGGCGGCGCAGAAATTTCTTGCCCATAACGCCGTAAATACGCTGCGCCTCAGCTGTATCGAGCATACGCTCGCCGTACGGCGGGTTCGTTACGAGCGTGCCGTTTTCGCTCTGCGGCTCAAAGTCGGAAATATCGGCGGCCTTGACGCGCATAAAGCGCGAAACGCCTGCCCTTTCGGCATTTTCAAGGGTGAGCTTTACGCATTGAGGGGAAATATCGCTTCCGAAGGCGATGAAATCCGTATCCTTTTTTTCAAGGCTTTTTGCGCGCTCACGCTCGCGCTGCCAGAGCGAACCGTCAACGAGCCCCCATTCGTCCGCCGCGAAACGTCTGCCGAGGCCGGGAGCGATATTGTTTGCAAGCAGCGCGCCCTCCGTAAGAACGGTGCCGCTGCCGCAAAACGGGTCGTAAAGCGCGTGGTAATGGCGAAGTTTGGAAAAGCTGCACAGCGCGGCCGCAAGCGTTTCCCTTATAGGGGCGGCGTTCGACACCGGACGGTAGCCGCGCTTGTGAAGACCGGCGCCGCTTGTGTCTATCGCAACAAGAACATCGTCCTTGATTATTGAAAAGCGGATCTGATGAACAGCGCCGCCCTCGGGCAGGCGTTCAACGCCGTAGCTGCGCGAAAGGCTTACGGCGATGGATTTTTTGATTATCTTCTGGCAGTCCGGCACGGAATGAAGCGCAGACGAAACGCAGTGCCCCGTGACGGGAAAAGCGTCGTTCGAGCCGATATAATCGCTCCACGAAACTGCGTTGACGCCGTCAAAAAGCTCCGTAAAGCTGCGCGCAGTGAATCTTGCGGCGGCTATCAGTATGCGCTCCGCAAAGCGGCTGCAAAGATTGGCGCGGACTATCATTTCCTCGCCGCCGTCAAAAAACACTCTGCCGTTTTCGGCTGAAACATTCTGCGCTCCGAGCTGCCTGAGCTCCTCAGCCAGCGGGCTCTCAAGCCCGAAAAGGCAGGGCGCGGCAAGATGATAAGGCATATTCCCCACCCCGCTCATATGACCGCCGAGGCGTGGCGGGTCACATGGCAGCCGATATTTACTGCCACGGGAAGCCCCGCTATATGCGTTGGATATGTTTCTATATTCACGGCAAGCGCGGTGGTGCTGCCGCCGAAGCCCTGCGGGCCTATATCAAGCTCGTTTATCCTTGCGAGCAGCTTTTGCTCCATTTCGGCATAGCCGCTTATGCTGCTGCGCTGAGAAACGGGGCGGCAGAGCGCCTTTTTGGCAAGCAGCGCGCAGTATTCAAAATCGCCGCCGATGCCGACGCCGACCACTACGGGCGGACAGGGATTTGAGCCGGCCTTTTTGACAGTTTCAACAACAAAGCCGATTATATCCTCCTCGCCCGCGCTGGGAGTGAACATACGAAGCGCGCTCATATTCTCGCTTCCGAAGCCCTTGGGGGCGGCTGTTATTTTGATATTTTCGCCTGGCACGATGCGCGTGTGGATGACCGCCGGCGTATTATCGTTTGTATTGACCCTGTCAAAAAACGGGTCGCGCACAACGGATTTTCTGAGCAGCCCGTCCGTATATCCCTGCGAAACGCCGCGGTTAACGGCGTCCTCAAAGCCCTCGCCGACGATATGCACATCCTGCCCTACCTCAGCGAATATCACAGCCATTCCGGTATCCTGGCAGACCGGTATATCAAGCTGAAGGGCGGCATCTATATTTTGCTCAAGGTCGCCGAGAACGGAGCGCGCCGTGGCATTGCGGTCGCACTTGCGGCAGGCGGCGATCTGCTCTACCAAATCGCCAGGCAGTATTTTGTTTGCATCAATAACAAGCCTTTTGACCGTTTCGGTTATAACGGCGGAAGAAATCTCTTTCATAAAATTCCTCTTTTCTGCACAGGAGTTTCAACAAAAATAAGCCGAGATAAACCCGGCTTAAAGCAATCTTCAGTTTCCGGAGCCGGAGACATCGTAAAACACGATCTCGCCGGATTTTACATAGCCCTTTTCGCGCGCCTTTTGCTCAATATAAGCGTCGCGGTCCTCCGAATCGAGGATCTCTTCAAGGCGGTCGTTTTCCGCCTCCTGCTCGGCAAGCTGCTCATCATAAGCCGCCTGCTGATTTTTGAGCCTTTTTATATCTGCCGCCTGCGATACCACAAATCCGGAGCATCCGAAAAAGACGAGAGCGAAAGCAACGCACAAAACTGCGGTGCGAAGCTTTTTATTTTTTACCGCGGCGGTGAAAAACGCCGAAATTTGCTTTGCCAATCTCATCACCCTTAACAGCGGCAGGCGCCGGCTTTGATTTTTTGCGTAAAGGCTTTTTCCTTAACACAAGACCATTATAATACAACCGCCGCGGTAATTGCAACAGTTTTTTTGCAAACGCGCCGTTTTTTTTACAAATACGGCGTGCGCAATCCGCACAGCGCCGCTGAAAACGCGCCGTGAGCCTGAACGCGGTGAAAATGTAGAGAAGCAGCCCGGCAAAATATGCTGTAAAGTATAACGCCCTTACAATTCCGTCGTTATACGCGAGCAGCAGGGTGAAAAAGCCGAGAGCGAAAAGCGCAAAAAACAAAAGATCGAGGATAAAAGAGCACGCCTTATTTTTAAACAGCAGCCTAAAAAAGCGAAAAAGATCATACACGGCGCCGAACAGAAAGCCGCCGAGCGCAAAAACGGCGGCGGACTCAAGCACCGAAGAGCCGCCTGAAAATATTTTTTTCCTTTGCGCTTTTGCTGCTGTAGATAAGCGCCGTTATCTCTCCGCTCAGGCGCAGCACGCCGCTTTCAACGCTGAGCTCCTCTATATGTATGCCGCTGCCGCTCACGGTGAGGCAGCCGTAATCGGTGAACGCCGTTACACTTTCCTCATCGAACGCGCCCATATCCGTGACCCCCGTAAGCTTGAGCCCGTTTCTGTTTTCAAGGCAGAGCGAATGAGGCTTTTTGCCGAATTTTTCTTCCATAATAACCATAGCCCTTTCGGTTTAATCAATAAAGCTGCGTTTTGCGGCGCTCAGGCACGCCGCCTGTAAATTATATGAAAGAAAAAGCGCCCTGATGAGCAAAATCCATCAGAGCGGCTTATACATTTTGGAGGCGTCCTCCTTCAGGGCATGCTCGCTGACCTCAACGACCTGAAATTTTTTGGGCGACTGACCCAGATTCAGCGTTATTATATCGCCCGCCTTAACATCATAGGACGCGCGCGCGATTTTTCCGTTCACCTCTACCCTGCCGGCGTCGCACGCCTCGTTTGCAACGGTGCGGCGTTTTATAAGGCGCGAAACCTTTAAATATTTATCAAGCCTCAACAGCATCACTCCTTAAAAAGAACAGCCGCCCGAGGGCGGCCGTAAGCTTTTAACTTATTTTACAGCGTTCTTAAGAGCTGCGCCTGCCTTAAAGGACGGAACCTTTGAAGCGGGGATGGAGATGGACTCGCCGGTGCGGGGGTTCTTGCCGGTGCGAGCAGCGCGGGTCTTAACCTCAAAAGTGCCGAAGCCAACAAGAGCAACCTTATCACCGTCTGCAAGAGCATCGGTAACAGCATCGAGAACAGCCTTTACAGCGGCCTCGGCATCCTTCTTGGAAAGCTCTGTTTTTGCAGCAACTGCTGCTACAAGTTCAGTTTTGTTCATTTGAATTTCCTCCGTTTTCAGCCTTTTCGGCATATTTTATCTTTGCTTCGTTCCAAAGCTCATCCAGCTCTTCCTCCGGGGCGACGCTCATATCAATGCCGCGCTGCGCTGCAAGCTGCTCCGCAATAAGGAATCTTGCGATAAACTTATTTGTGGAAGCGGTGAGCGCCTCCTCCGCATCGCAGCCGCAAAAGCGCGCCGCGTTTACGCAGGAAAACAGCAGATCGCCGAGCTCATCCTCGATTTCAGAGGGATCACCTGAGGACAAAGCAATTTTTAACTCATCAATCTCTTCGGGAAGCTTTTTGAACGCGCCGTCTGCGCTTTTCCAGTCAAAGCCGGCGGACGACGCCCTTTTCTGCACCTTTTGGGCGCGCATCAGCGCGGGAAGCTCAAGAGGCACCGCCGTGAGCGTATCGCCGTGATTTTTTACGCCCTTTGTGCGGCGCTTGACATCATCCCAGTTTTGCAGCGCCTGCTCGCAGCTTTGCGCAGACGCCTCACCGAAAACATGGGGATGGCGAACCACAAGCTTTTTGCAAAGCTCGTCAACGACCGCGGCAAAATCAAAGCTGCCTTTTTCGCGCTCCATCTCGCAATGAAGCAGGATCTGAAGAAGCACATCTCCGAGCTCCTCGCGCAGCATTGCGGGATCGTTTTTATTTATTGCCTCAACAGCCTCGTAGGTTTCCTCAATAAAATTCTTTTTGATTGAGGAATGGGTCTGCTCCCTATCCCACGGGCAGCCGTCCGGCGAGCGCAAAGCGGTTATCAGGCGGAGAAGATCATCAACATTATAGCTGTCTTTAATTTCAAAATCCACCGACACCTAATCACCCGCGAAAAGATCAATTCTTTAAGCCTATAATACTATAAACCGGCAAAAAAAGCAAGTATTTAAGCCGTTTTTTTGCTGGCGGCAAGCATTTTGAGCTCAGATATGTCTATTGTTTTTGACAACAGCACGAATATTGTTAAAAACACGGTGTAAATCACCCCGAAAACAATGGTAAAAGCGGCGTTTGACGAAAAGTCAAAAAGCGCGACGTAAACCGCCCTGCCGGCAGCGCAAGCCGCCGCGGCGCAGAGCGCGGGCTTTAAAACGGACGAAAAAAAGGCGATCCTTGCGCCGCACACGCGGCGAAGCGCGACGAGGCAGCCGGCGAGGATAACAAGATAAGCCGCGATATCCGACACCGCCGCGCCGTATATATTAAAACGCGCGTTTGAGACGAGCGCGAAATTCAGCCCCACGCGCAATACGGCGGCGGCGATGAAATACGGCACGCATTTAGACGCGCAGCCCACCGCCTGGGCGGAATAGACGGCTGCTCCGGCAAGGCAGAACAGCAGCATAAAAATCCCGTAAAGCCTGACAAGAGGCGTGCAGCCGAGCACTATATCGGCGTTTTCCGAGCCGTAGAGCAGACCCGTGACCTGCCGCGCCGCAAGCGCAAGGAAGAAGCCGCCGCCGCAGGCGATGACGCAGGTGTATTTAATCACGCCGGAAAGCAGGGATGAAAACTGAGCGTGGCGGCCGGACTCATACGCCCCCGTAAGCGCAGGCACGGCTGCCGCGCCGAGCGCCATAGTAAGCCCCGGAAAGAGCATTTTTATATCGTTTGCCGCCGAAAAAAGCCCGTAGACATAAGTTGTGAGGTCGCTTTGCTGAGTGCCGCTTATCATAAGGCACTGAGAATACGCCTGACTGAGCGACTGCGCGCTGCAAAGCGAAAGGCAATACTGCACGGAAGCGTTATCCAAAAACGCAGAGCCGCTTTGAATGAGCGTTGACACGGCGATGGGAAGGCTGAATTTTAAAAGCTCTTTGATTTCGGGCGTTACGCTTCCCGAAGCGCGCGGATAAAGCGGCGAATATCTGATGCGGACATACGCCGAGCAATAGACCCAGCACAAGAGTGCGCCGACAGCCGCGCCTAAAACCGCCGCAGCAGCCGTGTAAGGATAAATAGCGGAGAGCGCCTGCGTTTGAGACGCGCAAGCCGTGCCGAGCACCGCGCCCGTTTCAAGGAACCGCGAATAAAGCGCGCCCATAACATATTTTGAAAAAAGCAGCCCGAAAACGGTTTTGAAAAGCGCCTCCGCTATCTGCCCGACGGCGGTTGCCGTCATATCCATATGCCCCTCGGCGAACGCGCGGTTAAACGCCGCGCCGGCGGAAAAGAAAACGGCGGGAGCCATTGCAAAAACGGCGGGCAGGCATTTCGGCATACCCACCGCCTTTGAATACGGCACGGCAAGAAGCAGCATAGCGGCGCAGCCGAGCGCGCCGGCGGAGAAGAACACTGCTGCCGCGGCCTTTTTCAGCTTATACATCCCCTTGCCCCCGCCCTTTTCAAGGCGCTTGCTTACAAGATGGGTAAAAGCCACGGGAAGAGCGCCCATTATCAGGGCGTGCAGCGGCATAAGCAGATTATACGCCGTATTGAAATAGCCGCGGCCGGTGGCGCCTATAAAGGCAGTGAGAGGAATTTTATAGACTGCGCCGATCAGCTTTACGATAAGCGAGGAGACAAGCAGCAGAACCGCGCAGCCGATATATTTTTGCTTAAGATCTTTCAAATTATCACCGCATAAAAAAAGGGCCGCGCGATTTGCACTGCCCTTAAATCTAATGAGATATTTAATCTTCCTTTGAGGCGCCGCTTTCGCCGCTCGGCTGTTCGGGATCCTTGACCTCGGTGAAATCGGCGTTAAATTCGCCGGAGGAATTGAATTTCATACCCGTGCCGACAGAGAGCTGAACGGCGCGGAAGAAATCCTTTGCCTGCTGGACGATGACATCGCGCGCTTCCTTGGAGGCGCTTTGAACCTCTTTTTTAAACTCTTCGGCGCCCTTTTTGAACTCCTCGGCGTCCTTGCTTTTAGCCTCTTCAAGCTCTGCGCCGAGCGCCTGTGTTTTTTCCTTTAAAGCCGAGATATCGGCAACGGAGCACGCATATTCGTTTTCATCAACATCGTTTCCGCAATACGCCTCGTACTGCAGCCTGCCGAATTTTTCAAACGCCTTTGAAAGCTTTGATTTGGCGTCCATATACTCTATCTTTTTTCTTGAAAGCTCAAGATACATAGCGCCTTTTTTATTGAGCGTTTCGGCAACATCCCTTGTTTTTGAAAACATCTCTTCTATACTGCCGAACTTTTGAGAAGTACTTTCCTGTTTTGGCATAAGGCATCCCCCTGTTCGTTACTATTATATTACATTTTGAATAATATTGCAATACTAAAAGTATTAGATTGGCAAAAACGCCGCTATTTTGTGTAAAATTCGGTTATTTTGCTTTTGCGCGCGAGCATTTCGGAAAAGCCGCCTATATATTCATATGGGTATTTATAGTTATAAATTCGCTGAATTAAGGAGCTTTCGGGATGCCGCAGCCTTGTAACGCCGCCCGCGCCGCAGGCAAGCACGGTATGGGTCTCATCCATCATAAAAACATTATAAAGACATTCCCTGCCGGGAACGCACCAGCCCGTGTTTTCAAGATTGCCGACTGATTTGCCCTGGCGGTACATATAGTAAGGGATATACCCGCTCTGACCGAGCGCGCCGCAGGCAAAGCGCACCATATCGGCGGCGAGCGCCTTATCGGGCATACCGCACGAGGTGAGGAACGCGCCCGTTTTAAGGCAAAGCGTGTGGACCGTGATATTTGACGGTGAAAGCGATATTGCCTTTTGAACGCTTTGCTCAAACGATTCCGGCGAATCGCCGGGAAGCGCGGCTATAAGATCGGTATTTATATCAAAGCAGCCGAGGCTCTGCGCGAGCTCGTACGCTCTGAGCGTATCAGTGCAGGTGTGCCGTCTGCCGATGGCGGCAAGCACATCGTCGTTAAAGGTTTGGGGATTTATGCTGATCCTGCCGACTGAAAAATCGCGCAGAACCTCAAGCTTTTCGCGCGTTACGGTATCCGGCCGCCCCGCCTCAACGGTGTATTCGCGAAGCGACGAGAGGTCAAAATTTTTCTCCACGGCAAAAAGGAGCTTTTTGAGCTGCGGCGCGCTGAGAGTTGTGGGCGTGCCGCCGCCGAAATATACCGTTTCGAGCCTGAGCCCCAGCGAGCGAGCGATCTGCGCGGTGCTTTCAAGCTCCTTGCAGAGAAGCTCAACATATTCATCAAGCAGCGGCGCGGCGTTTTCTATGCTGTGCGACACGAAGGAGCAGTAGGAGCATCTTGTGGGGCAAAACGGGATGGAAACATAAAGCGAAAAGCTGTTTTTTGACGAAAGGGCGTTTATGCGCCGTTCGTTTTTTGCAACGGTCTTTAATAGCTCCAGCTTCTCCTCGCCCACAAGATAGCCGCGCCTGAGCGTTTCATCGGCTTCTTTCACGCCTTTTTTTAAAACGAGCGACTGATAAAATTTTGCCGGACGCACGCCGTAAAGTATGCCCCAGGGGTAGGAATCCCCCGTTGCGGCGGAGAGCGCGCCGTAAAAAAGGCGCGACAGGGCAAGCTTTTCGTTTTCACCGTTTTGGAGCGTGTGAAGGCGCGTTGTTTCTTTGCCGTCAATATAGGCGCTGACGCGTAGCTCGCCTGATCTTATGCCTGTATACACAAGTATGCCGCCGAAATCTCCGCGCGGCATACTGCTTTTTATCTCTATCTTTTCATACGGAAAAAATATCTCCGCAAGATTTTCCGTATCGTAGGAATACGGATGATTGTCGTTTACTAATATCATATTCTATCTCATATACGGATTATTCTGCTTTTCAAAAGCTATGCTTGTGGCGCGGTCGTGTCCGGGATAGACGCGCAAATCGCCGTCAAGCTGTGAAAGCCGCTTCAGGCTCTTCATAATATCGCTTGAAGAACCGCCGGGAAAATCGGTTCTGCCGCAGGAGCAGAAAAACAGCGTATCGCCGCAAAAGAGCGCATCTTCCGTCAAATAGCAGACGCCGCCGGGCGTGTGCCCGGGAGTGGCAAGCACCTTTATCTCTGTGCTGCCGAGCGTTATTACGCTTCCCTCCTCAACAATTATATCAGCCGTTACCTTCGGCACAATGCCGCCCATAAACGCGCTGAGATTGAGCTTGCCGGAGGAGAGCATCGGCTCGTCCTGCCGGCTGACTGCAAGCCTTGCGCCGTATTCGCTTTTGATTGCGGCGGCGCCGCCTATATGGTCGAAATGACCGTGCGTGAGCAGGATATATTCAAGCTTTGCGCCGCCTATAAAGGAGCGCATCGCCGGCGAATCCTCGCCGCAGTCAACAAGAGCTGAAAGCCCGCTTGCCTCATCCGTTATCAAATATGAATTGGCGCATATACCGCCGGGGCAGAAAGAGCTTATTTTTGCCATAATCACCACAGCCTTTCGGTCTTTAAACAGTAAACAAAATTATTCCTGCGCGCATTATCTGCGCGCATTATTTCAGCTCGGCGGAATCGAGAAGTATCGTGACGGGGCCGTCGTTCAAAAGCTCCACCTGCATATCCGCGCCGAAAACGCCGGTCTCTACTCGCTTTATGCCGAGCTGCTTTAATTTTTCGGTAAAATAAAGATACAATCGGCGCGCATCCTCCGGCGGGGCGGCTGGAGTAAAGCTGGGTCGCCTGCCGTGGGAACAGTCCGCGCAGAGCGTGAACTGCGAAACGACGAGCATTTCAGCGCCGATATCGAGCGGCGAAAGATTCATCTTGCCGTTCTCATCCTCAAAAACGCGCAAATTTGCGATTTTTGCCGCAAGAACATCGGCATCGCGCTCGCTGTCTTCGCGGGCGACGCCGAGGAGTATCAAAAAGCCCTTTGTGCAGCTTCCGCGGACGCTGCCGTCAACGCTGACGCTGGCGCGCGTTACTCTTTGAAGCACTGCCTTCATAATATCTAACCGCCTTTAAAGCTGACGGGAATCAGCCGATTAAAACCATATCGTGTTCGATTCCCGAAAGCTAAACATTTGTTCTTTCTATATGATAGACGCCGTCTATCTTTCTGATGATCTTGACTATATTATCGAGATGTTCCTTGCTGTTGACCGCCACGGTAAGCGTTGTGAGGCAGTTGCCGTCGTTTATCGGGCGGGCGTTTATTGAATGTATCTTTATGTGCATATTCATAAGCGTGCTTGTGATATCGAGCACGACGCCGTCCCTGTCTATGGCGTAGACATCAAGGGTGGACTGCGTTTCGATATGCACGCCGGAATCCCAGTGCGCCCTGAGCCAGCGCTCCGGCTCGGCGCAGTGCTCAAGATCCTGCGGCACATTGACGCAGTTTCTTCTGTGTATCGAAAGCCCGTGCCCCCTGGTGATGAAGCCGACGATCTCCTCGCCGGGCAGCGGATTGCAGCAGCGCGCCATCTTGATAAGGCAGTTGTCTATACCCTCTACGATAACGCCGTTTGACGAGCTTCTTGTGCGGGGCTTATCCGCAAGCTGCGCCGCGGCTGCCTTTTCCTGCTCTTTTTCACGCCAGTTTTTATTATACTCGTCCTTTATTCCGGGCATAAGGCGCGTTATCAGGATGCCTCCGTAGCCGACGGCGGCGTAAAATTCGTCGACGCTTGTGAAATGCTGCTTTTCGGCGATGCGCTTAATAAAATCGTCGTACTTAGTGCCGCCGAGAGATATCATATTGCGGCGAAGCTCGCGCCTTACGGCGTTTTTGCCCTCCTCGATATTTTCCTCGCGGCGCTCTTTTTTGAACCAGGAGCGTATCTTGCTGCGCGCCTCGCCTGTTTTTACGATATTGAGCCAGTCGCGGCTGGGACCCTTGCCCTGTTGATTAGTGGTGAGGATCTCTATGCGCTCGCCGGTCTTTATTTTATAGTCAAGCGGAACGATGCGCCCGTCCACCTTGGCGCCGATCATCTTGTTGCCTATCGCGGAATGGATGGCGTAGGCGAAATCTATGACGGTGGAGCCGTTCGGCAGGCTTTTTATATCGCCCTTGGGGGTAAAGACATAGACCTCCTCTATTGAAAGATCGCCCTTTATGCTTGCCACAAGGTCCTCGGCGGTGTCCGTGGATTCGCCCGTTTCGATAATGCGGTGTATCCACGAGAGCTTATCGTCCATTATATCCTTGCCGCCCTTGCCGAGCTTATATTTCCAGTGAGCGGCGATACCGTATTCCGCGGTGCGGTGCATCTCCCAGGTGCGTATCTGTATCTCAAACGGAATGCCCTTATCCGAAAGCACGGTTGTGTGCAGCGACTGATACATATTGGGCTTTGGCGTTGAGATATAATCCTTGAACCTGCCGGGGATCGGCTTGAACATATCGTGAACTATGCCGAGCGCGTTATAGCAGTCTATCATCGTGTCTACGATTATGCGCACGGCGTAAATATCGTATATCTCCTCAAAATCCTTGCCCTTTATATATACCTTTCTGAATATGCCGTGAACGGATTTTACGCGGGAGGTGATGGTTGCGTTATCAATAAGAGGGGTTATGCGCTCCTTGATCCTGTCTGTTATATCCTTAAGGAAGCGCTCGCCCTCCTCCTTTTTCATAGAGAGGTTGTTTTCTATCTCCTTATACGCGATCGGGTCAAGATAGCGCACGGCAAGGTCCTCAAGCTCATCCTTTATAGCCCTGATACCGAGGCGGTGAGCTATAGGAGCGTATATTTCAAGAGTTTCAAGGCTTTTTTCGCGCTGCTTGTAATCCGGCATAAAGCTAAGGGTGCGCATATTATGGAGCCTGTCTGCCAGCTTGATGATGATGACGCGCACATCCTTGTTCATCGCGATGAACATCTTTCTGATATTCTCCGCCTGCACCTCCTCGCGGGTGGAGAGCGGTATTTTGCCGAGCTTCGTTACGCCGTCCACAAGCAGCGCCACCTCGCCGCCGAAGGTCTCCTCGATAAAATCAAGGCTGAGCTTAGTATCCTCCACAACATCGTGGAGCAGCGCGGCGATTATGCACTCGTTATCCATACCGAGCTCAAGCAGTATCTCCGCCACGGCAACGGGGTGCATTATATACGGCTCGCCCGAACGGCGCTTCTGACCGTTATGGGCATCTCTTGCTATCTCGTATGCTTTTTTTATCTTTTCGCAGTCATACTGGGGATTTTGCTTTACATTTTCATAAAAAGCGGCGAAGCCGTCGTCAAAATCACTCAATGCCCAATCTTCCTTTCAGAAATTTTACGGTTTTTGAAGCGTTAAGGTCCGCTTTTCCTGTAAAGTCCGTAAGCTTTACACGCGAACCGTCAAAGCTTATCAGTCCGCAGTCGCGAAACGCCCAAAGGGCGAACATCATCTGAGCGTAGGTGACGCCGGAAAGGGAAAAATACAGGCTGTCGGCGTCCGTATAAACTATGCCCCTCTTTTTGATTGCCTTGAAAACGGCGGCAAATTCCGCGCGCTGAGGATACACGCTTTTTGAATTGCATTTTTCGGCAAGAAAAAGCTGATATTCCTCGCGCTGGGAAAAATACGCCTCCTCGTCCATACCGCTTTTCCTTATATCGACGGCTGAAACGGAGAGATATTCGCGCCCGTTATACGGATTCACGCCTATCTTTACGGCGGCGTCTATCGTTTCGCCGGGGATGAACGGAAAATCCTTTTGCTGCGTGCCGAAGCAGGCTATTTTGATAATCCTGCCCTTTTTGCGGCACTCAAGGCGGATATGCTTTCCGCCGCCCATCGGCACCACATCAACGAGCTCAAGATTCATAAGGGCGAAAACGGCGCGCTTGTTGCCCTCGCCGTAAGGCTCAAGCACCTTTAGCGAGCGGGCAAGGTCCACCGTCAGATAAAGCGGGGAAATCTTGAAATCTATATCTATGCTCTGCGGCGGCATTGCCGGATATTTTTCCGCCGCAAAATCGTTTATAAGCTTCCGGAAACGCGGAATATCCGCTGCTGCAAGGCTTACGCCGGCGGCGGCCGGGTGGCCGCCGAAATGCGTGAGCAGCTGAGAGCAGGCGCTGATCGCCTCGTAAATATTAAAGCCGCTGATGCTTCTTGCCGAGCCGCGCGCGGAGCCGTCCTCATCCTCGCCGATTATGACGGCGGGCTTTTCGTATTTTTCACATATGCGCGCCGCCACGATGCCGACTACACCCTGATGATAGCCCCTGCCGCCGATAACTATAACGCGGTCGCGCAGGAGGGAAGCGTCGCCGGCTATTCTGCGCTCGCAGTCCTCAAGTATCTCCTGCTCAAGGCGGCGGCGGTCCTCATTATTATCATTGAGCTGAGCCGCGATTGCTTCTGCTCTTGCGGCGTCTTTGCAAACGAGAAGCTCAACAGCCTTTGCGGCGTGCTCCAGCCTGCCGGTGGCGTTTATGCGCGGGCAGACGGAAAACGCCATATTGCCCGAATTTATCTCCTTGCCGTCAAGCCCCGCCGCCTTAATGAGAGCGGCTATGCCGGGGCGCGGCGAGGTGTTTATCAGCTTTAAACCCGCCTTGACGATCGCCCTGTTTTCATCGCGCAGGGGCATAATATCGGCAATCGTTCCGATAGCGGCAAGGTCGCCGCAGCGGTAAAGTATATCGTCCGTGTCGCCGTAGACGGCGCACGCAAGCTTGAACGCAACGCCGACGCCTGCGAAATCCGTAAAGGGCAGCTCGCCGTCCTGAAGATGCGGATTTACTATCGCCTCGGCGCGCGGAAGCGCGGGAGGGATCTGGTGATGATCGGTGATAACAAGCTCCATTCCGAGCGAATAGGCAAGCTCCGCCTCCTCTGCGGCGCTGATGCCGTTATCGACAGTTACGATAAGGCGCGTGCCGCCGTCCGCAAGCTTTTTAACGGCGTCCTTATTGAGGCCGTAGCCCTCGCTGTCTCTCTGCGGGATATAGTAATCGACATCGCCGCCCATCTCGGAAAGCAGCGAATACAGCAGCGCGGTTGAGGTGACGCCGTCACAGTCGTAATCGCCGTAGACTGTTATCTTTTCGCCGAGGGAAACAGCCCTTTCGATGCGCTCCACCGCCTCGTCCATACCTTGAAGCTCAAAAGGGTCCGAAATACGAACAGAAGAGGAAATGAATTCAGAGACCTTAAGCTCATCATCAAATCCCCTTGCGGCAAGCAGATACGCAACAAAAGCATCCATATTGAATTTTTCGCTTATCGCGGAAGCCTTTTCCTTATCGGCGTTTGCGATATTCCACCTTTTATGCGCCATTACGAATTTTTATCCACCACATGAAATTCCTTGAGGTTTGAGCGCTTCTGCGCCCTTTTTTCAAGCTCGCGCTCAACATCCTCAACGGTTATGCCCTGATATGCCATCATAACAAGTATATGATAAACAAGGTCCGATATCTCGTACACCGTCTCCGCCTTATCGCCGTTTTTGGCTGCGATAACGGTTTCCGTACACTCCTCGCCCACCTTTTTGAGAATCTTATCTATCCCCTGCTCAAAAAGATACGCGGTATACGAGCCCTCGGCCTTTTCGTTTTTTCTGTCTATAATCACCTGATATTCGTTTTTAATAAGCTCCATATCATTCAAAATCCTTTATTTTATTAAAAAAGCAGCTGTGGCTGCCGGTGTGGCAGGCGGCTCCCGTCTGCACGACCTCGATAAGCAGCGTATCATCGTCGCAGTCGCCGCTTATTGAAACGACCCTTTGAACATTGCCGCTTGTGGCGCCCTTGTTCCAAAGCTCCTGCCTGCTTCTTGACCAAAACCAGGTGAAGCCCGTTTCAAGCGTTTTCTGCAGCGACTGAGCGTTCATATATGCCAGCATAAGCACCTCTTTTGTGCCGTGCTCCTGAACTATTGCGGGAACGAGCTCGCCCTTTTTAAAATATTTATCTATATTTATATCATTTATATCCGTCATATGCAAGCCTCCAGCGCTTCTTTGAGCTCAAGGCTGCCGCTGTAAATGCTTTTTCCGCATATTGCGCCGTAAACGCCGAGCTTAAGCAGCGCCCTGATATCGTTTATGTTATTTATACCGCCCGATGCGATGATATTGCAGGAAACGGCGCTTTTAAGCTCGCCGAGCTGCTCAAGATTCGGGCCGGAGAGCGTGCCGTCCTTTGAAATATCGGTAAAGATCACGGTGGAAACGCCGATACGCTCCATATCTTTGGCAAGGTCCGTGAAATAGACCTGCGATTTTTCCGTCCACCCCTCGGCGCAAGCAAAGCCGTTTACCGCGTCTATCCCGACGGCGATTTTTTCACCGAAGCGGCGAACCGCCTCCTTTACGAGCGCCGGATCTTTAAGAGCGGCGGAGCCGAGGATAACGCGCGAAACCCCGTTTGAAAGATAAAACTCTATATCCTCCATAGCTCTGATGCCGCCGCCGAGCTCCACCTTGAGCGAGGTGCTTTTTGCAACGGAAAGAAAAACATCGGCGTTTGCACGCTTTTTTTGAAGCGAGCCGTCAAGGTCCACCATATGTATCCACTCGGCGCCGCAGCCTTCAAACTGCATTGCCGTTTGAAGCGCATCCTCTGCAACGCGGTGCGCAGTTGAAAAATCGCCCTTGAAAAGCCTTACGGGCTTGCCGCCCATTATATCTACTGCCGGCAGAATTATCATCACAAAACTCCTTTTGTGGAAAGGACCTCGCCGCCCGTTTCCCTGAGCGCGGCAGAAAGGGCGTGACCGAACGCCTTGAACGCCGCCTCCGCAATATGGTGTGAATTGCAGCCGTAGAGCTGATTTATGTGAAGCGTTATGCCCGCGTTTTGAGACACGGCGCGGAAAAACTCAATAGTGCAGCAGTTTTCATAATCGCCGCAGCGCTCCTCGGGAAAATCCGCGTTGAAAACGAGATAAGGGCGGTTTGAAACATCGAGCGCGCAGTGGACGAGCGCCTCGTCCATAGGCACGAAGAACGAGCCGTAGCGCGCGATGCCGGAGAAATCGCCGAGCGACTGCTTTATTGCCGCGCCGAGGGCGATGCCCGTATCCTCTACGGTGTGGTGGGTATCCACATCAAGATCGCCCTTGACTGAAAGATGAAGCCCGAAGCCGCCGTGAACGGCAAAAGCCGTAAGCATATGGTCAAAAAAGCCTATGCCGGTGTCAACGCTGACCCCGCCGCCGTCCGGCGAAAAGGAAAGCGAAATATCGGTCTCCTTGGTTTTTCTGTTGATACTTGCGTTTCTCATCATATCACTCCTGTTTACCGCCGCCGAAGAGCGAGGCAAGCCTTGCGCTGTTTTTTTCGCGCTGCCTTTTCTCCTGCGCCGGATTTTGAATTATATCATATATCCTGCCCTCCACCGCGTTTTCAAACAGAGCTGCGGGAGCGTTGAGCCGCGCGCCGTTTTCAAGCTCCAGCACGGCGGTGTTATCTTCTATCCTGTTGATTATGACCTGCATATCTCACTCCGGCATACATCTGCCGCACGGCTTATAGCCGGCAGCCTCAAGCTGCGAAAGCGGCTTTGATGTGTATCTTTTATTTTTGTCCGACATACTGCTCACCGAGCCGCAGTCCGGCATATGTATCGTTTTTGACGAGGTGTTGAGCACATACTCGTAATCCGCGCTGCTGTGCGTTTCACTGCTCGGCTGCGGCTTTGCATCCTTTTGGGAGGATACAGAGAGGCTTGAGCCGTTTGACGATATGACTATATCGCCCAGCTCATCCGTGCGAAGCACCTTTGCGCCTGAGCTTTGCCAGCGCTCAACTATCTCTTCGTGCGGGTGGCCGTAGGAATTATCAGCCCCGACCTCCATAACGGCGTACTGCGCCGAAACTCGGCTGACGAAATCCGCCGAGGAGGAGGTGGAGGAGCCGTGATGCCCCACCTTTACGACATCCGCCGAAATATCGCCGGAAAGCTGCTCTTCTACCGGCTCTTCGGCGTCGCCCATAAACAGGAACGCCGTGTCGCCGAAGGTGACGCGCAGCACCGCCGAATAATCGTTCAGATCATCATACTCCTCATAAACGGGCGAAAGGAAATATGCGTGAGCTGTGCCGCTTTCAAAAACATCCGCGCCGCTCTTTGCCTGAAGCACGGGGCAGCCCTCAAGCTCCACGGCGTCCAGCAGCTCCGAAAATATCTTTGACGACGACGAAGCGTTCGGCATAAAGACATTTTGAACATCAAAAGACTCGAACACCTGCGGCAGACCGCCGATATGGTCTGAATGAGGGTGTGTGGCAACCACATATGTTATCTGCGAATAGCCGAGGGACGAAATATAATCGCAGACCTCGCCGCCGTATTCGCGCTCGCCGGCGTCAATGAGCATAGTCTGCCCGTCTGGAAACTCTATAAACTCACTGTCTCCCTGACCGACATCGATATAATGGACGGTGAGAGCGCCGGACTCCGCGCCGGACATATCAGCATCCGCGGCGCTTTGAGCGGGCGCGGAGCAGGAGGCGAGCAGCAGCGCCGCCGCTGCCGCAAGAAACGGCAGAGCCGCCCTTTTTAATTTAAAAAGCATATCAGAACCTTACCTTGATGCTGTTTGCGTGAGCCGTGAGCCCCTCTGTTTCGGCAAGGCGCACGATATCGTCCTTAGCCTTTTGAAGCTCCTCTTTAGTATAGTAAATGAAGGAGGATTTTTTAACGAAGCTGTCCACCGAAAGGGGGCTGAAAAATCTTGCCGTGCCGCTTGTGGGCAGAACATGGTTGGGACCGGCAAAATAATCGCCGAGCGGCTCCGGCGACCAGTTGCCGAGGAAGACGGAGCCGGCGTTATCCGCCATGCCGATATACTTGAGCGGCTCCTCAACGCAGAGCTCCAGATGCTCCGGCGCAAGCTCGTTTGCAAAGCGCATTGCCTGAGCCATATCCTCGCAAACTATGATCTCGCCGTAATCCTCAAGCGAGCGCTCGATTATCTCCTGGCGCTCAAGATATTTTATCTGCCTTTCGATCTCTCTTACCGTGGCGCGGGCGATGGTTTCCGAGGTGGTGAGCAGTATGGCGGACGCCATTTTATCGTGCTCCGCCTGGCTCATAAGATCGGCCGCCAAAAAGGCGGGCTTTGCGCTTTTATCGGCAACTATCAGTATCTCGGACGGACCGGCGATCATATCTATATCAACAACGCCGTAAAGCAGCCGCTTTGCCGTTGCAACGAATATATTTCCGGGACCGACTATCTTATCCACCTTGGGTATCTTCTGCGTGCCGTAGGCAAGCGCCGCTACAGCCTGGGCGCCGCCGCAGAGAAAGACCTTATCAACTCCCGCCACAGCGGCGGCAGCCATAATATATGGATTCGATTCGCCCTCCGCCGAGGGAGGCGTTACCATAATAAGCTCGCCCACTCCGGCTATCTTGGCGGGGATGGCGTTCATCAGCACGGAGCTGGGATACGCAGCCGTGCCGCCGGGAACATAAAGCCCCACGCGGCTGAGCCCCCTAATACGCTGACCCATCATAACGCCGTTTTCCTCAGTGGCAAACCAGCTCTGCTGAGCCTGGCGCTGATGGAAGCGGCGTATATTTTCGCTTGCTTTTTTTATTGAATCAATAAATTCCGGCTCAACAAGCTTTGTAAACTCCAAAAGCTCTTCCTTATCTATCATTATCTTTTTGGGCACGCTGCCGTCAAAGCGCGAGGTGTATTCGCGCACGGCTTCATCGCCGCCCTCCTTGACGCCGCTGATTATGGAAGAAACGATCTCCACGATCTTAGGGTCTGTTTCAGCGCTGCGCTTTTTAAGATTTTCAACAACGGCGTATTCCGCTTTGCCGTTTGCCTTTGTTATTTTCATAATAGCCCTCTTTTACACTTTACTTGCAAGCTCCAAATCGGCAAGAAACGCTTCTATCTCGCGCTTTCTGAGCTTCATTGACGCCATATTTACAATCACTCTTGCGGAAATCGGCATAATCTCTTCCTTTATCTCAAGCCCGTTTTCCTTAAGCGTTGAGCCTGTTTCAACGATATCCACGATGCCGTCCGCAAGGCCGAGCAGCGGAGCCAGCTCCACGCTGCCCTCTATCTTTATGACATCCACATCCATACCGCGGGAGCTGAAATATTCCTTTGCCACCCTTGGGTATTTGGACGCCACTCTTTTTCTGCTGTGGCCGCTGAAGAAATCAACATCCGCGGGGCACGCCAGAGCAAAGCGGCATTTGCCGATATTGAGATCCATAACCTCATAAAACGAGCTGCCGTGCTCAACAATGGTATCCTTGCCGACTATGCCTATATCGCAAACTCCGTGTTCAACATAAGTTATAACATCGGGGGCTTTTGAAAGCACAGCCTCGTATCCGTCCACCGGAAGGATGAGCCGCCTGCCCTTGTTTTCAAGCTGGGAGGTGTCGAGCCCCATCTTCTGAAAGAGCTTCACGCTAGATTTTTCAAGCCTGCCCTTTGTGAGCGCGATACGAAGCGGGCGTTCGGCATTTATAGCGTCGTGCATAACATCATAAAGGGCGTTTACATCAACCGCAAAGCCGACCGCGGGCGCGTCCAGCCCGAAATGCGAAATAAGATTATCGTATCTGCCGCCGGAGAGGACGGAAACGCCGCTGCCGCGAGCATAGCCCCTGAAGATTATGCCTGTATAATAATTAGTTCTGTTTACAAGGCCGAGGTCGAGCATAACATCCTTGCAGCCGCCCGCCGTAAGGCGCGTATAAATATCCCTGAGATATTCAAGAGCCGAATCAGAGGCGGGAGAGGAATACAGCTCCTTTGCCGCGTCCAACACCTCAACGCCGCCGAAGAGGCGCGGAAGCAGACGAAGCGCCCTTGTTTGCGCCGTGCTGCCTATATCATCCAAAACATCGCTCAAGGCGGCGAAATTCTTGCTTTCCGTGAGCGAACATATCTCAGCCTTTTGCCTTTGGTCGATATCCATATCGTCAAGAATAGCCTTAAAAAAGCCCGCATGGCCTATCTCAAGCGAAAAGGAGCTGAGCTGAGTACGGCGAAGCGCCTCAACAGCCATAGTGAGCGCCTCTATATCGGCTTCGGCGGAGCTGTCGCCTATAAGCTCTATGCCGCTCTGCGTGACCTCGTCCGTTCTGCCGGCGTACGCCTTATTTCTGATAAAAACATTCTGATCGTAATAAAGCCTTACCGGAAAATCGGCGCTGCTGAGCCTTGAGGCAACGAGGCGCGCGATCGGCATCGTATTATCAGGGCGAAGAACGGTGGTGCGCCCGTAATCATCCGTGAGCTTATACATAATATCGGATTCGAGGCCGGCGTCCGCGTCGAACACATCAAGATATTCGATAGCCGGCGTGATCACCTTGCGGTAGCCGCGCTCCTTATAAAGCGCGGATAGCGCCGTTTCTATTTTCTTTTTATCGTCACATTCCTCAAACAGCAGATCCCTTGCTCCCTGCGGAATAGCCCTTGCGTATTTTCTCATAATTATACTCCGTTGATCTCGCTTTAGTGTGCTAATGCTTTAATATGCTACCACATTAAACTGCGCTTGTCAACTAAAATCCGAACAGCGAGATCTGATTGCTGCTGGGCAGATCGCCTATCGCGCCGGTTGCGCGCAGCAGATCCACCGTGCTTTGCCCTATGCGGGCGCGCGCCATAAGATCGTCGCACGAGATAAAATCGCCGCTGCCATCGTGGGCGGCTTCGTGTATCTGCTTGGCGGCGTTCTCACCGATGCCGTCCACCGCGTTGAAGGGCAGGCGTATCTTGCCGTTTTCTATTTTATATACGCGCCAGTCGGATTTATAGAGGTTCACCGGCAAGAACTCTATGCCGCGGCAGAGCATCTCTATAACTATCTGGAGAACAACATATGTATCGCTCTCTTTCTGGGTGATAACGCCGTCCTCCTTATGGCGCGCAATCTCCTGCATCCTGTTTTTGACCGCCTGCTTTCCCGCAACGGCGGCAACGGCGTCAAGCGCGCCTCCGCGCACCGTGAAATAGGCGCTGTAATACTCGATTGGATAATATATCTTGTACCAGCCGAGGCGCAGCGCGGCGATTACATACGCTGCGGCGTGAGCCTTGGGGAACATATATTTTATCTTATAGCAGGAATCTATATACCACTGCTCAACGCCGATCTCCCTCATACGCTCCTCATACGGCGGGAGCTTATCGGGCGCCTTGCCCTTTCTGGTATATTCCATTATATCAAAGCAGTCTTTTTTTGAAAGCGGCGACTGCTTGCCCGTGCGCTGCTCATAATCCTCCGCCTTATGGATAAGATAGGTCATAATACCATCGCGGCAGCCGATAACCTCTGAAATCGTGCAGGTGCCGCTGCGTATAAGCTCCTGCGCGTTTCCGAGCCACACATCGGTGCCGTGGGAAAGGCCGGATATCTGAAGCAGATCGGAAAAGGATTTGGGCTTTGCCTCCGTCAGCATACCGAGCACGAACGGGGTGCCCATCTCCGGGATGGAAAGCGTGCTGGTTGGGCACGCGATATCTTCGGGCGAAACGCCTATAGGCTCCGTTGAGGTTATCATCTGATAGAGCTTGGGGTCGCAGATATCGACATCCATAACGGGTATGCCGGTGGCGTCCTCGATATATTTATAGAGCGTGGGCACATCGTGGCCGAGCTCGTCCAGCTTGAGAAGCGTATCGTGCAGGGCGTTTTTAAAGTCGAAATGAGTTGTGAGAGTGCCCTTTGAGGCGTCGTCCGAAGGGTACTGGACGGGCGTGAAATCCTCCACATCATATTCGGCGGGAACGACTACCATTCCGCCGGGATGCTGACCCGTGGTGCGCTTGATTCCCGTGCAGCCGCGGGTGAGGCGCTCCTCCTCCGCCTTTGAAGCCTTGATGCCGTGCATCTCAAGATATTTTTTAACGAAGCCGTAAGCGGTCTTTTCCGCAACGGTGGACATTGTGCCCGCCTTGAAAACATGGGTCTTGCCGAAAAGCTCCTCCGTGAATCGGTGCGACTGCGACTGAAATTCGCCGCTGAAATTAAGGTCTATATCGGGTTCCTTATCGCCGTCAAAGCCGAGGAAGGTTTCAAACGGTATCTCGTGGCCGTCGCGCTTCATTGGCGCGACGCACTTGGGGCAGTTCTTGGGCGGGAGGTCAAAGCCGGAGCCGACCGAGCCGTCCGTGATAAACTCGCTGTGCTTACACTCGGGGCAGACATAGTGGGGCGAAAGCGGATTTACCTCCGAAATGCCGCCGAGATGCGCCACGAGCGATGAGCCGACGGAGCCTCTGGAGCCGACGAGATAGCCGTGCTCCTCTGAATTTTTAACAAGCCTTTTTGCAATTACATAAAGCACCGCGTAGCCGTGCTTGATTATTGAATCAAGCTCCTTTTGAAGGCGCGGGCCGACATCCTCCGGCACCGGGTCGCCGTACATCTTTTTGGCGTTTTCCCAGCAGGTGGCGGTAAGCTCCTCCTCAGCGCCGTCAATATGCGGCTGGAAGGTTCCGGGAGGGATGGGCACCACATCATCGTCAACAAGATCCGCTATCTTATTGGGGTTATAGATGACAAATTCCTTTGCCCTGTCGCCCGCCCAGGCAAAATCCTCAAGCATTTCATCGGTGGTTTTGAAATAGAGCGGCGCCTGATTATCGGCGTCGGCAAAGCCCATGGAATTCATAATAATGGCGCGGTACTGGGCGTCGTGCTCAGTGAGGAAATGCACATCGCCCGTTGCAACGGTCATTTTGCCGAGCCTGTCCGCCGAGGCGACGATGCGCTTGTTTATATTGATAAGGTCCTCGTTGGTTCTGATGTTCCAGTAAACATTCTTGACCTCCTCGCCTCTTTTGTTGCGCACATATTCCTCGTTGCTTTCGCGCAGCATAAAGGCGTTGTTGCCGTTCGGCTGTATCTCAAGATAATCGTAAAACGAGGCGATCTCGTCAAGCTCCTCGTCCGAAGCGCCGTTCAGTATCGCGCGGTATACCTCGCCCTGCTCGCACGCCGAGCCGATGATTATGCCGTTTCTGTGCTGCTTTAAAGCCGATTTCGGGATCAGCGGGCGCATCTTGAAATATTTGATATTGCTGGCGGAAATATGCTTGTAAAGCACCTTTCTGCCCTCAAGGTTCTTGACGAGCAGGATTATATGATAGCGCGGAAAGGCGCCGTTTTTCATATTCATAAAATCGGGATATTTCTCGTCGTCAACAAGATATCCCTCCATACCGCAGATGAGCTTTATGCCCGCCTTCTGCGCCGCCTTTGAAGCCTCCGGCAGCGCCTGCACAACGCCGTGGTCCGTTACTGCCACAGCCTTATGCCCCCAGCGCGCGGCGGTTTTGACAAGCTCTGCCGGAGATGAGATGCCGTCCATAGCGGAAAGTGAGGTATGAAGATGAAGCTCCACTCTTTTTTCGGGGGCGTTATCCTCCTTTTGCACGGGCTGAACCGTTGATATGCCGGAGGGGACGATCACGAACTCGCCGGAGAATTTATCAAACTGATAGCTGCCGGTAACGGCGACTGCGGCGTCCTCCTTGATCTTCTCCGCAAGCGGGATGATTACGGAATTTGAATCAAACATCTTGCAGGTGACCGAAGAGGTGTAATCGGTTATATCAAAGGTGAATATCTTGTTGCCGCCTCGTTTGGTATCCTTTGAATCCACCCTGAAGATATGGCCCCAGACGGTAACGATGCCGTCGTCCGTTTTGATATCGGCGATATTCTTGAGCTTTGAAAAGCTGCACTTTCTGCCGAAGATATTTTTGCTGCCGGTGCTGTATATCGGAAAGCCGCGCACCGTCTTTTTCTCGCCGGGCTCGGGCTGCTCCTCTTCCCTTTCCCGCTCCTTTTGGCGGCGGATAAGCTCGTACGCTTTTTTCGCCTGCTCCTCAACATCATAATCGCCGTCCTCAACAAGCGAAACGGAAAGCTGAAGGCCGAACAGCTCGAAAATAACATTTTCAATTTCCGTGTTCACCTTTTGCGCAAGCATTATCTGAAGCCCGCCGTTTACAAGATGGATAGTGAGCTCGGAGCCGGAAAGCTGCGCGGTTGCGCCCTCAAAAAAGCCGTTTGCCGCCGTGTTTTCACGCTTTACGAAGGCGATTATGCTTTGAAGATAAGCCTCCTCAAACAGGCTGCTGAGATAGCGCGGCTGTATTCTGACAGCGGAGAGCTGCATTGCTTCTTTGATGCTTTTTTCCGCGCTTTCTATCACGGAATAATCAATAAGCTCGCCTGCGCTCAAAACAACGAGCAGCTCGCGCTTTCCCTTTTGAACGGCAAAGCGCTTTATCTGAGCGCCGCCCAGGACCGACAGATCGTATTCACTTAAATAACTGCCGAAGTAATCGCCGAAAAGTTCCATTATAATTTATCAATCTCTTTCATCAGTTCATCAAGAAGTTCGCTTTCGGGCACCTTTCTGAGTATCTGCCCTTTTTTGAAAATTAGGCCGCAGCCGTCTCCGCCGGCAACGCCGATATCTGCCTCGCGCGCTTCGCCGGGTCCGTTTACTATGCAGCCCATAACGGCTACCTTAATGGGCTTTGTGCAGCCCTGAAGGCGCTCCTCCACCTGCTTTGCAAGCCCGATGAGATCTATCCTTGTTCTGCCGCAGGTGGGGCAGGAGATAAGATAGGGAGCGTCCTTTTTAAGGCCGAGCGCCTTGAGGATATCAAACGCCGCAAATACCTCTTTGACAGGCGTGTCCGAAAGGCTGACACGGATTGTATCGCCTATTCCGCGGTTGAGCAGCGAGCCTATGCCGATGGCGGATTTGATGACGCCCATACGCTCCGTACCCGCCTCCGTAACGCCGAGGTGCAGCGGATAATCGCACTGCTCGGCGGCAAGCTCGTAGGCGGCTATCATAGTGTTTACATCGGAGGATTTTATTGAGATGACGATATTATCAAAATCAAATCTTTCAAGCAGCGACGCGTGGTAAAGCGCCGATTCAACCATCGCCTGCGGCGTGGGGGCGCCGTGCTTTTCAAGGATATGCTTTTCAAGAGAACCGCTGTTTACGCCTATCCTTATCGGTATCCCCTTTTGGCGGCAGATATCCGCAACCGCCTTTACGCGCGAATCATCGCCTATATTACCGGGATTTATTCTTATCTTGTCTATCCCGCGCTCCGCCGCGCCGAGCGCAAGGCGGTAGTCGAAATGTATATCGGCGACGAGCGGCACATCAACGGCGTTTTTGATGGGCTTGATAAGGGCGAGCGCCTCCTCGTTTGGGATAGCAAATCTGATTATCTGGCAGCCGGCGGCGGCAAGCTCCTTTGCCTGCGCGACCGAGCCCTCGATATCATTTGAGGGCACATTGAGCATCGACTGCACAAGTATCGGCGAATCGCCGCCTATATATGTATCCTTTATGCGTATTTTTTTTGAAGCTCTGCGTTTTATCATAATTTTACCGCCTTTCGGCGCCGCTTTCGCGGCGCGCCTGACACTGATTTATTAAAAAAGCTTTGTTACATCAGAAAAGGTGACTATCACCATTATGCCGAGCAGCACGGCAAGGCCTGCCGCGTTTACGGCGTATTCCCATTTTGGTGGCAGCTTCTTTTTGAACAGCGCCTCGCCGAGGAGCATAAAGAAGCGCCAGCCGTCCAGCGCGGGGATGGGAAAAAGATTGAAGAGCCCCACATTTATCGTGAGCAGCGCCATAAGGCGAAGCCCCATACCCGAACCGGTTTTGACGGCGGTGGAAACAGCGGAAACGGCTCCGACGGGACCGCTGAGATCCGATAGCCCGAACCTGCCGGAGATTATATCGGCAACAGAGAGAAAGACCATTCTGATATATGAAATGAAGGTGGCAAGGCTGTTTTCAACAACGCCCAAAAAGGTTTTTTCGTTGCCGATCAGCCAGAAATCCATTTTTATAAACTGCGTGCCGTTTTCTTCGGTTGTGTCAAAGCTGACATCCAAAGATAGCTTTTCGCCGTTTCTTACAACATCCATTTCAACGGTTGAATCGGCGGAACGGCTGAGGCCGGTTGAAACATCCGTTGAGGTGTAGACGCGCATACCGTCTATGCTTTTTATGACATCGCCCGCCTGAAGGCCGCTTGCGGCGCTGACGGCATTATCGTCAAACCTTGCGACGGTGGTGGTGCCCACCAGCTCTGACGAGGAGACGAGAGCGACCACAAGCACGAAGCCGAGCAGAAGATTCATAATCGCGCCCGCGGCGACCACGAACATCCTTGCCGCAGGACTTTTTGAAGAAAAGGAGCCTTTTTCCGAGGAGTCCTCATCCTCGCCCTCCATAGCGCAGTAGCCGCCGAAGAGCACCCAGCGAAGCGAAAATTTAGTGCCGCGCCTGTTTAGCGAAAAAATCTTGGGCCCCATACCGACGGAAAACTCGTTTACCTTTATTTTCATAAGCCGCGCGGCGGCGAAATGGCCGCCCTCGTGGATAATTATGATAAGCTCAAAAAACAGGATTGCCGCAATTATGGGATAAACGGTGTTCCACACGGTGGAAAAGCTCACAACATCGCCTCTTACTTGCCGTAGTTTGAAATAACATATTCGCGGGCATTCCTGTCCGCCTCAAGAACATCGTTTAAATCGGGGTTCTTGATATCGGGGGCGTTTTTCATAGCCTCCTCATTAAGATATGCAATATCCGTGAATTTAATTTTACCGCCGAGGAAAAGCCTTACGCTCTCCTCGTTAGCGCCGTTTGCGGCGGCGGGGTGAACGCCGCCGAGCTCGATTGCCTTTTTGCAGACATTGATACATTTAAAAGTCTTGTAATCCGGCTCAAAGAAGGTGAGCCTGCCGTAATCACTCAGGGAAAGCTCCTTTACGGGGCTTTCAAGGCGTTCGGGATAGGTAAGGGCGTACTGGATGGGGATGCGCATATCCGGCACGCCGAGCTGGGCTATGACGGAATTATCCCTGTATACCACGGCGGAATGGACCACCGATTCGCGGTGGATAACGATGTCTATCGCGTCGCCCGGCATATCGAAAAGCCATTTTGCCTCAATAAATTCAAGGCCCTTATTCATCATTGTAGCGGAATCTATGGTTATTTTTGCGCCCATATTCCAGTTCGGATGCTTTAGCGCGTCCTGCGGGGTGACGGCTTCAAGCTCGCCTATGCTTTTTCCGAAGAACGGGCCGCCGGACGCCGTGAGTATCAGCTTTTTGACCGCTTTTTTTCCGGGGCTGCCCTGAAGCGCCTGAAAGATGGCGGAATGCTCGCTGTCTACCGGAAGGATCGAAACGCCGTTTTCCGCGGCAAGGCGGGTGACTATGCTGCCGCCGGCAACGAGCGTCTCCTTATTTGCAAGAGCGATTGTTTTTTTAGCCTTTATCGCCTCAAGCGTGGGGATCAATCCTATCATACCCACTACGGAATTGAGCACGGTGTCCGCCCCGTCGTAGGAAGCGCACTCTACGAGCCCCTCCATACCGGAGACGATCTTTACAGGAGTGTCCGCCACGCGCGTTTTGAGCTGAGCCGCCGCCTTTTCATCCATAAGACAGGCAAGCGCGGGGTGAAATTCGCGTATCTGGCTCTCCATTTTTTCTACATTCGTGTTGGCTGTGAGGCAGACCACATTATAGCCGTGCATACGGCAGACATCGAGCGACTGAACGCCGATGGAGCCGGTTGAGCCGAGGATGGAAATATTCATTATGTTCACCAAGCCTTTCGGGCTGCATTAAAAAATATAATTTTGCAGACGGAATTTAATTCGCCGTATCGGCGGTCAGAATGCAAGCAGCGCCATTGCGTAAGTAAGCGCCAGCGTAAAGAGGACGGAATCGAACCTATCCATAACGCCGCCGTGGCCGGGGAAGATCTTGCCGAAATCCTTTACGCCGAAATTGCGCTTTAAAACGGAGGCTGTGAGATCGCCAGCCATACCCATAAGCGAAACGGGAACGCTGCAGGCGATTATGATTGCCGAAGCCGTTTTGCCGAGGGGCTCCGACGCAAGGTGGCTGTATATCAGAAGCGCGGCAACATTCAGCACAAGCGAGAAAACGATGCCGCACACCGCGCCCTCAACTGTTTTTTTGGGGCTGATATTGGGGCTCATCTTATGCTTTCCGAACGCCATTCCGCCGAGCTGCGCGCCCACATCCGTGCCGAGGGCGCAGATAAGGGCGAAGAAGATGAGATAGATGCCGAGCTGTTCGTTTTGAAGCATATCGCGCAGGCGTACGAACACGGAAAAGCCGAACGGCACGAGAACGCAGGCGAAAAACGCCACCGCCACATCCTCAAACTTTGTGTGGGAATAGCCCTTGAGCATTGCAAGGCACATTATGAGCACGAAGGCGATGATATAGACGACTCCGGGAACGGCGGAGATCACCGAGCCCCAGACATCCGCCGAAACGAGCGGCTCAAGCGCCTTTGCGCTTGCAAGCAGCGGCGTTACGGCGGCGAATGCCGTGCCGAAAACGAGCAGGAATTTATTTGATATCTTTGCGCAGCGCATTATCTCGTTTGCCGCGACGGCGCTTAAAAACATAATAACGGCGGCAAACAGCGGCGTGTTTATCTGCCACACTACAACAGCCAGCACCGAAAGCAGCACAAGCGCGGTTATAACTCTCTGTTTCATAGCATCACTCAGCCGCCGAACCGGCGGTTCCTTTTTTCAAAATCCGAAAGCGCGGCGTGAAGGTCCTTTTCCGTGAAATCGGGCCAGAGCACATCGCTGTACCAAAACTCGCTGTACGCCGACTGCCACAGCAGGAAATTAGAAAGGCGCTGCTCGCCGCTCGGTCTGATAATAAGATCGCAATCCGCCGAGGTGAAGAGTTTTGCCGAGATATCCTCGGGGGTGACGCTTTTTTTACCCGCAGCGATAAGGGAATTTACGGCGTCTGCAATCTCCTGCCTGCCGCCGTAGTTGACCGCAACATTGACGAGCGTGCCGGTTCTGGAGGCGGTCTCCTGCTCCGCGTCGCGCATAAGCTCAAGCAGCTTGGGGTGCATCCCCTCTTTTTCGCCTATGAAGCGCACGCGGATATCGCCGCTTGCCTGAAGGTCGTTTTTAGCCTCTATCAGATAATCGTAAAAGAGGCGCATAAGCGTTTCGATCTCTTCCTTGGGGCGCTTCCAGTTTTCCGTGGAAAAGGCGTAAAAGGTGACCTCCTCTATGCCGAGGCGGCCGCACTCCTTGGATATTTTTTTAAACACATCCGCGCCGACCTTGTGACCCGCCGTGCGCGGCAGGCCTCTTTTTTTTGCCCATCTGCCGTTGCCGTCCATAATTATTCCGAGGTGGCGGGGCAGAACGGAAAATTCGGCCGGCGATGATTTTCTGCCGAAGATAGCCATTGTTTTTCTCCTTTGCGGCTTAAAAAACAGCCGTGTATAAACGCAGAACGGCGGAGAACCATCCCCGCCTATTTTGCGATATTATGCTTTGCCGGACGGCCGAGAGACGGCCGCTGACGGCGATTTTTTGCTCAGCTTAAATGGAAAGAATCTCTTTTTCCTTTTTCTTTTCCATATCCTCTATCTGCATAACAAAATCGTCCGTAATTCTATGAAGCTCTTTTTCGCCGTCCTTTAGGTCATCCTCGGTGATGTCGCCGTTTTTCTTGAGCTTCTTGATATCGTCCATAGCGTCGCGCCTGATGTTTCTGAGGGCGACCTTGCCCTCCTCGGCGCGCTTTGATATATCCTTTACAAGCTCCTTGCGGCGCTCCTCGGTGAGGGGCGGGAAAACGAGGCGGATGACCTTGCCGTCGTTATTGGGATTGATGCCGATATCGGAGGTGTTGATAGCCTTTTCTATCTCTTTGATGATAGAGGCGTCCCACGGCTGGATCATAAGCATACGCGGCTCGGGAACGCTGACCGCAGCCACCTGGTTTATGGGAGTTGCGGTGCCGTAATAATCCACCGTTACGCGGTCGAGCACGGCGGGATTTGCCCTGCCGGCGCGAACAGCCTTATAATCTCTTTCAAGAGCGTCAAGGCATTTATTCATTTTTTCCTTGGTTTTAGCAAAAACTGCATCCATAACAATACACCTTTCTGTTTTAATGCCGCAGAGCGGTCAGTTTGTAACGGCTGTGCCGATATTTTTTCCGCAGACGACATCCACAAGATTATGCGGGTCGTCAAGATTGAAGACGATAATCGTCATATCATTATCCTTACACAGCGAGAACGCCGTGGAATCCATAACCTTGAGGTCGCGGTTTATGACCTCGCGGAAGGTGACGGAATCGTACTTTACGGCGTCCGGATACTTGTTGGGGTCCATATCGAAAACGCCGTCCACATTAGTTGCCTTAAGCAGCGCGTCCGCGTTCATCTCCACGCTTCTGAGAGCGGCTGCCGTGTCCGTTGAGAAGAACGGCGAGCCCGTGCCGCAGCCGAAGATGACTATCCTGCCCTTTTCAAGATGGCGGATGGCTCTGTTTCTGATATAGGGCTCCGCTATCTGGCGCATTTCAATGGCGGTCTGCACGCGCACATCGGCGCCGAGCTGCTCAAGCGCGTCGCAAAGCGCAAGCGCGTTCATCGCGGTGGCAAGCATACCGATATGGTCCGCGCGTGCTCTGTCCATCCCGTCGCTCGATCTGCCGCGCCAGAAATTGCCGCCTCCGACAACGATCGCGACCTCAACGCCGAGATCGGCAACCTCCTTTACCGCCTTGCAGATGGTTACGACGGTATCGTTATCAATTCCCGAAGCTTTGCCGCCGGCAAGCACCTCGCCGGAGAGCTTGAGAAGTATGCGTTTATATGCTGCGCCCATAAATCGACCTCCGTGGTTTTATATTTCGTGGTTTTATATTTTATGCTTTAGTATATAATAATATATTTTAAAAACAAAGTAAATAGATAAAGCAAATCAATTTGTTAAAGATTTCAAAAAAATCGGGCCGCCTGCAGACAAAGCTGCGCTTGCGGCCCGAAATCGGTCAAAGCGTTTTGTATTGCTTGATTATTGCATAGTCGTGAGAATTGATATAGCCGTCGTAATTGACATCGTAGAGCCAGCCGTTTTCGGAATCGGTGCGAAGGTCGTTGAGATGCAGTCTGAACTGCAGCTCAACGGAGGTTTTGAGCTCGTCGTGCTCCTCGCCGCATTCCGTGCAGAAATACGCCAGATAATCGGCGTTCACAAGGTCGTTGTCAACATGATAATGATGAGAATAGCGGTAGGAGTGGCCTTTGGCGGGAAGCTCAACGGTTTCCTGCGCTTTGCAGACGCAGCAGGTTCTGACGGCGCTTCCCGGCTCGGTGCAGGTGGGCTCAAGCGTTACCTGCACATCTGAATCATTATACGAATGACCCGCCGCGGGTATCGCGACCTCGGCTGACTTGCCGCAGCCCGCGCAGGTGCCGCGCGCCGTGCCCTCCTCGGTGCAGGTGGCGGGGGCAACTATCTCATAATCCGCAGCGCCCTCTATATTATGGCCGAGCGCGGGTATCTCGTAGGTTGTGGCGTTATCGCACCTCGAGCATTTGAGCTGACCGGTGCCGGCAAGCTCGCAGGTGGGCTCCTGCAAAACGGTTTCAACGCTCATATCGTGGCCGAGCGGAAGGATGCTCACCTCCAGAACATCGCCGCATTTTATGCAGGTATATGAGGTGACGCCCGCCTCGGTGCAGGTGGGCTCCTTTGTTACCACGCCCTCGCCGCGCTCGTGCGCGGAAAGCTCGGTGTAGATATCCTCAACAAGACCGCAGACTGAGCAGGTGCGCTGCGTATGCCCCCTGCTGGTGCAGGTGCCGGGAGAGATGACGACATCCGTGTAATACCCCTCCACCCATTCGGTGTGGACGGTCTTTGACTCCTGCGCGCCGCAGACCGTGCAGCCGTAAAGCTCCTGCGTATGGCCGTCCTCGCCGACAGCGGAGGAAACAAGCTCCATATTGTGGCCGGGAGCTTCGATGATCTCCGTTACAGTTTCGCCGCAGACGGAGCAAACGCCCTCTCTGCTGCCGTTTTCCGTGCAGGTGGGCGGATATTCGGTGAATTCGGCAACCTTGTGACCCGCTGCCGGAAGCGTTTCGGTAACGGTCTCTCCGCAGCGCGTGCAGACACCTGTTGCGGAGCCGTCCTCGGTGCAGGTGGCGGGAAGCTCGCTCGTATACTCCTCAACATTATGACCGAGCGCGGGAACTATCTGACCGACTGCGGCTTTATAACCGCAGCCCTCAACGGTGCACTGCCTGTAGCCGAAGCCCGTGCCGGTGCAGGTGGGCTCGGAGGCGAGGATGCCTTCGTAGCTTACGGCGTAATAACCCTCGACCCACTGCTTATGCGTAACGGCGGTATGCTTTTCGCCGCAGCGCGCGCAGGTCTGATAATCGTAGATATGCCCGTCCTCAAGCGTTTTATCCTCTGTGGAATCGGTTACATAATCGTGGCCGAGCGCGTCTATCACGGCTGTTTCAACAACATTTCCGCAGTCGTAGCAGATTATATTTTTGCTGCCGGCAAGCTCGCAGGTGGGCTCCGAGGTTATCTCCTCATAGAGATTGGCGTGGGCGCAGTCGTCTATTGAAACGAAGGCGTACCCCTTGCGCTCGGCATATTCCTGCGCGGTGGAGAGCGAATGGCCGTGGAAAACGACGGTCTGCTGGCTGCCGAGGAACGGGTCGTCCGCAGAGCTTATAGGCGAATCATCGTCAAGCACGGTTGAGATCTTGCACTCGCTGTTGTAGATATAGATATCGGTAAGGGTGGGCACATTTGAAAACGCAAGGATACCGATCTCAGTAACATTTTCCGGTATTACGAGCGTGGTCATAAAGGTATCGCTGAAGGAGCGATCCGATATGGTGGTAATGCCCGTTCCGAAATCGATATGGCGCAGTGTGGTGCAGCCGGAAAAATTGTTGAGCCCCGTTTCGGTCAGTCCTGCGCCGAAGGTTACGCTTTCAAGATTTTTACAGTTGAAAAAGACGGAGCCTACCGGTACGGTGCCGAAAAGATCATCGTTGCCGAGGCTTGTTAGGCTGTCCGGAAAAACGACCTCTTCTACGCCGCTGTTATAATACGCAAACTGGCGTATCTCCCTGAGCCCCTCGGGGAAATCGACCCTGCGAAGGCTCGTGCAGCCGTAAAAGGCATAGCCCTCTATTTTTTCAAGGCCGGCGGGAAGCGGGCAGTTTTCAAGCACGGCGCTCTCATAAAACGCGTGCTCGCCTATCTCGGCAAGGCCTGTAGGCAGCGAGGCTGTTTTAAGCGCGGTCATACGGCTGAACGCATAGTCGCCGATGCGCGTAACGCCCTCTTCAATAACAAGGCTCTCACACTCGCCGCGGTAATCGTACCACGGTACCTTGCCGGTTAATATCTGCAAATCGCTGTAATCCTTTATCTTGCCGCTGCCGGAAATCGTGAGCGTTTTTGACGAACTGTCATACCGCCAGCTTACGCTGCTGCCCACGGCGCCGCAGGAGCCGCTGTCCGCCGCGGAGGCGGTAGTGAGCGTTCCCGCAAGCGCGGCAAAGCACAGGACGCACGCAAGAAATACAGAGAAAATTCTTTTTGACATTTTCATATCCATCACCGTTTGTATTTAAAAATCTGCATAATACACAAAATAAATATAACATAAATAAAAGAATATGTAAATATGCTACAAAAAAATTCTTGCTTTATCGGCACAAACGAGCGTTCTTCAAGAGCCATTTTGCAACTGCATCCTCGTCGTTTGAGCCTATCACTCCGGTTGCAACGCTCTTGAGCTCCAGTGCGGCGTTTGAAACGGCGTAGCACTCGTCGGCTGCGGCGAACATTTCAAGGTCGTTCACGCCGTCGCCGAACGCAACGCAGCTTTCGCACCCCAAAAGCTCTTTAAGCTTTAAAAGCGCGTTTGCCTTAGTTGCCTCGCGCGGCATAAATTCGAGCCACTGCTCGCCGGAGTAAATATCACGCGAATACACGCAGTGAAGTATGTTTTTATATTTTTCGTAAAGCGGCAAAAGCTTTGTTACGGAATCAATACAGGTGACATAAAACGGCTCGCCGCCTTTCAACTCATCCACGCGTGAAACGGGATTAAAGCGCGGGTCTGAGGCGCGCGTTAAAACAAAATCAAGCTGTGCGGCGGAGCATTTATCGGAAATAAATGAAAATTTTTCCGCGCCGCCCGTCAAGGAATAAACGATAGGACAAACGCCGGCGTTGATTATATCGCTCAAAAGCGGCTCAAAATCAGCGCCTAAAAGAGCTTCGTAAAGCAACTCGCCGGTCTCTGAATCCATTATAAATGCGCCGTTATACAATATTTTTGGCATACGGCAGGCCAGCCCGCGCATTACCTTGGCGGCGGTGTGGGAGCTGCGCGCCGTGGCGTATGAAAAAATCAAGCCTTCACGAACAAGGCTGTTGATCACATCGTTCGTGAAATCCGAGGTGCGCTGATCGCTTCTGAGCAAAGTGCCGTCAAGATCCGTAATATAAAGTGTTTTCATAATTCCCCTCCGCCGTAAAATCAAATTGCCGACTGTATAAAAATAATATCACATTCCGGCAAAAGCGGCAAGCAAAAAAGCAGACCCGCGGGTCTGCTTTTAAACTCTTTATTCTGCTCAGGTTATCAGCCGTTAATTTGAATTGCGAAAAAGATTTCAAATTTGGCTTAAACACGGCATATCCGCACCATTTCGTTCATCGGCTGCCTCAAGTTTGTTTCTTATCAATATTGGTGTTGTAAAAACGCCTCATTTTTTATTGTCGCAAAAATAATTTTGCCCAATCATGATAGCACAAATCACCACAAACTGTCAATAAATACCATCTGCAACTATGAGGCTATTCCAAGCAAGTCCTCACCTTTCATTTTTTCCATATTAGATTTACTTTCTAATATATGTGTATAGGATAATGTGGTACTATAATTTGCGTGTCCCATAATCTTTTGAACAAAGTAAGGCTCCATCTTTTTCTCGAAACATCTTGTAGCAAAGGTATGCCTAAATGCGTGCGGATATATGTTATCAATAAACCTTGGTTCTCGACCTTCTTGTTGAGCATTATATCCTTCAATGGCACGCATGTTTTTAACTATAATTTGTGTGGTATGAGCTAACGCATATCTTGTTAGCGGAGATCCGTATTTTGTTGTAAACACTAAATCTCCATATTCTTCTTTAGAACGCCATCTCTTACCCATTTTAGATTTGCATATTCCCTGCTTTTCTCTCCAATCTTTGAAGAGTTGTTCAACATTGCTGAAAAATGGTATTGTCCTAAAACCCGAGATTGTTTTAGGAGAAGTTATCTCTTCATATTTCACACCGTCTATATATGCAGTTGACATTGAGCGTTTAATATAAATTTCCTTTTTATAAAAATCTATATCACTCCATCTTAAAGCTGAAAATTCCCCAATTCTTATTCCCGTAAGCATTAGAATCATATATGGTTCATAATAGAATGTTCCTTCAATTTGAGATATAAATAAATCTTGTTCCCAATGTTCAAGAACTCTACGCTCTGCAATAGGTTTAGCATCTTTAACACATACTCCAAGACAAACATTATGCTGCATTATCTTATTGGCAATGGCAGCATCTATACATTGTTTGATAGCACTTAATGCCTCTTCTAATGTTCTTTGAACATATCCCTTTGCTATAAGCTCATTCGTAGCTTGCTGAATATCTAATTGAGATAAGTATTCAAGTTTTTTCTCACCAAGAATAGATAAGTATGTATTCTTGATTTTTGCATCATACTTTTTCGCACATATCTCATTTTTTAATTGCGGTGCTTTACATTTCTCAAACCATTCACTATACCAAGATAATAAAGTTTCATTTGGTCTGTAATTATATTCATCCCTTAATGTTTTAGCTTTTTCTTCCTCAAATATCTTTCTCAAGGCTGATAAGCTCCTATTACAAATATCTATGGTTTTACCATTAATTTGTGCTCTTGCCTCATATCTGCCATCTTTTCTTTGATGAAGACCCATTCCTATTTCTTTACCTTTTAAATCTTTTCCCATAAAGAGTTACCTCATTTCTAAAAATTTGAAATATCGATATTACACTCATAATGATAATCATTATTTCAAATCTTTCAATTATGCGATTATATATCAATATGATATTTCGCACACTTGACTAAGTATTCATCAAAAAGTTCTTTGTTAACATATAATCTGTTCCCTACCCTCACAGTGAATTTACTTTCAGGTCTTTTCAATATCTCCCTTGTTTTTGTCATACCCCAACCTGTGTATTCACAAACTTCTTTAATGTTTAATAATACTTTATCCATATTAAATAACACCTTTCTCTAATATTTATACAATCTATAATAATCGTAATTCAAAATTAATCAACATTGCGATTTTATCGAATCTGTATTTTGCATACTTGACAATGGTATATAATAATTATTTTCATTATATAATGTAACTATAATTATTTATGTTTAAGTCCTACGCTTACAGCAAGTGCTTTATCTATACCATCAATATGAACATCACTCAAATGACCAATATATGAATCTAATCGCTTCTTATCAATAGTCCTTATCTGCTCAAGCAAAACTATTGATGGTGCTTCAAGACCACTTTCGGTATTAACAAAATAGTGAGTAGGCAGTTTCGCTTTCACTCCTACTCGACTTGTTATGGCTGCAATAATTACTATTGGGCTATGCTTGTTACCTACATTGTTTTGAATAATAAGTACAGGTCTATACCCCTTTTGTTCTGAGCCTATGCCTCTGCCTAAATCTGCATAATACATATCTCCTCTTAAATAATCTTTCATAAATAAACCTCCTTCATAGACTTTTGCCTATGTAAGAAGCCAATCAGCAAAACATTAATAGTTGAGTTCTTATTTAGAAGAAAATAAATCTTGTCTTACTGATTGACTAATAATATATGAAAGCAATTTAATTTGTCCTCAACACCCCAAATTGCAAATAAGGGAATCATCAAACGGCTGATTGCTAATCAGCTCCACAGGAGTTCCACCTCTCCGACTTCATCCGAGCTGCCCCCATTGCCTGCGACGGTTTTATCACGCTCGGACTGTGGCTGGGCAGGAGTATCATTATCCCTACTGTCTGTCATTGCCATATCAGCAGCAAACTGATATTTATAACAATCATTTCTCGCTCAACAATAATGTGTGTCTTGGCGTGATTATTAAAGCAGCTTATGCTTCCGCACAACAATAGGAATGTATTTGATGAATGACTTATTCAGTTTATGAAAGGAAGTCCTTTCATAAACTTCAACTTGTTGGGGGTGTTTTGTTGGGGGTATTATTCAAAATTTTTCAAAAATTTTTTCCTTGCTGTTTGAACAGACTCGTAAATTGTCTTGACATTTCTCCCTTCTTTTTCGGCTATTTGTCTGTATGTAAATTGTTCTGAATAGTGCTCCAAAAATCTTTTTTTCGGTACAGGTGATAAAGTTGATAATGCCATTTCAATCTTGCTTTGCAATTCGGCATTATTTAATATTTCAAAAATAGAATCAGTTTCATATCTCATCAGAGTATCCGATTCAATTCTTTTTGACTGCCTGATTTCACGCATTTGATGTTTGGATTCATTTCGGTTATATAACTGATTGATTTCCAAATACTGCTGCCATTCATTTGCACTAAAAACCTTATTAAAATTCAATTTTAGTTCAGGCAAAATAGAAAACAGTTTGTCCTGTTCAATATCACTAACGCAAACTAAAATTGTATTTTCTTTCATTTCATATTCGTGAGAAACATCGTATATCTCACATATTTTTTTCATTTGTTTTAACCTCCAAATTTTGAATTATTTTGATTTTCAAAATTCAGAGATTATGGATATTTTGCTATGTATTGCTGCCAAGAACAAACTGACATTTTAAATAAAAAAATAAAGGATACACAACAGTTAAAATAACCATTGTGTATCCTTTAACTTAAAATACAAGTTAGTATTATATAACATTTCCTATAAAAAGCATTTATTATTTCAATAAATGTTTAATAGAAAAGCTAATAATAAATGATTGGCATAACCAATCTACAAATTTAATTGGTATTGATTGACTGATATTTACTGCCTGCTGTAATTTTGGAAATTCATTTTCATAGTTACCAATCATTAAATCTTCAATCGACATATTTAATGATGCCATCAAAATACGTTTCCAAGTAAATTCATAATTAATGTTTTCTAGTTCATTTAAATATGGCGAAATATCAATTTTTTTACAACTTTTAAATATGTTATTGTATAAATTCAAGCAAAATATAGTTTCAGGTATAATATTATATTTAGTTGAGTTTATAAAAAGTTTATTAGCATTGAATTCAGTAGAATTAATCAATACAGCTAAATCCAAAACATGTTGTATAGGTGTTTGAAGCCCTGTTTGCGTTTTTCCATAAAAAACATGATGTTTGAGTAAATGACGAAATAACACACACAAATTATCATGTAATTCAAGGCTTTTTATATTCTTATAGCAACCAAACTGAGTTGAATTTTCAAATAATATGTTCGTATCAAACTTTGTTGATGACTTTACAAAATGAGCATTTGTTATATTCAGATTACTATGTATATCTATAGAAATCTTTTTATGTGAATTAAACATCATCAATGTCTGCGTATTATCCATATATGTTTTAGGAAAAAATTTCATATTAAAAATCGGATTATCATACATAGTTTTAAATTTTATATGATAACCTAATTTTAATAATTTTCGATATAAATCTTGAGCATTATCACTAGAAACTAAAATATCAATATCATCGAATACTCGTTCTATATTCCCATAATAATTATTTTTTAAAAATAAACCTTTTATACCAATAATAGGAATATTAAATGCATCAAACAACGATAACTCTTCGCAAACTTTTTTATCAAATTTTTTTTGTTGTATTAACAAGTTTGTTCTTTTTTCTACAACTTCACTTTCATCTATAAATCTACAAGTCGCAAGATTTTTATCTTGTTTAAGATATGATAAATAATTATTATAACCACTAGAACTTTTAATTAATTCAAAAAGATTTCTTATATCATTGTAAATATTATTTAAACTGGCGGATGCTTCTATCGTATCATAAGACATATTTTGTTCTCCTTAAATAAATATAATTTCATAAAACTATTAATGCAGATATTGGATTTATTTTTAGTCAATTGATTAAAAAAACTTTCTATATCTTTGATTTATCAATCGATTTATTTCTATTTGATTTAATTCAGTAAGTGAAGAAATAATAAAATCCTTTATTCTGTTACTAATTGTTTTTAAATACTGAGTTTCTATTATGTCATTTTCATTAATTATTTCATCTATAAATCCATTGTTAATTTCATGAACTTCATTTAATATTATATCTTCATTAAGAATTTCCTTTCTTGCTCTAGGAGAAATGCATCCCAAATTAGCTGTTTCTAAAACAGCTAATTTATCGCATACACATAATCCGACAGCTCCTCCACTATAAGCATTTCCTGTAATCACACACACTATAGGTACCGATAAATCAAGCATAGTAGATATGTTATTTGCAATAGCTGAAATTTGACCATGCATCTCCGCTTCAATACTTGGTTCTGCACCAATAGTGTCTATGAAACAAATAATCGGTCGATTAAACTTCTCTGCTTGCTTCATTATTCTTAATGATTTTCTATATCCTTCTGGCTTTGTCATAGAAAAATTACATGCAATATTTTTATATATATCACTATTGCTTACTTGCATAATAATAGAAACACTTTCATTATTAATTCTACCAATTCCACATTCTATTGATTTGTCCTCTCCAATAATTCTATCTCCATGCATTGGCAAAAATTCAGTTGTTATTGTTTTCACTAGATCAACGGTATTATAATTTTTGTTTTTCATTATTGTATCCATGTATCGTTAAGATTTGCTCTAATATATTTGCAAGGTTTTTTTTATTTGTTACTATATCTGCAAATCCACATTCATCCCAAAATTTTGATGTCCGAATTTCTTTAATGTTTTCTTTATATGTGTTTTCTATTATTTTTCTTCCAGCAAATCCAAATATCGCATCATCCTCAAACACTATAATATCTGCCAACGCAACAATACCTATACTTGTCCCACCAAAAGTTGGCTTACGAACAACAGAAATATATAATAAACCTTGTTCGTTATGCTTATTAATTGCACTAATAACATTAATAATTTGAACAACTGCTTTAAAACCTTCTTGAACTCTAATACCACCTGATAAAACATATGTTATTATCGGATATTTATTTTTTGTGGCGTAGTCAAAGCCTTTAATAATTTTTTCTGCTTCTTTTATGCCTATTGTGCCAATATCGTTACCCTTTTCAAACTCAACAAACAAAAATTTAATATTTCCTAGCTTAGCTATATAAATTGCAACGGAACATATGTCTTTTGTATAAAGTTCTTCGATAAAGTCGATTTTTTTAATTTTACAATTATCATTCATACTTCATCACCTAAAATATTCAAATACATATTATATACTAATTTTATACCGTAAACTATATGACTAATTTTCATGTTTTCATTCGGTGCATGATTATTTTCATCACTTTGGGCTAGTGGTACTATATAAATTGGACAATTTAAAACGCTCAATTTTTCTAATGGTAAATAGGCATTAATTTGTTCATAAACTATTGGCTTTATACCACTTATATCAAAAATCGTATTAGCTAATACTTTTAAATGTTTTTGATTTATTTCTGATATAAATGGAGAGCAGACTTGTCTATATTGCACATTTATATTTTTTAATTTAAAAAATTCATTTATATACTTCTTTTCATCATAAATATTTTGTTTATCTAATCGCATATCAATATTACACTTAGCTTCGGCAGGTATAATTCCTTTTTTTAAATTTCCGCTGTTAAATCCTGAAATTGTAAATGAAGCATTACTATTAAAATATTCTTCAACAATATGACTAGTATTAACAAATTCATTTATACTACTAATTAGATTAAATGCTGCCCCATTATATATTCCGCCATAATTTCCTGCATGCAAATAGTTATCGAACTCTTTTTCTTTTTTTATAAGTAAATATGAAAGCTGTCCTCTGCAACCATGACCGATTATTGGATGACTATCATACCAATGAGAATCGAGAACAATAACAAATAGTGGATTCAAAAAATCATGGTACTTTTCACAAAAAAAATCTAAATTATCGCTCTCACTTTCTTCGGAATCTTCAAAAATTAAACTTATTCCTAAATCAGAACTTATTTTGTGATTTTTTTGAAGCATTTCAATCGCTTTTAATGAAGAGTAAATTTGACTTTTTGCATCACCACTACCTCTGCAGAATATACGTTCATTAATAATAACAGGTTCAAATGGATCGGTATTCCAAAGGCTTCTACAACCGACAGGTTTCACATCGTAATGAGAGTATATTAGTATATTATTCTTACTACATTTATTTGTTCTTGCACAAATTACAGAAGTGTTTTCGATAGTATCAAATAAAACTTCCAGACCTATATTCTCCAAAAAGTCTAAAATTAATTTTGCACATTTTTGTTTTCCATCATAATTATATGACTTGCTTTTTAGTATTGGAAACAACTCATTTTCAATATTATCTATTATTGTATATTCAAAATGCTTTTTCATCTTAAATCCTTGTTTGATAATTTTCTCCTCGCTGTCCAGAAATCTTTTCCCATGGATTAATCACAACGTCAATAGTTTCAGGATGTGCCAATTTCCATTTAGCAGTATCTGGAGACAATGGTTCCCATAAATAACTATGATTATCTTCAAGCCATTTTTTAGCTAACTTTTTATCATTGAAATACTCAACAACAGTGGAAACAAGATTAGGTAAAATACCTGCAAATCCAATATTATGTTTTTTGCATTCTTTTAATATTGCATCTGTAGATTTTTGTATTTGAATAACTTTTTCATCCCAAGAATTTATTTTTTCATTAAACGAAATATAACTACCTGTATCCTCAATTATACTTATACCAAATTTTTCAGGATCTTTATGTATAGGGGAATCAATAGGAACAAAAAACGGATTTACTCTAACACTATCAATATAATCTGAATTATCATTTATGAAATCAATAGTTTGTTGAATATCATTATCATTTTCATGTAAATATCCAGTCATAATATTGATATGGTTCCATAAACCTACCTCATGCGAATCTTTCAATATCTGTTTCATTTCATCAACATACAATTTTTTATTCATGTGATCAAGAATCTTTTGACTTCCACTTTCAACACCATATCTAACTAAAACACAACCGGCTTGTTTAATTCTTCTCAAATCAAGTTTAGATAAATTATTAGGTCTAAGGTAACAAAACCAATTTAAATTTAAATTTGCAGATATTAAATTATTTGTAAACTCATTTATAAACTTTTTTGTTGGATTCATTTCATTGCAAATCAAACTAAAATTCTTACAACCATATGCGTTATGCATAGAAATCATTTCATTTGAAATATCGATTGCGTCCTTTATTGTTTCAGTATTTTTACTAATTCTACAAAAACTACAATTATATGGACAACATCTATCACCAACTAATAGTTGATAATTAATATCATTGTAATCAATTTTATATAATTTTTTTTGCTGCTTAATATATCCTTCAAGATTTATATCTGAATAATCTGCTTCAGGAATTTGAACTTTCTCTTTTGAATTATTTTTTATTACAACTTTGCCATTCTTTTCATTGACATTAAAACAACTATAATCGTAGTTTTTACCTTCTATCTCATTTATAAGTTGCAACATCGGTTTCCACCCTTCACCAATAATTGCATAATCGGCATCAATTGTATCAAGAACATCAAAAGAATTGCCTTCGGTAATAAAAGCTCCACCTACTATAAATTTACGTTGTTTATTTCTCAAATTTTGGATAATCATTTTACTATAAGGAATTTGTCTCTTTCCCATAATTGAAAAACATATAATTTCAAAACTTTTTAACTTTTCAATAATTGAATCAAGTTCTATTTTAGTCTCATCAATTATAAAATTGTCTTTTTGAGCAAACTCACTACTTTTATAACCTTGAGATAACCATAATTCAAGTTCAAGGTCAAATGTTGTAACATTTTTTTTGTGCTGCTTTAAATATGATTTTAATACAGCTATACCTAGCGGAGGAACAGGAATAAATTGTTGTTCTGAAGGTGCGTAACATAATGCGATTTTCATAATATCTATTTCCTTATATATTCTTCAAAAATTTTTTTATATATTTTATAATCTTCAATATTGAGCTTTTGGTATTCAAGTAAATCAAAATGTTTACCGTAATAAGGAATATACACTGTGGGTATATATCCATTATTACATAATAAGTTGTCTAATTGTCCAAATCCTAAAATACGTGTATTTATTTTTATTGACATATATCTCATATTAAGAATATCAAATAATCTAATTAATTCAATTAATGGTATTCCATTTTCATTAAAAGAAATATAGCCTACAATCCTACTATTTATTTGATCAATGTCATATTCAAATTTCATATCATACTTGTAATTGTTCGAATCGTTAAACTTATATACATAATTGCTATTTTTACATATTTGTATTATAAAGTCTCTCGTAGAAAGTGATGGCATTTCAAGTTTGACTTCTTTATGATTAATACCACTATATTTTCCAAGAATTATACTATTATCTCCAACTAAATTCGAACACCTATAATTTGTTTTCATTCCCAAAAAATAAAAACCATATTTTAATTTTAATTGTACAGATTGAGGAGGAATATCAACACAGCTAGCTACCACTAATGCATGTTGAAATTTTGAATAATAATCATTTCGTTCTTTTTCCAATCTACTTCCGATATGATATCCTCTGTATTTTTTATCAACCAATAAATGTGCTAATTTTATTAAATGATAATCGTCCTGCACGGTATCATATAATCCTGCAAAAGCAACAACTTTATCGTTCTCAAGTCCTACCCATCCTTTTAAATTATTAGAAAATAATTTTAGTAATGATTTTTCACTAGAAAATGCACTATAATGATATGAACCATAATTTTCTTTAAAAAGTGTTACTAAATCAGTAATATGTGTTTTCTTTACTTTTTCAATTATAATATTCATATTTTACAAAAGCTTTCATAAGGATTATTACCTGTCAATAAATACACATCAATATTTTCTAACCATTTTTTTATAATATTTTTAACCGTAACATCTTGCCTGTCAGATGTATATACCTCTAACCAATTAGGATGACAATAATCAAACGGAGATAATACATCAAGACGTTCAAGTGCGCTCAGTGCGCTTAATTTTTTTACTGCCGGATTTTCGTTTTTGTTATAATCAGTAATAAGTATTTTTTTAAGTTTAATATCTTTATTAACTGTTTCATCAAAAAGCAGTGGAATTTCTTCTACAGAAAATCTAATTTTGTCATGCGATTCTGATTTTTTAACGATTTCAGTATCCTTCCATCTCTCTAATCCAGTCATTGTTTTTTGGGGGACATTCACAGGAATCGGTATGCCACATATATAAAATGAATCGTTTTTTTTCTTATATATAGATACTCTGTCGTTTGCCTGAAATATTGCATTGTTGTTTTTTATTAAATCAAATAAAAGAGTTGTCTTTCCCGATCCAGACTTCCCACATATTACAACACCTTCACCATTAACTAAACAAGAAGCAGCATGTAGAGCAATATTTCCTTCTTTTTCAAGAAAAGTATTTAACAAAGTTTCAAATACATATACTAAATCATCATATATATTATTTCCGCACATAATTAATCTCTTATCTTCTAGTTTTATATATGTATTTGTTTCTAATACTTTAAAAAATTTAACATTGCCTTTTGAGATTTTTGCGGCTTGCTTTATCGCATCCTCTTGCCGATAAACTAATCCATTTAATAGAATTTTTTTGTTCTTACTATGTGAATTATGAATTAATGCTATATCACAATTTATATTATTAAACAGATTTTTATCTATATCATCACATAAACAAATTGTGAATAAATCTGAATCTTCAACTCCAAATTCAAAACAATAATAATTATTAAATTTCTTATAAAATTCCATAATTATATCATTATATTTTTTTGAGTAAGAAATCAAATTGCACTTAAAACTTGAATATTCAATTATTGTTTTCATTTTATCCCCTTAAATAATTTCGTCAAAAAACATGCCATATCTTTTTTTCTTTTCAGAAAGCACCTTTTTTATATCTTCTGAATAAAACATAATGGCGATTTCATCTGAAAAAGCCATACCTAATTTACTCAAAGAAAAGTGTTCATTTTCGATTTTCGCTAAACGATTTTCTTTGCAAAATGTAATCTGTTTATTAAAATCATTTTTAAAATCACTTTTAAAATATTCGTTATAATCTTTTATACTTATTCCTTTATAGTTATGTATTCCCAATACACATGATTTTGATTTCTGTTCTGATTCATTAAGAACATAACCTAAAGAATAAGGTAATACATTTCTATTTATTTTATTTTTATACTCTTCAATTGTTCTAGAATTCCAATACAATATATTTCCAATATAACCATATGAAGATAATCCAAAAGACAAAAGCTCGTTCTTTTTTATTCCTCTTTTACTAATGATTTGCTTTTGAATTGTATTCTCTCGACGTGAAAACTTATGTGACGAAGCCTGAATAAAACCAAATTCTTCCATTTTATTTACCAATGTAAAATAAAATTCAAGCATTCTATCGTCATGTTTTAAATTGTCATATTCATTCAATTTTGATTTTGGATGTAATCTTAATCTGTAAGCACTTATAGATTGAACTTCCAACGCATTTGCTATATCTAAGGTTTTTTTCCAATCTTCAAGTGTTTGATTTGGCAATCCGTACATTAAATCAATATTAATGTTTTTAAATCCTGCCGATTTAGCTATTTCTATGGCCTTAATAGCCACTTCACTATTATGTCTTCTATTAATAATCCTTAGAGTATCATCATTAAAACATTGAATACCAATGTTTAATCTATTTACTCCTAAATCTATTAATTTTCTCATTTTTTTCAATGTCACAGTTTCTGGACTTGATTCGCATGTTATTTCGATATTTTCTTTGATAGCAAAATTGTCAAATAAACATTTAAATATTTCTTCAAATTCCAATTCAGTTAATGTTGTGGGTGTACCACCACCTATATGAATGGAAGAAACTATTTTCTTTCCGTATTTATTACGAGCTAATTTTATTTCATGACGCAACAGTGAAACATATTCGGATTTTTTAACAGTGCATTTATTTAATTCATAACAACAAAAATAGCAATATGAACATTTTCCTGTACAATAAGGTATATGAATGTAGATATTTATTTCATCATCTAATTCTACACAGTCAAAATTGCTTTCGTCAATTTTATATAATGATTGTGGCGGAGGATATGAAAATGTAAACGCATATTCTTTATAATCTTTATGAATTTGCATTTTTTTACTTTGTATTGTTTTTGCCTCATTAAGAAAATCATTATAATTCATAAGCTTTTTTCTCCCTATTAAATAACTTATTACACAAGTTTTCAATATCCAGAAACGATTTTATTTCGTATAATTTATTCGGTGAATAATTATCTTCTCTATTAAAATGCACCGGTGTAAATCCCAATTCATTTGCCGGAATCAAATTTTTTATTCTATCATCAATAAAAATACAATCTGCATATCTTATATTATGATTTTTGACTATTTCATAAATCTCTTTATTCGGTTTTCTTAGTTTTACATCTCCACTAATTATTGAAAGCTTAAAATATTTATCTAAATCGTATTTTTTTCTTAAAAAAACAGACCATTCAGATACATCATTAGATATAATACCTAAATTGTATTTCTTATTTAAATTTTTTAATACTTCTAAACAATTTTTATCTAAAATCAACTGACTCTCTAAATATTCAGTCTCAATACTCGGATAAAATTCTCCAAGACCTACATTCCTCCAAAACTGTTTAGATGATATCGCACCTAAACTAGCTTGCATATATTCATTAACTATTTCTTCACTAGATATTTGCTTATTATACTTTTTTACAAAAGGGACTAATAAGTCATTTGTATCATCACCTACTATAAAAAGAACTCCCATTACATCAAAGAAAATCCATTTTTTCATATAAATACTCCCTAAATTTATTTTTTGTTTAAATAATATTTTGCTTGTGCATTCCATAGCTCGTTGTATTTTCCGTTCTTTTCAATAAGCTGCTGATGTGTTCCTGCTTCAACCAATTCTGCTTTATCAAATACAGCAATTCTGTCGCAGAACACGCAGCTTGATAATCTGTGTGAAATGTATATTGTAGTTTTGTTCTCAACAAATGAATTAATTCTGCTGTATATTTCATTTTCTGCAATCGGATCAAGTGCTGCCGTTGGCTCGTCAAGAATAACAATCGGTGCATCCTTGTATAATGCTCTTGCAAGTGCAAGCTTCTGTGCCTCTCCGCCGGAAATTTCAACACCTGCTTTATCCAATTCCTTATAAAGATAAGTGTTTTCCTTGTACTCCATTTTCAGCATTCTGTCTTTGATATTCGCCTCATCAAGCACTTTATAAAGCTTGTCACAATCGTATTCTTCGCCTGCTGAAATGTTTTGCGAAAGCGTTGTTGAAAAGATTTTGAAATCCTGAAAAACAACGGAATACAGGCGTATTATGCTTTCTTTTGTGTATTCCTTAATGTTGATGCCGTTAATCAGAATTTCGCCGTCTGTAACATCATAAAACCTGCAAAGCAGTTTAATAAATGTTGTTTTGCCACTGCCATTTCTGCCGACAACTGCAAGATTTTCGCCGTTGTTTATTTTTATATTGATGTTCTTCAAAGAATAATTTTCGGCATTCGGATATTTAAAAGATACATTCCGGAATTCTATTTCAAATTTATCTGTAAAATTAATATCCTTTCCACCATATTTCATATTATCCTGCGTATCAAGAATTTCAAAATAGCATTTTGCAAGTGGTATGATTTCCTGAAGCTTGCCAAAAGTGTTTGCCATCATCATAATGCCATTTATAATCTGCATAAATGAACCGCAATATAGCACAAGCGAGCCGATACCGAAAAGCCCGAGCAAACCTTTAATGCCAATAAACAGATAAACACCAAAGCCGACCACTGCGCCAAGTATCGCAACAAAGGAGCTCGCCTTCGCCGTGTGCATAGAGATTTTACGGAGTGTCTTTTCGCCGTCTGTTAAAATCTTGCTTGTGGCAATGCTGTCTATTAAATTCTGTTCCTTGTAAATTCTGATTTCCTTGCCAGTTCTGTAATCTCCGAAAATATCAAGAAAAGAATAGAAAATCCTGTCCAGTTCAGCATAGCTTTCGTTCGCCTTTAAATATGATTTGTTTATGTTTACCGCAACAAGAAGAATGAAAACCGCCATTGTAAGGATTGCGCTGATTATAGTAATCAAAAAAATCGGCTTTTCAAAAAAGGTATCTCCTGTTCTTGTAAATCCAACCTTAAGAAGCGGGAAGATGATAATAACGGAAATTATCAAGGTAAATAAGCCATTTAAAAATCTGTATGTTGTCCATACAAAATAGGGAAAGCGAGACCATCTGCTTTTTTCAGCCTCTTCGTGCTTGTGAATAAGCTCTTTATATTCGCTGTTTTCAAGCTTCTGATATTCTGTTTTGAACAGCTTGGATGCAACCTTTTTGTTTTCTTTGTTCAACAAAAGATTCCTTAAATTCTGGCTGTATTCATCAAGAAAACTGCTAAGGAAAAACAGAACAAAGTTTATTGCAACGGCAATGGCTATGTATAGCATAACGGTTTTGAAATCCTTGTCGTCACTCAGTAGATTTATAATTTTAGCAGTAAACAGAATGTTTATAAATGGTTTAAGAGATGAAACGATTGACTGGATGGTTACAGATGGCAAAACTTTTTTTTCAAGGCTTTGAATTTCCTTGTAGATTTTAAAAACGGTTTTCATATTATTCATTCACAGCCACCTCCGTTTCCTTATAGTAGTAGCTCTGAATCTGATACATTCTGTAATATGCACCCTTGAGTGCCATAAGCTCCTCGTGTGTTCCGCTTTCGGCAATTTTGCCGTCTTTAATGAATAAAATTCTGTTGCAGAATCTTGTTGAGGAAAGCCTGTGAGAAATGAAAAACGAAATCTTATTTTCCGTTAATTCATTATATTTTAAGTAAAGCTCGTTTTCGGAAATCGGATCAAGCGCGGCGGTCGGCTCGTCCAAAATCAAAACAGGCGCGTTTTTGTAAACAGCCTTTGCAAGAAGTAATTTCTGCTTTTCTCCGCCTGAAAAATCAACTGCGTTTTTATAAACATTCTTATCCATCAGTGAGTTTTCCTTATCAGGCAAAGAATTTATCTTTTCCAAAATCCCCGCTTTCTTAAATGCAGAATAAAGCTTTTCCTTGTCATATTCCTTTTCAGCGCTGATATTTTCAGCAACGGTCATTGGCATAAAGAAATAATCCTGAAAAACAGCAGAAAACAAATCAAAATAGCTTTCGCTTGAAAAATCTCTGCTGCTTTTGCCGTTGATCAGAATATCGCCCTCTGTGGGGTAATAAAGCCCGCAGAGCAGCTTGATCGCCGTTGTTTTGCCGGCTCCGTTTTCCCCGACGATGGCTATGTTTTCGCCCTGATTCACCTTGAAAGACATAGCTTTGATCGTGCTTTTTTCGGCGGAGGGATAGGTGAACGAAACATTTTTAAATTCAATAGATTCAATCTCGCTGAAATCAACATCAGGCTTATCCCTGCTTTCGTTTTCACTTTCAATATATTTGCGAAAAACTGCACAATCGTTCACACTGCGTTCAATTTTTGAATAGGAAAAAACAAGGTTAACAATCCAGTTTGAAAAGCCTGTTATAATTCCGAAATAAAAAACAAATTCGGAAATGGTTAAGCTGCCGTTTGTTACAAGATAAATCAGATATACATAAGCGATAAGCTGTCGGATTAGATTCAGTACGGCTCTTATTCCGCTTACCGCCGCACTCTGATTTGTGTATTTTGCAATAATTCTTTCAATATCTGATGTAATTTTAGCAACTGTGTAAATAAAATAATCCTGAAAGCCGTATAGCTTAATATCCTTGGACGCATCACTGCTTTTGCTCAATTTATAAAAATAATCAAGCTTTGATGAAAGCTTTGAACTGTCATCAAGCATTGCTTTCTGCTTTTTATTTAAAACCTTTAATATGACAAATTCGCCTACGCAGGTTAAAAGAATAAGCAGAATCATCAAAATATTGATTTTGTAAATCAAAACCGCAGATGCAATAACGCCGATTATGCAAACAAGAAAATCGTTGCATTCTTCAATGAAATCTGCACCCGATGAAAACCTTGCATTGTAAAAGGCTTCTGCTCTTTTTTGCAGTTCTCTGCCCTCAAGGCTTTCTATGTTTACATAATCTGCCCAAAGATTTTTGCGGAATGCCATAACAGCATAGCGCATTCTTACAATTCTTGCTCCGCCTCTGATAAGCTCCTTCATAAACGGATCCATCCATATGGTAAAGGTTAAAAGCAGACTTAAAAGTGCAACAACAAGAATTAACTGCTCTGTTGTAACACCCTTTTCAATGCAGTCAATCATAGCCTTTGGTATGTATGCTGTTACAATCGGCTGAAGAACAAGAGCCGGGACTCTGACAAAGAAAAAAAGTAAACTTTTTTTATCCCACTCAATCCAATTTGATAACATATATTTTAAATTAGACAACATATTATCCACCTGTTTGCAACAACCTATCTTTAAAAAAGGCTAATATCAATAATAATGATGTAATGATGACTCCAATACCAAATGAATACGCTATAATAAAGTTCTTATGCATAAGAACCAAAACTATTACTAAAAAAATCAATGACAAAATTACAGAAAAATATTTATATACCTTTTTCTCTTTAATTGATAGCTTTTTTCTTTTATTATCAATAGGCGCAAAAATCCAAATCAATACTGTAGAAACAATTAATATACCTAAAAACAACATATGACAAGAATTTTGTTCTAAGTATTGAATTATGAATAATGATAATATCATTAAAACAATTGAACTAATGAGACAATAAATATATTTACTGGCATGTAAACCACCTGTAAATTTTCTCAAAATGAAAAAGGCTATAAATAAACATACGCATTCTTTTAACATTCCAAAAAATATACCAATTAAAATTGTAATAGCAATATTAATAATTCCATGAACCACTACTTTAGCAGCATATTCATACAGTTCTTCATCATCTTTACTAATATTTTGATTCTTAGATAAATACAAAGATAGTTTTTTATAAAACATATCCATTATTTAAATAACTTAAATTTCTCTGCTGATTTCGGTTCCTTAGGTTCATTAAGAATAAAACAACTTGCAGAATTAGCATTGAGAGTTAAAACCAGTGTTAAGCATCCAACTATTGCCGGTGAAATTTTTTTCATAATGTTTTTGATTTTTTTCATAATATATCACTCCTTGACAAAATATTATCATATTTTTAATTATTTTAGTTAAAATCATCCAAAGTGATATTTGATTTGGAAAAAGTGCATAATTTTGTTTAAAATACAATCGAATTAATCTATATAAGTGTATTGTTTTAAAATATAGAATTATTTTATTTTGATAGTGTATTATACACTTTTAATTCGTTAACAATATTATTCAACCTTGTTAGTATAAAATGAGGTGATTAATATGTATATTGACTTTGAATGTTTAGGAAAAAGAATTGCTCAAAGACGACATGAGTTAGGATATAAACAGAATGAATTAGCAGAAAAAGCAGATTTATCTAATAACTATTTATCAAATATTGAAAATGGTCATTCCATACCAAGTTTAACTACATTTGCCAATATATGCATCCAATTAGATACAACACCAGATATGTTTTTGCTTGGCACAATAAAAACAAACGACATACCTCAATCCATAATTGATAATTTAAAAATATGTGATGATAATTCATTAAAACTTATTAATGATATTATTCAATGTGTAATAAACCAAAAAAATAAGTAATGACAATCCCCTTCAATTAAGGTATAATTACATTAATTGGAGGGGATTATTTGATTAATATTCTTGTATGTGATGATAATGAGAACATTACAGATGAAGTATATAAACTCTTAAAATATATAGAACAAAAAAGCAAAAATGAATTTAATATTGATGTAAAAAACAGAGGAGATTTTATTTTTTCAAGTAACAAATCATATGATATTGCTATTGTTGATATAGAAATGCCGGGTGTTAATGGTTTAAAACTGTCAGAAAAATTAAAAGAACTTAATTCAGATGTTATAGTTATTGTATTAACTTCTTTTCAAAACTATCTAGATAATGCTATGCGAATTCATGTTTTTAGATATTTATCAAAGCCCATTGACAAAAATAGGTTTTATGAAAATTTCAATGATGCACTTACTGAATATAAATTTTTAAATAAATCTATAAGTGTGATTTTTGAGGATGAAGTACATCATATAAAAACAAAAGATATTCTATATTTTGAAAATCTTAAATATGGTTCACAAATTCATACAAAAAGAGGTACATTCAGAACAAATAAAAAGGCAGATGAATGGTTAACAGTCCTTAATCAATACGAATGTTTCGAATATTCTTATAAAGGAATACTAGTTAACCTACAAAATGTAATAGACTTTGATAAAACTTATGTTTTTATCAGAAAAAATGAATCAGAAATTGTAAAAGTATATATATCACAAAGAAAATACAGTAATTTCAAAAAATCATTTTTTCGTTTTATTGGGGGAAGCAAATGAACACTATATGTTATTTATTTATTTTTATTTTCGAGCAGTTCATTTCATTTATGTATTTTAAAAGTAAATATACAATAAAAAGAAATGCTTGGATAGTTCTGTTATGTTATTCAATATCTTTCGTTCTTCAATATGTAATAAATCTTACAAACATTCCATACTTGAATTTGTTAAGTTTTCTAATTTGTAATTTTATTGTTGTACTTTTTTGTTTTAATACTACATTTAAGCAATCTATATTTAATATTGTATTACTCGAAGGAATTATGATAACAACTGAAATTGTTGTTATGTACCTATTTTCTTCAATACTGGGAATAGATTTATTAGAATGCAAAAACAATGATTTAATTATTTTTTTAGAAACAGCAACAACGAAAACTCTTTATTTCATTGTTGCATACATAATTTCTAAAATTTCCAAGAAAAATAACGATAACTCAAATATAGTAAACAAATACTCAATATTGCTTTTTCTAATGCCTGTTTCTTCAATATTTGTTATTTCAAGCTATGCCTATCTCTCTTTCAATTACGAAATAAACAAAACTACAAATATTCTATTTACTTACTCATCTCTAATAATGCTTATTTCAAATATTATAATTTTTGTAATTCATGAAAGAATCATTGATATATTAATAACAAACACAGAATTAGAACTTGAAAAACAAAAAACACATATTAATATAGAATACTATTCAGAACTTGAAAAACAATATGCTGCATCAAATATACTAATTCACGATATAAAAAAATGTCTTGCAAACATTAAAACTTTATCTACTCAAGGAGACAATGAAAAAACTATTGAATATATCGATTCAATTTATGAAGGTTATGAAATCAAAAAAATCAAACAATATAGCAGCAACAAATTAGTTAATGTCATAGTAAGCAGATACGCACAATTATGTTATGAAAATAATATTGAATTTTTTTCTGATATCAGAAATATAGATTTTTCATTTATTAAAGATAGTGAACTTACCGCATTATTTGACAATCTATTTGAAAATGCTTTTGAAGCGGCTCAAAAATCATTAGAAAAATTTATCAAAATCGAAATTGATTATAAAAATGAAAATTACATTTTTATTAAGATATCAAATTCAACAAGTAGTAAACCTTATTTCCAAAAAGGATTACCAATTACAACAAAAGATACTAAAAAACATCATGGCATCGGTACAAAAAGCATTTCACGAATCGTGAAAAAACACTATGGTAATCTTGAATATAACTACATTGAGAACAAAAATATATTTGTTGCTTCAATTTTATTAAAAACTGATTAAATTCAAGGAACACCATAAAAATATGGCGTTCCTTATTTTTATACAAGATTTTTATTATTCTCCCACCCCCAAGCAAAGCCTTTGAACTGCGATACCCAGCTATCAAGTGATTGAATAACTACCTCACCTGAAAGATTATGAGCAACTTGTCCGTTTCCGATATAAATGCCAGTATGACCGTATGGATTGCTTGCATATCCATAAACTGTGGCTCCTACGGGTATTGCACTCCAGTCACTTGATACAAACCATTGCTCTGCTGCGCATAGGGCACAATGAGCAGAACCTCGTGAACCTGTAACAGCCTGATAAACATCTGCAACCCAAGCCTGACAGTATCCTGACTTTGCGGATATTCCGTAATATTCAGAATTTGTGGCAACAGCTACGATTTTCTTTTGCAAATCATTTGCTGTTTCGTTTTCAAAGGTTAGTGAGCCTATATCAATGCTACTTCCGTTACTTCCTATGTTAAAAATGATTGATGACCATAACTTATCGTTTTTATCACTCATAAGTTCAGTCAAATATTCGATTTGTTTCTCATTAAAAGAATATTCGGTGGACATATCGTTTGCAGTTTTGTTTGATACAGTTATTGTCAACACCTTAACAGATGTTTCTTTTTCGGTTATAACCTCATTTCCGTATTCGTCAGTAGTGACTATTTCTTCGGTTTTAGTCCGTGTTTGAGTTTCATAGTCAATATTATTCATATCCCAAAATATATCAGAGATTATTGACTTCTTACCTTCATCAATCGTTGCAATCTCCATAGGACTGTTTTGGTCTGTTGTTGTTTTAACGGCATATATGGATAGAACATCTTTCCAGTTCGTCTTTGTACCGTTAATTTCTATCTCATCATAGTTTCCTTTTGATTTAATACTTTCAATTTCGTTGTCGTAATCATTATTGATTTCCTGAATAACACTTTTTATGTTCAAACCTGTATCCGATGTTTCAGTAGAAAAGAATATGCCGTAAAAAGAGCTTGCAAGAGCTGCAAACAGACAAATAAAAATTATTATAACAACGGAGATCCAGCTACCTGCGATGATGAGCGAAACAAGGCTTTTAGCAGCCTTGTACGCAACCTTCAATGCGTTCTTTAAGAACTTAACTAATTGAGAAGCAAATTTTTTTGCTTCTTTTGCTGTCTGTCTTAATCGTTGTGCTGCCTTGCGTGATTTTTCAGCAGTCTTGCTTACCGCAAGCTGTTTAGTCTGTATCTTTTTTACTGTGTTTACAGCAGTAGCGTTTGCCGTTTTTGCTGATGCCTTTACGCTTTGTGCATTACCTGTTTTGATTACATTATCAGCTTTTTTGAGTGGGTTCTTTATGGGTGGTTTACTCGCTTCAGGTTGAGAGCTGAAAGCAATATCACTTTCAACAGTCACCTGTGTATTGTTTACTGTATTCTTTGCCTGCCGTGCTTTTCTGCGAGCCTTAACCTCATCAAGAGTTAATTTAGCTGTTTCAATGTTATTTTTTGTATCAACTATACTTTTTTCGCCCTGGTGATTAAATTCATAGGCGGCAAAATCAGCGGCTTCTTTTACTTTTTCCTGTACCTTTTCAATAGCATACTGTTCAGGGGAATTAGAATTTGACTGTTCAGTAGCGCTGTTTATATTTTCTTTTGTGCGTATGCCTGCATTTCGGACTTTTTCGGATACAATGCCTATATCTTTAGAGGTCTTTATTACAGTATCTTCTGCTTTTTTGATTTTAATATCAGCCATTTATTTCACCTCAATCAATTTCGCAACCACAACAAATCTGCCGTTATTCTGTGAATACTCACAGGTAGATAAGGTTATGAGCTTGTCTGAGTATTCTGTATCAACGCCTGTATCATAAAAAGAGAGAGACCTGCATTTTTCAATGTAGGTCTCATATTCTTCTTCTGTATTTGCATTTACAAAGTTATAATACTTAAAGCCGTTTTCTGAATAAGCAACAGTTTTAAAGGCGGCGATAATTTCATAAGTTCTGCTCTCACTCATCGTTTCAAAAGTAATGTACTTGTGAGCGTTATAAAAATCCTTATCTTTATACTGAGTAAGCTCGTTAAACATTGATTTGTTTTTCATATTGTGTCCATATATTACAATATTGTCCGACTGCAAATTGCAGTCCTCCTGCATATACGGAACGCCGAAACGGGAGTATTCTTTATTGAAATTATGCTTTAAATAGTAATTAGGATTATTCCTTGATTGCATTACAGGATAGTCAATACCTGTACCGTCAATTTTTAACCAGCCGATAAAATCATTGTTTAGAGAATAAAGTTCTGCATACTTGTTGTTTAAGTTTTGTTCATTATCGTCAACAAACTGAGCAATATTCTCAAACTCATTCATTTGCTTTTTGTCCTGCAAATATCCTGATATATAAAAATATGTGCTGGCCGCAAATACTGCGGTCAGCACAACAAGTATAATTGCACAAATAACCTTTTTCATAGTTTCCTCCAGTGTAAAAGGGGAGAGGCTGTTAAGCCTCTCCTGGTTTAGTTGTCATCAGCTTGTAAAGCTCTGTGTTCTTCGGAAATTCATTTGCATACGGAATAAAATGACCTCCGATTTTGATAAGACCGTGACCAGCCTGAACATTTGTAAAGAATTCTGTTTGGTTTTCGGAAATATCAAGCACTTTTGAAAGTTCAATTCTGTCGCTTCCGTTTTGATTAAGCATAACAGTAAATTCGGAGTTATTAAGCATCGTTCTTGCAGTATTGCTTTGAAGCATATCTCCTACATTCTGAGTGATACCTGTTGCAAAAGCTCCGTATTTTCTTACTCGTTTCCAGACACGAGAAAGAAAATTAGCAGTATATTTTTGAGCAAACAACAAATATATCTCGTCAATGAAGATATATGTTGTTCTGCCTTTAGCTCTGTTAGCCGTAATCCTATTAAGAATACTGTCAAGTACAACAAGCATACCAACAGGCAAGAGCTGTTCGCCAAGGTCGAGAATGTCATAGCAGATAAGACGGTTGTTTGTATCCACATTGGTTGGCTGTGCAAAAGTGTTTAACGAACCGTCCGTAAACAATTCAATAGCAAGAGCAAGCTCCTGTGCTTCAACTTCTTTCTGCTTCAGGAGTTCTTCTCTAAAGTCTTTCAATGTAGGCGGCTCGCCCTTGTATCCGTTCTTTATATATTCATCGTAAACGCTGCGGCAACAGCGGTCGATGATAGACTTATCTTTCGGGCCGACTGTGCCGCCGATGAGCTGCTCACAAAGTGACATAATAAATTCAGACTTTGTTGCGATAGGATTTTTATCGTCCTCATAGTCTTTGTTCATATCCATAGCATTGATATGATTATCGGAATTTGCCGAGATGTTGATAACCTCACCGCCCAAAGCATTAACAAGCATTGGGTACTCTCTTTCAGGGTCTAATATCATAATGTCAATGTTTGGATTTGAAAGAAAAAGAGCTACAATATCTTCCTTAACAAAGAAAGATTTACCGCCGCCTGAAACACCGAGAACGATGCAGTTACCGTTTAGAAGCTCTTTACGGCTGACAAAAATCATATTACCGCTGATTTTGTTCTGCCCGTAATAGATGCCGCCTTTATGTCTTACCTCCTGCGAGTTAAACGGAATAAATGCCGCAAGAGATTCGGTAGTAAGAGTTCTCATACAGTCTATCTTTCTTACTCCGAATGGCAGAACTGTATTCAAACCGTCAAGCTGCTGGTAACGCAGGATCGCTGCCTGAGCCGTGCTTCCTTCCGATACTTTAGAGAAAATCGTATCAGTAAGGTTATCAAGTTCCTGCTTTGTATCTGCCGTTATAACCATTGTTATAAGAGTTTCATAAAGCCTTTGATCACGGTTACGCATATCGCTTTTCACCTCAAGTATCTCGCTTTCTCTCTGCTCAAGGTCAAAGTTGGTAGCACCGACATTGTTGTTTTGAACCTGTTTTCTGTTGTAGTTTGCCTTTTCAGTTTGAATACCGAGCAAAACTTTGTCTACCTCTCTTGTTGCTTCATCAGTAGGAATTGGTATAAAGTCAACGGAAAGCATTAAGTTTTTGTTGACTGATGTAAGCTCGGCAATAGTGTTATCACTTACAAAAGTACCATAGTTACGCAGAAAAATAATTCTGCAAAATGTGTCATTGATTTTCATATAGTCGCTCTGAAAATCCATTGAATCGGGGCAAATATAATCTCGCACATCACAACCCTGATTTTGTAAAAGCTCAAAATCAAGATTGTAGTTCTGTTCATCACCTGGGCGATAAAAGTTATGGAATAATCTTAACTTTTCCTCAGCATTAAGAGGTACGCATTTGCTGTCAATTCTTGCAAGACGGGCAGACAAGTCTGTTCCTACTCGGTTGAAAAATGCTCTTGCGTCCTCAATGTTCTTTTTACTGACAGTTACCGTAAAATACTTATCCTGCACTATACAGTTTGACTGTTCTACTTTATCAAGCAGCATTTTGTTATATTCCTTACGGTATATATCCAGTCTGTCATAATTAAGTGGAATAAGTATTGTCTTTTCAAATTCCGCTCTGTCGAGCTTATGGTTGTTAATAGTGAGTTTGACGGTTACACCTGCACCGAAGGAATTTATAACCGACCAGTAGCTTTTCATAAGCTCCGTTTTTTCTTCATCGCTTGCAATATTGTAGTTAATATCTGAAAACTTGAAAGTCTTTGAGTACATATTGTTTCCCACAATAAAAATGCCGTCTTTAAAGACGGCTTTAAGGGGTATGACATCTTGTACCGATTTAGGCACTACAAACTTTTCTTTTTCTCTTTTATTCATCAGCTTGAGTGTTTTCATTGTTCTTATATACCTCTCTTTCCTTTTGTTTAATGGTTTCCTTGCTTTCCTTATACAGCTTATCTTCTGCCTTAAAAACAAGCCTTTTAGGTGTCAGCACTTCGGATTTTATCCACGCCAATATAAACTTTTCCGCAGTCATACCGTTGTACTTTACAAAACCGAGTACGGCAAACGGTGCGGCAAGCAAAATGCAAAGCCAAGATAATGTTTCCATACTCAAATACGGCTTGAGCAGAAAATATGAGCCAACTGCTATACCGACAGCACAGGCAGAAAAAACGAGCTGGCGCATATTCAGCCCAAAATATATGGTTTCGCTGTAATCACGAAACTCCTTATTGATACGAATATCCATACTGCACTACCTTTCCAAATTTTCTTTTGACGGAGCTTTAGGCTGAATTTGATACGGGAGTTTGCTGTCCTTTGTTTTCAAGAACTCAATACGGCTTGCAGAATAGATTGCCGATTCATTAAGCTGTCTTTGCCAAGCCTGTTCAGACGGCGCCCATCTGAAGCCATTCATCTTAAGCTCTGTTCTTTGTTCAGCCGACGGCTTCTCGTCAAAGCATAACTGTAAGCGATTGATTTCAGTATTAGGCTCTGCCGTACCACCCTCAAATTCCCAGCCGACAAAGCCGACCTCTTTGTTGCGGGTAAGTTCTTCGATACGCTTTTTAAGTCTGTGAATTTCCTGATTGTTCCCCTGCAAGTGATACTGCGGAAACGGCTGACGCTCCCAAGAATAGCTGTTTTTAATTTTAGCGTCAATCTTTTCAGCCTTTTCATCATCAAGGTCGGGAAAGCCTTTCATTGTACCGTTTCTGCGGTAGTATTTATTTGCTTCCTTCATATACTCCTGCATTTCCTGACAGGATTTAAGTTTTGCAGTGAGTTTTTCGATAGCCTGCGGATCATCGCTTCTTATCGGGTTATTGCTTAACATAATATTTCCTCCTTATTTACATTCCCATCATTTCGTGAATGATGCGGTCTGACATTTTTACCGTTCCTACAAGAACAAGCATATTAAATACAAGTTCGCCTACATATTTCCAAACCATTGTTACTGCTGATGCGTCAGTATCGACCTGCGGCGGTGAAGCAGCATACAGTGAAAATATAATACAGGCAAGTATTATTACTGCACCTTCAAGCAACACTCCGCAGTATGATTTAACAAATGACCTACCGACATTTTGTGTAGGCTCTCCTGCAAAGGTTGAAAAGGGAATAGGTGCAAGAGCAGTAAACATATATATTTTGAAAAATCTGCCATACACAGTTAATATCAAGATAAATGACAATACTGTGATAAACAAACTGCCGATTAATGTTACTGCCCATAAAGGTATAGACTCAAAAAAGTCACAGCTTTCAATGGCAGTAATCATTTCATCAGGCAAAGTTGTATCTGAGTTCGACGATAAGCCTGAACTATCCATTATTGTTGAAATGATACCTTGTGCAATACTGAACATAGCAAGCATAAGTTCCATTCCGTATGTTACCAAGCCTTTTGCAAGGATAAAACGAATAAACAGTTTTAATGCGTGTTCAGGCTTCTTGACATCAACAAAGGAAGAACAGGTTTTTACCATACCTATAACGAAAAAAAGTACAAGCAATGCTAAACCGATTGCCTGTACTGCCCCGTTAATATCTACTATTACTTCCCAAATTGTGCCGCCTTTAAAGTCTTGCGGAGATTGTGTAAGCAAACTCCATATCTCAGATAACTTTTCGTTCCAAGTATCAAGTGCGTTTTCAAGGTTTTGCACTACCCAGTTATCTGACAACAAAACCACCTCCTATATCATATAATATATTCGTCCATATTTATATCGCATTCTATCTCGTTACCCCAAGAATCCCAGCCGTCTTTTTTTTCTCTTGCAAACAATTCAATACGGGGTAAGTCACCTATAAGTTCTATTATCCTTTCTCTTGCTTCATCAGGTTTTTTACTGTGTTGCTGAATATGTGACATAATTACTTGATGAACCTTTGCGGATTTGCGTTTAGGATGACCTTTTGTCGCCAGAATGCATAATTCAGCATTAGACCTTGTCCAATGTCCCATACCCCAAAATAATGTGTCAGATTTTTTGTTTAACTTTATCCAAACAAACGCAATGCTTTTGTATTCAAACCCCCAAGAATCTAATACAGAAAAGCTATCTTTAAGTAAAGGTATTGTTGTCCACATAAATAAAACACAATTTTTATCTGCTAAATTATTAATAGGCAAATTTTTAATATCTTCAAGGCTCATAGTAGGGTAATGATTTTCCGCTGAACGACCTAAGCCTTTTTCTGAATACACCTTATACCTTCACGGTGGGTCGGCGTATATTATACTATATTTTTTCAATATTTCACCTCCAAGAAGGGCAAGTGGATAATTATATACCGCTTGCCCGTTTATTTTTATCCTACAATTAGATCGAGTATCTCCTTTGCAAAGGTAATAACCAAACCGCCAGCAAGGGTGAGAAAGCCGTTGGATCTCTGCGAGGGATCGTGAGATTGGAATGAAAGTCCTACCTGAACAATACCCCAGCCCAGAATGATAATACCTACTGCACGGATAAGACCGAAGATAAAAGTGGATAAATTGTTGACGGCATTAAGTGCCTCATTGTCAGCAAAAGCAGTTATGCTTACGCAAAAGCAGAGTACAAAAGCTGTTATAACAGCAAGCACTCTGCTTTCTTTTTTCTGTGATTTGCTTAAAGCCGACTTGCGCTCATTAAGTTTTTTCATTTGACTTTTCCTCCATTTCAAATTCTTTTTCGAGGTCAACATCTGCAACAAGCTCGTATCCGTAATCGTCAACCGAGATATTATCAATATCGCTGATTGAAATGTTTGGAAACGAGATTGTTATTGCATCATCTGTAACCTCATTGTGAATATATGGCTTTGCCCCTCCGTCCTCAGTTAAAGCAAACTTCGGGTGCTTGAAAATGTTGTACTTTAAATCAAGTACAGGTCGCTCGCCACGGATAAACAGAATTGCATATTTGTTGTCAAGCATACGCACCTCGTCAGGTGTCATAAGCTCTCTGCCGCTGATTTGGTAATTTGTTGAATAATTACCGTTTCTGCCGTGGCTTTTTCCGTAAGTGTTCGTGTCGATTGTTTCCTTGCCCAGCAGTTCGGAAACATATTTGTGCGTTGATTGTTCGTTACCGCCGAGATAAAGGAACTCATCACAGTTGCCCACAATGCTCTCCCATTGCTTCTCAAACAAGGCTTTGAGCTGTGCCATATTCTGTATAATGATTGATACAGAAACGCCACGGGAACGCATTACAGACAAGATTTTATCAAAGTCATCAGGCAGAGAAACATTGGCAAACTCGTCCATTAGGAAATGAACAGGTACAGGCAATGCGCCTTTGTGTATTGTGTCTGCCGAATAAAACAAGGACTGAAATAACTGCGAATAAAGCATTGAAACAAGGAAATTAAAACTTGTATCATTATCAGGAATAACTGCAAATAAAGCTGTTTTTTGCTCTCCCAGCTTATCAAGCTCAAGGTCATCGGTTATTGTCATAGAAGCAAGGCTGTCAAGATTGAATTTATCAAGTCTTGAAATAAGAGTGATTTGTATTGATTTCAGCGTTTTATTTGAGCCTGAATGATATGAACGATAATATTTAACGGCAATATGTTCGGGATTTTTGCTTTCAAGCTCATAAAACAGCATATCAAGAGGACTGTATGACTGCTCCTCCTCATCTTCAATAGCTCCTGCTCTAATCATTTCCATAACCATTGCAAAGTTCTGTTCTTCTTCAGGCGCTTCATAGTGGAGATAAAAAACAAGAGCAAGTAAAAGCGTTTGTGCAAGGTTATCCCAAAACGGATCGTTGTTGGTTGAGTTTTTCGGTGTAGTTGCCTTAAATAAATTCGTAACCATACGCTGCACATCATTGTCGCTTTTAAGATAAACAAAAGGATTGTAGCAGTCGCTTCTGTCCATATTGATAAGGTCAAGCACCCTAAGTATATATCCCTGATCTTTGAGCATCTGTCCGCAGTTTCTCAAAATTTCACCTTTTGGATCTGTTGTTACAAAAGAACAGTTGCATTGCATAAGGTTAGGCTTTGCATAGAAAAATGTCTTACCTGCACCGGAGCCACCGCATACAAGGGTATTAAGGTTTCTTCTGTGTTTCTTTGCGTTAAGTCCTATTGCCACTCCCTGAGTCATTATCTTGTTGTTGTTTTCAGGCTTTTGGTGGTATTTCTTATTGACTTTTTTTATATCGCCCCATTTAGCCGAGCCGTGTTCTTCTCCACGCCTGTAATTTCTTAGGCTTGAGATTATTACTCCCACAACTATTACATATATCAAAAGCAAAGTGAGGACAGTTTTTAAGCTGTCCTCACAAAGCGTTATGTTAAATGGATTGTTAATTACTTCGGCTAATTTAGGTATGATTTCCGCTATACCGCCTTTAACTGACGGCGCAATAGAAAGACCAAGCCATATCACAGGGAAAACACCGAGAACGCAAAGAATGGTAATTGCTTTTTTGTTGTTTCTATCTTGCACCGCACTCCGACCTCTCAAGCACTTTGAATTTCTTTAAAGGTGCTTTACCGACCTTGACGATAAGCTCGTCAATAGCGTCAACTGCTTTGCCTTTTTTTATCTGTGCAGTCCTTTCATCGTTAAGCGACCTTATCAAAAGGCTTTGTTCGTCATCATTAAGTGCAAGATAGTAGCGTTCTTCTTTCACCGATAGTTACCTCCTATCTTGTCTGTTCCTGTGTTTTAGGCTCCTTGTCTTTAGCCTTGTTCATTTCAACATAGATGTCCTTGCTCAGTGAATAAAGGCTGTCATTTGCCATTGTGAGCATAATGCGTACATCTTTGTTTTCTTTTCCTTTCCACATAGCTTTGGAGCTTTCAACATTGATGTCGCTGTTATCAATGCCGTACTTTTCGCAAAGCATATATGAAGCACATACGGCTGAAGGAAGGCACTCGGTACGGTTGTATTCGTCGCTGTTAGCTGCAATTTCTGCAAGGGAAAGTTCTCTTGAAATGTCCTTGAACATTGATACGGTGTCAGAGTGTTTTTTGACCATAAGAGTTTTGCTCTTGTCGTCAAAGTATGCTGTTGAATTTTCGATTGGAAGCTCGTCAACAGCCGCTTTGTTAATGGGCGTTGCATTAAGCATTGCCTTGACAAGCGCTTTTGGCGAACGGTCAAAAGTCTTGGCAGGCAGCGGCTCTGCGTTAGTCTGTGCAATATCGAATACATTTTTGATGTTGTATGATGTTCTCTGGTTGCCCTCATCGTCCACAAAATCGTGGGGTTCAAGAATGTGAATACCTTTCTCACCCTTGTTGATTGTTGCCCCAAGCTCGTTCCACGAATCAGCGGATTTAAGCTGTGTTGCGTCGGGGCGCTGTGACATTATGAGAAGTGTATTTGTAACCGTATAGCGTTCCATACGAGACTGAAATGTGAGATAATCTTTAAATGATTCCTCACTCTGCATCATTTCGGAAATGGCGGCGTCTATACTTTCATAAGCCGCTTCCTTTTCTGCCTTTTTGCGTGCTGCAAATTCCTCTTTTGTTTCACGCTTTCTGAATGTTCTCTGTTTAGGTGTGTAAGCCATAAATCATCTCTCCTTTGTTTTTTTGTTTTTTATTTGAGTTGGCTGTTTGTGTTCTGTTACCGCAGGCTTATCCTGTGCCTTTGGTTTTTCTTCAATAACAGGGGTATCCTTATCCTGCTCTTTCTGCTGCTTCGACCTGCGTCTGTATTCTTCAAGTTTTTTCTTGACTGACGGCTTTTTCTTGTCTTTCACAACAGTACCCTCGTCAGATAATGTACTTTCCCTTGTTGAGCTTTTCTCGGACGGAGGGCTTTTTTCCGTCTGAGGAATAAAAGGGTTTTCTCTTTCGGCGGGTTTATGCTCGCTTTCAGAAGTTTTTTCTTTTGCGTCATCTTCAAACAACTCGTTAAATAACTCATCGTTTTCGGTTTTTTCAGGTTTTTCTTCAGCTTTTTTCCTGCGTTCCTCGATAGCCTTTTCCGACTGTGTAACGATAGAGCCTTTATCGACTGTTGCAAGGTCAAAGCGGTCTATTATTCTCTGAATTTTTGACGCATCGTCCGCTCTTGCGATGATGTCAACAGCAGAGCCTTTGTCTTTGTTGTTTCTGTCACGCAACACGGTATAAAGTACGCCGTATTTTTTTGCGTGTTTGGTGAACTCTTTAAGGTCTTTCTGCTGAATGGTATAGACTTTAAGTTCTTTGCCTGACTTAATCATATTGGTAAGTCTTGCCTTGCCCTTTGTTTTCTGTTCCTGTTTAAGAGCAGATATGAGAAGAAGGGCAATGTTTTTAGCAGCTTCGCCCGATACCTTTGCGACTACCTCAAAGCCTTCAAGGGACAGCCTTACAACCTGTTCGGCTGCGTCACCTGAACTGTTCATTTGACTTTTCCTCCTTGTCTTTGTATTTACGCAGTTGCTTTTCTTCATCTTTTTCGATTTGCTCAACCTTTTCTTCAATTACTTGAGAACGCTGGGCAATATCGTTGCAGAGATTAAGCTCATTGCGTAGTTTTTTGAGCCGTGCGGATATGTCGGATATTTCGCTCTTGAGTTTTGAAAGTTCAACCTCGCTTATGTCTTTATGACGAATTTTGTTTCTCAGGTGTTTTCTTTCATCTGTAAGAGTTTCAATTTCCTTTTCCACCGTCTCTTTATATGAGAAAAGCTGCTCGGAAGTATCAATGTGATTCTTACCGAGCAGCTCTGCCTCCTGTGAGTATTTGTCTGCCTTCATTAAATCTTCACGCAGAAGATAATGCAGTCTGTTGTATTCTTTTGTTTTCTGATTATCCTTTGGCTTATCGAACACTCCAAGGCGATAGCAATAGTACAGATACAGATTATATAAACTGCCTTTTGCTTTTCGTGGGTTGTAGTGTTCTTTAGGTACATAAAACGCTTTTTGAAACGGTTTAGCATTTAAACTCATATATAAATCGTTTTCTTTAATGCGTTCCTGTATGCGAATGTTTGTATAATTGTCTCCCAGCCTGTAAAGCCTAATAGGTTTATCCCAGCCTTTTGGAGTGATAGTCCAGTATTTAAGATTTGGACTGATTTTGTATTTGTATCCCATTGATGAAAGATACTTTTTAAATTCCTCCATTGTTCTGCTTTGCTCAATAGCTTCATCAATGGCAGCACGGGCAAGATTTTGCCTTGTTGGTATTCCTGTTTGTTCTTTAACAGATTGTTTATCCTGATAAGTGACATAATCAGGTTCTTTGTTTCTGTCAGGATTTTCAACAACAGATAAGCCGTACTCTTTGCAAATTTCATCTGCAATATGATGAAAATAAAACCAAGCCTTTTCTTTGTTCTGCAATCTCTTGCCGTCAACAAGTGATACAGAATTAATAACATAATGGCAATGCAGGCATTTAGTATTAAGGTGTGTGGTAACAACAATTTGAAATCGCTCACCCCAAACTTTGTTTGCAAACTCAATTCCTATTTGATGAGCAAGTTCAGGAGAGAGATTATCTGTGTCCTTAAAACTGATATATCCGTGATAAGCCTGTATGCCGTCTGCTTTATTGTATTGCTGTTTAACTGCAATAAACTGTTCACGAGCTTTAGCAGCGTTACAATTTATACCCGTAACAAAAAACTGCTGTTCAGTTTTTTCTTCGTCTTTGGCGTATTCCAGAACATCTTTAAGCGCCTGCCATTCCGTTTCGGAATATTTTGGCTTACGGGTTTTGTCAGGATTTTTTACATAGTTAATTGCTCCGTCAAGTCTGCCCATAATCTTCCACAATCTTGTTACCGCCATTTGTCATCATCTCGGTCGGGATTGATATACTTGCTATACAAATCGTCTTTCAGTTTTTCAATATTTTTGAGTTCCTTTTCAAGTTTAGGAACATCAACAAAGTTGAGAGCATTTGCTTTTGCTGAAATCTGATGTAGGCTGTTGCTTATGGAAGATAGATAACGCAGAGCGTCATAAAATTCCTTGTCAGGTTTCGGTTTAGGAATAAAGCCAAGAATAAGCATACGAATAAGAGCTGAATCTGTAACGCAACATAGCTTTGCTTTTCTCTTTAAGGTTTCATTTTCTTCCTTATTCAAACGAAACTGTCTTATGATGTTTCTTTGCATTTTTCTTCTTCCTCTTTTTTCATTTCTTCCTGACGGGAAATCTTTTCAAGATGTGCTTCACTTTCTCTGTTAATCTGAACAAGGCACATTGCCACTATTCCTGCCATACCTCCGAGAATAAATGCTATGATGAATATGAGTAATTTCATTGTTCTTTCCTCCTGTGATACATATTAAAAGGGTTTTAGGGATTTATCCCTAACCAGCTTTTACTGCTTGGAATTACGAATGTAATTACAAACAGTCTGCTGGTTAAGACAATGCAACGGTGCAGACTTTCGTCTTTTTACCATCCGAAAAACAATTTCGAAAGTTACTTTCATCTCTCAATCTCGTCTTTCTTCCTATGATTTTCGTTGAATACGGTTATTTCTCCGTTAGTATTGCGATAAAACTTGTCTGGCTTTTCAAACTCCTTGAAATACTTGTCAACAAGTTCCTGCGGTATATCTTCATAAGTATTTATGCCGTTTGGAGAGTAACAAACAAGGAAGTTATCGGCAACAATTATGTCAATAACGGGTACTTCTTCTTTAATGAAACAGCGCTCAATAGTCCACCCATCAGCTCCTCCTTGTTCATCACGCATATACATTTCAAGGCGTACTAAAGGATCGCTCTCATCAACTGATGAGCCATAAATTGAGTACCCTCCCATACCTGACTGAAAGGCTTTATTGTTGCTGCATACAACATAAGTTCTCGACTCAAGCGGGTACTTTTTATCAAAGCTATCCTCAGTAAATGTAATGTATCCGGCTATGTGATTGCCGCTGTCCTCAGCCTTGCGAAAAAGGTTTTTAAGGTCTGCATACGGCATTTCTGTTTCCTTTTTAACGAACTTGCGGACAACTCTGTTAAGGGTATGACCGTCTTTCACTCCGTCCTTGTTATACAGGATAGTTACCTTATCGTCAGGAAAAAATATGCTTCCGTATTCTCCTCCGACTATTTCACTTATTGCCGTTTCACCTGTATCAAAAGCCGTAATTTTAGGCTTGCTTTTCGGTTCAACGAGCAGGGCATAAACTCTCTCTTTTGACATTTTTATCATTCCTCCGGTTGTATTTAAAAGGCTTTAAGATGCCTTTTTTTATAAGCAAAAAGTCATTGACATCTTTCCCGTATTTAACGGGTTTGTCAATGACTTTAATACTTTTCGGCAGTATAGCTGTAAGCGCTTTCGTTGCCATTCTGCCTGGATAATCGTTATCCAAATGTAGCTTTACTGTGTCTATATTTGGGTTTTCTTTTAGATATTTTGCAAGTGCAACAGGCACTTTACTGTCCTCAATTTTTTCTTTCGGCTGGTAAACACCTGACAAAGAAACAAGGTTGTATTCCTGCCAGTTATGACCTTTCATTTTAAGCAAAGTTGCAAAAGAAAGAGCGTCAATGGCACATTCAAAAAGGTGCAATTCGTTGCTTTCTTTGCTGCTTTCCAGCCGAAAAGAATACTCCTTTGTACTGCCAGAACAGTCGCCCATATATCTGTTTTTGTTAAGACATCTGTATGCTGCGTACTTTGCCTGACCTGATGAATCATAGCCTACAAAAATTGCATTTCGGAATACTTTATCTGTTTTTTTGCTCTTATATAGCCCTTCATAAACCAAGTTGTGTTTAATGCAATATTCTACTATTTCTTCATCAATTCCTCTGTCATTCTGTAAGTACGAAGCAAGACGGCTGTTGTCCGTTGCCTTTTCTGGCAAGATTAGTTTCTTCGCTTTTGGTACAGGTAAAGGCTTTGAATATACAGGCGGGTGAACAGCCACTTTGTTAACCAAAACGGATACTGCGTCAATAAAACTCATACCTCTTACCTTTATCAAAAAGTCAAGTGCTGACCTGCCTCCGATACCTCTTGACCACCAAAACCACATACCGTTTGAAATCTTTAAGCTGTCGTGTTCTCGTGTAGAATACATACGCTCATTTATCTTTATAAGCTCGTTAGGCTCATAGTTTTGTAAGTATGAAAGCAGGTCTAACTCTTTTACTTTACTGATAGTTTCTCTGTCATAATACGGCAATGATCATCTGACCTCTCTTTCTTTTTCGGCTCGTGATTTAAGGCGTTCAATCTGCTTGTCTATGGCAAAATCATTACTTTGTCTTAATGTATCAAGCACCGAATCGTCATAGTCGAGCCACTCCTGATAGAGATAATCAAGCGGATATTTAATTGAAAGTAACGACTTAGCCTGTTCATCAGTCAATGGATAATTACCGTCAACATCAAAATCAAAGCTCTGCAATATGTCCTGTTTGTAGATCAGTTCATAAGCGGATTTTATTAATTCGTCAGGCGGTTTTGTTTTGAGTTCGGAAATGAAACTATCAAGTTCCGCCTGCATTTTCTGCCATACTTTTTGATTCAAAATCTCGTTTTTAGTCATTCAAAACACCTCCAGAAATAGAAAAAGCCGACTGTATTTCAAACGAAAACCAGTCGGCGATACAGTTTTAATCTATATTTCTTTCCATTACTTTAAAATTTCAATGTTTGAAGGAGCTAACTTATCACCTCTAAATATAATTGCTTGATCTTGAAAAATACTAAATTTAGGTCTCATATAAAACCTATTTAAATCCTCCTCAGAGAATCCAGTTAACTTCAAACAAACTTCAAAATTAGTGTTATCCTTACCCTTCTTTTTCTTAAGAAGACTATCATGTTTGTTTTCAAGAAGATTATCATTTCCACTCGGATAAGTCCAAACAAGTTTGCCAAACTTCAATTCGATGCCTCCCATGTGGGATAACTTTCCTTTCAAATATTTATCATGAAGAATACCAACTGCATTTTTCTTGCTTGTATAGTGAATTAATCCATTTCTTTTGATTTTTTCGATTACATCTGATGGAGCTTTTCTTATAGGCAAATGACTAATTGTAAATATCACACATAGCAAGGTTATTGCAATGGAAACTATAATACAAAAAATAATATCAAACATAATTCATCCTTCTATAATAAGTTAAATATAGTTTAGAATAACACATTGAAAAAATTTTTTAAAGATATAAATTTATCTACATATAACTTTTTCTCTTTTTACAGCAGTTGCTCCGTCCTCATCAGGTTCTTCATCAACAATCTCATTGTCCGTTTTATCAACATTCAAAAGAGCGTTGAGTTCGTTAAGACGAGCCTGCTTTTCTTGCAACTCTTGCTCACGGGAAAACGGCTCTTTTAAGTTCTCTTTGGCTGTTTCAAGCTGTTTTTCTGTTTCGGCAAGATTGTTCTTTGCTTTCTCCAAATCTCCTGCCAAATGGTCGATACAGTTGCCTATTCGGGTGATGTTACCGAAAGTATCTGTGCCGAGTTCGACCTTATGTGTCATTGCACCTTTGATGGCAAGAATATAAGTTGCTCCCAAGCCTAAAGCAATGTATAGCTCCATATCAAATCCACGGTAGCTGCCCACAGGATAAGTCTCTGTCTTTGACTTGATTGACTTCATAATCTGGAGTATAGCTTTGCCTGCGTCTTTTTTCTCGGTGTAATTAACACCGTTTATAACCATTCCGGAAAAGCTGTCATCAACAGCTTTCGGGTGTTCGGCAGCAGTTTTAATATCAACCTCAAGCGCCTTTATTTGAGCTTTGTACCTTGCAATATCCTGTGGAAATTCTTTAGTAACCTTATCCTCAAGGTCATACTTTTCTGCAAAATAGTTGCTTTGAAGCATTTTCAAATTCTGCACCTGAATGTCGAGATCCATTTTCTCTTTGATGTGCGGATTGCCAGTTGCAAGCATCTTTATCTCGGCATAAGAAAGAGCAGCTTCGTCCACATCTTCTATGGAACGAACAGGCGTTTTGCTGGTCATAACCTGACCGACAAACTTCTGTTTTGTTTCCACAAGCTGATAAAGATAAGCGTCAAAGGTGTTCTCTGTAACATACCTGTAAATATGAACTTCGGGATTAGAGTTGCCCTGACGAATTATTCTTCCTGCTCGCTGTTCAAGGTCTGAAGGTCGCCAAGGGCAGTCAATATCGTGGGAAGCAATCAGCCTTTCCTGCACATTGGTGCCAGCGCCCATCTTCTGGGTAGAGCCAAGTAGCACCCTGACTTTACCGGAACGAACCTTTCCGAACAACTCAGCCTTTTGCTTGTCATTGTTTGCACTGTGGATAAAGGCTATTTCTTCGGCTGGTATGCCTTTTTCAATGAGCTTTCTGCGAATGTCATCATAAACATTTGTAAATACTTGTGCCTGTTCTTCGCTGTCCGTTACCTCTAAAGCAGAGCCTTTGGCAGTCGGTGTAGACAAATCGCAGAACACAAGCTGTGTTGACTTTTTGTCTGATGTATCACGCCATATATTGTAGATGTTATTGATACAGGCATTTATCTTACTGCCCTCAAAGTCTGGCAAAGCGGGGTTAATAACACGCTGGTCGAGAGCTAACTTTCTGCCGTCATTAGTGATGTTAAGCATATTATCCTCATACGGTTTTACTGCTCCGTCCCTTATTTTCTCGGCTCTTTCTCCAAGTTCCTTTACCATCTCTACCTGTATCTCTGACGGCTTAACTGAAACATTATGATAGTTTGCTTTAGGAACAGGGAGTTTCAGCATATCCGAGGTCTGTATATCTGCACATTCCTTAAACAAAGACATAAGTTCAGGCAGATTGTTAAACCTTGCAAAGCGGACTTTGGTACGGTATCCTGTGCCTTCAGGAGTAAGCTCAACTGCGGTTACAGTTTCGCCGTACTGTGCTGCCCAAGAATCAAAATTAATATAACCGTACTCTTTCAAAAGGTCATACTGCAAATATCTCTGCATTGTATAAAGCTCAACCATAGAGTTGCTTATCGGTGTTCCCGTGGCAAATGTAATGCCCTTACTGTCGGTAAGCTCATCGAGGTATTGGCACTTCATAAACATATCGCTGGACTTGTTTGCTTCTACTTGCGATATGCCGCCTACATTAGTCATTTTTGAGTAAACAAAAAGGTTTTTGTAGTAGTGAGCTTCATCAACATACAGGCGGTCAACACCAAGTTCCTCAAAGGTAACAACATCGTCTTTGTTGCTTTGGTCATTGAGTTTATTCAGCTTGTTTTCAAGTTTTACCTTTGTGGCTTCAAGCTGTTTAACGGTGAACTTTTCGCCTTTGCTTCGTTTCAGTTCTGCTATGCCTTCTACCAGTTCATCAATCTGCTTTTGCAATGTAAACATCTGTCTGCCGAGGCTGACAGGTATTTTTTCAAACTGTGAGTGACCGATTATGATTGCGTCATAATCTCCCGTGGCTATCCTTGCACAGAATTTCTTTCTGTTCTTTGTTTCAAAGTCCTTTTTTGTTGCGGCAAGTATCTTTGCGCCCGGATAGAGCTGCAAGAACTCCGTTGCCCATTGGGATACAAGGTGATTAGGCACAACAAATAAAGACTTAGAGCAATGTCCAAGTCTTTTTCCTTCCATAGCTGAAGCAGCCATCGTATAAGTTTTTCCTGCACCAACACAATGTGCCAGCAGAGTGTTACCTCCGTAAAGTATTCTTGCAACTGCGTCCTGCTGATGCTTTCTTAAAGTGATTTCAGGATTCATTCCCTCAAACACTATATGACTTCCGTCATACTCACGGGGGCGGTTACTGTTGAACTTTTCGTTATACATTTTGCAGAGTTTTTCACGGCGTTCAGGGTCTTTCCATATCCATTCCTTAAAGGTCTGTTTGATAAGTTCCTGCTTTGACTGAGCGATAGCAGTTTCCTTTTTGTTAAGGATTGCAACTCTCTTTCCGTTTTCATCTTCCTCGTAATCAAACACTTTAACATTTCGCATATTGAGCGTTGACTCAAGTATATGAAAAGCGTTCTTTCTGCTTGTACCGTACTTTTGCGTAACGGTAATATTGCCGTTATCCGCCGACTTGTTTTCAATGTTCCAAACATTAGCAAGTTCGTTGTAATGTACTCTAATTACAGCTCTTGTGTAAAATGGAGTTTGGAAAGTTTCGTGCATAAAACGGTTGATTATTTCAATAGGTATCCAAGTAGTTCCGAGAGTTACGGTAATCTCATTAGCTTTGAGATCAACAGGCTGTACCTTTTCAAGAGCTTCAACATTAACCGTGTAATCATCAGGATAAAGCTCTGCTGATTTCTTTGCTATCTCCAGCTTTTTGCGCACATTCCCTGACAAATACTCATCGGCGGGAAGGTATCGCTCGCCATTGTCCCCACCGTAGTTATACATAGGATTTAAGAAAATTACACCTTTCAGGTCGGCATAGATTTCTTCTTCGCTTTTTCCTGTAAGCTGGCACATAAAAGGCATATCAATTTTGCCTTTTTCACCGATTGAAATACCATAGGCTTCGATTGCCGTATCTGCGTGGGTTTTAGCAATATGCGGCTGTATTGTTCGTTTGGTGAACATATCCGCCTTGCGTTCAAACTCTCCGTCTTTGAACATTTCAAGAGAGCAGATTAAGAAATATGAGCTGTCATCTGAAAAAGCAGAGGAGTTTCCTCGGCTGTTGATATAGCCGTATTTCTTGACGAACCTATCATAAACCTCATTCAGTCTGTGCTGTTCTCTTTCAATGTTGTTGTCAGGATAGTCCTGCGTCTGCATTTCAAGCAAGTTCTTCACACAGTCACGAATTTCAATCATTCCTCTTATTCTGTTTTTGGCTGTTTCAGAGGTGATGACCTCACGCATAACAGAGTTCTCACGGAAATATATTTTTCCGTCAACTATGGTGAAAGAGAAATTACGAACATTAGGATCGGCAGGAATATATGAAGCATCGTCATCATCAATGTCCTCAACCTCATATTCCTTTATTTCGCCTTTGATATTTTCAACGGCAACATCAAGCTGTTCCTCAAGTGTTCTGTCCTCATAGGCTTTGCAGGTGCTTTCTTCGCCGAATCTGCCCGATTTCATAACCATTTCGCCAAGTATCATTTCAGGGTGTTCAACAAAATACTTGTTCATTCGGATGCCGTTTGCATCTTCATCAATGAATATCCAGTCAGGCTCAATTTCAGCCACAGTATCACGCTTTTGAAGTATAATAATATCCGATGTTACATCTGTGCCTGCATTGCCCTTAAAGGTGCTGTCAGGCAGTCTTATCGCACCGAGAAGTTCAGCTCTTTGAGCGATATATTTGCGGACATCTGAATTTTCCTTATCCATCGTGCCTTTGCTGGTAATAAGGCACATTACACCGCCCGGTCTTAACTTATCCAGCGATTTGGCAAAGAAATAATCGTGAATGAGGAAATGGAACTTGTCATATCTTTTATCGGCAAGTGAGTAATCACCAAAAGGCACATTGCCTACAACAGCGTCAAAGAAACTGTCGGGAAGTTCTGCCTTTTCAAAAGGTGCTGTCATAATTGACGATTTCTGATAAAGCTGCTGAGCGATACCAGCCGAGATATTATCAATCTCTATGCCATATACCTTGCTGTCTTTCATACTTTCAGGCAGCATACCTATGAAGTTTCCGATTGCACAGGACGGCTCTAAAATATTACCCTGTTTAAATCCGAGGTTATCCAAAGCCTTGTATATGGCTGAAATAACAGTTTGCGGAGTATAAAAAGCCGTAAGCGTGCTTTTCCTTGCAGATGCGTATTCATCAGGCGTTAAGATGTTTTTCAGCATAGCGTATTCGGTTTTCCACGAACCAGCACCTTCATCAAATGCTTCGGGAATACCGCCCCAACCGACATACCTTGATAAAATAATCTGCTCATCAGGTGTAGCAAAGCGGTTTTCTGACTGGCATTTTTTCAAGACGCTAATTGCCGCATAGTTCCTGTGAAAACGCTCTTTTTTGTTTACATCTTGTATCTTGTGATTTGCAAAGTCAAAATCGTGGCGTTCATCAAGCGGTATTTCAGGGTGCAGGTCAAAGGTATATGGATTAGATTTAGGTGTAACTGTTGGCGTAGGTAAGTCCTCTATCTCTTCCGTTATATCTTCTGATGATTTATCATCAACTGTATAAAAGATGGTTTTTGTTTCTTCGTTTTCAACAGTAGTTACAGCCGCCTTATATCCTTTCTCAGCAAGCCTTGACATATATTCATCAAGACTGTGTTTAGGAAAACCGCACATTGCTATGCGTTCATCACCGTTTGCTTTGCTTGTGAGAACAAGGTCAAGCTCATTGGCTACTGTGGTTGCGTCATCAAAGTAGCACTCAAAGAAATCTCCCACCTGATAAAAGGCGAGTGAGTCAGAACTTTCTGCTTTAACATCGTTATATGATTTAAGCCACTCCGGTTCTGCTGTTTCTTCTTCGGCGGGTTTGCTGAATCTGCTTGATACAGTGGCAGGCTTTTGTTCTGTCCTTTCAGGCAGTTTATATGGGGAATAAGTGCCGTTTTTGAAAGCGATAAAATCGTCATATTTTTCTTTACGGTACTTATAGCTATTGCTTTCCTCACTCAATAACGCCATAGCGTCGGACATCATTTCTTCAATGCTTTCAAGCTCTTGTGGATTGTCAAGCATATTACGAAGAACATCGCTTATTCTGTAATTTTCTGTATCAGCAGGATACGGCTTTGCATATTCATCTGGCAATGATTCAAAAAATCTTTCAAGTGAATCTGCAATATTCCTCTTGTATATGTTTTGAAGTTCGTTAAAATCG
>CALWHV010000003.1 GCA_944380545.1 uncultured Eubacterium sp. | reverse complement strand
CTGACAGACTGCCGAGAAATCGAGCCGGATTTCGTTTTTCGCGAGGGGTGCCGTACAACGGTACTGCCCCCGAGCGAAAGGCGGAAAGCGCGAATGCCGCACGGTTGTGCGGCATTATTTCTTTTTTGTTGATTTAGAAACCAAGCTGCTAAACAAAACGGTTTTTACCGGAAAATGATATGTTATTTTATAAAATCATCTTCGCGCGCTCCGGCCGACTTTATCGACAGTCTGAAGCCGGCAGGCGCTGCCGGCTTTCGTCAGTCGTTCCAGGGGTTATTAGAATCCGGGTCGGTCGGATCCCAGTTTCTGAGAGTTTCGTTTGAAGTGTCTATCCTTATTGGCTCAGGCCTTTCGAGCGGCTCGGACTTATCGGAATCGTAGATTTCAACAACCGTTTTTTTAGGGCAGTTGTCATAGATCCATTTTGCGTCTTCAACACTGAGCCTGATACAGCCCTCGGAAGCCGCCTCGCCGAGCTTGTTATACTCTTTGTATTTCAGCGTATCCTTTGATTTTTTATAATACGGCACGGAATGGAAAAGGATATGCCCTGTTATGCGCGTGGCGTACTGACCGTAAACATTGCCGTTCAAAAGCCTCCAGGTGTACTTATCGCTTGTTTTAAAAGTGCCTTTTGGCGTATTTCCGTCCAGCCCCACGGAGCATACCATCGCCTTTATCGGCTCGTCATAATTGCCCTCGCCGTCGTTTTTATAAACGATAACGATATTCTGCTTGCGGTTTACTTCGATTTTATACGGCATCGTTGAGTGGGCTTCGTTTCCTGAGTCTCTGCTCTCTGTGGCTTCTTCACTTGAAGGCGGAGCGGCAGTGGTGGTCGCGGTAGTGGTAGTTGTTGTAGTTGTTGTAGTTGTAGTTGTTGTGGTTGTGGTGACGGTTGAAACCGTTTGAGGCGCGGTGTTTGACTCCGCCTCGCGCTGTGCCTGAGTAGCAACGGCAAAATAAATCCCGACGGCAGCGGCTATAACGGCGACTGCCGCAGCGATGCAAATAATGATTATCTTCTTTTTCTTATCCATAATCAACCTTTCTGCCCGTAATAAGCGTTCTTGCCGTGTTTGCGCAGATAATGCTTATCGAGAAGATACTGCTCTATTCCGATATTGCTGTTGCCGGAAGCTGCAATCTGCTCTGTTTGCGAAGCCATTTTGCAGACCTCTTCAAGGATAAGCGCGTTTTCGGCAGCCTTAAGGCAATCCGCGCCCCAGGTAAACGGCCCGTGCCTGTGCACGAGAACGGCGGGAATCTGCCGGGGGTCTATTGAACGGCGTGAAAATTCCTCAACTATCACTTTTCCGGTATTGAGCTCGTAGGCGCTTTCAACCTCCTCCTGCGTAAGTGCGCGGGCGCAGGGAACGGCGCCGTATGCGAAATCAGCGTGAGTGGTGCCGTATGCTGGAACATCCCTGCCCGCCTGAGCCCAGGAGCAGGCAAGGCTTGAGTGGGTATGCACTACCCCGCCTATCTCCTTGAAATTCCTGTAAAGCTCAAGGTGGGTGGGCGTGTCCGACGAGGGGTTGAGCCTGCCCTCCACCTTATTGCCGTCAAGATCCATAACGACCATATCGTCGGCGGTCATACCGCTGTACGCAACGCCTGAGGGCTTAATGACTACAAGCCCCTTTTCCCTGTCTATTTCGGAAGCGTTGCCCCAGGTAAGCACAACGAGCCCGTATTCCACAAGCTTTAAATTGGCGCGAAGCACCTTTTCCTTTAATTCCTCAAGCATATTTCCTCACATTCCGAGCTTATATGCAACATCGTTATAGAAAAGCTCTTTTTTGAATTCGTTGATTTCCGTATTTTTGCCGATATGCAGGAATTCAATGCCCATAATTGCGGCAAAATCACGCATATTATCCGCGGTGAGGCTGTATGAAAGCACGCTGTGATGCGCGCCGCCCGCATATATCCACGCCTCGGCGGAGGTCTGGAGCGACGGCAGAGGCTTCCACAAAACGCCGGCTACCGGCAGCTTTGGCATATCGTTTACCTGCTCCATACACTGGACATCGTTGCAGATCATCCTCAGTCGGTCGCCCATATCAACAAGCGTAACAACAATGGCGGGTCCCGTTTGTGCCTTGAATACGAGACGAGCGGGGTCCTCCCTGTCTCCTATTCCGAGGGGATGGACCTGAATCTTCGGCTTTTGAGCGGCGCAAAGCGGACTGACCTCAAGCATATGCGAGCCGAGCAGCATCTCGTTTCCGGGCTCAAAATGATAAGTATAATCCTCCATAAACACCGTGCCGCCGTTAAGCCCCTGAGCCATTGCGTTCATCGTGCGAAGCAAAGCGGCAACCTTCCAGTCGCCCTCCGCGCCGAAGCCGTAGCCCTGGCGCATAAGATCCTGCGCGGCAAGACCAGGGAGCTGGCGAAGCTGCTGAAGATCCTCAAAATTGGTGTGAAACGCGTTGAAGCCGTGCCTGTCCATAAAACGCTTAATCGCGATCTCCTCGCGCGCCTGATAGCGAACCGCCTGAATATCGTCTGTATCCATAACATAGTTCTTTTCATATTCAGCCATCTGAGAATCAATCTCATCCTCGGTGACGGACTCAACCTCGCGGATGATGTCGCCGACGCCGTAATGATCTATGCGCCAGCCGAGCTTTATCTGCGCTTCAACCTTATCGCCGTCCGTTACGGCGACATTGCGCATATTATCCGAAATGCGAAGCACGCGAACCTTTCGGCTCTCCGCTGCGCCGACGGCGGCGCGAAGCCAGCAGGAGAGCTTTTGCTGAAGCTCAGCATCGCGCCAATAGCCGGCGATCACCTTTCTTTTGAGACGCATACGAGCTCCGATATAGCCGTGCTCCCTGTCGCCGTGGGCGGACTGATTGAGGTTCATAAAATCCATATCAATGTCCTGCCACGGGATATCGCGGTTAAACTGTGTGTTTATATGAAGATACGGCTTTTGAAGCGCGCCGAGACCCGCAATCCAGGTTTTTGACGGCGAAAAGGTGTGCATCCAGGTTATAACTCCGGCGCAGCTGTCGTCGGAATTTGCGGCGCGAAACAGCTGCAAAATCTCTTCCGAGGTTTTAACGCAGGGCTTTGCAACTATGCGCCACGGCAGCTTTTCGCTCCATTCGGCGCACATCTGAGCTGCGTGGCTGTTTATCGTTTCAAAAATATCCTCGCCGTAAAGAAACTGCGTGCCGGCAACGAACCAAAATTCATAATCCTTAACAGACATATCAATACTCCTTATCATTAACGGCTGCCGCCGCGGAAAGCTCGGCGGGCATACCTTTTTTAAACATTTTCATATATTTTTTAAAGCCGAGGACATCGCGCTCAACGGGCTTTTCAACGCTGCCCGAAACGCTGCTGAATATGCGGGAATCAAGATAATCCTCAAGGCTCATACCGCAGGTATCGGCTGCATAGAGCGCAAGCAGGGCTATGCCCCACGCGCCTCCCTCGCCGGCAGCCTGAGTGACGGCAACGGGAGTTTCCAGAGCTCCGGCAAGGAGCCGCTGCCCCGTTACGGGCGACTTGAAAAGACCGCCGTGAGCGTTGATACATTCTATCTCCACGCCCTCGCCGTCAAGTATCTCCATACCGAGCTTTAAGGTTGCAAGCGCGGAGAATATCTGCGACCTGAAAAAGTCAGCAATATTGAGCTTTGAATCGGCTGCTGTGAAAAGCATAGGCACGCCGAAGGGAGCGTGAGCGACAGGCTCGCCGGAAAAATAGTTGTAATTGACTATACCGCCGCAGTCCGCGCTGCCTTCAAGCGCCTTGGCATAAAGCAGATCATAAAGCCGCGGCTTTGTGATGTCGGCGCCGCAGCTGCACAAAAGCTCATAAAACATATCCACCCAGCGGTCAAGATCCGTGCAGCAGTTGTTGCAATGCACCATCGCAACGGGCGCGCCGGTTGGGGTGGTAACGATATCTATCTCCTCGTGAACGGCGGACAGCGGCTTTTGCAAAACTATCATAGAAAAGATAGAGGTGCCCGCCGACACATTGCCCGTTTTTTGCCTGACGCTGTTTGTTGCGGCCATACCAGTGCCTGCATCGCCCTCAGGCGGGCAGCACAGAGCGCCCGGCTGCAATCTGCCTGAGGGGTCGAGCAGCCTTGCACCGCTTTCAGTAAGCGTACCGCCGCTTTGACCTGCGCTCAAAACGCGCGGCAAAAGCGTTTTCAGGCTGATGCCTCTTTCCTTTATTTCGGGCAGAGAGTCAAATTTTTGAAGCATATCTTCGTCATAATCGCATATATCGCTGTTTATCGGGAACATACCGGACGCGTCGCCCACGCCGAGCACATTGCAGCCCGTAAGCAGATAATGCACATAGCCGGCAAGAGTTGTAAGGCGTTTTACGCGCGGAATATACTCCTCATCATTTAAAATCGCCTGGTAAAAATGCGCAACGCTCCACCTTTGCGGGATATTGAAATCAAAAAGCTGCGTGAGCCTTTGAGACGCCTGAGCTGTGGAGGTGTTTCGCCAGGTGCGAAACTCCGCAAGCTGCTTGCCGTTTTCATCAAACGCAAGATAACCGTGCATCATAGCTGAAACGCCGAGCGACGCGACGCGCGTGATATGCGAGCCGCTTTTTTCATAAGCGTCCTTATCGAGCGCGGCATAAGCGGCGGCAACGCCTTCTTTAACATCCGAAAGCTCATAGCTCCAATATCCGTTTTTGAGCTTGTTTTCCCAGCCGTAAGAGCCGGAGGCTATCGGAGCGCCGCAGGGATCTACAAGCACGGCTTTGATCCTTGTTGAGCCGAGCTCGATTCCGAGCGCTTCGCCGCCGGTCAAAACTATTTTATTCAATCCGTTCACCTCATTCTAATTCTACAATACACGGATAAAAATTTCAATGATAATATATTAAATCACAATTTATTGACAGGTGTTTTTTTATATACTAAAATTGATTCATAAGATATTTCTTTGTAAGGAGGTTAGTATGAAAAGCTTTTCTGACCATCCGCAGCCGCAGTTTGAGCGAACCGACTGGCAGAGCCTGAACGGGGGCTGGGAATTCGGCTTTGACAAGGCAGCGAGGAGGCTGCCGCTGAGCAGGAGCTTTGATGACGCCGGCAAACGGCTTCGCGGCGGATTCCCGCTGAATATAAATGTGCCGTTTTGCCCGGAGAGCAGGCTTTCCGGCATAGGCTTTACGGGATTTATAAGCACGGCGCGATACAGGAAAACGGTGAGCATAAAAAGCGGCAGGCGTGTTTTTCTTGTTATCGGCGCGGCCGACTACCAGACCTTTATATACATAAACGGAAAGCCTGCGGGGCGGCACCGCGGCGGCTACACCACTTTTAAAACCGATATAACCGAGCTTGTTAAAGACGGTGAAAACGAAATAGTTATTCTTTGCGAGGATGAGACGAGAAACGCGCTCATCCCCTCCGGCAAGCAGAGCGACAGAAAAAACAGCTATTCGTGCAGCTACACGAGAACGACCGGCATCTGGGGAAGCGTGTGGCTTGAATACGCGCCGCTCGAACGCTTCATAAAGCAGATAAGATTTTACCCGAACGAACGCGATTCAAGCTGCGACGCGCTTTTTGAGCTAAGCGGCAGCGGCAGGCTTTGCATAAAGGTGAAATATGACGGCAAGGAGGTTTTTCACGCCGAAAGAGACTGCCCGAAAAACAGCGAAGCGGTGCATATAAAGCTTAACGAGGCGCACCTTTGGGAGCCGGGGCACGGCAGGCTTTACACGGTTGAAGCGAGTTTCGGCGGCGATACGGTAAATTCTTATTTCGGGCTGCGAAGCTGCGGGTTGGATTCGCAAGCTTTTTTGCTTAACGGGAAGCGTGTGTTCCAGCGCCTCGTGCTTGACCAAGGGTATTTTAAAGACGGGATCTACACGGCAAAAAACGACGAAGAGCTGCGGCGCGACATAGAGCTTTCAATGGCGCTGGGCTTTAACGGAGCAAGGCTTCACCAAAAGGTTTTTGACCCGCGGTTTTTGTATTTCTGCGATCTGTACGGATACCTTGTTTGGGGCGAATATGCAAGCTGGGGGATTGATTATTCAAATCCCGCTGCGCTCGGCGAATTTCTGCCGCAGTGGCTTGAGGCTGTGGAAAGGGATTTTAACCACCCGTCAATAATCGGCTGGTGCCCGTTCAATGAAACCTGGAACTACCGCGGCAAAAAGCAGCGCGACGAGCTGATACTCGGCGTTTATCTTGCCACGAAGGCCGCCGACCCCACCCGCCCCTGCATAGATACGAGCGGCAATTTCCATATCAAGACCGATATTTACGATGTTCACGATTACAGGCCTGAAACCGAGGATTTCAGAAAAAGCTATGAAGCGCTTGAGCACGGCGAGCTATACGAGCTTGTGCTGCTCGACAATCCCGACCGCCAGAAATACGGCGGCGAGCCTGTGTTCATCAGCGAATACGGCGGCATAAAATGGATAGGCGATTCCAGCATCAAGGCCTGGGGCTACGGCGGCGATGTTAAAAGCGAGGAGGAATTTGCCGAAAGATACGCAGGGCTTACCGAAGCGATAACATCCAATCCGCACATATTCGGCTTTTGCTACACGCAGCTTTACGATGTGGAGCAGGAGCAAAACGGGCTTTACACATATGAAAGAAAACAAAAATTCAGCGATGAAACCTATAAAAAGATAAAGGCGGCGAACACCTCTCGCGCCGCGATAGAAGAGGTGTAACAGATGATAAGAAAAATACTTTGCGCCGCTCTGGCGCTTATGATGACGCTCGGTGGCACGGTTACCGCCATTGCAAAGGAGGATGACTCCGTGGCGCAGGAAGTTATATATGTTGACCCGTCCGGTGAAAACGGCGCTTTCAAAACCATTGCCGAGGCTAAGGACTACGCCCGCACCCTGCCGAGGGACGGCGGCGATATTGTTATAGAGATAGCCCCGGGAACATACGAGCTTGAAGAAACGCTCGTATTTGAGCCTGAGGACGGAGGCAGCGACGGCTGCACCGTTATCTACCGCGCCGGCGAAGGCGGCGATGTTATCTTGAGCGGCGGCAAAACCATAAGCGGAGAATGGCGCGACGAGGGAAACGGCGTTTACAGCATTGAATATGAGCGCGGCGAAAAGCTTCGTTCGCTTTATGTGAACGGAAAAAGGCGCTATATGACGAGCAAAACGGTTAAAGCAAAGGGCTCGGTCGGAGAATACACGGTGAAAAAGGGCTCGGCTGACTGGGCGTGGGCGGACGGCACGGCTGCCGACGGCGTTATACTGCCAAATGACGCCATATCGCTCGACACGCGAAATCCCGAGGACATAGAGCTGATGACGCAGACGAGGTGGAACACCACGATAGTTTGCGTTGACCGCATTGAAAAGCACGGGCTGAACATCTGCGCGCGCTTTCAGATGCCGTACGGCGCGTTTGCGCAGACGCTCGGCTGGGGCAACGAATATCAGTTTAAAGAAAACAATATGATATACAATATTTTTGAGGAGCTTGACGAGCCCGGCGAATTCTATTATGACAAGGCGGGGGCAAGGCTTTATTACATCCCCTACGACTACGAGCTTCTGATCACCGCCGAGGTGGTGGCGCCGGAGCTTGAAACTCTTGTTGAGATAAAGGGACGCAGCCTTGAAGACAGAGTTACAAACCTGCGCTTTGAGGGGATAACCTTTGCCTACACGGATTTCAATCTTTTTGAAGCTGACGGCTCGCACGGAAGAGCCACGAACCAGGGTGCTGCGGCACTGACAGCCTACGCCGAGCAGGACTGGCACGGCTATATCTACCGCGCCTACGACGTAGGTCCGGCGGCGGTCACGGCAAGCTCCGCAAAGGATATAGGGTTTGACGGCTGCACCGTCTGCCACACCGGAAACGACGGTATCTCGCTTGTTAACGATATTGTAAACAGCGAGGTAACGGCAAGCGTGATCATCGACACAGGCGGCAGCGCGCTGCTGATAGGCCATCCTCAGCACGAATATATAGGCGACAGGGACAGCGGCAAGGGCAACCATTCCGACAAGGAAAAATATTCCGCCGAGGAAGAGGGGGTTTGCACCGGCATACTTATCAAAAACAATCTGTTTAAGGACACGAGCCGCCTTTTCTGGGGCGCGGCGGGAGTTATGGTGTATATAGCCGACAGTATGCAGTTTCTGCACAACCAGGTTGAAAACACCACATATTCCGGTCTGAGCCTCGGCTGGGGCTGGTGGAATATGAACGGCGACAGCGAATCCGTGCTGCCGGGCGAGCCCTCCGTAACAATGAAAAACAACATAATAAAATACAACTACTTTAAAAACACAATAACCACGCTGAGCGACGCGGGCGCGATATACACCATCGGCGATATGCCGGGAACGCAGATAAGCGAAAACTACATAGATACGGTCGGCTCAGAATTTTCAAACAATGCCTACCACATCCGCGGAATACATATTGACGAGGGCACAAGGAATGTTTACGGCTAAAAGAATGTGATAGACATTGATTCAGAGCTTGCGTGCATAGACTGCGGCGACTGGGGAAAAAAGGGCGACAATGTTTGGGACAACAATTATTCCACGGCAGAGAGCTACACCACCACGGAGAGCTACGAGCCGGGAACAAAGATAACGAACGCGCATTATGTGCCGGACGAGAATTGGGATGAAACGGCAAAGGCTGTTATAGATAACGCCGGAATCGAAGACGAGGCGCTTGAGAATATCCCGCCGGAATATCTGAACTCAGAGCAGGAGATAATCAAAGCCATAGAGGAATACAAGCCGAATATAGCGGCGATAGTCTGCGCGTGCGTTGCGGGAGCAGCGGCACTTGCGGGCGCGGCTGCGGCTGTGATAATCAAAATAAAAAGAAAAAAGCGCGGCGCGTAGAAAAAATTAAGAGGAGGCGTTAAATCACGCTTCCTCTTTTTTTGCGGTATATCATATTCCGTAGGTGCCCGTTACGGGATCGCGGAAAAGCGGTATCAGCGGCGGCGCGGCTGTGAAAACGAAAAACACGGCGCACAAAAAGAAAAGATAAACGGCGGCGGCAAGCTCCTCCCCCGCTTTGCCGCGGCGGGAATTGCGAAGAACGGTGTGGCTTACGAAAAACGCCGCGCCAACGGCTGCGTAAAAGGAGGCTATATCCGCCGCCGTGCTGCTGCCGCCTATTGCGCCCGAATATGTGTAATGGATAACCAATATCAAAAACATACCTGCGCTGACGCCCAGCGCCTTGGACATAAAAAAGCGCGTAAGCCTCCCCTTAAAGGCAAGAAGCTGCGCCACGGAAAAAATAAGATATGGGAAGAATACAAGCTTTAAATGCTCCCACACGCTCTCGTTAACGGGGCAAAAGAGCCCGACTATGAATAATCCCCCGCTCCATTCATAAAAGAAATGCGCCAAAGTGCCGATAACGCAGCACAGCGCAAAGCCCGCCAGCTCAGAGATAAAAAGCTTTTTCTGCATAACATCACCGCCATTATATTATGGTTTATTTTATTTAATAATATATATGTTTTCGGTTGACAATTAGAAATATTTTTGGTATATTATTAAAGCACCTCAGCGGTGCGCAAACTTGACAGTGTGTGTTTAAGTTACTTGCAGATGTACTCAAGCTGGTGACGAGGCGCCCCTGCTAAGGGCGTAGGGTGGGCAACCGCCGCGAGAGTTCGAATCTCTCCATCTGCGCCAAAAAAAGCAGTTACCGTTTTACGGTAGCTGCTTTTTTATATTTTGAGAGATTCGAACAGGCAAAACGCGAAGCGTTAGAAACAGCCCGGTGGGCTGTTTCGATTGCCGAGTGCGTGCCGGCGAGCGCAGAAGCGAGCCGGGCGAATCTCTCCATCTGCGCCAAAAAAGCAGTTACCGTTTTACGGTAGCTGCTTTTTATATAATGAGAGATTCGAACAGGCAAAACGCGAAGCGTGACAGGCAGACGAGAATACGGGCTGCTGGTAGCAGCCCCTACGCGTAGTCGGGCGGACTTGTTCGTTCCGACCGACTTTACTGACTGTTTTTTTGTACAGTGAATCCGTTTTGATGTCAAACGCGCTGCGCAGCTCGTTGTTTTCTGCCGAAACATAACGCAGCATCTCCTGGAGACTTTCCGCTGCATCGTTTAATTCATCGTTATCTTCAAAAATGCTGGGATTGTCTTCCTCCTTTAGAGAATACAATGCATTTTCGCCGATAACGCCGCTCGGTCGGGCAGTATAACCGTAGTGTTTCAGCACATCCTCCGGCAGTATATCCGGGTAATACCTGTTGACATAATCAAGTAAATCGGATATACTGATAGTGGAAGCGGTAAGAGAAACATCACTTTGTGATGAAAGCTCTGGCTCGATAAGAGCGGTCGCTTCCTTTTTTGCGTTTACGGCATAAAGCACATCAACGCTCATCACCTCATTCGATGCCCTATTCACAACAAATGAAACCACATACGGCTCATTTTTTTGATTTTTGGCTATTCCTATTAAGACATAGCTGTTTTTTATTGTTTCAAGTTCTGGGCTAAGTTCATTGATTCTTATAGAGTTTTTAATGATAGGCCCTATATTTTCAGTAACGGGGGCGATTATGCTCAATCTCCTATCCAGAGAATGGCGAAGCCCTCTTTTGGACAGCATAACTTCCGTACCGGTATCATTTACATAAACATAGACATTGCCGGCACTATCTTTACGCCCTATGCTTAAAGCGCTTTTTTGTGCTTCGCTAACAACATTTTCTCTTGTTGTTTTTCCGGGCGTGTAATTTTTTTGGTCATTTATGATCGTAACCGCCATATCCGGCTTTGAAACAAGCGCGTCATATGAATAATCGGCAGATTCTTTTCTTGAAAACTTAACATCATCAAGTGAGTTGAGGACATCCACGCGCGATTGTTCATTGCCGGCCTCATACTCACGGTACTCGATGCCATTGCCTGTAAGAGCGGATTTCAACCCATCATCGGCATTATCGGGTATAACAACATACGCAATCTCATCAAAGCCGACTGCACGCTGCGGCTTTGCTTCAAAATACTGCGCCGCCATATTGCCTATATCGGCTACAAGGTTAAGCAGATCCTCGGCCGTGCTTTCCGTTGCGTTTGTGAAATATCCGTTAAGCCTGCTCAAAACGCCGGATTTTGTTTTTGAATAACGAAGCGCTTCGAGTATCTCGGTCATTTTATTGTCGTACTCTATATACTGATTATCAGAGCCGTACTTTGTATTGAGCGCCATTGCAATTTCGTTAAGCCGTTCACCGAAGCCCTGCTTGATTGCGCTGTATTCCTCGTCAGTCAGATTTTGCAGACGCGTCGAATCGGCTTTCAGTTCTTCTATGGTGCCGTAGTTCTTTGCCGCAACGCCCCATATACCGAGACCTGAGAAAAGCGTTTCCTCGCCGTTTCGCTGGCTTTTCATCTGTTTAACTATATTTTCAAGAGTAACCTCATAATGCAGCGCGTCAAAGCTTCTGCGGTCTCCTGAGCTTGTGTAAGGCTCCGCGTTATTCCTTATGCCCTGCTTTTTTACTATACCCGCGAAGGTATCGTCCACCCATTGCTCAAAAGCCTTTTTATCTATTCTGCTGTCGATAAGCGCTTTAGTTGCCGGCACATCGTCTTCAACGGTAACAGTCTCCGCCCCGTTTTCAGAATATCTGTTCGCCGCCGCAAGGATTCCCTTTTTCTGAAAAGAATTCATAGCTTTCAGCGCATTATCGGCCTCTTGTGCAGTGAAACCGTGATTGTTGCGGTAATAATCCGAATACGCTTTATCGAAAGCCGGCTCGTACTTTTCCTTCCAAACGGCAGGGGAGACGGGATGATAGGCGGGAACATTTGACAGCAGATAATCGTAGAGCCTTGCATCTTCATCCGCAACAACGGTACGGCTTTCGGTACGCTGCAATTCAACCGGCTGCTCGCCGTGCTCAAGCAGATAGAACTGCTTTACCGTGTAATCGTTTTTAAGGCTGTCAAGATACCTTTCAAGTCCCCGGCGGTTTATACCGTCTTCTATATTATCCGGATGCAGCTCAACCGTGTTATTAAAGGCGGCTTTCGTTTCGCTCAGCTCGTATGCCCTGTTGTATATATCAAGCGCTTTGTCATAATCAATCTCATTATCTATCCTTGGGAATCTCGGCGTCCAGGCGTCTCCGCCGTACACCTTGTTAAGAGAGCTTGATTCCGGATCTATGGTATCTTTTCTGAACACAACGGATATCTCGCCGTAATCTGCGTTAGCATCCGCCTGCTGAACCTTCATAACGGCTATTGACGGCATTGGGAAGCCGCCTAAATCCAACGCCTTATGCATATTTTCAGTCGTGATATTATGCACCGCTATCAGGTCTTTTGTTTCCTCCGCTGGCTCTTTTAAGGAAAATTTTCTTTTTTCCTGCATATCACTATTATTGACAACAGTATCACTTTGTGGTACAGTGTTGTTAGAGGAAGCGTTTCCGTTGTCCGTTTCGGGCGTTAGAGGCAGGGACTGATTATTAACAGTATTTGCCGCAGCGGCGTTGCTTCCTTTTTTTGTTGCATACATAGTCTGTACTCTTATATCGAGCTGTTTGTTTTGAACAACCAAACCTATGGTTATGGAAGGATATAGATGGCTTTTTACATTTATAAAATCATTGCTTCCTTGCATACCTTGATATTTACCTTGATATTCAGCATAATCGATCTCTCCGAATAACTCCGGTAAAAGTAATATGTCTTTGTCCGATATAGCTCTTTGACCTCTTTGTGTTTCCTTAATTTCATTTCCATGCGAATCAAAAATTTTCAAAATACTATCTGCTCGCAAAACTGCATTATAATTATGAACATCAATATTTGTTTTTTGAAAAATGAAATTGGCTGTTTCATCATTTATGATTCCGAAATACATTTTTTGTGAAAGATTTTTATGCGCTCTTGCATCATCGATAAACTGTTGCAGTTGATTTTGTGATTCATACACAACAATTCTTTTGCTGTTTTTCCAATTGTCGATTTGATGCTGAGAATACTCTTTCAATGCATATTTGGTACTGCTACTTTCGGATATATAATTATTTCTCGAACCTTCAAGCGCTTTATTGAACATAGCGAGGATCTTCTGCTGCGCTTCATAATCGTTTTGCAGCGCGGCGTATTCCGGATTGGTTTTCGCAAGGCGGGTAAGGGCAAAATAAAAATCCCCTCCTCCGCTACATACGGAAAAAGGGGATTTTATCATGGAGCTGATAGGCGGACTTGAACCGCCGACCTCATCCTTACCAAGGATGCGCTCTACCGCCTGAGCCATATCAGCCCGAATGGCGACCCGGAACGGACTTGAACCGTCGACCTCCTGCGTGACAGGCAGGCGTTCTAACCAGCTGAACTACCGGGCCGTTGCTTGCAACGCGGTTGCAAATGGTATTATACGAAACTTGAGCGAACTTGTCAAGTAAAAGACATTGAATTTTTGCAAAAAAGTGATATAATTGATTTATGAAAAATTTTCACACCCACACGAAGCGCTGCGGCCACGCCGCCGGCGAGGATGAAGAATATGTTTTGCGAGCGATGGAAAACGGCTATGACGAAATAGGCTTTTCCGACCACGCGCCGATGCTGTTCCCTGCCGGATGCGGATATTATTCCGGCTACAGGATGCCGATTGTAGCGGCGGAGGACTATGCAAAAAGCATAAAGCGCCTGCAAAACAAATACAAAAACGAAATAAAGATACATTTTGGATTTGAGCTTGAATACTACCCCGCCCTGTTTGAGCGCGAGCTTGAATATCTGAGGAGCTTCGGCATAGATTACCTTCTTTTGGGGCAGCACTACATCGGCAATGAATACGACTGCCTTGAGCACTACTGCGGAAGCCCGACCGGCGATGAGAATGTGCTGAAAAGATACATCGACCAGTGCATAGAGGGAATGAAAACGGGCGTCTTTTTATACCTTGCGCATCCCGACCTTATCAATTTTCAGGGCGGCGATGAGGCGTACCGATTAGAGGCGCAAAGGCTCTGCTTAGCCGCGGCGGAGCTTGACATACCGCTTGAATACAATTTTTTAGGCTATACGGACTCCCGCCATTACCCGCGCGAGGAATTTTGGAAGATCGCCGCGCAAGCAGGCTGCAAAGCGATAATCGGGCTTGACGCGCACACGCCGGACACTTACGGAAAAACAAAAGAGCTTGACGGAGCGCGGCGCAGCTTGAGAGCTTTGGGGATAGAGCCGATTGAAAAGCCACACAATTTTATATAAAGAAAAATGCCGAACGGACCGCTTGCCCGCCGGCATTTTTTTGATTCGGCAAAGCGCGAGAGGGCGCGCTAAATGCTGTCTTCACTAAAGAGATCCTCAAGCGAGGTGCCGAGAACCTTTGCGATTACATATATCTCCTTATCCGTGGCGATCCTGAGCTGGCCCTCAAGCTTTGAATAGCTTGTGGGGTTAATATCTATGCCCATAACCTGAATCTTGGAGATGAAGTCATTTTGCTTAATACCGCGCGCTTTTCTTAAACGCTCTATATTTTTGCCGACGATATTGCTGGTTCCGTAAGCCTTTTTACGAGTTTTCATACCTCCACCTCTTTTAGTGCATTATATTTTATATTTCCTTTTGAATAATTCTATAAAAGAAAATATTAAATTTTTATAAATTTTTACAATCTGTCAAATAATTTTTTGTTGATAATCACGGATAAAATGATTAGTAAGTTTTGCGCGCCGATAACGGGTGATGAATATTTGTATATTTATTCGCGTTTCTGTATATTTATTATATTTTTTTGCCGTTTCCTATTGACTTTAAAACGAGCGCGTGTATAATATATAAAGAATAAAAGACGGAGCGAATGTATATAATGATCAAAGTATTCATAAACGGGCAGTCCGGAACGACGGGCTTGCGAATAAAGGAAAGGCTGCTTTCGCGTGACGACATCAGCCTGATTGAAATACCAACCGAAAAGCGGCGCGACGAGGATGAGATAAGGCGCTGCATAAATGAGAGCGATATTACCTTTCTCTGCCTGCCGGACGACGCGGCGCGAAACGCAGTGAAGCTGATAGACTCCGACAATACGAAAACAAAGATAATAGACGCCTCAACCGCCCACAGGACAGAGCCGGGATGGGTTTACGGCTTTGCAGAGCTTTCAGACGAAATAAGGCATGGCATAAAGACCAACCGCTTTATAGCCAACCCCGGCTGCTACGCCAGCGGTTTTATATCAATAGTTTACCCGCTTATCAGGCACGGCGCAATAGACAGCGGCGCAAGGCTCAGCTGCTTTGCGGTTTCCGGCTACAGCGGCGGCGGCAAAAGCGCGATAGCGCAATACGAGGACGCCGAAAGGGACACGGAGCTTGACTCACCCCGCCTTTACGCGCTTAGCCAGCAGCATAAGCATCTTAAAGAAATGGCGGCGGTAACGGGTTTAAAGAACGCGCCGGCGTTTCTGCCGATGATATGCGACTACAAATGCGGGATGCTTGTTAGCGTGCCTATCTTTCGAGATATGCTGACAGGCGGTCTTACCATAAATGATGTGCGCGAGCTGCTTTTTGAGCATTACAAAGGGCAAAAACTGGTCAAGGTGCGCCCCGAGGGATATACGAGCGGTATGATTGCCTCCAACGCATTTGACGGACGCGACGATATGGAGATAGAGGTCAACGGCAACGAAGACAGAATCGTTATAACGGCAAGATTTGATAATTTGGGCAAGGGCGCGTCCGGCGCGGCGATACAGAATATGAACATCGCCTGCGGGCTTGACGAAGCGGCGTCGCTTGTTTTGGGAGAATGAGATATGGATTTTAAAGTTTTGGACGGCGGCGTCTGCGCCGCAAAGGGCTTCAGGGCAAACGGCGTTTACTGCGGCATCAAAAAGCCGGCGGCGGACAATGGCAACCAAAGCCTGCCGCACAAGAACGACCTTGGAATGATAGCGAGCGACGAGCCCTGCGCCACCGTGTGCGTTTACACGACCAACAAGGTGAAGGGCGCGCCGATAACGGTTACAAAAAGAAATCTTGAAAAGACCGGCGGTATCTCTAAAGCGGTGATAGTCAACTCAAAAAACGCCAACACCTGCAATGCTGACGGCGTTGAAAAAGCCGAGAAAATGTGCGAGCTTGCGGCAGCGCAGCTTGGAATAAAGCCTCAGGAGGTTATCGTTGCCTCAACAGGCGTGATTGGACAGGTGCTGCCGATAGAGCCGATAGCAGCGGGCGTTGAGCCGCTTGCGGCGGGTCTGTCTTACACAGGAAACGAGGAAGCGGCTACCGCGATAATGACGACGGACACCGTTAAAAAGGAATACGCCGTTGAATTTGAGATGGACGGCGCAGTCTGCCGCATCGGCGGTATGGCAAAGGGCAGCGGGATGATCCACCCGAATATGGCGACGACGCTCAATTTCATAACGACTGACGCAGCCGTCAGCCGCGATATGCTGCAAAAAGCTCTTGACGATATCGTTAAGATAACCTACAACTGCCTTTCGATAGACGGCGACACCTCAACGAACGATATGGTGTGCCTTATGGCGAACGGACTTGCAAAAAACAAGCCGATAGCGCAGGATTCTGATGATTTTGAGATATTCAAGGCCGCGCTCTACGAGGTTATGGCAAATCTTACAAAAATGCTTGCCAAGGACGGCGAGGGCGCCACAAAGCTTATTGAATGTGAGTGCCGAGGCTGCCGCGACACTCAAACGGCGATAACGGTTGCTAAAAGCGTTATAGGCTCCACCCTGTTTAAATGCGCCGTCTTCGGCGAGGACGCCAACTGGGGCAGGATACTGTGCGCAGTGGGATACGCGCCCGCGGAATTTGACATAAACCGCGTTGATGTGGATATATTGAGCGAATACGGCGAAATCGCCGTTTGCAGAAACGGCGCGGGAGTTGACTTTTCCGAGGAAAAGGCCGCCGAAATACTGAAGAGCGACGAGATCGGCGTTATTATAAACTTAAACTGCGGCTCTTGCAGCGCAAAGGCGTGGGGCTGCGATATGACATATGATTATGTTAAGATAAACGGCGATTACAGAACCTGATTAAGGAGGCGCAGAATGGATATTACAAACGCGATGAAGGCGGAGGTGCTTGCAAGGGCGCTTCCGAACATACAGCTTTACAGGAAAAAGACGGTTGTTATCAAATACGGCGGCAACGCGATGATTAACGAAGAACTGAAAAAATCGGTTATGCACGATCTGGTGCTGCTTACAACTATAGGCATCAGAGTGGTGCTTGTGCACGGCGGCGGTCCCGAAATCAGCAAAACGCTTGATAAAATGGGAATAGAGAGCCGCTTTGCAAACGGACTGCGCGTTACCGACAAAGAGACGGCAAATGTTGTGCAGATGGTGCTTGCCGGAAAGCTTAACAAGGACCTTGTGTGCCAGATAGGCAACCTTGGGGGCCACGCGATAGGGCTTTGCGGGATGGACGGAAATATGATAAAATGCCGCCCGCTTGACGAGGAGCACGGCTTTGTGGGCGATATAACCGAAATGAATATGGATGTTGTTGAGGAGGCGCTGGAGCACGCGTTCATCCCAGTGATATCAACGATAGGCTACGATGAAAGCGGCAACTGCTACAACATAAACGCAGACACGGTTGCAGCCGCCGTTGCCGGAAAGCTCAAGGCTGAGGCGCTTATCTCAATGACCGATGTTGCCGGCCTTTTAAGAGATAAGGACGACGAGAGCTCGCTTATCCACAGAGTGTACATATCCGATGTGCCGGGGCTTATTGCCGACGGCATCATCAGCGGCGGTATGATACCGAAGATAGATTCGATGACACAGGCGATACGCGAGGGAGTTAAAAGAGCGTTCATTATCGACGGACGCGTCCCCCACTCCATTCTTATGGAGATGCTGACGGACGAAGGTATGGGAACGATGTTCAGAAGCAGGTAACAGCTCATATACCGTTCTAACAAAACAACATTACAAAAAACAACACGGTGATAAAATGAATGTAAAAGAGACAGACAGCAAATATGTTTCGCACGCCTACGGCAGGTTTGACCTGGTGCTGACGCGCGGTCACGGCTCCACCGTTTATGATGAAAACGGAAAGGAATACATAGATTTCGGCTCAGGAATAGGCGTAACGGCGTTCGGTATCGGCGATCAGCAGTGGAAAAGTGCCGTTGAGGCGCAGCTTGATATGATACAGCACACCTCTAATCTATATTATACAAAACCGTGCGCCGAGCTGGCAAGACTGCTGTGCGAAAAAACGGGAATGAAAAACGCCTTTTTCTGCAACAGCGGCGCGGAGGCGAACGAGGGTATGATAAAATTCGCCCGCAAATACAGCTTTGACAAATACGGCGATGGACGCAAGACGATAATCACGCTTGTAAATTCCTTTCACGGCAGAACCGTTACGACGCTTTCCGCCACCGGGCAGGACAGCTTTCACATAGTTTTCGGACCGTTTACACCCGGCTTTAAATACTGCCCCGCAAACGATGCCGATGCGCTGAAAAATATGGTGAGCGACGATGTGTGCGCAATAATGTTTGAGTGCGTGCAGGGCGAGGGCGGCGTTTTGAACCTTGACGGCGGATTCATCAAGACGATTGCCGAAATATGCCGAGAAAAAGACATATTGATGTGCGTTGACGAGGTGCAGACGGGAAACGGCAGAACGGGCAGATATTTTGCGTATATGAATTATGGGGTTGAACCGGACATAGTTTCCACGGCAAAGGGTCTGGGCGGCGGTCTGCCGATAGGCGCGGTACTTTTCGGCAAAAAGCTTGAGAGCACGGTGACCCCGGGCTCTCACGGCTCCACTTTCGGCGGAAACCCGATCGCCGCGGCGGGCGCGGTGAGCATCGTTGAAAGAATAGACGATGTATTTCTTGAGAGCGTAAGAAAAAAATCCGAATATATAATCGGTAAGCTAAAAGAGATAAAGGGCGTTCGCAGCATTTCCGGCATGGGTCTGATGCTGGGAATAGAAACAAACGCAGACAGCGGCACTATCGCAAGGCGCTGCATAGAAAAAGGGCTTTTGGTGCTGACGGCAAAAAACAAGATAAGGCTGCTGCCGGCGCTGAATATATCCAAGGAAGAGACGGACAAGGGACTCAGCATACTCAGGGAGGTTATTGAAGATGAAGCATCTGCTTAAATTACAGGATCTTGACCAGCACGATATACTTGACATTTTAAATCTTGCCGATCAGCTTAAATACGAAACGAAGCACGGCATAGAGCATCCGATCTTAAAGGGAAAAACGCTTGGAATGATATTCCAGAAAAGCTCCACGCGCACAAGGGTATCGTTTGAAACGGGTATGTACCAGCTCGGCGGGCAGGCGCTTTTCCTTTCCAACCGCGATCTGCAGATTGGCCGCGGCGAGCCCGTGCAGGACACGGCGCGCGTTCTTTCGCGCTATCTTGACGGCATAATGATACGCACCTTTGAGCAGAGCGAGGTTGAGGACCTTGCAAAATACGGCTCAATTCCCGTTATAAACGGACTTACGGATTACTGCCACCCGTGCCAGGTGCTTGCCGACCTGATGACGATAAGGGAATATAAAAAATCATTTGAGAACCTGAAATTCTGCTTTGTGGGCGACGGCAACAATATGGCGAACAGCCTGATAGTGGGAATGATAACGATGGGCGTTGAATGTGCCGTTGCGTGCCCCGCCGGCTACGAGCCCGATGAAAAAATAATGGAATGGGCTGCAAAGAACGGCAAGTTCACCTGCAGCAGCGATATACTTGAATGTGCAAAGAACGCCGACATACTGTATACGGATGTTTGGGCTTCAATGGGTCAGGAAAGCGAAAAGGCCGAAAGAGAAAAGATATTCAGGGATTACCAGATCAACGACAGCGTTATGGCCGCCGCCAAGGACGACGCTATGGTGCTTCACTGCCTGCCCGCCCACAGGGGCGAGGAGATAACGGCGCAGGTGTTTGAGGCTCACGCCGACGAGATATTTGACGAGGCGGAAAACAGGCTGCACGCGCAAAAGGCAGTGCTTGTTAAGCTTATGGGCTGACGGCGGAAAGGCTTTTATGGAAGAAAAAAAGGTTTTTATCTGCCTTGAAAACGGCAGGATTTTTGAAGGCAGGCGCTTCGGCGCAAACAAGAATGTTATAGGCGAGCTTGTGTTCACGACAGGTATGTGCGGCTATATAGAAACACTGACAGACCCGAGCTATTACGGGCAGATCGTGATGCAGACCTTTCCGCTGATAGGCAATTACGGCTTTATTAAGGGCGACGCGGAGAGTGGAAAATCCTATGTGAGCGCTTACATAGTGAGAGAAAAATGCGACGAGCCGTCCAATTTCAGATGCGACGAAACGCTTGACGCATATCTTAAGGAAAACGATATTCCGGGCATTTACGGCGTTGACACGCGGGAGATAACGAAGATAATCCGCGAAAGCGGCGTTATGAACGCGATGATATGCTCCGACCCCGCCGAATACGATGAGGCGGCTGTGAAAGCCTATTGCGTTAAAAACGCGGTGAGCAGCGTTTCCTGCATCTCTCCCCTGCCCATAGCAGCTGAAAACGCCCGCTTCAATGTGGTGCTGCTCGATTATGGCAAAAAGGAAAATATCGTGCGCGAGCTTGTTCGACGCGGCTGCAATGTTGCCGTGCTGCCGCACAACACAAGGGCCGAGGATGTGCTGCGCCTTGAGCCTGACGGCATTATGCTCTCTAACGGACCAGGAGACCCGAGCGAAAACGATGAATGTGTGCGAGAGCTTAACAAGCTTATCGGCAAAAAGCCGATATTCGGAATATGCCTCGGCCACCAGCTTCTGGCGCTGGCGATGGGCGCAAAAACGCACAAGCTTAAATACGGGCACCGCGGCGTTAACCAGCCGGTAAAATGCATTGAAACGGGCAGGACTTATATCTCCTCCCAAAACCACGGCTATGCCGTTTTGAATGAAAGCGTTGAGGAAAGCGGCGGCGTTATCAGCTATGTAAATGCTAACGACGGCACAAACGAGGGCGTTGATTACCCTGAAAAAAACGCGTTTTCCGTTCAGTTTCACCCGGAGGCTTGCAGCGGGCCGCACGACACGCGCTTTATATTTGACAGGTTTATAAAGATGATGGGAGGTAACAAATAATGCCTCTTAACAAGGATATAAAAAAGGTGCTGGTCATAGGCTCCGGACCTATCGTTATAGGCCAGGCTGCCGAATTTGACTATGCAGGCGCGCAGGCGTGCCGCGTTCTTAAGGACGAGGGTATAGAGGTTGTGCTTGTAAACTCCAACCCCGCCACCATAATGACGGACAGCGCGCTTGCCGACCATATCTACCTTGAGCCGCTCACCGAGGAAACGGTGAAAAGGATAATCGAAAAGGAAAAGCCGGACAGCATTTTAGGCGGGCTCGGCGGACAGACGGGGCTTACCATATCTATGCAGCTTGCAAAGGACGGCTATCTTGACAGGATGGGCGTGCGCCTGCTGGGCACCAACGCCGAGGCGATAGACAAGGCCGAGGACCGAGAGCTTTTCCGCGACACGATGGTAAAAATCGGACAGCCGGTGGTGCCGAGCGACATAGCAAACGATGTTGAACGCGCTCTTGAGATAGCCGGCGAAATTGGCTACCCCGTTATAATTCGCCCCGCCTTTACGCTGGGCGGCGCGGGCGGCGGAGTTGCGTACAACGAAGAGGAGCTGCGCGAGGTTGCAAAGCACGGCCTTATGCTCAGCCCGATAACGCAGGTGCTTGTTGAGCGCTACATCGCCGGCTGGAAAGAGATAGAATTTGAGGTTATGCGCGACGGAGCGGGCAATGTTATAGCAGTTTGCTCAATGGAAAATTTCGACCCCGTAGGCGTTCATACGGGCGACAGCATAGTTATCGCGCCGGCAGTTACGCTGGGCGACAAGGAATATCAGATGCTTCGCACCGCGTCGCTTGACATAATAACCGAGCTGGGCATTGAGGGCGGCTGCAACTGCCAGTTTGCGCTTAATCCGGAAAGCTTTGAATACAGCGTTATAGAGGTCAATCCGCGAGTTTCCCGATCCTCGGCTCTGGCTTCTAAGGCAACGGGATACCCGATTGCCAAGGTCACCACAAAAATCGCGCTCGGCTACACGCTGGACGAGATAAGAAACGATATAACGGGCAAGACCTGCGCTTGCTTTGAGCCGACGCTTGACTATGTTGTTGTCAAGCTGCCGAAATGGCCGTTTGACAAATTCATAAACGCCTCAAGAAAGCTCGGCACGCAGATGAAGGCGACCGGCGAGGTAATGAGCATTGCTCCCGGCTTTGAGATGGCTGTGATGAAGGCGGTGCGCGGAGCGGAGATAGGCCTTGACACGCTCAACTGCAAGCTGCTTGACGGCACAGACATAAGGGAAAGGCTGAAGGAGCAGGACGATTTGCGGCTTTTTGCCGTTTTCCGCGCGCTTAAAAACGGCGTTGGCGTTGACGAGATACACGATGCTACGATGATTGACGAATGGTTCCTTTACAAGCTGAAGAACCTTGCAGATTTTGAAAACGAGATTGCAGATACGGCGCTTGACAGCGAGCAGTATTTAAAGGGCAAGCGGTACGGCTACACGGACGAGGCGCTTGAAAGGCTAAGCGGCTCTCCCCTGCCCCAGCACAGGAACGCCGTTTATAAAATGGTTGACACCTGCGGCGCCGAATTTGCCGCGGAAACGCCGTATTTTTACTCAACTTATGACGAGCACTGCGAAAGCCGCGAGCTTGAGCGCGGGGAAAAGGAAAGAATAATAGTGCTCGGCTCAGGCCCCATCCGCATCGGACAGGGCATTGAATTTGACTATTCGTCCGTTCACTGCGTATGGACGCTCAAGGAGCTCGGCTACGAGGTTATCCTTATCAACAACAACCCGGAGACGGTCTCCACGGATTTTGACACCGGCGACAGGCTTTACTTCGAGCCGCTGACGCCTGAAGATGTTATGAACATAATCCGCGTGGAAAAGCCCTGCGGAGTGGTTGTTGCTTTCGGCGGACAGACGGCGATAAAGCTGACGAAATTCCTTGATGAAAGCGGAATACGCATACTCGGCACCTCTGCACAGGGCATAGACATAGCCGAGGACAGGGATAAATTTGACCGCCTGCTTGAAAAATTCGGGATATTCAGACCGAAGGGAGCGTCAGTTACCACGCTTGAGGGCGCGCTCAAAGCCGGAAACGAGCTTGGCTACCCCGTGCTGCTGCGCCCGAGCTATGTTATCGGCGGGCAGAATATGACGATAGCCTACACTAACGACGATGTTGAGCAATATATGGGAATAATACTTTCACAGGGGATCGAAAACCCCGTGCTTGTGGACAAGTATATGATGGGCACGGAGCTTGAGGTGGACTGCATTTCCGACGGTGAGAAGGTGCTTATCCCCGGAATTATGGAGCATATCGAGCGCGCGGGAGTTCACAGCGGCGATTCGATAGCCGTTTACCCGCCGTACAACATAAACGACAGGATGCTCAAAAAGATATGCGAGGTATCGCAGAAGCTTGCGCTTTCACTCGGCACTAAAGGGCTTGTTAACATACAGTATCTGATCTATCAAAATGAGCTTTATGTTATTGAGGTCAACCCGCGCGCATCAAGAACGATACCTTATATCAGCAAGGTAACCGGCGTGCCGATGGTGGAGCTTGCGGCAAGGATAATGGTTGGCGCAAAACTTGACGAGCTTGGATACGGCACCGGTCTTTACAAAACTCCGCCGTATTTTGCTGTTAAGGTGCCCGTTTTCAGCTTTGAGAAGCTGAATAATGTAAACAGCCAGCTCGGTCCGGAGATGAAATCAACGGGCGAGGTGCTGGGAGTAGGAAAGAACCTGAAGGAAGCGCTGTTTAAGGGGCTTATATCGGCGGGCTTCAAGATAGAATCGCGCAAGGAATCGCGCCACGGAGTGCTTATAACCGTAACGAAAAAGGACCGCTATGAAATAGTGAACCTTGCCAAAAAGCTTGACGACCTGGGTATAAAAATCTGGGCGACGCCGCAGACGGCAAAGGCGATTGCAAGCCTCGGAATAGAGGTTTCAACCGTGAACAAGCTAAGCGAGGACGATTCAATTATGCAGCTTGTTGAAAGCGGACAGCTTGACTACATCGTCTACACCGGCAAGAGCGACAAAAAGAGCATAGCGGACTACATAAAGCTGTTCAACCGCGCAAACCAGCTCGGAATCGCCACGCTCACTTCTCTTGACACGGCGAACGCGCTTGCGGATATAATAGCAAGCCGCTACAACGAGATGAACACGGAGCTTGTTGACATAAACGATATGCGCCGCGAAAAAAGCAGGCTCAGCTTCAGCAAAATGCAGGGCACGGGCGACGATTATATCTTTTTCAACAATATGGACGGAATCATCACCTGCCCTGAGAGCTTTGCCATTGAATTTACCGACAGGCACCGCGGAATAGGCGGCGACGGCATAGTGCTCATAGAACGCTCAGACTGCGCGGACGCCCGTATGAGGATATTCAACCGCGACGGCTCCGAGGGCGAAATGGCGGGTAATTCCATACGCTGCGTGGGCAAATATCTTTACGACAACGATATTGTTAAAAAAGAGCGGATGACCGTTGAAACGGCGGGCGGCATACGAAGCCTTGAGCTGTTTACAAGAAACGGCAGGGTGAGCTCCGTTACCGTTGATATGGGAAAAGCCTATTTGAAGCCGAGCGAAATACCGGCGCGCTTTGAGGGCAGCGAGATCATTGCGCAAAAGGCTGTTATCGGCGGCACGGAATACGAGGTTACCTGCGTTTCCGTGGGCAATCCGCACTGCGTTATATTTGTTGACAATGTTGACAGGGTTGATATAGAAAAGACGGGTCCGAAAATAGAAAACGCCGAGCTTTTCCCCGAAAGGATCAACACCGAATTTGTTAGGATAGTCAACAGCCGAACGATAAAGATGCGCGTTTGGGAGCGCGGAAACGGCGAAACGCCCGCCTGCGGCACTGGTGCGTGCGCGGCTGCGGTTGCCGCGGTGCTCTGCGGCAAATGCGAAAAGGGCGCCGACATCACGGTTAAGCTGCGCGGCGGCGACCTGATTGTGAATTACACGGACGAGCGCATTACGCTGACCGGCGACTGCGAGCTTGTGTTCACAGGCGAAATAGAATATTGAGCTGCGAGGCTTATTCGCAGCAAAAAACGGTCTGCAAACGCAGACCGTTTTTTATACATATTATTAGAAGCATCAGCCGGCAATCCAGTAATCAAGAGTCAGCACATTTGAATTGACCACCTGACGGACATCAGCTCCGGGAGCCACATCTATAAGAGCTATTTTTCCGGATGCAAGCGATGAATAAACCTCGTCGTACTGAGCCTTAAAGTCTTCATCAACCGCACTGAGATATACGCCGCTGTTGGAGCAGTCGCCAGTGTAATTATACCCGCCGCGGAAATCGGAAAGCGCAGCCTTTACGGCAGAGCCGTAATCCTTAACGGTTGTGGTGAGGTAATTATCCCAGGAGGTTTGCCAATTCTCCGCGCCGATAGCAAGCTTCTGGTAGCTGTAGCTCCAGGTGGCGTCGGAAACGACATTACATTCGGGGTTGCCGCCGGCATATATTACCGAAACGCCCTCGTCATACATTCTTTCGGCAACCGCCTGGTAGCGGTTTACCATAGTGTATGTAGTTGACGGGAAATATTCGTTTTCCATAGCAACATCCGCGCCGTAGCCGTCCTCATCAGCCGAGGACCAGTGAGAGAAGATATATCCCTCCTGAGGAACTGCCGCGACGATCGGAACAACATCGCCTGTAACGAAGGAGCCGCTGCCGGTTGATTCGCCGCTGCCGCCCTCGCCCGTTACAACGCTTACGGTGAAGGTGGGAGATTCGGATTCGGCGTATACGGGAGTGAGCGTTATATCCTGCGTTTCGTCTGAAACATGCACCCAGGTGTCTTTTGCGTTTACATCGTCTATAATGCCCTCGCCCTCGTCGCTTATCTGCCAGTGGTCGAACACCATTCCCCTTTCGGGAGACGGGGCTACAACATTGACCGACTCGCCTGCGATGACATACTGCGTGCTGTAAGCGGCGCCGGAAGCGTCGTTTACCGTTACGGCGTAGGTGGTTGAGGGAGCATCGACATAAACGGCTGTAATAGTGCAGTCGCACTCCTCAACAAGTAGGTTCATCGAAGGCTCATCGTCATCGGAGATATTCACCTTGCTGTCTTTAACACCCTCGGTATCGCTCTTGCACTCCCAATGGTCAAAGACCTTGCCCTGCGGGGCGGGATCGGCTGTTACGGTTACATTCTGGCCGTGGGTGTATGTGCCGGAGCCTGTGCCGTTTTCAACATTTACTATAAACACCTGCGTGCTGCCGATGGGTTTATAATTTGCCTTAATGGTGAAATCATAGTTATAATCAAGAATCGGAGAATCATAATCGGCGTAATCGAGCCTTACGGGGATACCGAGCTGAGCCGCTGCATACTGCGCGCCCTGAACATAGCCGGCGCCGTAGGAGCTTGAGGATTCGGAATTTACGCTGCCGAAGTAGCCGAGGTCGGTATTGCCGGCGATAACGGCATAATATCCGGCAAGAAAGCCGCTTTGAAGAGTGTTGAAGGAAACGGTCATAACATTCTGCATATAAGCGTCGGTATCGCTGCCGGAGGCCTTGGGAGTACCGTCCACAAGCAGGAAGCGAACATCGGGGTACTGCATTGCGGCTTCGTATGCGGCATTTTCAAAAACGCTTGTGGGCAGAACGACGGTGCCCGCGCCCTTTGATACGGCAAGCTCTATGTATTCAAGCGCCTGCTGTGTTTCAAGAGTTTCGCCCTCTGCAACATGGGGCTGATAATAGCGGCAGGAGAGCTGCTCACCTTCTGCGGCTGACTGATTATATTCCTCAACATAAGAGGTGACGCCGCTCCACGCGCTTTGGTTATACGCGTCGTCGTTGACGGCGCCGCCGTCCGTTATCATAACAATATCATAAGTTTCGTCCACGGACGCGCCGGAGCAGCCTGCAAAGGCAAAAACGCAGGTGAGCACGATCGCCGCGGCAACAAGAGCTGAAATGAGCTTTTTCATTTACCGATACCCTCCGATAATAATATCACTTATTTATAATAACAAAATTTATTTAATAATGCAATAGCTTTTATTGATTTCACAACAGGCGGCAAAGCAAAAGAATTTAAAATTATTTTTAAAAGCTGTTGACAAACGCGTGTATACTGTGTATACTGTATATGTACGGTACACCAATAATAATTTGGAGAAAAAATATGATCATATTTATAAACAACAAAAGCGGCGAACCGATATATGAGCAGATATGCCGCCAGATAAAGGCGCAGATAATAGGCGGCGAGCTTGCGGAGGACGCTCCCCTGCCGTCTATAAGAAGCCTTGCAAAGGAGCTTCGCATAAGCGTTATCACAACTAAGCGCGCATATGAGGAGCTTGAAAAGGAGGGCTTTATCTACACTGCGCCGGGCAGAGGCACATTTGTTGCCGGCAGGAACAGCGAGCTCATCAAGGAGGAGCTGCTGAGAAGAATCGAGGAGCATCTTGACGCGGCGCTGAAAATAGGAGCCTCCTGCGGCTGCGGCGCGGCCGAGCTTGCGCAGATGCTCAAGGCTCTTGAGGGGGATGACAAAGAATGAACGCAGTTGAAGTAAAAGGGCTTTCCAAATCGTTCGGCGGATTTGAGCTTAAGGACATAAGCTTTGCGCTGCCGGCGGGCTGCATAATGGGAATCGTGGGCGAAAACGGCGCGGGAAAAACAACGACGCTCAAGCTGCTCTTGGGCATAACCGACCGTGATTCGGGCAGTGTGAACATTCTTGGCGGCAAAACGGCGCCGGCTGAGAAAATCGGCGTTGTTTTTGACGAGTGCAAATTTCACGAATCATTTACCGCTTACGATGTGAACAGGGTGCTGAAAAGCATATATAAAAGCTGGGAAATTAACAGATTCTTTGAGCTTCTTGATAAATTTGAAGTGCCGCGAAACACGAGGATACGCAACCTTTCGCGCGGGATGAAGATGAAGCTTTCCATCGCCGCGGCTCTGAGCCACAATGCGCAGCTTTTGGTGCTTGACGAGCCGACATCGGCGCTTGACCCGGTGGTGCGCGATGAAATACTTGATATGCTTTATGATTTTGTGAGCGACGAGAGGCACAGCGTTATAATCTCCTCGCACATAGTGAGCGACCTTGAAAAGATTTGCGATTATATTGCATTTTTGCACAAGGGGCGGCTGCTGCTGTTTGAGGAAAAGGATGAGCTTTTAAACGACTGCGCGGCGGTTCAGATAAGCAATAACGAGCTTGAGTCGATAGACAAGAGCGGCATAATCGGCGTGAGGAAGACCGATTTCGGCACTACGGCTATACTGAGAAAGGAAGCCGCCGCAGGCTTTGAAAACAAAACGCCGGTAAATCTTGAGGAGCTGTTTCTCTATATGGTTAGGGGTGAGGATAAATGAAGGGGCTGCTTATAAAAGAATTTCTGCTGTTCAAAAAGCACGGAATATACAGCATTGCCGTATCGCTGCTGTTTTTCATAATAGCTATGGTCTCTCCGAACAACGCAAACTTCATATATTACAGCGTTTGTATGCTGTCTGTGATACCGATATCGCTATACGCATACGACGAGCAGTGCAAATGGGAGATTTACGAGAGGATACTTCCCGTTACAAAAAAACAGGCGGTAGGTGCAAAATACATTGAAGTATTTATCATCACCGTGCCGGCGGCTTTGATATATTCCCTGCTGCTGTGCTTAAGAAACGGCGCAGACGCAGGCTACTTTGCCTTAAATGCGGCAATCAGCCTTGTTGCCGGACTTGCCGTTCCGTGCATTTCAATGCCGATAATTTTCCGTTTCGGGTATCTGCTGGGGCGCTTTATAAATGTGATAGTGGTAATTATAATCGCGTTTTTCGCAACCGCAATCATTTTGCTGAGCAACCTGGAGGCAAAGCTCTCCCCCGCCCTGTTATTTGCTGCGGGAACTGCGCTTTACGCCGTATCGTTTCTGATTTCCGTTAAGGCATATGAGGCAAAAAAGCTATAAAAAGATCCCGCGTCCTGAGCGACGCGGGATCTTTTTATATATTCAGATAAATATTATTGACGCTGCGATCAGATACTGGCCGGCGTAATAAAGGAAATGATTTATGAACAGGTGAAACGGCTTATCCCAGCCGCGGCTGAAATAAGTGAAATTGAGCACAACATCCGAAAGCAGGAACAGCACGGAGCCCGCAGCCATAACTATCATAGATTTTTCCTTGGTTACGAAAGCCGCAAAAATCGAAACGACCGTGGTCAGGGTCAGGAAAATGACATAGGCGAGCACAACGGGTCTGTATTTTCCGTAATGCACCTTCATCATATTTGCCGTGAAAACGGTTGTGCAGGCGATTGCTACGGCGATTGCGACGCAGATGAGCACCCACCACCACTTAAATGAATTGTGATAGATGACGGCGCCGGAATAAAAGATATGGCCTACAAGGAAGAAAAGGAAGCCCGCTTTTAAATACGAATTGGCGTCCTGCGGGTAGATATATTTCAAATCAAGAGCTATATCGCCGCAGAGCCCCAAAATACCGCCCATAATAAGCAAAGAGCCGTAAGCGGGATAGTTGTGCGGATTTGCGTTGAACGCAAAGCACATCGTGAGCAGATAGCAAAGGCTTGAAGCTATCTTGAAGAAAAGATTTTTGATATTCGCGCCCTTTGCCCTGAAGAACAGGAAAACGACGGAAACAATCAGACCTGCCGACAAGGTCAAGTAATAGTACGGCATGGCATAACACCCTCCTGTGATTTAATTAAAGCTTTAAAAGCCTTTCTTTTTCTTAAGTATATCACAACAAGGGGTATGTCTGCAAGTACCCAAGCGCAGGGACCGGCAAAGCAGACCGCGGCAAAGCCGAAAACCGGCGTAAGCAGGAAAGCAACAAGGAATCTGCCGACAAGCTCCCCTGCCCCGGCTATGGCGTTTGCATAGGTTGCGCCGAGACCCTGAAGCGTGTTTCGGAAAACGAAGAGTATTGAGACGAACACATAGCAGCCGCCGATCGTGTAAAGATACTGATTGGCGTATGAAAATATCTGTGGGTCGGGCTCGTCGATAAAGAGCTTGACTACGGACGGACCGGCAAGGATAAGCACGGCGCTGCAGGCGACAGATATGGCGACATCAAGAAAGAATATATTCTTGACCGATTTAAGTATTCTTTCATACTGCTTTGCGCCGTAGTTTTGAGAAACGAAGGTGGCGTTGCTCACGCCGAGGTTGCTCATCGGGATATTCATAATCTGCTCTACCCTGCCGGCAGCGGTTATCGCCGCGATGGCGGACGAGCCGAAGCCGTTTATCGCGCTTTGAAGCACCATAGAGCCGATGGAGGTTATGGTGAACTGAAGGGATACGGGTATTCCGAGCTTAAGCTGCTCCCAGCCGATTTTTACATCGGGAACAAGATCATTTTTAGTGACATTGAGCTCCTTTTCTTTTTTAAGCACGAATATGCCGGCAAAGAGCGCCGCAACGAAATACGAAAAGACCGTTGCTATTGCCGCGCCCTCTACGCCCATCTGAAAATTCTTGACAAGAAGTATATCGAGAAAGAGGTTGACTATTACGCTGACTATAAGGAAATACAGGGGGCGCTTACTGTCTCCGAGGGCACGGGCGATGCCTGTGAAATTATTGAACAGCATCTGGATAGGCACGCCGAAATAAAGGATATTTATGTACGCCGCCGAAAGCTCTATGATATCATCCGGCGTGTTGATAAGGCGCAGGATCGGGTCTGAAACTATATGCGCTATAATCATAATGGCTATGCCGATGATGAGTGAAAGCGCAATGCTGTTGCCTGCGTAGCGGTTCATAGCCTTCATATCACGCGCGCCGAAGCGCTGCGCAACGGGAATGGTGAAGCCGCTTGTGAGGCCGAGCGCAGCTCCGATTATAAAGCTGTTTATGGCGCCGATATTGCCGACTGCGGCGAGCGCCTGAGTGCCGACATACCTGCCGACGATTATGTTATCCACAAAATTATAGGAATACTGCAAAAGAGAGCTGAGCATAATGGGCAGAGCAAAAAGGACCACGGACCTTACCGGACTGCCCTTGAGAAGGTCATTTTTCATACAGCTTACCTCCGTTTCAATCAGTATACAACCACTGAAGAAAAAGTCAATACCATTTGAAGAAATATGGAAAATATGTTAAAATCATATCGGAGGTGCGCGTTATGATAATACTGATTGCAGGCGCTACTCACACGGGAAAAACGCTTCTGGCTCAAAGGCTGCTTGAAAGATATAAATATCCGTACTTATCGCTCGACCATCTGAAAATGGGGCTGATAAGAAGCGGCAATACCGAGCTCACGCCGCTTGACGACGATGAGCTTACGCCTTATCTTTGGAGCATTGCCTCTCAAATGATCAAAACGGCAATAGAGAATAAACAGAATCTTATTATTGAAGGCTGTTACATTCCGTTTGACTGGAAAAAGAGCTTTACAGACGAATATTTGAAAAACATAAAATATATATGCCTGATAATGACCGAGAACTATATTAAAAATCATTTCGACCTGATAAAAAGCAACGCAAACGCAATAGAAAAGAGAGTAGATGATTCCGCTCTGTGCAAAGAAGAACTGATAAAAGAAAACCTGCATAACCTTGAAGAAGTGAAAAAGTACGCCCTGCCGTATGTGCTTATCGACGGAGAATATAAAATTGATATAGATTTATTATAAAAAGTCACCACTAAAAAGAGGATTATAATATGGATCTTGAAAATATAGAATGGCTCTTTTTCGATCTCGGATATACACTTATTAACGAGGACAATGCTCACAGAAAAAGAATAAATGACTGCATTACATATCAGCAAGAGAATTACGGTAAACTTTTTACATATGAGCAGGTATATAACGAAATATGCAGAGCATCTTCAGAATACCGTCAGCAGTTTTACGGTGCAATGGAATCCCTCGGAATAAAAGAAAAAACGCCATATCCTAAAGAACTTGAATTTCCGTTTAACGATGCTGAAAAGGTGTTAAAAGAACTGAATAATAAATATTCAATAGGGATTATCGCAAATCAGTCTGCCGGAGCGCAGGGACGGCTGAAAAATTTTGGTCTGAACGATTACATTGATCTATGTATATCTTCGGCAGAGTTAGGCATTGCAAAACCCGATATAAAAATCTTCAAACTGGCTCTGAAAAGAGCTTGCTGTTCTGCCGGAAATTCCGTTATGATAGGTGACAGACTTGATAATGACATTTTTCCTGCAAAACAGCTTGGTATGAAAACGATTCATGTAAAACAGGGCTTCGGCGCATATCAGGCACCAGTATCTGAAGAATATAAAGCCGATATAACTGTAAACAATTTAACCGAATTATTAAAATATTTATGAGGAAGATTATGACCGAAAGAGAAACAATCATCAGACGATGGTTTGATATGTGGCTTGGGCAGGACTGTTCCGGCATGGAGGAAATTTTCACTGAAAATGTGACCTACATCGAAAGCTGGGGACCAAAATATGAAAGCCTAAAGGCTGTCCGCCACTGGTTTAAAGAGTGGAACACACGCGGCAGAGTCCTAAAATGGGAGATAAAACAATTCTTTCACAGAGAGGATCAAACCGTTGTGGAATGGTATTTTAAAAACACGATGAAGAACGGAGCTACCGAAGAATTTGACGGCATATCACTGATAAAATGGTCTGACGATAACAAGGTATGCTTTTTAAAAGAATACGGCTGCAACATAAAAAACTATGATCCGTATAAAAACGGCGAAACCCCGCAGTTCAGAGAGGAAAAAGCAGTGTGGTTTTAATATCCGAACAAAATAAAAGGCGGAGTGTTCCGCCTTTTTGTTTTGCCTATCAGAGCGTTTCCAGAAAGCGGTTTACTCTTTTCTTGAACGGAACAGATAGGTCTTATCGGGATATTTTGCTTTGATCGACGCAAATTTTTCTTTGCGCGCTTTTGAATACTGCTTGTAAACAAGCCAAAGGAAAAATTCAGGATCGATTTTTTCAACGCAGCCTTTTGAAATGCTCTCCCTCACTCGTCCTTTGTATTCAACATTGCGTCTGAATGCCTGTTTCATGCAAACGAAGCGGTTAAAGCAGAGAATGATGATCCTATCAGCCTGGCTGAGGCGTTCCTGCTGATAAAACTCGCCGTAATTCCCGTCTATGACCCAGCTTTCGTTTTGCATGAATTCCGCGACCATTCTTTTGCACGCTTCCCTATCTCTGAGCTGCCAGTTTTCACTGAAATTGACTGTGTCAAGATAAAGAAGAGGTATGCCGTAATGCCCTGCAAGCTGCTTTGCCAGAGTGGATTTTCCGCTTCCGCTGTAGCCCATAACTGCTATTTTCATAGTAAAAGCCTTTCTGACTGAGACACAAGTCAAATATAAATGATAATCCGTTAAAGCTCAAGCGTATAAAGCTTTGCCTTGAAGGTTTCGCTGCCGTCAAGCTTTGAATATTCGCAGTAATTTTTGAAGCTAAGCCCGCATTTTTCCATAACCCTGCCGGAGGCTGGATTATCAACGGCGTGCTTAGAGCATATCTTTTTGACCGAAAGCTCTTCGCGTGCAAAATTCAATATAGCCTTCATAGCCTCGGTTGTATAGCCGTTGCCCCAGCAGTCATAGCGGATATTATAGCCCATCTCCCAATAGCCCGCCTCATCTGCCGACGGCTTGACAGCACCCGTGCCTATGAGCTGCCCGCTGCTTTTAAGGCAGATGCCCCACGCCCACTCTTCATCGTTTGAGGCTATCCACTGCCTTTCCGTTTCCACATCCGCGGCAAGCGGATAAGCCATAAATCTATTTACGCGCGGGTCTGATCCCCATTCAAAAACAGCCTGCGCATCGGCGACCGTCAAGGGGCGCAGAACAAGCCTTTCGGTTTCTATTAAAGGTTCTTTCGGTCTTATAACTCTGTACATTTTATCCTCTCCTTATAAAATAATATTTTATAGAAAAATACAAAAATGCCGGTGAACGGAAACGCTCACCGGCAAAGCAGCTTTTACAAGCTAAAAATCACGATGAACGCACGGCGAACAAGCCCATACGGGATGCATGGGCTTCGGTGCGTTTTTAAGATTTAATGCAGCAAAATAAAGCATAAAAATTACCTCTTTAAAGGCAATATAACATAATTTCGGCGGGCATTCAACATTATTTTGAGCCTTCGCCGACGAACCAATCAAGATTTTCAACCGTGTCGTAAATAATCTTGACGCAGTTATCCGTACCGAGCGATGTGCTGTTGAGCGAGATATCAAAATTCTGCGCGCTGCCCCACTGGCGGTCGGTATAATAATTATAGTTGATGCGGCGGCGCTTGTCGATATCCTTCATAAGCTTCTTTGCCTGGCGGATATCGGTGTTTTTATATTTCATAATGCGCTGGAGCTTGCTCTCCTCATCGCCGTGGATAAAGACATTCAGGCAATCCTTGCGGTCCTGCAAAATATAATCGGCGCATCTGCCCACGATGATGCACGGGCCTTTATCGGCAAGCTCAAGGATTATCTTGCGCTGAGCGGAATAAACATAGTCCTCAAGCGAGGAGCCGGAGCCGTCGCGGCTGACGAAGCCGTAGGAAAAAATGCTGCGAAACGGCGAATGCTCGCCCGCCTCCTCAACAAATTCCTCGGCAAAGCCCGTTTTTTCGGCAACCTTGGTTATGATCTCTTTATCGTAATAATCCCAGCCGAGCTTTTTTGCAAGCTCCTCGCCGATATATCTGCCGCCGCTGCCGAATTCACGGCTTATTGTGATAACATTATACTTCATAAATATCCCTCCGGTCAAAATATGCTCAAAGGACAGACCTTTGCCGATTTTATTATAGCACAATCGGCGCTGTCAAAATGCACAAATATGAAGGGCATTTTTTATACAACAGGCACTAAAAAATCCCCGTGCAACGGCACGGGGATATATTTTGCACGCTTTTAGAGCAGCTCGGACACCATATCGGCAAATTCCGTTGGGTTTTCTATATCAAGCCCGCTTACAAGGCGCGCTTCGTTATATAGGATATGAGCGTATTTTGAGAATTTTTCCCTGTCCTCTGCAAAAAGCCCGAACAGCTTTTCCGTTATTGGATGCGAGGAATTTATCTCAAGCACGAGCTGCGCCTTCACCGCGTTTGAGCCGCCCGGCATACGGCTGAGAACCTTTGCCATATCAAGAGAAACATAGCCCTCGCTTGAAAGGCAGACGGCGTGAGCTCCAAGGGAATCTGAAAGCTTGACGGCTGTTACATCCTCGCCGAGGATATTCTTCATTTCGGAAAGCATATCCTTTGCGCTCTCATTTTTTTCATCAAGCGCCTTCTTCTCCTCATCGGAGGCGATGCCGAGATCGTCCTTGCAGATATTGGCAAAATGCTTGCCCTCGTACTCCATAAGCACGGAAACGGCAAATTCGTCAACATCATCGGTAAAGCAAAGCACATCAAAGCCCTTTTGCTTAACGGCCTCCGTTTGCGGGAGAAGCGCTATCTTTTCCGGCGACTCGCCGCAGGCGTAATAGATCTTTTCCTGCCCCTGCGGCATTGAATCAATATATTCCTTAAGCGTTTGATACTTGCCGGTGTTAACGGTCTTGAACAGCAGCAGATCCTTGAGCCCGTCCTTTTCGGCGCCGTAATCGGCATAAACGCCCCACTTGAGCTGAACGCCGAACACATCGAAGAATTTTTCGTACTTTTCGCGGTCTTTTGAAAGCAGCTTTTTAAGCTCTGATTTTATCTTTTTGTCAATGGCGCGCGCGATAATCTTTACCTGGTGATCCTGCTGGAGTGTTTCACGGCTGATGTTGAGGCTCAAATCCGCCGAATCAACGATTCCCTTTACAAAGCTGAAATAATCAGGCACAAGATCGCCGCATTTTTCCATTATCATAACGCCGTTTGTGTAAAGCGCAAGACCCTTTTCGTAATCCTTGGAATAATAATCCATCGGAGTAGCCGAGGGGATATATATAAGCGAATCAAAGGTTGCCGTACCCTCCGACTTGAAGTGAATAACATGAAGCGGGTCGTGATAGTCAAAGAACTTATTTTTGTAATACTCCGAATATTCCTCGGAAGTTATCTCGTTTTTGTTTTTGCGCCACAGAGGCACCATTGAATTGAGCACCTCAACGGCTGTCTCCTCCTTATATTCACCCTCTTTATCGGGGTCAGGCACGGAATGAGTTTCTTCCATTTTTATGGGATAGCGGATATAATCGCTGTATTTCTTAATAAGCTCGTCAATCGTGTACTGCTCAAGGAAATGCGAATAGTCCTCGTTTTCCGTATCATCCTTCATATAAAGCGTGATAACGGTGCCGGCGGCGTCCTTTTCGCACTCCTCTATCGTGTAGCCGTCAGCACCCTCGGACACCCATTTATGAGCCGTATCCTCGCCGTAAGCCTTTGATACGACCTCAACCTTTTTGGCCACCATAAAGGAGGAATAAAAGCCGACGCCGAACTGGCCGATGACCTCTATATCGCTTTCCTGCGCGTCCTCATTTTCCTGCTTGAAATTAAGCGAGCCGGACTTTGCGATGGTGCCGAGGTTTGATTCGAGCTCTTCGGCGGTCATACCAATGCCGTTATCGGAAATGGTGAGCGTGCGCGCATCCTTATCCGCGCTGATGAATATTTCAAAATCGTCCTTATTCATACCGACGGAGGTGTCTGTAAGTGATTTGAAATAGAGCTTGTCTATCGCATCGGAAGCGTTTGAGATAAGCTCGCGAATAAAGATCTCCTTATTTGTGTAGATGGAATTTATCATCATATCAAGGAGCTTTTTTGATTCTGCTTTAAACTGCTTTTTTCTCATTAAAATCACCCTGCTTTAAGCTTATTAGCACTCTTCTATCTTGAGTGCTAATTACTATTATAATCCATTTTTCATATTTGTCAACAGTTAAGCCGCATAGATTTTACAAAAAAATGCCGCCCTGAAAAAGGACGGCATGGGGTGTATATAAAGCCGTTTTAAGCGGCTTTATTTGATGAAATGTATCTTTAAGATTATTTTAAATATTTTAAAGAGCAAAAACAACTGCTACGGGATTTTTTATTTTTGAAAAAGTTTGTAGCAGGGGCACGGGAGCATAAAAAAACGAAGGCGCGTACCTTCGTTTAAACAATAAAACTGTTTGATGCGGTAATATTATCTTTTAAATATCCAAGCAGGGCTTCCCTGTTGTTTTCAATCTTGCCTGAAATGACGAGATCGAGCAGACGGTTCAGGACTTTGCCAACCTCCCTGCCGGAGCAGCCGAGCGCGGTTATATCGTTTCCGTTTACCGCAAGATCCGAAACTCTGTACGGCGCTTTTTCCGCTATAAGGCGCTCAGCCTCGGCGATGAGCGATTTCATTGCGGATATCTCACGGCGAACGCCGTCTTTTTCCATATTATGCGCCTTGAGATCCGCCAGGCGCACGCGGAAAAGATCGAGCGTGTTTTGCGCGCCTATCCGATTGAACCAGCGCGGCACCGAAACCGCGCCGACATCCTCTATCGACTGATGATATTTGACGAGGGTGACGACGCGCTCGGTTGTTTTATTTGAAGCGTGAAAGCCGCGCAGCACCTCTTTTGCAAGCTCTGCGCCGACTGCGGCGTGATTTTTGAAATGATCGCGCCCGCCCTCGTCCGTTCGCTTAACGAGAGGCTTGCCTATATCGTGAAGCAGCATTGCAAGGCGAAGCTCCGGCTCTGCGGGAGCGAAGGACACGGCTTTTGCGATATGACAATAGACATCCATACAGTGCCACGGCGTATTCTGCTCGCAGCCGACCGCGGCAGCGAGCTGAGGCACAGCCGCACAGATAACGCTTTGATATTTTACAAGCACGGCGAAAACATTTTTTCCGCACAGCAGCTTTAAAAGCTCCGTATAAATGCGCTCGCGCGAGATATTCTCAAGCAGACGGCACCGAGAAAGCAGTGCCTTTTGAGTTTGCGGCTCAATATCGAAGCCGAGGGTCGAGGAAAAGCGAAGCGCGCGCATAATGCGAAGCGCGTCCTCGCGAAAGCGCTTATCGGGGTCGCCGACCGCGCGAATCAGCCGATTTTTGATATCCGCCCTGCCGCCGAACGGGTCAACAAAGCCCTTTTCGGGCGAATAAGCCATTGCGTTTACGGTGAAATCACGGCGGGCAAGATCACTCTCTATATCACGCACGAAGGAAACGCTGCGCGGGTGGCGGCAGTCGTCATAATCCCCGTCCGCCCTGAAGGTGGTTATCTCATAGCTTTCCGAGCCGAGAACGGCGGTGACGGTGCCGTGCTTTATGCCGGTCTCCACTGCCTTGAAACCGTTTTCGGCAAGAATGTTTTCAGTTACCGGCGGAGGCGCGGAAACGGCAATGTCGGTATCGCCGCCCGAGACGCCGAGAAAATAATCCCTGACGCAGCCGCCTACGGCGTATGCCTCGTACCCCGCGGCTTTAAAAGCGCAAAGAATACGCTTTGCATTATCGTCAAGAATCATTATCTCACCTCCGTCAGGTCACTTTTCGCCGCGGGCGAAAACAATTTTGATATGCGAGGAGCGCGCATAGTTTTCAAGCTCCTTTTGAGCCTGCTCCCTTTCGTCCGCGTCAAGCGGCGGATGCTCCTCGGGATAATCCCATTTTTCAAACGGGTCGGGCGAGTCGATCACCATACGGCCGTTTTCGTCAAGATACCAGGGATAGACGAGTATCTTGCGCTTATTTTTAACATAGAACAGGCTGCCGCTTCTGCCGTGCGAAACATTTTTGAAATAGACGAGCCCTTTTGCCTGCTTCATTATGGCAAGCACCTGCTGGTCGTACGGCATACGGCGAAACTGAAACCTGTTTACCGCCGGCAGAACGAAAATGCCGAGAAGAACGGCGCAGCATACCAATATTATTATCTGATAAGCTTCCATTATTTTTCAAATCCCAAAGTCAATATCTCAAACGGAGAATATTCAACCGTGTCCGTTTCGCCCTCGACCTCTTCAAGCATATTGAGCAGGCGCACCTTTCTGCCGAGGCTTATGCTGCCGCGCTCGCCGTTTTGCTCGCTCAGGCGGGCGACTATCATAGAGCCGTCCTCGCTGAACTTGAGAGCCTGCAGGATGAGCGGCTGAAAATCGGGAAGGCTTGATACGGCGTTTGCCTTTACGAGCGGAGTGTTATATTGAAGCGCCATACGGTTTACGCCCGCCTCAACGGCGTTTCCAGCGTGCGGGTAGATGAGATAGCAGAAATCGTGCTCGCCCATATCGGATTCCACATCAGGGCGAACGGTTGCGCGCAGAAGCGACAGGCTGATAAGATTTTTATCAAAGCCCACGCCGTATTTATTTTCATTTATTATTGCTAAGCCGCCGCCTGTTTCGGAAAGGTCGCACCATTTATGCTGGCAGACCTCGAAGCGCGCCTGCTGCCAGGAGGTGTTTTTATGCGTATCGCGCTCGATAAAGCCGGCTGAAGTGTCGCAAAGCGCCTTTCTTGAAAGCACATTACATTCAAATTCCGCTTTTGCAAGCTTATGCTTTTCGTGCCAATCAACGCTGTGCTCAACCTCTATGCCGCGGCTGCGGCGGAAGAACCTGATTATAACGGTCCACACCGAAGAAGCGGTTTTAAGCGTTGCCGCAAGGGAGACGGCTTCGCCGTCCTGCTCAAGCAGCGAAAGCGGCATTTCAACCTCAGGAACGAGCTGCTTGTCCCTGTAATTAGGGAGTATATCCCACGCGTCATAATTGCCGGGGCGGTCGTCAAAAAGCTTGAGCTTATTGAAGTCGCCGCTCACCCACTCGCGAGAGAGCTGCTTATCAAACAGTGATGAAAATGAGCCGTCCTCGTTAAGAGAAGCGGTGTAATAAGGCGTTTCGATGGTTTTGCCGTCAAACGAGAACCACTCGCCGCTGAAAGCGCAACGCCTTAAGCGCGCGCCCGAAAGCGCGGGCATATTGGGCACGAGCCAGCTGCCCTTTTGGAATTTTCTGGTTGACGAGCCGTTTTTGCCGGGAACGAAGGTGAGCATATCACGCGTGAAATTCAGCGTGTTGAAATACTGCGAGCCGCTGCCTATCAGCCTATCAAGCTCGGCGTTTATCTCTTCGTAATCAGCAGCGGCGTCCTTATAAACGGGATTTATATGTGAGCCGGGCAGGATGTCGTGGAACTGATTTACAAGAAATTTTTTATATAGCTCGGTGAGCTTTGCCGTATTATTTTCGCCCCTGAGCACGCCGAGCAGCTCAGCATCGCGGAATTTTGCCTCAAGCGCGCGGTTTGCCGCCTTGAGATTGCTTTTTGTGGTGAAGGTGCCGCGGTGCATCTCAAGATAAAGCTCTCCGTCCCAAATCTGAAGAGAGCTGTTGCCCTTGAGATTCTTATGCAGGAACTCCGCGCCGCCCATATGAGTGCATTTAGGCATAACAGAGACCTTATCAAAGCGGTGCATAAGCTCTATCATCTCTTCTGTGCAGCCCGAGCCGCCGTCGCCGTAGCCGAACATATTCATAGTCTGCCCGCCGGAATCCTTATCCTGATAAGCCTCCCAGTTTTCCTGGATCTGATCCGGCATATTCCAGGTGATGAAATGCGTGGGCGGAACGCAGGCGTAAACCCGAGAGCCGTCTATGCCGCGCCAGATGAAATTATTGTGTGGAAACCTGTTTGTATCGTTCCAGGTGGACATCTTGTTTGAAACGAAATAATCTACGCCGCTTTTCTTGAGTATCTGCGGCAGTATCCAGCTGTTTCCGAAAACATCGGGAAGCCAGGCGTTATCTACCGTTTTGCCGAACATACGCCTGTATGTGAGCTGGCCGTAAAGACACTGCCTGATAAGGCTTTCCGCGCACGGAATATTACAGTCAGGCTCAACATACATTGCGCCGACCGGCTCAAACTGACCCGACGCGACCTTTTGCCGCAGCTCCTCGAAAACATCGGGATAATATTTTTCAAGCGTTTCATAAACATAAGGCTGGGTGTGGGTGTATTTGAAATCGGGATACCTGTCCATAAGCCGGAGCTGGATGAGCACGGTGCGCAGATTTTTCTGAACGGCGTGGATGCGCCGCCAATAATAAGCGATGTCAAGATGCGAATGGGCGATGAGCGCAACATCTCCGGCGCCCTTATATGTATCGTTTGCATAAACGACATCGTTTATATATTTCTGCGCTTCGTCAACGCCCGTGAGCTCCTCGCCCTCAAAATCGATAAAATCAAGCGCGCGGCTGAGCTCCTTATTGAGAAAGCTTCTGTAATCCTCGCTGAAAAGCTCGCTTTTTGCAATGTTGATAAAAAGCTCTAAATCATAGACGAGATCCTGAACGGCGTGATCCACTGTGCATATATACGCGCCCTCAAAGATCTGACGGCAGCCGCGAACGGCAAGGCTTTCGGGATTGCGCTCATCGTCCGGCTTGCTGCGGTTATAGCCCATCATCTGAAAATGAAGCGTTTTTGAATCGTCTATATACGGCGAAAGCAGCATACGCTCCCTGTTAGGGTCCACCCCGCCGACGAAGCGGCCGTTTACCTTCACGCAGATCTCGGCAGCGGTCTTAAGGCGCAGCCAAAGCTCCCTGCCGCGAAGGCTTTGCGGAATATCGACATCCGCCTCGATAAAAGCTGTGCCGTCCGGCGTGAAATACATATCGCCTTTTTTAAGCTCTCGCGCTTCGCCGGGATAAAATTCAAACTTCATCTCGGATACCTGACGAGCATCGCGGATCTTTAAATTTTCGATCTCCCATTCGGAGGAATAGATATGCCTTTTGAGCCAGCCGAAGCGAAGGTCAGTCCATTCCTCGGGGCGCATAGAACGCCTTACAACCTTGATATGAGCCATTGCGCCACCCCCTTACACATCCTGAAAATACGGCTTTTTGCGTACGGCGCGAACCTTGACCTCAACGCCGAGGTCGCGCTTGATCTCGCACTCTATCCAGCTTAAGCAGCGCTCAAGGATGAGGCATTTTGAACATTCGCCGCGAAAGACAGCAGTAAGCACGCCGTTTTCAAAGGAAACAAATTCTATCCAGCCGCCGTCGCCCTGAAGCTTGGGCTGGAGCTCATTTTCAACATAATCCCTTATATTTTTCATATCATTCACCCACCGCGGCTTTAACGGCGTTTCTTATCCTTTCAAGCCGTTCGTGCGCCGCCTTTTCATCATTGCCGCGGATGCTGTAATAAAATTTTATCTTTGGCTCGGTGCCGCTTGGGCGTACCGCAGCCCAGGAGCCGTCACGCCACACGAATTTCAGAACATCGGCGCGCGGGATATCCCCAACTCCGTTAAGGTAATCTATCATTTTATCGGCGTCCTCAAAGGTTTTGAAGCCGTTTTTACGAAAATCGCTCATTAAGGCTTTGATCTTTTCCGCGCCGTTTTTGCCGCGAAGAGTAAACGGGTCGAGCGCATCGAGATAATAGCCGTACTTAGAATAGATATCGCCGAGCGCGTCAACGAGCGTTTTGCCGTGACCCTTGTGCCACGCCGCCATCTGGCAAATCAGCATCGAGGAGACGACGCCGTCCTTATCCCTTGCGTAATCGCCAACAAGATAGCCGTAGGACTCCTCGTAGCCGATAACGAATTCGTGCTCGCCGCTTTTTTCGTATTGATTCATCTTATCGCCTATAAATTTAAAACCGGTGAGCGTTTCCTCAACATGAAGCCCGTAGCTGCGGGCTATATCGGCGCCGAGCTCTGAGGTAACGATGGTTTTAACGAGCGTTGAGCGGCTGTTCAGAGAAGCCTTTTTCATATTGAGGACGAAATCAACGAGCAGCGCGCCCGTCTGATTGCCGGTGAGCAGACGGTATTCGCCGTTTTTATCGCGCACGGCAACGCCCACTCTGTCGCAATCTGGGTCCGTTCCGAGCACTATGTCCGCGCCGCGCTCCGCGGCGAGCCTTACGGCGATGTCAAGCGCGTCGCGCTCCTCCGGATTGGGGCTTCTGACGGTTGAAAAATCTCCGTCAGGCAGCTCCTGCTCCTTTACGACCTCCACATCAAAGTTACGAAGCATACGGCGCACCGGAATATTACCCGTGCCGTGCAGCGGCGTGTAAACGACCTTAAGACCGTTCGTGCGCTCGTAAAGCGACTGTTCCGAAACGGCTTTATAATATTCATTCAAAACCCCGTCGCCGATCGAATCAAACGATGAATCGCATTTAAGAAGCCGCGCAACATCCGAGTAACTCTCTTTTTCAATGAAGCCGAAAAGCTCCTCGGCAGCCTCGGTGCAGATCTGGCAGCCGGTGCTGTCGTACACTTTATAGCCGTTATACTCTTTGGGGTTGTGAGAAGCGGTTATCATTATGCCTGCGCTGCAGCCGAGGCGCCTGACCGTGAAAGAGAGGACGGGCACGGGCACGCAGTATTCATACCTGAACACCTTTATACCGCTTGCGGCAAGCAGGCTTGCTGCAGCCAGCGAAAACCGAGCGGAATTATTGCGCGTGTCATAGGCGACAGCCACGCTTGCGCCATTTGGAAAGCTGTGCTTAAGATAGGCGGCGAGGCCGAGAGTCGCCCTGCCGACGGTGTATATATTCATTCTGTTTGATCCGGCGCCCATAACTCCGCGCAGTCCGCCCGTGCCGAACTCAAGATCTTTATAAAAACGGTCCTCAAGCTCCGCGCGGTCCTTTGCCGCAGCCTTGAGCTCGCAGGCTGTTTCATCATCTGCAAAGGAGAGCCACTCGGCATATTTTTCATCAACTGACACAGCAATTCCCCCAAAAGAAAAAATTTGCGTTAATTATATCACCATAAACGCGCGCGTGCAATAAATTATTAAATCTTTATATTAAGTTTATTTTTCGGAATCTATTTCCGTGAAGTCCACCTCTATTGCGGAATCGTTTTTCGCGCTCTTTTTTAATTTGCGCGCAAGCTCTGCGATTTGGATATATGCGATGAGGTCAAGTACGGCGAAAACGATAAGCCCGAAGCCGAGAAACTGCACGAGCGCATCCTGGGTCTTGAACGGATCGGTCATACTGACGATGCCGAGGATTATTGAAATCACGGAGAGCGCGGTGTTGACGAGCCATCCGCGCGGCAGAGCGGATACGAGCGTGATGGCGTTTACAAGATTGAAAATGCCGCCGACGAGCAGGAATATACCCATCAGGAAAACGATTACGGAGATTATCTGCCGATAGGCAAGGCAAATGACAAGGCCGGAGACGGCGGAGATGATTCCGAGGGTTAGCGTGAGAACATAATTGCGGCGAATAATGTAATTTATGATTGCAAAAACGCCGCAGGCGATGAACGCGCCGCCGATAAACAGCGAGACATACGCCACCATCTTTGCGGGAAATGCGATGAGCAGCGAGCCCAAAACGGCGCAGATGATGATAAGGATTATTGAATATTTTTTGATTTCGGAAAATATTTTTCTCATAGCTTTAACTGCCTTTATCCATATTTTATTCGTTATATTATGCCCCGAAAAGAATTACGGGAGCGCAGTGCTCCCGTAAAACAGCTTGATTATTCGGCTTTGCTTTCCTCGATTATCTTTTGGGCGATATGCTCCGGGCATCTTTCATATCTTGCAAATTCAGATTCAAAGGAGCCCCTGCCCTGAGTCATCTGGCGCATTGAGGTTGAGAAGGTTGCCATCTCCGCCTGCGGGATCTCGGACATAATCTCCTGCATACCGTCGCCGGAGGGGGTCATACCGAGCACTCTGCCGCGGCGCTTGTTGATATCGCCGATAACATCGCCCATTGATTCATCGTTGCACGACACCTTAACGGTCATAATCGGCTCAAGAAGTATAGGACCGGCCTTGGAAACGCCCTCTTTAAAGGCGAGCGCAGCCGCCATCTTGAAGCTCATCTCGCTTGAGTCAACAGGATGATAGGAGCCGTCGTACAGCGTTGCCTTGACGCCGACCATCGGATAGCCGGCAAGCACGCCCTTTTCCATACATTCGTTAAGGCCCTTTTCTACCGCGGGGAAGAAATTTTTGGGCACGGAGCCGCCGACAACGCGTTCGCCGAACTCAAGTCCCTCGCCGGAATACGGCTCAAACTCGATAAAGACATCGCCGAACTGGCCGTGGCCGCCGCTCTGCTTTTTGTGGCGTCCCTGAGCGGACACCTTGAGCGTTATCGTTTCACGGTATGCGATCTTGGGCGCGCGAAGCTCAACATCAACGGAGAACTTGGACTTGAGCTTTGACACGGCAACATCAATCTGCTGCTCGCCGAGGCCCTTGATTATCTGCTCGTGAGTTTCGTTATTGACTGAAAATTCAAGGCTGGGATCCTCCTCGCAAAGGCGGGAGAAGCCGGCGGCGATCTTTTCCTCGTCGCCTTTTTTAACGGCTTTTACAGCCATTTCATATGTGGGCTTCGGGGTCGAAACGCCGTCCGCCCTTATAACATTTGACGCGGCGCATAGCGTATCGCCCGTGCTGAAGCCGGCAAGCTTTACAACGGCGCCGATATCGCCCGCAGGGATCTCGGAGCAGTCGTTCTGCTTTGCGCCGAACATAGTGACGAGCTTGCCCATTCTCTCCTCCTTGCCGGTGCGCGCGTTGAACGCGGCGGTAGTGGGAGTTATCCTGCCGCTGAGCACCTTAAAGAACGAAAGCTTGCCGATAAACGGGTCTGCAACCGTTTTAAAGCAGACTGCAGCGAGCGGACCGTTCACATCCGTTGAAAGCTCAACGGGCTCATCGCCGCTGATTGCATATTCAGAGGCGGGAGCCGGGCAGACCTCGGCTATGAAATCAAGCAGCTTGTCACACGCGGCGCCGGTGAGTCCGCTGACTGCGAAAACGGGAATAATAGAGCCGTCCGCAACACCGATCTTGAGACCCTTTATACGGTCCTCGCGCGTGAGCTCCTCGCCCGAAAAATATTTTTCCATTATCTCTTCGTCAGTGCCGGCAACCGCCTCGCTGAACACCTCTTTAACAGCGTCGAACCTGGCGGCGTCGTCGTGGCTGACCTCGGCGGGAGAAGCCTTGAAGCCGTCGTATGAATACGCCTTATCCTCAACAAGGTCATAATAAGCGGCAACCTTGCCGTCCTTGATGACCGGCACGATTATCGGGCAGACGCTGCTGCCGAACTTTGCCGCCATGGCGTTGAACGCCTTATAAAAATCTGCTCTGTCATCGTCCATCTTAGTTGCGACGAAGATCCTTGCCATCCTGCGCGAGCCGGCGTTTTTGAACGCCTTTTCCGCGCCGACTGCAAGACCTGAGCGGGCGGAAACAACGATAAGCGCAGTTTCGGCGGCGCGCATACCCTCCGCCGCGCCCTCTGCAAAATCGAAAAGGCCGGGAGTGTCAAGTATATTTATCTTTTTGCCCGAATATTCAACGGGCGCAACGGCACAGGAGACTGATATCTTTCTTTTTTTCTCCTCCGCGTCGTAGTCCGTTACGGCGGTGCCGTCGTCCACCCTGCCGACTCTTTCAGTTGCCCCGGCAACATTGAGCAACGCTTCCGCAAGCGTTGTTTTGCCCTTTGAGGCATGACCGGCAAGCACGATATTTCTGATGTTTTTGGAATCATAGACTTTCATAAAACGACCTCTTCTTTTAAAGGGCGCAGGTGAACGCGCCCCTGATTTTGAATATTTGTTTACATTGTATAATAATTTTTATTTGTTGTCAATTTTTTCTGTTGATTTTAACTATTAAAACAAGATTTTTTAACTTTTGTATAAAAATATAAGTTTTTTTTGGTGATATTACACATAAACGCCGCCCTATCTATCTATATTCACACCGCAAAAATTTATGAAAATATATGTTGCATTATGCGAAGCTTCATATTATAATATTGCCGCGCTGCATCCGAGTGGCCAAAAAGGCCGGAGCGGCAGCAGAAAGGAAACTGAATATGAACGCAAAAACAAAAAAGATTGTTGGCGTGGCGCTGTTCACCGCGATAGTTGTGGTGCTGCAGCTGCTGGGAAGCTTCATCCGATTCGGCCCGTTTTCAATCTCGCTTGTACTTATACCGATAGTAGTCGGCACGGCGCTGTACGGTATCTCGGCGGGGGTTTGGCTGGGGCTTGCATTCGGAATCACCGTGCTGGCAAGCGGAGACGCATCATCGTTTCTTGCCGTTAATGTGCCCGGAACCATAATAACGGTGCTGTTAAAGGGCGCTGCCGCGGGGCTTTTTGCAGGGCTTGTTTACAAGCTTGTTTCAAAGAAAAACACCACGGCGGCAACGATCGCCTCAGCCGTTGCCTGCCCCGTTGCAAACACGGGCGTTTTCCTGCTGGGATGTGCGGTATTCTTTATGCCCACCATTGAAGGCTGGGCGGCAGCGCTCGGAATGGAATCCGCGGGAACTTATATGATAACGACGCTTGTGGGCTTCAACTTTGTTTTCGAGCTGCTCGTAAACATAATCCTCTGCCCCGTTATCGTGAGGCTTATAAGCCTCGGCAGCAAGCAGCTTAAACTGCGCTGATAGATATATTCAAAAGAAAAATGCCGCTGCGGCTGAACATACCGCGGCGGCGATTTATTTTGCTGTCAAAAATCTATTACTCCGAGATGCTCAAGCAGAATCTTTAATCCTATCAGGATAAGGATGACGCCGCCGGCAAGCTCGGCTTTATTTTTGTATTTTGCGCCGAATTTGTGCCCTATCAGCACGCCAACGGCGGAAAGCACGAAGGTGGTGACGCCGATAACGGCGACGGAGCTTACAATATTGACATTCAAAAAAGCAAAGGTTATGCCGACTGCGAGCGCGTCTATGCTTGTTGCCACAGCCATCACGAGCAGTTCCCTGACATTGAGCACGGAGCGCCCGTCCGCCTCCTGCTCTTCCTTTTGAAAGGAATCGTATATCATCTTGCCGCCGATTATTGCAAGCAGAGCGAAGGCGATCCAATGGTCAACGGAGGTTATGTATTTTTCGAACCGCGTGCCGAGGAACCAGCCGATGAGCGGCATCAGCGCCTGAAAGCCGCCGAAAAAAAGAGCAATAAGAGCCGTCTGCCCCGCATTTAGCTTTTGCATCTTAAGCCCGCGGCAGACGGCAACGGCAAACGCATCCATCGAAAGCCCGACTCCTATTAAAAACACCTCAAGAATACTCATAAACATCCTCCAATTAAAACGGCAAGGCGCATATGCAGAAAAAGACTGCATACGAGTCTTGCCGATCAAGACGGTGCATACGCGGCGCACTGATTTTATCACGAGCAGCGCGCCGACCGCTCTCTTAAAGTATGATAGATATTACCACAAGAAAACCCGTTTGTCAACACAAAACGAGCAAGGCGTTATTCGCCGGAATTAAGCTCCTCCTGCTCCCATGGGAGCGGCTTATCGTGCTTTTTGCAGTATTTTTCAATAACGCGCGCTTTATCGAGCTTTCTTATAAAAAGCCACAGCTCGCGCACTTCCTTTTCGGCGTTTTCAACATCCGCCTCAAGGCGTTCGTCCAGCTTATAATACATCAGATTTACGCCGCACTTAGGGCAGTTTTGCTTAAAATAGAAGGTTTTGAGCGGATAGCCGCATTTAGGGCATTTATCACTCATTGCCGTCACCTCCGTCGCTGACTTCTGCTGCGAGCGCGCTGCGGCGCTCTGCCATCTCTTTTCTTATAACAGCAAGGCGCTTGCCCGTAAGAGTATAGAAGGCGTAAGGAATAAGCGTTAACAGCCCAAGCACATACGGCACGATTGTGAAGAGCGCCCAAATATAAAGATCTGTATGCTCGCCCTTAACGGCAACCTGCAAGCCCTCGGCGTTGGTTGTGAACGAAAGGCCGATAACGGGAAGCAGCGCTGTGCCGAGCGAGGTGGAAACAGAGCCGGTGAGCTTGCCCACGAATGTGAGCACGGAAAAGCTTACACCCTCGTTTCTCTCGCCCGTTTTCCACTCCATATAATCCACCGTGTCGCCTATCATCTCGGTGGGGATTACCATATTTATGGTGTTGAAAAAGCTGAAAATAAAGTTTTGCAGCATAAGCAGCAGCGAAATCACCACGATATTGGTGCGGTAAAACGCAAGGCCGGCAAAGAACACGAGCGTGCCGACAACGAAGCGGCAGACGACATTGAGCATTACAATGCTGCGGTTATCGAGCTTTTCCTTTAGCTTCGGGATCAAAAGATATGTAAGAAAGCCGAGTATCGTGCCGGGCAGGTTTATCCAAAGCACGGCGGAGCTGAGGTTGAGCACCTCTGAATAATAGTAGGTTTGAAAAACGCCTGCAAGGCCGGAGAGCGTGCCGAGCACATTGCCGAGGATTATCAGCATCAGCGGCTTGTTTTTGAACATCACCTTGAAGCCGTCAATAACAGACGGCTCCTTTATGGTTTGAACAACGCGCTCCTTGGTTTTAAAGCCGGCAAGAGAAAACAGCGCCATACCGAAAGTGCCGGCAATAACGGCAAGAATCAGGAAATCGTGGGAAAGGCTGAGCTTCCACACGCCGTTGTTTGTGAAATCCATCATAACCGGCAAAACGGTTGTTGAAAGTCCGCCGAGCAGCCCCGAGATGAAGCGCGCGGAGGAGATGGCTCTTGTTCTGTCCGCCGTTGAGGGCGAGATTGCCGTGCTGAGCCCCCAAAACGGAACATCGCCGAGAGTGTAGAAAAATTCCCATATAAAATACGAGATATACATATAAATTATCTTGACGGTGGTGCTTTTGACATCGGAAAGTATCTCAGGGCCTGCAAAAAGCAGGATAGTGGTTATGGAAAGCGGAATCGGAACCACCATAAGATACGGTCGCAGCTTGCCGTAGCGCGTTCTGGTCTTATCAATAATCGTGCCCATAAGCGGGTCGTTAATCGTGTCCCAAATACCGAGAACGAAAATCATTACGGCAACCGCCTGCTCCGGTATGCCGAAAACCTTTGTGAAAAAGAGCGAAAGATAACCGCCGGCAACAAGGTTATAACCGAACACCTGCCCCGCGTTTGCAAAGCCGTAGGCAAGATTTTCCTTTACGCCCACATAACGCTTTTCCTTTTGTGCAACTTCGCCGCTCACATAATTCCCCCTTTGCATATATCTGGTTTCATAATAACACAGGGGAACAAAAAAGTCCACACAATAAATCAAAGGACTCTCAAGGCGAGGCGCGATTCAGAAAAAGCCTTACGAAAATAGAGGAAACCACCGCGCCGAGCGCGATTCCGGCGCCTGTCAAAACGGTCTCTCGCGCAAAATGATAAAAAAGCTGCGTTTGAGAATGGACGAGGCAGCTCATCATATAATAAAGGCTGCCTCCCGGCAGAAGCGGGATAGAGCCGGGCAGAAGCATAAGCGCGGCAGGGGCGCGCAGCAGCCTTGCAAAAAGCTCCGAATAAGCACACAGCAGCAGCATTGCAAGAAAAGTGGCGGTGAAAACACCAGCTCCTCGGTTTTGCGCCGCAAGAAAGGCAAAAGCCGAAACGACGCCGCCGAAAACGCAGGGCAAAAGCCTTTTGCGCGGCACATTGAGCAGCACGCAGAAAGCCGCCGTGCCGGCAACGCAAAGAAGAGAATCAGCCATAGCCCGCCGCCTTGAAGGCAACAAGCGCGCCGGCAAAGCCCAAAACGATGGCAAGCGCGGCTGCGAGCGCCTCAGTCAGCTCAAGTATACCGGCGATAATATCGCCCGAAAGCATATCCTTCATTGCGATGCCCACGCTCATTCCGGGAATAAAGAGCATTATCGTGCCGGTCATAATCCTGTCCGGCGAGCATTGAACGCCGAACAAAAGCGGGATGAACGCCAGCACGCCGCAAAAAAGAGATTGAAGCAGCGTTACGGAAAAGAGATTCAGCGGCAGCCGCTCAAACGGCAGGAATGTGACAACGGCGCCTATCAAGGCAGAAAACGCCGCCTCGTAAACATTGCCGCCGAAAAAGAGGCAAAACGCGCCGGTTGCCGCCGCCGCGCTTAAAAGCCGCAGCGGAGCGGGATACGGCGAGCTTATTTCTCCCGCGCTTTTACCGTTGCAAAGGGAGCGTGCAAGCGCGCTTGAATATTCAAGCCCTGCAAGGTTCAGCTGAGTTTTATATATCCTTTTAAACGCGGTGAGCCGCTCCTCGCCGAAAACCGCGCAGGCAAAAAGCGCCGAGGGTATTATGAAAACATTTACCTCTTTTGCTCCCCTGCTTTTACAGGCGCGCACGACCGCCTCCTCGGCACGGGAGATCTCGCCGCCGTTTTCAACTATACTCACCGCAGCGAGCACGCATCTGTTAAAGAAATCCTGCAAAGCACCACCGCCCGAATATATTATTTGAAAAAAATATAAAAAAACACTTGCATTTTTCGGATAAATGAGATATTATATTTGTGCTGTGATGAGCAGCAGATATCGCGGGGTAGAGCAGTTGGAAGCTCGTCGGGCTCATAACCCGGAGGTCGCAGGTTCGAGTCCTGCCCCCGCAACCACAGGCCCCGGCTGGTTATCAGCCGGGGCATTTTTTATCCGTACATATGAATAAGAAATACGAATAATATCGGAGGATATATTATGAAGCTACCGGAGCTTCCCGAAGGCTATAAAGAAAAATTTACTATAGATCTTAAAAACGATAAAAAAACCTACGCGGGGGTAAATATAGCCACATTTATTATCGCTGCGGCTATGATGATACCGGCGCTGATAAAATTCCCGATAGCAATAATTGCGGATTTTTCTTCATTACCCGCATTTATAATGTATCTTCTGAAGCTTCTTCTGATTCTTCTGCTGATTCTGCTGCTGCTTGCGGCATACATCGTTTTGCATGAGCTGACGCACGCCGCGGCTATGAAGCTGTGCGGCGCTAAAAAGGTGAATTTCGGCTTCAGCGGACTTTTTGCATATGCCGGCAGCAACGCGTTCTTTTCTAAGGGCGAATATATTTTTATCGCGCTTTTGCCGCTTATTTTCTGGGGAATCGTGCTGCTGACGCTCAATCTTGTTCTGCCGCAGAGCCTTTTTTGGCCGATATATTTGATACAGGTGCAAAATGTTTCCGGCGCAACGGGCGATGTTTATGTTTCGGCGAGGATGCTCGGCTGCAAAAAGGATGATTTGATCACCGACAACGGACTTGCGATGCGCGTCTTTTCACGCGTCGGAGAATAGAGATGGAATTTTACGAGCTTATCGAGATGATAACCAACGCCGTGCCGGACGGATATGAAAATGTGCGGCTGATAATGGAATCCGCTCTGCCGTGGGCGCTGGCGGTGTGCAGCGCGGCAACCTGCTTTTTCGGCCACACGGTGCACAAGATATGGAACTATTTTTTCTTTTTCTGGATAGGATTTTTGGTTCCCGTATTTCTGCTGGGCCTGATCTTTGACGCAAGCGGAAACAGGATGTACGCCTTGATAGCAGTAGGCGCGATAACGGGAGCCGCCTGCTCCTACTATTCTAAAAAGCTGTTTAAACTGCAGCTTTTTGTAACGGCGTTTTTGATGGTGTTCATATCGCTGCCCTCCTATCTTGCCTTTATGGGAAAGGCGGCTTCTGTTGCCGTTTCGCTGGCTCTCGGCGCGGCGGCTGGAATACTGAGCACGAAATATAAATACATAGCAACGATCGTTACCACGGCTTTTTCAGGCGCATTTATGCTGTTCGGCGTGCTTGAGCCGACGCTCGGCATCCCGCACACGGCGGCAGCCGTTCTTTCCGTTGCGCTGGGCGCGGCGGGGCTTTCGCTTCAATGCTTTATCGAGCGGCGCGAGCTTAAAGAGAGCTGGGAGGAGCTTAAAGAGAAAAAGAACAAGCTGAAAAAGCGCAAAAAGACTGAGCCAGACAGCGTTTGCCTTGAGGCGCGGGAAAATACGGACGAAAGCTCCTGAGCACTAAGGTGTTCGGGAGTTTTTTTGCAAAAATACAAAAATCGGAAGTATGCTGTTTGTTTTTACGAATTTCAATAGTCAATTTGATTAAAAATCAGAAAGATTTTTTGGATATTCGGATAATAGCCGCTTTCGGCGCGCGGTGGTATAATAAATTGGGAAAATTATACTTGGGAGTGTTGTTATGGCTAATATTTCCGAAAAATGCAAAAGCTATGCGGCTTCGCTGAAATCGTACTGGAAAACGCCGCCGAACGGCAGGTATATTCCGTTTAAAGAGATAGCCGCTTACAGCGTCGGCGGAATCGGCGTTCAGTTTGTTGTGTACGGAGTGGGCTACATAGGGCTTTCCGCCACGAGTCTGCTTGCCGGCTCGGCTCTTGGGCTTAAAAACGGCGACCTTGTTACGCTGAACCTTATATAGCGACCGTTATCAACATCTTTTTAGGGCCGCTCAGAGGTCTTATTTTTGACAACACGAGAAGCCGTGCGGGCAAATTCAGGCCCTATCTGCTTTTTGCGGGCTTTGCCACGGCGGCTGTTGCCACGGTATTTTCTTTTCTTCCGTTTGAAAGCATGGGCTACGATGAAAAGCTGTGGGCGCTTTTCATAACCTATATGCTGATACAGGTGTTCAGCCCGTTTTACAGCACGGCATACAGCACGCTTGCGCAGGTAATGAGCCCGAATTCAAACGAGCGAGCGGATGTTTTGACCGTTTCCACCTTTATATACTCCATTACCCGTCTATAACCGGCTTTCTTGTGCCGATAATATCCGGCTATATGGGCGGAATGGAGCATATAGACGCATACCGCGTTATTATGCCGGTATTCAGCATAGGCGGCGCAATATTCGGGCTTATCAGCTATTTCGGCACAAAGGAAAGGATAATAGTTTCAAAGGATTACACGCCCAAGGTGCCGTTTTTCAAGGGGATCGCCGCCGGCATACAAAACAAGCACCAATGGGGGCTTTCCATCCAGGGGTGGTTTTTGCTGTTGCAGTCCGGCGTGGGCAACATAACGACCTGGTATTTTTACTACGGCATCAAGGATGTGCTCGGCCTGAGCACGGAGCAGCAGGGCATTATGAACGGCACGCTTGTTACGGTTATCGGCTTTGCGTCAACGCCGGCGATGCTGCTCTCCCCTCTTATGATACGAAAGATAGGCAAGCGCAACATCGTTATCATCTATACTATCCTGAATATCATCTGCACGGCGGGGATGTATGTTTTTATCGACCAAATCTGGGTTTTGTTTGTATTCTTATGGCTCAGGGCGTTTTTCAGCGCGTTTTCGCTTGTTTCAACGCCGGCGATAAACGCCGATGTGCTTGACTACCAGCAATACAAGACCGGTCAGCGTCTTGAGGGACTTTTGAGCCAGTTTATGGGCTTTATAGGCACATTTGTTTCAATGGGCGTTACTTACCTTATAAACACGGTTATAATGCAAAACAGATACGGCCTGACAGACAATTACGACGACCTTTACAGCGCGGCGTTCAGAGAGCCCATCTCGCAAGCGATGCTGATTTTGGGAATAGTGGGCAATCTGCTTTCGCTGATACCCTTTATTTCGCTTTACACGCTGACGGAAAGAGAGCACACCTCGCACATCGCGGTGCTCAAAATAAGGGCGGCGCTTGAGGACTACGCCACCGATTCCCTATCGGACGGTCAGCTTGAGGAGGCAAAAAGCATTTACGCCTCGGCTGTTAAGGAGGCGCGCGAATACGAGGCGGCGCTTCAAGCCGCAGCCGGAAGGGAAAAGAAAAAGCTTAAAAAGAAGCTTGATGCCGTAAACATAATAATAGACGAGAAAAACAGATTTGAAACGGCGCAGATGAAAAAGAAGGTCGAAAAGGCAAACGAGCTGCTTTCGCACACGGTTGAGGAGCTTTACGGACTTTCGGAGCCGTCTATGGATAGATTCAACGAGGCGAACGCCATGCCGGAGGACACGCGCGAGGAGATGCAGAAAAAAGACAGAGCTCTCAAGGAGGCTTCTAAGGAGCTTGATCTTTTCCACAGAAAGGCGTACGATTACATCCAGGCAAGAAAGCTGATAAAGCAGCTTGAATATTACAGAAACTGGGACAGCATTTTTGAAGCCGCCGTCTGCGACTGACAAGGAAAAACAAAAACGAACAACTACAAAAAGCTCTTTCTTTACGGCAAAAGTTGCAAAGAAAGAGCTTTTATGATACAATGCAGGCGGACACAATAGCAAAACGAAGAGGAGATAATATTATGTTTTTGCTGCTCGGCGCGGTTGCAGCGCTTATAACAACATTTTTTGAGATACTGTTTTTCTGCCGGAAGCGGACCTTCGGCGCGGCGCTTCACAGCGCGGTCAGGAACATTTTTGTTGTTGACCTGATAACAGCCGCAGTTTTCAGGTACATACTTAAATACGACCATTTTCTTGACACCTCCGCCTACGGCACGGAGAATTTCGTTAAATTCTTTATCGTTGCGCTGGGCGTTGGGATAATCTGGATGCTTTTGTTTGCATTTTTGAACAGGCATCTTGCCTTCGGCGACGCGCACAACAAAAAGACGCACGGCACAAGATTTATAAAGCTTCTTTCCTGCTTTCTGTTTATGCTCGGCTGCGCGGCGTTTTTCGGCACGATATGGGGCAAGGATTCCTTTGGCGATGTAACGGCAGACCAGCTTATCATAAATCTTTTCTCCCCCACCGAGGGTGCGGACAGCGGCGTTTATCTTGATGTTTTTGAGCGACCCGTTTTCCAGACGATGCTTTGCACGGCGGTTTTCAGCATATTCGTTTATTCCGACTTCAGCATAGTTTACAGCCGCAAAGGCATCTCGGCGCAGGCTGAGAGCTATTCCGACGCGACCGTTATAACAAGAGGCGGCGAAAAGAGCGTTACCGTTTTCGGCGACCTTGCAAAAAGGGTAATAAGCCTTCTACTGAGCGTTGCGATGCTTGCCGGCGGAGTTGCATACGGCTGCGTTGAATTTGACTTAAAGCAGCTTTACAACGCCTATATTGCGGAATCGAGCTTTATTGAGGACAATTATGTTGACCCGCGCGAGGCGGGGCTTGTTTTCCCGCAGCAAAAGCGCAATCTGATACATATCTATGCCGAATCGCTTGAAAACAGCTATCTCTCCGAGGAGCTCGGCGGGTATATGGAGCAGAACCTTATGCCGGAACTGACCGAGCTCTCAAAAGAGGGCGTTATATTTTCGGACACGGAAAACAGATTCGGCGGACCTCAGCAGGCGGTCGGCACGCAATGGTCCGTTGCGGCGATGGTGAATATGATGACGGGGCTGCCGATGAAGGTGCCGGCGGAGCAGAATGCCTACGGCTCCGAGGATAATTTCCTGCCGGGCGCGTACACGCTGTTTGACATACTTGAGGACCAGGGCTACGAGCAGACCGTTATGTTCGGCGCGGACGCAAACTTCGGCGGGCTTACATACCTGTTCGGCACGCACGGAAACGCAACGCTGTTTGATTACGGCTATGCAAAGCGAAACAAGCTGATACCCGAAGACTACAAGGTTTGGTGGGGCTTTGAGGACGACAAGCTTTACGAATTTGCAAAGGATGAGATAACAAGGCTTTACAACACCGGAAAGCCCTTTAACTTTACGATGGAGACGGCTGACACGCACAGGCCGCACGGCTATCTGAGCGAAAAGGCGCCCACCCCGTACAGCGACCATTATGCAAACGCCATAGCATACAGCACGAGCGAGATAGTTAAATTTGTTGACTGGATAAAGCAGCAGCCGTTTTACGAGAATACGACCATCATCATTATAGGCGACCATCTGAGTATGGATACGGATTTCTTTGAGAATTTTGACCCGAATTACCACAGAACGCAGTTTAACCTGATACTCAACGCCGCGCCGAGCGTTGCAGGCGCGCCCGCCGACAGATTCGTAAACAGGCAATACTGCAATTTTGATATGTTCCCCACCATTCTTTCAAGCATCGGCGTAACCATTCCCGAAAGCAGGCTCGGCATCGGAACCGACCTGTTTTCCGCAAGAAAGACGGTGTTTGAGGAATTCGGCTATGAATATTCGGACAACGAGCTTGAAAAGAAGAGCGAATTTATGAACGAAAACATACTGAAAAAGCCCGCCGAGCAGACAGCCGCCGAGCAGCAATGACCGCAGCTAAAACGAAGCGCGCCCCTTTTTGGGGCGCTTTTTTTGACGGGCGGCATAATTTGCTTGATAAAAGCGGCGAATACATATATAATGTATCTGTGAAAATATAAAAACACAGGAGGAGTTAAAAATGAAGGTAAGGCTTCCGAAGCACAGAGAATTTCTTATCAAATTCGAGGACGGCTACGACAAGGCCGACGAGGCGTGGGAGGCGCTAAACAAAATAGTGAAGGATTATTCCGCGGACGGAAAATCCATCTACACGCCGACCTTTATAGAGGACAACGAGGAAAAGGTGAAGGAGCTTCAAAAGCAATATGAATTCACCTATGAAATAATAGAGAAATAAGGTAATTTTATGAAAAAGCAGAAAAAGGTGTTTGCCGCCGCAACGGCGCATCTTGACACGGTGTGGCGCTGGGAGCTGGGCAAAACCATCGACGAGTTTTTGCCGGACACGCTTGAAAAAAATTTTAAACTGATAGAAAAATATCCCCATTACAGATTCAATTTCGAGGGCGCTTTCAGATACAGGCTTATAGAGGAATACTACCCGCAGCAGTTTGAATACATAAAGGAGCTTGTAAAAAAAGGCAGATGGTGCGTTTCCGGCTCCGAATACGAAAACGGAGATGTCAATATCCCCTCTCCGGAAGCATTGTTCAGAAACATACTGCTGGGCAACGGATATTTTAAAGAAAAATTCGGCAAAACGAGCTGCGATATATTCCTGCCTGACTGCTTCGGCTTCGGCGCGGCTCTGCCCAGAGTTATCAAGCACGCGGGGCTCAAGGGCTTTTCTACGCAGAAGCTCAGCTGGGGCAGCTCCACGGGCATACCGTTTGACACGGGGATATGGAGAGGCGCAGACGGCAGCGAGGTTTTCGCCTGCCCCGATGTGCGCTCTTACAGATACAAATTCGACGGCGACATCAGAGGCGATCTCTCCGTTATCAACAAGCTTGCCCGCGGCGCGTTTGAGGGCGACCTGCCGCAGACGATGCACCTTTACGGCACGGGCGACTGGGGCGGCTCGCCGGATGAGGAAAGCGTGAAGTCGCTTGAGGAGAGCATTGAGAAGAACGACAGCTCCGACACTCAGGTAATCTCCGCATCAACGGACGAATTCTTTAACGAGCTTGATTCCCTGCCGCAGAGCGAAAAGGAAAAGCTGCCGGTTTACGAGGGCGAGCTTCTTATGACCTCTCACGGTGCGGGCGCATACACCTCGCGCGCGATGAACAAAAGGCTCAACGCTCAAAACGAGATACTTGCCGACGAGGCGGAGCGCCTTTGCTGCGCAGCAGACAGCGCCGGCGTGTTCCCCTACCCCGCCGAAAGGCTCAGAGACGCTTGGCGGCTCGTTATACAGCATCAGTTCCACGACGACATAACCGGCACCGGCACAATGAACGCGGTGCGCGACAGCCAGAGCGACTACTTCACGGCGCTCGGCATATTCAAAGGCGAATACGAGGCTGCCGCAGGAGCGCTTGCAAACGAGCTTGACACAAGCTGGGTGAGCGAATGTGCCGTTATAGTAAGCAATCCCTGCGCTCACAAAAGGCGTGCGGCGGTAAGCGCGCACATAAGGATGACGCACAACTGCACTTTTGTTAAGGCGCTTGACAAAAACGGCAATGAAACGCCCTGCCAGATAATCAGAAAATCGGGCAAGGAATTCGACATCGTGTTTATCGCCGAGGTTGGCGGCTGCGGGCTCAAGGTTTATGATATTGTGCCGGCAAACAGCGCGTGCGCTCTTAAGACCGACCTTAAAGTGAGCGAGCATGTTATCGAAAACGCAAAATACCAGGTTATTTTTAACAAAAACGGCGATATTGCGCAGATAATAGACAAGGAGCAGATGATAAAGCTTCTTGACGCTCCCGTTAAGCTTGCGGGCTTGAAGGACACGGGCGCGCTGAGCTACCCCTCGTGGGAAATCAGAAAGAAGGATATTGACCGAGAGCCGGAATTTTACGCCAACACGCCGCAGTTTGAAACAGCGGAGAGCGGACCGGCGCGCGCTGCTATAAAAATAACGCGCGAGCTTGACCATTCAACCGCCGTTCAGACCGTTTATCTTGAAAGCGGCGGAAAAAGCGTAAGAGTTGAAAACGAGATCGACTGGAGAACGCGCAGGACGATGCTCAAGGCGGTTTTCCCGCTGAGCTGCTATAACAGATACTCCGCCTATGACCTTGGCCTCGGCGTTATAACGAGGGAAAACAACAGCGAAAAGCTCTATGAAGTGCCGGCGCAGAAATGGGCGGACATTACCGCCGGAAACGGCAGATACGGCGTTTCTGTTTTTTCCGACTGCAAATACGGCTGGGACAAGCCAGCGTCAAACACGCTTCGCCTAACCTGCCTGCACACTCCTGCCGGCGCGTTTACGAAAGACGCGCGCCAGGATCTTCAGGACCTTGGCAGAAACGCCTTCAGCTTCGGCATATTCTCGCACGAGGGCGGATATGAAAACGGTACTCAGCTTGAGGCGGAGTACTTTCTTAAGCCCATGACGGCGTTTCAGACGAGCGCAAGGCGCGAGGGCGAGCTGGGCGATGATTTTTCGTTTATGAGCGTGAGCGACAAGAACTGTATAGTTCGCGCCGTAAAGCTTGCGGAGGACGGATGCGGCCTTGTTATACGCGTAAATGAGGGCAGCGGAAAAGAGAGAAAGCGCCTCAAGCTGAAATTCTGCAAAAAGATCATTACAGCTGCCGAAGCGCTTGCAAGCGAAGATGTAGTTCACGGCGCGGAATTCCGCGAAAAAACGCTGACATTTTCTTTGAAGCCGTTTGAAGTAAAGACCTTCAGGGTCACGCTTGAGCCGGCGGAAAAGAAAGCGCGTGAGAGCTTTAAAAAGCTGGAGCTTGAATTCAACGCCAAGGGCTTTACGCCGAATGAGGAAAAGCGAAATGTGATACTTCAGGGCGGCGGCTGTTCCCTGCCCGCCGAACTGTGCCCCGTTTCATTAAAGGCGGCGGGCGTGACTTTCAGGATGCCCGATACGAACGCCGACAGGGATGTGCTTGTTGCGCGCGGTCAGACGATTGATCTGCCCAAGGGCTGCACAAGGCTGTATATTCTTGCCGCGAGCACTCTCGGCGACAGGAAGGTAGTTTTCAGCGCAGACGGGCGCGACAGAGAGTTTACAATTTGCTCTATGACCGAGCCGCTCGGCAGATGGGATATTGCCGGACTGGGACAGACGGCAGAGATCAAGAACGCGCTGCCTGGGCTTGTGTTCACGCACACACATCACCCGGAGGGCGACATTGCAAACGGCAAGGCTCTCTTCTGCATTTATTCGCTTGACATAAGAAACGCAAGGCAGCTCACCCTGCCGGAGGACAACAGAATAATCATCCTTGCGATGACAGCGGTAAAGAAATTCAGCAGAACGCAGCTTTCGACGGAAATTCTTGACAAATCGCCCGACAGGGATTACGATTTCGGCAATATTCCGCCGATAGACAAGGTTATCGACCGCGCTGATTTTGTGACGATTCGCGCCGGAAAGATACAGGATCAGAAAAACGGCGGCAAGGGCAAGGGCTTCAAGCGAGACAACATCATTACAAACATAATCCGCTCCTACACAAAATCGGAGTGGTAACGGAAAAATATACATAATATTCCAGCCCCGTGAATATACAGCGATGTATATTCGCGGGGCTGTTTTTGTAAAGCGAAGAATCTTTACAACGAAAAATTGTTGATACGCATGTTCAAAACCCTGTTGATAATGTTGAAAACCTGCTGATATTTCTTATGAACAATTAATAATGTAAAGTAAAAAAGCTTTATATTTGATATGTTGAACATAGTTTTGAACATTTTTTGAGACGATATTCGATTTGACAAGAATTTAACATTTTGAATATGCAAAAAAGCCGCCCTTAAAGGACGGCTTTTAAACATCATTATTTCTTATTGAAAAGGCTTACGATACTGTCAAAGGTATCCGAATCATTTGAATTAAATGAAGATACCGGCTGTGGTTCGGGAGGAGCTACCTCTTTGTTGGCGGTTGTGGACTTTATCTGATTATGAGGCCCTTTTTCGCCGAATCTTGTGGCGACAACGGTGATTATCATCTCATCCTCAAGCGACTCGTCAACATTAGCGCCCCAGATAATCTCACAATCAGGATTAACTGCATCCTTAACGATGGTGGAGGCGATGTCGATCTCTTCAAGGCCGATATCCGAGGAGGCCGTGATGTTGAGAAGCACGCCGCGGGCTCCTTCGATAGAGGTGTTGAGCAACGGGCTGGAGATAGCCGCCTTTGCAGCCGTTTCCGCCTTTTCCTTGCCCTTTGCCCTGCCTACGCCCATATGAGCATAGCCTGCGTCCTTCATAATCTCCGTTACATCGGCAAAGTCGCAGTTTACAAGACCGGTTGCGTTAACAAGATCGGAAATGGACTGAACAGCCTGGCGAAGAACATCGTTTGCAATCTCAAACGCATTGAGAAGAGTTATCTTTTCATCGGTTACGAACTTAAGATTCTCGTTGGGGATAACCATAATGGAATCAACATACTGGGCAAGCTCGTCTATGCCGACCTGAGCCTGGTCCATACGCCTTTTGCCCTCAAAAGCAAACGGAGTTGTAACAACGCCGACGGTGAGTATGCCGAGATCCTTGGCAACCTGAGCCACTACGGGAGCAGCGCCGGTGCCCGTTCCGCCGCCCATACCGGCGGTGATGAACACCATCTCTGCACCGGTGAGCGCGTCTGTTATAGCCTCTCTGCTTTCATCGGCAGCCTTCTTGCCAACCTCGGGCTTTGCGCCTGCGCCGCGGCCCTTAGTAGCCTTTTCGCCGATAAGTATCTTCTGCGAAGCCTGCGATTTGCCGAGGGCCGGCTTATCGCTGTTTACAGCGATGAACTCCACATCCTGAATATTGCAATGCACCATACGGTTTACGGCGTTTCCGCCGCCGCCGCCGACGCCGACTACTTTAATTGAAACTACCTTTGTATCTTCGGTATCAATTTCGTATCTTCCCATCTTTTATTTACTCCTTATGTATTTAGTTAGACTTTTAACGGTCTGTACTTACCTATTGTAACAATGTTGTAATCATTTTGCAATACTTTTTTTAACATTTGAAAGAAATTTTTTTCAAAGTTTATAATGAAGCACATTTATTCTTTGTGCAATATATCTAATTTCAGAAACGAAGCAGGAAAATTGTTAACATTTGTAAAGTGTTTTGCTTTACACATTTTGTAATCTTATTCGGCTGTAAAGTAAGATTGCTTGTCAACAGTCAGATCAAGCGTTCCGCTTATATTCGAGCCGCTCTCGTCTATCCTTTCGCAGGACGCGAGGCCGCGAAGTATTTTTTCATCTATATTATCTACCGTGCCGAGCTTAAAGGTTATTCTGCCCATATAGACGACATAGTTTTCATTGACGGATTTGGAGTAAAGCTCCGTTGCCTGAGTCATATTAGCGTTTTCGATAGCCTTTGCGATGGCGGAAAGCCTTTCCTGCTGCGCCTTATCAGCAAATTCCGCCTGCAAGCCGTTTTGGGCGCTCTTGATCTGAGCGTTGGAAATTATTACGGTATCTGCCGGATTCTGCGCCGACGCGCCCTCAAGCACCTTGAAATCGGGGGCAAGAAGAGTATATGTGCCGTCCGTATTCTCTACCGAATAGGCTGCTCTTGTATCCTGTGCGGTTATCTCTACGGTGTTTGGGAAAACCTTTTTTATATCAACGCTGCCTATATAAGGAAGGCTGCGCTCTATTTTTGCAGCCGTCTCCTCCTTATCGAGCAGCACGAGATTCACTGCGCTGCTTATGCCGGAGGCGTCTACTATCTGCTGCTGTGAATACATCTCGCTTCCGGCCGCCGTGACCGTTTCCACCTTGCAAAACGCAGTGATACATACCGCCGTGCCCGCCGCTGCAAGGGCGACTGCAAAGGCGGCGATTATCAGCGCCCTGCGCACGCTGTTTTTTAGGCGGCGTTTTTTATTTTGCCGCCTCCTTGTTTGCGTTTTTGTTTGACGGCTTGAAACCTGATCCTGCCTGTATATCTTTGGAGGCTCAAGGTCGTCGAGCCGTGCCTGCGAGCTTCTGCTTTTTTCGGAAACAGCGCGCTGCTTCCTTTTATTATTCTTATCACTCATAATTTTTACGCTCTATTGACGCTCCTATTTTTTTCAGATTATTCTCAAGGGCTTCATAACCCCTGTCTATATGCTCAAGCCCGCCGACGGTTGAAACGCCCTTTGCGGCAAGCGCAGCCGTTACGAGCGCAGCGCCGCCGCGCAGATCCGTTGAATACACATTTGCGCCGTACAGCTCCTTTACTCCGCTTACGACGGCGACGCGGTCGTTGACAGTTATATCCGCGCCGAAGCGGCGAAGCTCGCTTATGTGCTTATATCGTGAATCAAAGACCGATTCAATCACGGTTGAGGTGCCGCGCGCAAGCGAAAGGCACGCCATAACGATGCTTTGGCAATCGGTTGGAAAGCCGGGATAAGGCAGGGTCTTTATGCTTTTGACCCTTTTGAGCCTCGACGGAGATACGAGCTTTAGGCTGCTGCCTGAAAGATAAATACGGCAGCCCATCTCGGCAAAGACCGGTATTACGGGAGAAAGATGCGCCGGTCGTATATCGTCTATTATCAGCTCATCCGCCGCGACGGACGCCGCGCACATATATGTTGCGGCAACGATCCTGTCGGGTATAACGGTGTGGGCGTTCGGGTAAAGCTCATCGACGCCCTCTATCTCGACCGTGCTCTCCCCCGCTCCGAATATCCTTGCGCCGCAGGAGTTCAGAAAAGTTGCAAGATCGCTTATCTCCGGCTCTCTTGCAGCGTTTATGATAACGGTTTTGCCCCTTGCAAGAACGGAAGCTATCATTATGTTCTCCGTTGCGCCCACGCTGGGAAAGGAAAGAAATATCTTTGAACCGGTAAGCCTTTGCGCCAAGCAGTGGATGCAGCTGCCGTTTTCCGTTATCTGCACGCCGAGCTTTTTGAGCGATGAGATATGAAGGTCTATCGGCCGAACGCCGATGTCACAGCCGCCGGGCGGGCACAGAAACGCCTCCCTGCAGCGGGTGACGAGCGAGCCGAGAAAAATTATTGACGAGCGCATTTCGCGCATCATTTCTTCGGGAATATCGTTATTAACTATATCGCGCGTGTTTATAGAGAGCGTGCTGCCGTCTCTTTTGACAACTGCGCCGAGATGGCGCAGTATCTGCGCGGACGCCTCAACATCCGAAAGAGCCGGAACATTATGTAGCACGGTTTCGCCGCGGATTAGAAGCGTTGCCGCCATTATCGGCAGCACGGCGTTTTTTGAGCCGTGAACGGAGATCCTGCCGCCGAGCGGCTCGCCGCCTTTTATTTCAAATTTTTCCAAATCATCCACCTGCCTGCGTTTTCTTTTTTATTCTATGCAGGTGAAGACCGTTTGTCATATAACGCTTTTTAGCTGCCGTAAATTATTCTGATGCGGCAAGCGAAACTATTACCTGTGCTATCTTTTTGACTGAATCGCGGACTGACATAGCCGCGGCGTTTTCTCCTATCTGTTTAAGTTCGTCCCGATTAGAGAGCATCTCATCTGCAACCTCGCTGAGTCGCTGAGCCGTCAGCTCCCTTTCCTCAACTATCCTGGCTGCGTTTCGCTTAACGAGAGCCATAGCGTTGTGATATTGATGATTTTCCGCAACATAGGGGCTGGGGATAAGGATGGACGCCTTTCCGAGCGCCTCTATCTCCGCAAGCGTGGATGCGCCTGCGCGGCATATAACTATATCCGCCGCCGCCATACAGACATCCATATCGTCTATATATTTTCTTACCTCAACAGTGCCTTTAACGCCGTTTTTAAAGCCGGCCTTTTCAAATCTTTCAAGAAACGCGCCGCCGTTTGTGCCGACCGAATGGATATGATGGTACCTGCCGCTTTCCGCGCTTTGGCAAAGTATATCAAACATAGCCTCGTTTATCGGCTCTGCTCCGAGAGAGCCGCCGAAGGAAAGAATCAGCGGCTTGGAATCGAGACCGAGCTTTTTGCGGCACGCCTCTCTGTCTGCGCGCAGAAGCTCACCCCTTACGGGAAGCCCGGTTATTACGGGAGAAACGGATGCTTCAAGCCTTGAAGCGGCGTCCTCAACAGTGAGCATAACTGCCTGTGCTTTTTTAGCCAGCGCCTTGTTTGTTACGCCAGGAAACGCATTCTGCTCGTGGATGCAGATAGGAATGCCGAGCTCGTGCGCTTCATCAAGAACCGGTCCGGAAACATAGCCGCCGAAGCCCACGCAGACATCGGGCTCAAATTCGCGGATTATCGCCTTGCTCTGGGCCTTGGAGCGGAATATTTTTGCGACGGTTTTTACATTGTGAACGACCGCAGACGGCGAAAACGAACGCCTGAAGCCCGAAATATCTATCGTTTTGAGCTCAAAGCCGGCATTCGGCACAAGGCGCGACTCCATATGATCCGCCGTGCCGACAAAAAGAATTTTAGAGGACGGATAATTCTCTCTGATATACGATGCCGCGGCGAGCGCGGGATTGATATGACCTGCCGTGCCGCCGGCAGCAAAAAGGATATTCATAAAAACACCTGCCTAAATGCTTTGTGCATCCGCTTTTTTCTGATTTGCCTTGCGCGATATGCCGAGCACTACGCCCATTTCGGCAAGCAGCATCATCAAAGCCGTGCCGCCGTAGCTGAAAAACGGAAGCGAAATACCCGTATTGGGGATTGAATCTGTTATTACAAGAATATTCAGCGCGACCTGAACGCCGAGCTGCGTTGCGATGCCGATAACGACAAGCGAAGCAAAGCGGTCGTTTATCTTGAGCGCAATCTTGAAGGCGCGAACGATAAGCGCCACAAAGAGCAGGATTATCACCGTTGCGCCGAAAAAGCCCAGCTCCTCGCACACGATGGAAAATATAAAATCGTTTTGTGGCTCGGATACATAGAGATATTTCTGCTTTGAATTTCCGAGGCCGAGGCCGAAAAAGCCGCCCGAACCGATGGCGTAAAGCGAATTGTTGGTCTGCCAGCGCGCGTCCAGCGGCTCGTAGCTTTTATCCGTGAACGCCTTGAGCTTTTCCTGCACATATTCGGGCATTATCTGCGGAAACTGGAAAACGAGAAACGCGGCGGCAGCGACGAGTGCGATACCGATTATGAAAAGCTTTTTATCCGAGCCGCCGGCAAACATCAGCGATATGCCGATAACGCCTACGATTATCGTGCCCGAAAGGTGGTTTTCAAGCAGGATCAATATGCAGAAAACCGCGATAACGGCGGCGGGTATCAATATGCCGAACTTAAAGGTGTGCATTTTGGGCGCAAACGCGCTTATATACGCCGCAAGCGTTACTATGAGAGTGAATTTTGCTATATCTGACGGCTGAAAAGTGAAGAGGCTGCCGACGGGGATATACCGCCTGAACGCCTCGCCCTCCTCTGAGGAGATGCTTGTGTGATGAAAGAGCACTATTACAAGAAGAATAAGCGTTATGCCGAGAAGCGCGGGCATAGCCGCCTTGAATATCTTATAGTTGAGCTTTGATATTATCAGCATAGCCGCAACGCCCGCCACGGCAAAAATAAGCTGACGCGAAAAATAGTGGTACGAATTGCCCGATTCAAAATAAGAATACGGATACGAGGCGGAAAAGAGCATTACAAGACCTATGGCAAGGATTATCAGAGTGAGCGCAAAGAAAGGAACATCGAACGCGCCCGTAACGAAGATATCGCTTTTTAAGCTTGCAAAGCCCCTGCCCTTTTGCGGGCGAAGTATTTTTGAGCCCGGCTTATAAGCCCTGCGCTTTTCGCCGGAAACGCCCTTTGCGGGTTCGTTGTACCTTACGGGAGGGGGAAGATTATCCTGCATTGCTCTTATCCTTTCCTGAAAAATGATTGCTTATCTCAGGCAGCGGCGCCTAAAACATAAATGAGAACGCCGGCTGCGCAGCCGATGATATTGACGGTGCAGAAAACGACGCATATTTTTTTCTCGTTCCAACCGCACATCTCAAAATGGTGGTGGATGGGCGCCATTTTGAACACGCGCTTGCCGTGCGTTATTTTGAAATAGCCTATCTGAATAATATCGCTCAAGGTTTCGCAGACATAAATAACGCCTATCGGAAGCAGGAGGAACGGGCACTTGATTACATAGCCGAGCGCGGCAACAAGACCGCCGAGGAAGAGCGAGCCGGTGTCGCCCATAAAGACTTTTGCCGGATTGCGGTTCCAGCAGAGAAAGCCGAGCATTGCGCCGAGAAGCGACGCGGCAAGTATGCCGAGCCCAGCAAAATCGGTTATAAAAGCGATAACGCAAAACGCGGCTGCAACGGTTACCGTGACGCCTGAGCAAAGGCCGTCTATGCCGTCCGTAAGATTGACGCTGTTTACGCAGCCGTATATGATGACCACGCTGAGCGCCCAGAAAACTATGCCGGTAAAGAAGTTTTTGGAAAAATCAACGGTGCCGATAAACGGAAAATACCAGACCGTGTTTTTTGAGATCCACAGCGTTGCAACATAGGCGATGACCATTACGAGCTGACCGAGGGTCTTTTGGCGTGGATTGAGCCCCTCGTTTCTTTTGAGCTTTATCTTTACGAAATCATCCGCAAAGCCAACGAGCCCGCAGCCGAGGGCAAGAAACAGCCCGCCGAGCAGCAAAACGAGCTCGCGCCCCTGAAGCAGAGCGGAATAATCCGTTTCAAGCTCTCCGCCGAGGGAAGTAAAAATAACCGCGCCGACTGCGAAAGCGGCTGCAATGCCGGCAATGAACATAATTCCGCCCATATTCGGCGTGCCCTGCTTCTTTTTATGCCATTTAGGACCTATATCGAGGATAGTTTGCCCGAATTTGAGCTTATGGAGCCAGGGTATAACTATGAATCCGAGAGCGGCTGTTACGGCAAAGCCTGTTACCGCCGAGATAACGGATGCGGCCGTCATATTCATTTGGTGCACCACCTTTTATTATTCCTTATTTTTTGCTTATATCACCGAGTATATCACGAACTGCCTCGCGTTCGTCAAAATGGATAGTGCCGGTGGGAAGTATCTGATAGGTCTCGTGACCCTTGCCGGCAAGGAGGATGATATCGTTTTTCTTTGCGTTTTCCATTGCGAAGCGGATGGCTTCCTTTCTGTTTTCAACAACAGTGAACGGAGTTGAAACGCCTTTCATACCTTCAAGTATATCGTTTATGATGGCCGATGGGTCTTCGCTTCTGGGATTATCAGAGGTGACGACGCAGTAGTCTGAAAGCTCCGCCGCTATCTTGCCCATCTTGGGGCGTTTTGTTTTATCCCTGTCGCCCCCGCAGCCGAAAACGGTTACTATTCTGCCGGTCGCAATCTCTCTGAGCGAGGAGATTATATTATCAAGACCGTCAGGCGAGTGGGCGTAGTCTATTATCACCGTATAATCCGTGCCGGGCGTGGGAACGACCTCTATTCTGCCCTTGACGCCGTGCGAAGTTTCAAGCGACGCGATGACCGAATGAAGCTCAAAGCCGAGCGTTACGCATACGGCGGCGGCGCAAAGCGAATTATAGACGGAGAACCTGCCGGGGATCGGGCAGCGGACTCTGGCGATATCATCGCACACAAGGTCGTAATCTACGCCGGTGGTTTTGAATCTGACATTCTTTGCCACGAAATCAGCATTATTCGTATTGACCGCATAAGAGACGGTTTTGCAGGCAAGGCCATTTGTTATGGCAAGTCCGTGCGGATCGTCGGCATTGGTGACAGCCGTGCGGCAGCTTTCAAACAGCAGCCTTTTTGCGGCGAAATAGTTTTCAAAGGTTTTATGATAATCAAGATGATCCTGCGTGAGATTCGTAAACGCGCCGACCTCGAATTCAATGCCGTTTACCCTGCCCTGTGCGAGCGCCTGGGAGGAGACCTCCATTACGCAGAACTCGCAGCCGGCTTTTACCATAAGCGCGAACAGGCTTTGAAGCTCATAAGGGTCGGGAGTGGTGAATTTTGCGGGATATACCTCGCTGCCGACCATATTCTGAACGGTGCCGATAAGGCCGGTTTTTTTGCCGAGCGAATCGAGAATCTGCTTTATGAGAAACGCCGTGGTGGTTTTTCCGTTAGTGCCGGTTATGCCCACAAGGCGCAGCCTTTCTGCCGGTCTGCCGAAGAAATTGGCGCACACGGCGGAATAAACGGCTCTTGTATTCGGCGTTATCACCTGGGCGTCAAGCCCGAGGTCGCGCTCAACGAGCACTGCGGCGGCTCCCTTTTGCAGCGCCTGCGCCGCTGCCGAATGGCCGTCAAAGGTATTGCCCTTTATGCAGACGAAAAGGCAGCCCTTTGTGATGTTGCGTGAATCCTGAGTTACATCCGTTATCTCCGCGTCATTATATCCGCCTGATACCTCGATGCCCTTCAGAAGCTGTGATAATTTCATTTTAAATCCCCCATTATGCTAATCAAGAACAGCCTGCGTGGATTTGAAGCTGACCGTTACAACGGCGCCCTGCTCCACCTCTTTGCCCGGCTCCTCGCTCTGCTTATACGCCACAACGAGCGCATCGTTGGCAGAATTTCCCGATATTTCTATATTGATATTGCTTGAAGCCGCTTCACGGTTTGCCTGAGCAACGGTAAGTCCCGTGAAATCCGGCACCTTGACCTTAGTGCGCTGCGAATCGTCAGTATATATAACGACGGTGCCGCCTGCGGGAATTGAAGTACCCGCGGCAGGCGACTGGTCGAGCACCTTATCTCCGCCGCCGACTGTCTTTACCTTGAGTCCCTTGGCCTTTGCATCGCTCTGAGCCTGTGAAACGCCCTTTCCTATCAGCGAAGGAGTCGACTGTGAAAGCTCCTTCTTTTCATCGTCCGAGTAGACCGGCTCAACGCCGAGCTCTGCCATAGCCTCCTCGATGACTGTTGCGGCTATCGGAGCGCATATCGCGCCGCCGCCGAGGTCAACATTAGGCTCGTCACAGAGGATGAGCATAGCTATCTGCGGGTCGTCCGCCGGAGCTATCGCGGCAAAGGACACGATGTACTTATCCTTTTCGCCGGGCTTTGATTCGCCGAGCTTAGTGGAGGTGCCGGTCTTGCCGCCGACGCGGTAGCCGGCAACATAGCCGTTTTTGCCCGTGCCGTTATCGACTACCGACTGCATCATAGAGCAGACCTTATCCGCGGTATCCTCGCTTATGACCTGGCGCACAACATTCGTCTGCGCCTTTGAAACGGTGTTGCCGCTGCTGTCCGTAATCTCTGAAACAACATGGGGCGTAAGCAGCTTGCCGCCGTTTGCTATGGCGCAAAGCCCTGTGCACACCTGAATGGGAGTCAAGCTGTTTGACTGGCCGAACGACGCCGAGGACAGCTCAACTATTCCGTATTCATCCTCTTCATAATACTGCGAATCGGCTTCTCCGGGAAGATCTATTCCTGTTTTTTCCGTAAAGCCGAAGCCGCTGAAATATTTGTAGTAGCCCTCCACGCCGAGCTTTTGGCCGAGGGTTATGAAAAACGGGTTGCAGGAATTTTCAAGACCCTGCGTAAGCGTTTGCGTGCCGTGGCCGGGGTGGTAATGGCAGTGCATTATGTGCTTATCCACCTTTATTGCGCCCGTGCAGTTATACTTGGTGTCAAGCGTTGCAACGCCCTCCTCCAGCACCGCGGCGGACATAAAGGTCTTGAATACCGAGCCGGGCACATAAGTGTCTGAAACGATGAAATTTCTCCACTGGCGCTGAACGAACTCGCTTTGCTTTTCCGCTTTTTCGGTTTCGTCCTCGATCTCGTCGAGCTGCTTGTTGTAGACATCGTAGGTTATCGTGTGAGGGTCGTTGCTGTCGTAATTAGGCAGAGAAGCCATTGCAAGCACCGCGCCGGTGTTGCAGTCCATAACAACGCCGTAGCAGCCCTTTGCAGAATACTCGTTGAGCGTGCGCTCAAGCTCTTTTTCAAGGTAATACTGGATCGTGGTGTTAAGCGTGAGCGTCAGCGAATAGCCGTCCTGGGCGTCATAGGTGGTTTCGTAATCGTGGGATATTGAATTTGATTTGGCGTCCTTGGCGGTTATGACCCTGCCGTTTACGCCCGTTAGCTCTTCGTTATAATACGACTCAATGCCGGCGAGGCCCTGGTTGTCGCTGCCCGTGAAGCCTATAACGGTTGAGGCGAGCTTGCCGTAGGGGTAGTAGCGGCGCGTGCCCTCGTGAAAGCCGATGCAGAGCGAGAGCTTGTTTTCCGAAACGAATGCGGCTATATCCTCCTTGAGGCGGTTTTCGACATCCTTTTCGACTGCCTGATATCTGTTGTCCGCCTTTGATTTCTCAAGCAGCTGTGCCTTTTCGGCTTCGTCATATTCAAAGACGCCGGCAAGGTAATCCACAATCATCTGCCTGTTTTCGTCCGTTATATTGGAGGGGTCGAGGAACACCTCCCAAACAGTTGCTGACTGGGCAAGGATATTTCCCTGGGAATCGTAGATCGTGCCGCGCGCTGCCTCTATCTCCGTGTCTGAAAGCTGCTGGCTCTGCGCCTTGTCCGAATACTCCTCGCCCTTGACTATCTGGATATAAAAAAGGCGAAAGATATTTATGACGAACAGAACGGCGAGCACCAGCGCTATTATATTAGCTCTTTTGGTGAACATCTTTCTGAACGGTGTCATATCTCTTTCCGCCTTTCTAAAGCATTTTGCTTATAAGTTATATCTTATTTATAAAAAATTTTTGAGAGCCGCCGCAGCACGGCTCTCAATATAATACTGTGAAAACGGCGCAGTTATTCCCCCTGCTGTGCAGCGGCCTCCTGCTGCGCCTTTTCCTGCTGTGCCTTTTCCTGCTGCGCCTCATATTCGCGGCGCGCAGCGTAATCGGCTGTGTCTATATATGTTATCTGATTTGCCTGAAGCCTTGTCATACCGAGCTGCTCAACGGCATAGCTGTCTATCTGCGAAACGGAAACGAGCGATTCAAGCTCCGCATTGAGGCTGACATTATCGCTCTGCGAAACGGAGATCTGACGGCGCGTATCCGCTATGCTGCGCGTGAGCTCGTTTTTCTGAACGAAGGTGAACAGCACCGCGCTGAACATAGCAACAAGGAATACGACAGCCGCGGCGACCTGAAGCGCTTTAACGCGCGCGGCGCGCTGCTCCCTAACAAGCTGCTTTACCGGCTTTTTGACAGTGCGCAGCTCCTTATCGGCTGTGGCGGGGCTTATTGAAAGACGCTTTGCGCGGCCCGTTTTGGGAGCGGGCGCGGCGGAGGAACGCGTGCGGCTGAAGGCTTCAACCGCATATGCGGCGTCGCCGTTATATGAATATCTTCTGAAATCGCCTGTACCGGTCAAATTGCTCTCCTCCTTTAAACATCCTTAAAACTTTATGAACGCGCGCAGCCTTGCGGAATGAGCGCGGGGGTTCTCTTCTATCTCGCGCTGCGACGGCGCTTTTGACTTAAATTCAAGCCTGCCCTTAGGCTTATTGCCGCAGACGCAGACGGGAAATTCCTTTGGGCAGGTGCAGCCGCGGGTCCACTCTGCAAACTGCTCTTTAACGATTCTGTCCTCAAGCGAATGAAAGGTTATCACGGCTATTATTCCGCCCGGTGCAAGGCAGTCAAACGCGTCGCAAAGCGCACTTTTGAGGCTGTCAAGCTCTGAGTTGACCTCGATTCTTATCGCCTGAAAGGTCTTTCTTGCGGGATGGCCCTTTTTAAGCTCCTTTGCCGGCATCGAGCTTCTGATGATATCGACAAGCTCAAGCGTTGTTTTTATCGGCTTTTCCTGCCTGGCAAGCGCAATATTTTTGGCTATCGAGCGGCTGTATCTCTCCTCGCCGTACCTATAGATAATATCGGCAAGGCGGGCTTCATCATAGGTGTTTACGACATCATAGGCGGAAACGCCGCTTTTTGACATACGCATATCGAGCGGGGCGTCCTTGTGAAACGAAAAGCCGCGTTTTGCATTGTCAAGCTGAAAGGAGCTGACTCCGAGGTCGAGGAGCATACCGTCTATTTGCTCTATTCCGAGAGAGGCGAGTATGCTTTTGATATCGGCAAAATTGCCGTTTACTATCGTTACATTGCCGAAGGAGCCGAGCCGCTCGCGCAGCACCGCCGCGGCATCCGGATCGCGGTCTATTGCGATGAGCCTGCCGGCGCGCTTTGCTATCTCGCGCGAATGGCCTCCGCCGCCCGCCGTGCCGTCAACAACGGTCTTTGACGAATCGAGCTGAAGCGCCTCTATCGCCTCGTCAAACAAAACGCTTTTGTGAACGAAGGGCATATCACTCATCATCGGATTCCTTCCTGCGGGCGTGTGCGCGGTCTATGAGGTCGAACACGCCGAGCGCCGGGTCGAATGTGCCGTGGATCTTATTGTATTGCTCCTGATTCCATATCTCTATGGTGCTTCCGTTGCCCTCAAGGATAACGGTTGTGTTGTTTTCAAGCAGCGAAAGCTCCTTGAGGCGGCGGTCAAGCGTGAATCTGCCCTGAGCGTCAAGCGTACATTCCTCTGTTTTGCTGTAAAGCTCTTTTTCGGCGTCATAAATCTCGCCCTCTGTGCCGCACTGGGTCTTTGCCACAAGCTTAAGGTATTCGGCTTCGGGATAAAGCGTGGCGCAGCGGCAGCCCTTGACCGTTACAGCAACCATATAAAACAGCTTGCCGAGACGGTCGCGCCATTTGGCAGGGATGGAGAGCCTGCCCTTGCTGTCCAGCTTAAAATCATCATAAGTGCCTATAAACGGAATACCTGCCACGACTCTCTCCCCTTTCATCAAAATTGTGGGCGTTTTAGGAAAATCAATGGATTTCATTGGATTTCATTGAAATCCGCCCCTATTGCTTACATTATATACATCGGACAAGGGATTGTCAAGGGCAAATCTTTACAAGCAAAAATTGTAACTAAATTGTAATATTTTATCGGAGCAGGGTTTTATTGTGTTGCGGAATATAATATGTTATAATTTTGAAAGTAAAAAGCGGCGGCACACGGCGCGGAAAAGGAGAATGATCATGGCAGACTACAAAACCACATGGCGCGAGAAGATAGGCTACGGCGTCGGCGCGATAGGGCTTGACCTTTCGTACGGGCTTTTTTATTCGTATCTTTCGTACTATCTTTCAAGCGTATTGGGGCTCAAGGAGGCGTTTTTGCTTATCCTGACCCCGCTTGCAAGAATATGGGACGGAATCAACGACCCGATAATGGGCACGATAGTTGACAGCACGAAAAACAAAATGGGCAAATACCGCCCGTGGATACTTGTGGGAACAGCCACAAACGCGATAGTGCTTTCCCTGCTATTCACCTCCTTTGGTATGAGCGGCACGAAGCTTTATGTTTACATAGGCTTTATGTATGTGCTTTGGGGGATGACGAACACGATGGCGGATATCCCCTACTGGTCCATGGTGCCGAGCTTTACGAACGACCCGAAGGACAGAAATATGATATCCACCGTGGCGCGCACATTCAGCGGCTTCGGTCAGGGCGTTATAACCGTTATGACGCCGATAGTGCTTCCCCTGCTTTCAAGCGGTATGGAAAAGACCGAGGACGGCTACAGCGCAAGCGGATTTTCGCGCTGGGCGATAATCTGCGGCGTGCTGCTTGTTACCTTTGCGGTTATCTGCGTTGCCTCAACAAAGGAAAGGCATGTTATATACAACAACGATAAATTCAGCTTCAAAAAGATGTTCAAGGTTATTGCCGGAAACGACCAGCTTATCGTATTTATGGTGTTTGCAATGATATCAAACGCCGGCTGGTACCTTACGAGCGGCACAGCGGTGTATTATTTCACCGATGTTCTGGGCGAGCCGACGGCGCAGAGCCTGTTTTCGATAATAGGCGCGATAGGCTCGGTGCTGGGGCTTCTTGTTATTCCTATACTGAGCAAGAAATTCAGCAACAGAACCATTTACCAGATCTCGCTTGTTATGGCGATATTCGGGTATGTGCTTATGTATATCTTCGGGCCGGTGCTCAAGATAACCATTGCGCTTGACATAAGCTATATCTTTGCGAGCGTGGGCGTTGCTTCCATGTTTGTTGCGCAGACGATATTCCTTGCGGACATCGTTGACTACGGCGAATACAAAAACGGGCGCAGGAACGAGAGCATAACATTTTCAATGAAGGGCTTTTTGCAGAAGATGGCGTACACCATTCAAACGATATTCCTCTTCGGCGGGCTAGGCATAATGAACTACAACGAGCAGATACTTTCCGGCTCGATAAACGAAGCCACAAAATCCGCGATAGGCGTTATCTGCTTTGCGGTGCCGCCCGTGCTGATGATCATCTCGCTGATAGTTTTCAGCGCGAAATTCAAGCTGCACGGCGAGCTTAAGCAAAAAGTGCACGATTTCATTTCCGAAAGACGCGCCGAGCAGTTTGCGGACGCTGAATGAGCATAAAACGAAAGACCGTTTCCCTGAGGAAGCGGTCTTTTATTTTGCTGGAGCAACAAAAAAGGAGCCGATAAGGCTCCTTTTAGTTTTCATTTTTCAGTTTGTGTTTGATTATTCGCCGTGCTTGTTGCTGAGGCCCTGGCGAATCCTGCGGACATCGGAAAGGGCTTTATAGAGCGCGTCGTCGATAGCAAGAAGCGTATCGTCGGCATAGGTGTTGACGGCGGTGAGCATCTCTCTGCTCTTGTTCTGAGCGTTGGTGAGCATCTCGTTTGCCTTTGTGGTGGCATCGCTGAGAATCTCGGACGCCTGATTCTTTGCGTCCTGGATATAAGCCCTGCCCTCTTCGTGCGCCTTTGCGATGATGTCGGCAGCCTCAGCCTGAGCGGTCTGGGTGATCTGATCCTTGGCGATAAGCTCTCTTGCCTGAGCCTGAGCCTGAGCGATGATCTCTTCCTTTTCCTTATTTGCCTCGTCGATTATGCTGTTTCTTGAATCAACGATCGCCTTTGCCTGCTTTGTTTCCTGCGGAGTATTGAGGCGGATATCCTCGATAATGGTTTTGATCTTCTCCACATCAACAAGGCTTTTTTTGGTCATAGGCACGGAGGTGGCGTCGTCGAGCACATCCTCAAGGTCTTCAAGCAGGATATCGGTATTAGTCATTTTTTATTTCTCCTTTACATCTGATTGTTACTTCATCGTGGATCTCCGCCGGAACGAAGCGCGAAATATCGCCGCCGAGCCGGCAGACCTCCTTAACCATGCTGGAGGATAAAAACATATATGTGTTCTTGGCAGTGAGGAACACGGTTTCAAGCTCCGGCATAAGGCTTTTATTTGTAAGGGCCTGCTGAAATTCATAATCGAAATCAGACATAGCCCGAAGCCCCTTGACTATTGCGACTGCTCCGCTTTTTTTGGCGTAATCAACGAGCAGCCCCTTATAGGTATCTATTTCCACATTTTTCTTTTTTACGCATTTTTCAAGAAGGCGCACGCGCTCGTCCACCGTAAAGAGCGGATTTTTTTCGCTGTTCGTCATCACAAGGACGATGACCTTGTCAAAAAGCTGAGCGGCACGCTCTATTATATCAAGATGACCGTAGGTGGCAGGGTCAAAGCTGCCCGGACATATTGCGATCTTCATTATTTATTCCTTTCGGTAAAGGGTGAGCTTGGTTTTGCCGTAGCTGCGCTCGCGAAACATCACAAGGCTGCCGTAACTCGGCAAAAGCTCGTCATCGCGCGAGGATTCGCACACAACGACGGCGCCCGGCGCGGCAAAGCGCTCAAGCTGCGGCAAAACGGCTTGGAGCATTCCCCTGCTGTACGGCGGGTCGAGAAACGCCAAATCAAATTCCGCGCATCGGCGAACATAGGAAAGCGAATCAGAATGAACGACCGCCGACGAAGCCGAAAAGCCGCACTTTTCAATATTTCTTTTTATAACGGCAACCGCGTTTTTATCCGCCTCAACAAAGGTGCAAAACGATGCGCCGCGCGAGAGCGCCTCTATGCCGAGCTGGCCTGAGCCGGCGAAGAGATCGAGCGCCCTTTTGCCTTCGATCTGAAACTGGATCATACTGAAAAGGGCTTCCTTGACGCTTTCCGCCGTGGGCCTTGTTACATCGGCGCCGGCAAGCGTTTCGAGCCGCCTGCCCCTTGCGCTGCCGGTTATTACGCGCATCATAAAGAACCCCGCCTTTTCAACTGAAGCCCTGCCGTGAATTTATACACCATACATTATACAATTCAGACGGGGCTTAGTCAAGTTAAGAAAATATTTTTTTTACAAATTATGATAAAAATTATAAATATTGCGCGCGTCCTTTTCTCCGATGAGCGGACATTCGCACAGCTCCTCAACCGAGGTTTCCTTTATTTTGGATACGGTTTTGAAATGGCGCAGCAGCGCCTTTGCCTTTTTCTCCCCTATCCCCTCTATTTTGAGCAGGCCTGATGAAAAGGTGCTTTTGGCGTGCTTTTTGTGATGATAGGAAACGGCGAAGCGGTGGACCTCCTCCTGTATGCGGGACACAAGCGTGAAAGCCGCGCGGTGGGAATTTATCTCTATCTCCCCGCCGCCGTAGGCGATAGCGCGAGTGCGGTGCTTACTGTCCTTAACCATACCAAAAACAGGCACAGAAAGGCGCATATCGCGGATGACGGGCAGCACGGCGTTCACCTGCGGCTGGCCGCCGTCAAGAAGGATGAGATCGGGCAGGATCTTAAAAGTGCTGCTTTCATCGTCGTTTTTATAATGCTCAAAGCGGCGGCGCAGCACCTCGTTCATCGAGCCGACATCGTTTTGACCGTCAAAGCCCTTGACGGCAAAGCGCTTATACGCGCTGCGCATAGGGCGGCCGTTATGGAACACGACCATTCCGGCAACATTATCCGCCCCGAAGGTGTGCGAGATATCGTAGCTTTCGATATATTCGGGCGGCTTGGGAAGGCCGAGCAGCGACGCTAACTCCTCCAGCGCGGCAAATTCCCTGCCGAGGCGCCCCTCGCTTTGTGCAAGATGCTCGTTTGCGTTTTTGATGCACATATTGAGTATCGAAAGATGCTCGCCCTTTTGCGGATGTATGAACTCCGTTTTTTTGCCGCGCTGCTTTTCGAGAAGCTCGCGCAGCAGCTCCTCATCCTCTATATCACCGTCCACGGCTATGCGCGATGGGATATCGTTTCTGATGGAATAATAGCGCTCTATCAGCTCAAGACGCGCGGACGCAGGATCGTCCTGTGAATCTATGAGCCAGTATTCCGTATCGCTCAGCTTTCCGTTTTTGAAGCGTATGACCTCAAAGCACGCTTTTTTCTTGCCGCAGACGAGGGCGAAAACATCCTCCTCGGGAACATTTATGGAGACCACCTTCTGGCGCTCCTCAAGATTTTTGACAGAGCGTATGCGATCCCTGAGCGCGGCCGCCTCCTCGAACCGCAGCTCCTCGGACAGCTCGTTCATACGCTGCGTCATCTCGCGCACCGCCGCCTTGCTGCCGCCCTTTAGAAAGGCGACGGCGTCCTCCGTGGTTTTTTTGAACTCCTCCTGCGATATTTTGCCGGCGCAGGGCGCGCAGCAGATGCCCATAAAACCGTTTAGGCACGGGCGCGACTTTCCGTAATCGCGCGGAAAGCTCTTGCTGCAGCGCGGAAGCTTGAAGATCCTGAGCACCTCCTGAGCCGCCTGCTTGACTGAATAGCCGGAAATATACGGGCCGATATACTCTGCGCCGTCGTTATCTATGCGCTTACATTCGCTTATGCGCGGAAAATCGCCCTTTGTGATTTTTATATAGTTATAGCCCTTATCGTCCTTTAAAAGGATATTATACTTCGGCATATGCTGCTTTATCAGCGAGCACTCAAGCACAAGAGCTTCAAATTCCGTATCTACAAGGATATAGTCGAAATCATCCACATTCTGAACCATTCTGATAACCTTGAGCGAATGGCCGGAATGGGAGCCGAAATAGGACGACACGCGGTTTTTGAGCTTTTTTGCCTTGCCAATGTAAATTATCTTTTTGCTTTTATCCTTCATTATATAGACTCCGGGCTGCAGCGGCAGCGCCATCGCCTTTTTTCTGAGTTCCTTTTCAGTCATAAGCACACCCGAAAGATAAGAAAAGCAGTTTTAAATCCTGATAAAAAAACACGGCGCCGCGGCGCCGTGAAAATGCAACACCTTACTCGGTGAAGCCGCTCTTTACGAGAGCAACAAGGCCCTCAACAGCCTCTTCCTCATCAGAGCCGTCGGCGATGATGCGGATATCGGTGCCGCCCATTATGCCGAGCGAAAGAACGCCGAGCAGAGATTTTGCGTTTACTCTTCTCTCCTCTTTTTCAACCCATATGGAAGACTTGAATTCATTGGCTTTCTGGATGAAAAAAGTTGCCGGACGGGCGTGCAGCCCAACCTGATTCTCTACCTTAACATCTTTTACAAACATACTGAAAAACCTCTCATTTCAAGAATTATGGCTTATTACCTTTTAACTGTATTACATATTATACCACTAAAACGCAATAGGTCAATCGCTTGGGGCAAACTTCGTATGACTGATAGATTAAACACAAAATATTGTGCCCTGATTTGTGCAAAATTCACATAATTTTTTATTTGCCCCGCCATTCGGACAGAAACGAGATATCCTTTTGCGAAAGCTGAGCTTTTTCGAGCATATCCGGCCTGCGCCGCGCCGTTCTTATCAGCGACTGCTGCCGCCGCCAGCGGCGCACATTCTCGTGGTGACCGGTTATAAGGACTTCCGGCACCTCCCTGCCGCGCCACTCAAATGGGCGCGTATACTGCGGATATTCGAGCAGTGAGGAATAATGACTCTCCTCGGTAAAGCATTCCTCGTCCGAAAGCACGCCGGGAAGCATTCTTGAAACGGCGTCCGCCACGATAAGGGCGGGCAGCTCGCCGCCGGTGAGCACATAATCGCCGACCGAGATCTCCTCCGGCTGAAGCTCTTCTATAACGCGCTCGTCAATCCCCTCGTAATGGCCGCACAAAAGAGCTATATTATCCATTTTTGAAAGCTCCCTGACGCGCTGCTGGGTGAGCGTTTTGCCCTGGGGCGTGAGATAGATGAGATGAACGGGCGACTGCGCTTTTTTGCAGATGTCCATATAGCAGTCGTAGACCGGCTGTGCCTGCATTATCATACCCATTCCGCCGCCGTAGGGCGTATCGTCCACCCTGCGGTGCTTATCCTCGGTATAATCGCGGATATCAACACATTCTATCTGCACCTTTCCGGAGCGGCGCGCCCTGCCGATTATGCTTTCATCGAGATACGCGCGGCACATATCCGGAAAAAGGGTCATAATATCAATCCTCATCAAAAAGCCCTTTCATCGGTATTATTTCCACCAGAAGTGAATCACAGTCGATTTTTTTAACGACCTCGTCTATGAGCGGCACATACGCCTTTTTTCCGTCAAGCTCCACCTCAAGTATATCGGACGCGCCGTAATTGAGCACATCACGCACCACGCCGTACTCCGCGCCGCTTTCGGCGTTTACAACACGGCAGCCGATTATATCGGCGATGAAATTCTGCTGCGGCTCAAGGCGGGCGTCGCTCCTGCGGCAATACAGCACTCTGCCGCGCATAGCCTCGGCGGCGTTCATATCGTTCACGCCGGAGAGGCGGAGTATCGCCATACCCTTGTGCGGTCTTACCGAAAGAAGCTCAATGCCGGACGAGCCCTTCTCGTCAAGATAGAGCGTTTTGAACTGCTTTATAAAATCGGCGCCGCTGCACCAGGGCTGAAGGCGCACCTCGCCCTTTATGCCGTGCGTGCCGGTGATTTTTCCTATTTCAAGAAATTCTTTCATATCGTTTACCGTTATAAACTAAAGACCGCCTTTTGGGGCGGTCTCAGACTGCCGATAAAGTCGGCCGGAACGCACGAAAATGTTTATTGAAAAACATATCATTTCCCGCCAAAAACATTTTGTTGAACAGTCTTGCTTTCCTAATCCGTAAAAAACAGATGATGCCGCACTGTTGTGCGGCATTCGCGCTTTTAGCCTTTGCCGGACTCGTAGTATTGATATACGACTTCGCCCGTCAAATGCGAAATCCGGCTCGATTTCTCGGCAGCCTTAAAATTTAATCGTCAATCTCAACAGAGATCTTCTGGCCGTGCCTTGAGGCTGCCGCGCGCATAACGACGCGGATAGCCTTGGCGATTCTGCCCTGCTTGCCGATGACTCTGCCGATATCATCGTTTGCCACCTTGAGGTGATAGCTGATAACGCCCTCCTCATCGGGAGCGTCAACCGTTACGGAAACAGAATCCGGATCGTCCACAAGACCCTTGGTGATAGCAATCAAGAGTTCCTCCAAGAAAAACACCTCCAATCTTTATTTATGCGTTATTAAAGGATGCCTTCTTTTTTAAGGATGCTCTTTACGGTATCCGTGGGCTGAGCGCCGTTTGCAATCCACTTCTTTGCCTTTTCCGCGTCGATATTGATCTCGGCGGGCTCGGTCATTGTGTTGTAGGTGCCGATCTCCTCAATGAAGCGGCCGTCTCTGGGATATCTTGAATCCGCAACAACAACACGGTAGAAAGGAGCTTTTTTAGCGCCCATTCTGCGAAGTCTGATCTTTACTGCCATAATTTATTTCCTCCATAAATGTTATTTACTAACCGAATTGAAATCGGGTTAATAGCGATTAAAAGCCGAACGGGTTTCCCCCGCCGTTTCTGCCCATCATCTTCTGAGCCATATCGGGATTCTGCTGAAGCAGGCGGCGCATCTTTTTGCTGACGCGGGGGCCGCCCTTGCCGCCGAACTGGCTTATCATCTTTTTCATCTGCTTGAACTGCGAGAGCAGGCGGTTGACATCCTCCACCTTCATACCGCAACCGGCGGCGATCCTGCGCTTACGCGACGGATTTATGATATCCGGATGCTCGCGTTCCTGCTTGGTCATCGAATAGATGATGGCGCGCGAGCGGTCGAAAGCGCGCTCGTCAATATCCTCGTCCTTAAGCTTTGAGCCGATGCCGGGTATCATCTTAATGGTGTCCTTAAGGCTGCCCATTTTTGATATCTGGTCGAACTGGTCAAGCAAATCGTTGAGGTCGAATTTATTTTTGGCAAGCTTTTTTTCAAGCTCCGCCGCTTTTTTCTGGTCAAGGCTCTGCTCCGCTCTTTCTATGAACGAAAGCACATCGCCCATACCGAGGATCCTTGAGGACATTCGCTCGGGATGGAAGGTTTCAAGGTCGCCGAGCTTTTCGCCGGTGCCTATGAATTTGATCGGCTTGCCGGTAACCGCCCTTACGGAGAGCGCGGCGCCGCCTCTTGTGTCGCCGTCCAGCTTAGTGAGCACAACGCCGTCTATTCCGAGCGTTTCGTTGAAGGACTTTGCAACATTAACGGCGTCCTGACCGGTCATAGCGTCTATAACAAGCAATATCTCGTGCGGATGAACGGTGCTTCTTATATTCTGAAGCTCCTGCATAAGCTCTTCGTCAACATGGAGCCTGCCGGCGGTGTCAAGAAAAACATAATCATAGCCGTGGTCCTTGGCGTGACGCACCGCCTCCTGAGCGATGACGACGGGATTTTCCGTGCCCATTTCAAACACGGGCACATCGACCTGCGCGCCGACGACCTGGAGCTGCTTTATTGCCGCGGGGCGGTATATATCGCACGCAACAAGAAGCGGGCGGTGCCCCTCTTTTTTCAGCTTGAGAGCAAGCTTTGCGCTGTGGGTGGTTTTACCCGAACCCTGAAGACCGCACATCATCACGACGGTGGGAGGATGGGAGGCGCAGGCAAGCCTGCTTTCGCTGCCGCCCATAAGCTTTGTGAGCTCCTCGTTCACTATTTTGATGACCATCTGGCCCGGCGTCAGGGATTCCATAACATCCTCGCCTATCGCGCGCTCGGTGACGGAGGAGGTGAAATCCTTTGCAACCTTATAGTTTACATCGGCTTCCAAAAGCGCAAGGCGCACCTCGCGCATCGCGTCCTTAACATCCGCCTCGGTAAGCTTGCCCTTGGCGCGAAGCTTTTTAAAGGAATTCTCAAGCCTTTCCGAAAGGCCCTCAAATGCCAAATCGATCAACTCCCGTGAAATCAGAACGCGGAAAGATATTCCGCGGTTGCTTTGATTTTTGAAATATTATCGTTTATCTCTCTTGAAAGGCTGTGATTGAGATTGTAATCGTTGATAGCGTTTGCGCAGCTCATTATCTCGTCAAGGCCCTTTTTCATCTCCGTAAAGCGCTTTGCAAGGCCGAGCCTGTTTTCCATATCGAAAAGCTGATTCTCGGCGCGCTTTATGGAATCACGAACGCCCTGGCGCGTGATGCCCTCGTTTTCCGCTATCTCTGAAAGGGAAAGGTCTTCGTTATAATAGTAAACAAGAAAATCGTGCTGCTTCTTTGTGAGCATATCGCCGTAAAAGTCAAGCAAAAAAGAAACCTCAAGATTCTTTGCCACCGTTATACCCCTTCCTCTTTGAGTTTAAGTGTAAAGTAAATAATCTTTACAGCAGTAGATATTATACATAAGGCTTTCATATAAGTCAAGTAAAAAAGCAAAGTTTTTAAAGGTTAAATTTTTGTAATATCTATTGACACAAAATGTTGAAAAAAGAAAAACGGAGGCACACAAAATATCGTATGCCTCCGATAAAAGGTAGAAAATTATTTTAAATGAGCGATCGTTACGCCGCTTTCTCCCTCACCGTAAACGCCGAGGCGGAAATCGGCGATATTGGGATGGCGGCGGAGCTCCTGCTGCACCGCGGCGCGCAGCGCGCCCGTGCCCTTGCCGTGTATTATACGCACCTCGTGAAGCCCGAGCATAACGCTTTTATCAATGAAAAACGAAAGCTCCGTCAGCGCCTCGTCAACGGTTTTGCCGCGAAGATCAAGCTGTGTTGTGACATCCGAATCGGCCTTTGACGCCGTGCGGTGAAAGGTGACGGAGGGCGTTTTGGGCTTTTCCTTTTTCTTAAGAAGGCGCAGGTCGGACATCTTGACCCTTGTTTTCAGCATTCCGGACGAAACGAGCACGCTGTTTTTATCGACCTCAAGCACTTCTCCCTCGCCTATCGAGCGGATAACGACACGGTCGCCCGCCTCAACGGGGCGCGGCAGCTTATAATCGTCGTCCCAATCATCGGCAAGCGTGCGCGGGTCGACAGTGTCCTCAATCTCGCCGATGCGGCGGCGGATCTCGCGGCGGGCTTTTTTAGCCGCTTCGGCGGGGCCGGATTTTTCCGCTTCCTTTTGAAGCTGCTCCAGCCTTGTTAAAAGCTCCGCGCTGCGCCGCTTTGCGGCGGAAACGGCTTTTTCAGCCTCACGCCGCGCCTTTTGCAGCTCGGCGTCTTTTAATGCGGAAATCTTATCCTTTTCAGACTGAGCAGCGCGCCTCAACCGCTCCGCTTCGGCGGATGCGTTCTGCGCCTTTTCACGCTCGGTTTCAAGCTCGCGGCGCGTTTGCTCAAGCGTTTGCAGCACTGCCTCAAACGAGCGGCTGTCCTCGCCCACGAGGCGCTTTGCCTCATCTATGACGCCGCTATCCATACCGAGATGCGCGGCGATGGCAAACGCGTTTGAACGCCCCGGCACGCCGATAAGCAGGCGGTATGTAGGTCTGAGGGTATTTATATCGAACTCGCAGCTGCCGTTAACAACGCCGGGAGTGGCGAGCGCATACGCCTTTAGCTCTGCGTAATGGGTGGTGGCGGCGATTTTTGCGCCTTTTTTTCTGAGCGCCTCTATCACCGCTACGGCGAGCGCCGCGCCCTCAACGGGGTCCGTGCCCGCGCCGAGTTCGTCGATAAGCACGAGCGAATCCGCGCCCGCCTTATCCATAATATCTATTATATTCACCATATGTGATGAAAAGGTGGAGAGGTTCTGGCTGATGCTCTGCTCATCGCCTACATCTACGAGCACCCTGCCGAAGACGGACACCTCCGAAAGATCCGCCGCGGGGATCATAAGGCCGCACATAGCCATAAGAGTCAAGAGCCCGATGGTTTTTATGGAAACCGTTTTGCCGCCCGTGTTGGGGCCGGTTATTACGAGCGTGTCAAAATCCGCGCCGAGGGAGATGTCCACAGGCACTGCCTTTTTGGGGTCAAGCAGAGGATGGCGCGCTTTTTTAAGCACTATATGGCTGTCCGTGTTAAGAACGGGCGCGCTTGCTTTCATATTATAAGCGAGCCGCGCCTTTGCAAATATCAGATCGATGCCGACGGCGGCGTGATAAGAGGAGCGTATTCCGTCTGCAAAATTACCCGTTTCGCAGGAGAGCTCAAAAAGGATTCGGCGAATCTCCTCGCGCTCCCTGCCCTCAAGGATCTTTATCTCATTATTGGCATCCACAACCGATACGGGTTCGATAAAAACGGTTGCGCCGGACGAGGATATATCGTGAACGAGTCCCGGAACATCAGAGCGGTGCTCCGCCTTGACGGGCACAACATATCTGCCGGAGCGCTGCGTGACGATCTGCTCCTGAAGAAATTTCCTGTAATGCTCCGAGTGTATCACGGAATCGAGCTTTTCGCGCACCGAATTTGCCTTTGCCTTTATCTTGCGGCGGATGTCGAAAAGCTCGTCCGAAGCGCGGTCCGATATCTCGTCCTCCGATATGATGACGGAAAAGATGCGTTCCTCAAGATATTTATTGACGCTGATAAGCGAAAAAAGCGGCGAGAGGATTGAGTCTGCGCCCTCGCAGTGCGAATACCATTCCGACACTGCTCTGAGGCACCTGAGAGTGCCGCCCACCGAGAGCAGCTCCGCGGTGTTTAGCTCGCCGCCTGCGGCAGCGCGCGCGACCGCGTTATCAACATTTTTAAGCCCCGAAAAGGACGGAGCGCCGAAACGCGCCATAAGAGAAAAAGCCGCCTGCGTCTGATCGAGCAGCCGCTGCGCATCCTCGGCATTATTTACGGGCTTCAGCTCAAGCGCCGCGCTTTTGGCATCCTCGCCGGCAGCCTGCGCGGCGAGCATCTCAAGCACCGAATCAAGCTCCAGCGCCCTGTGGTGTTTATTCATTTTCATCAGCAATTCCTTTATAAAATTCGAGCGCCGTGAGCCTTCGCTGCACGAGCGACAAAACATATTTTTCCGCAAGCTCGCCGAGCTGCCTGAGCTCCTGCTCCGGCAGTAAAAAGCTGAAAATCTTTTCCTGCGGGGAATAGCAGATAAAGCGCATTGCGTCCGCAACTCCGGCGGTTACCTGCTGCGCGCCGCCGTGGGCGCAGGAGGCGCAGTAAAAGCAGCCCTCGGCAACATCAAAAAGCATAGCGCCGCTTTCATATGTACCGCAGGAGGCGCAGGCGGCGATATCCGGCATATATCCGCCGAAGCACGCGCTTTTGAGCTCAAACACGGCTTTTATCAGGCGCTTTTGCTTTTTGCCGGAGCACAGCAGATGAAGCGAATTGAGCAGCAGGCGCAAAAGCTCGCCGCACGGCTGACCCTCATCGCCCATATCATACGCAAGCTGGGCGAAATACTGTGCCAGGGCAAGCGCCGAGAGATCCTTTCTGAGGTCGAAAAACACCTCTATCGGCTCGGCGTCGTCCGCCGTAAAGGCGTCGCGCGATCTGTAAAGCGAAAAACGCGAATATGCGAACAGCGAGGTTGCGCCGGCGCTGCGGCTCTTTGCAAGCTTTGCGCGGCGCACAAAGGCGCGCACAATGCCGTAATCAGCAGTAAGGAGAGTAACTAAACGGTCACTCTCCCCTGTTGTCTGTTCCTTTATAACCAAGCCGTTCGTTGTTATTTTCATCGTTTTCATCCTTAACAAGCAAAGCATCGAATTTATGCTGCTTGTATTTAAGATAATCCTCCACCTTGCCGGAAGCGGCAAAGCGAAGCCAGAATTCATCCGCCATCATAACCACCGTTTTTATTTTATCCTATGCGGCGGAATAAATCTGTGCCAAATTAAGGAGAGGCGGCAGCAGCGCGACGGCTTTAATCCTCAAGACCGAAATTGCGTATCACAGCCTCGCGGTTTCTCCAGCCCTCTTTTACCTTTACCCAGGTTTTGAGATTGACTTTTATTTGAAAAAATCTTTCCATATCCATACGCGCGTATGTTGAGATGCGCTTGAGCATAGCGCCGTTTTTGCCGATTATCATACGCTTATGTGACTCCCTGTCGCAATATATGACGGCGGATACATCGAGCAGCGCCTTACCGGGGCGCTCGCGCATCTGCTCTATCTCTACGGCGACGCCGTGCGGCACTTCCTTATCCATAAAGCGAAGTATCTTTTCGCGTATCATCTCGGCTGCGATAACGCGCTCCGGCTGGTCGGTAAGAGTGTCCTCGGGAAAATAATGGACGCTTTCGCAGGAGAGCTTTTCCATTTCCGAGAGAAGATCGGAAAAGCCCTCGCCCGTTTGGGCGGACACGGGTACGGCGGCGGTGAAATCGCACAATTTAAAAAGCTCCCCCAACCTTTGGAGCAGAAGGCTTTTATCCGAGAGAGTGTCTATTTTATTTATCACCAATATCGCCTTGAGCTTTTCAAGGGAGATCTTGCGCAGCAGCTCCAGCTCCTTTTCATTCAGCTCGCCGCGCGGCTCAACAACGAAAAGAACGCCGTCCGTACCGCCGAGGCTGTCTTTAACGGCGTTGTTCATAATCTCGCCGAGCTTATCCTGCGGCTTGTGGAAGCCGGGAGTATCGGTGAAAACGAACTGGGTTTCGCCGCGCGTGAGCACGCCCATAATCTTGGTGCGCGTTGTTTGCGGCTTTGAGGAAACGATTGCCACCTTGGCGCCGAGCAGGCGGTTCAGGATGGACGATTTGCCCACATTCGGCTTGCCGGCGATAGTGATGAACGCGCAGCGGGTATTCATTCCTCATCCCCCATATAATAGCTGTTGTCCCTCTTCCAGCCTATCTGGGTGAGCACGGTTTCCTCCTTTTCACGCATATGGACGGCCTCTATGCCGCCGTTTTCGTGGTCGTAGCCCAAAAGGTGAAGCATTGAATGGACGGTCAGAAAGCCAATCTCCCTTTGCAGGGGATGGTTATAGAGCTTTGCCTGCTCCACCGCTTTTTCCATAGAAATAACTATATCGCCGAGCAGCTTTGCGCCGGTGTCGTGATTTATGTCAAAATGCCCGTTTTCACCGAGCGGGAACGAAAGCACATCGGTTTCCTTGTCCAGGTTGCGAAAGCGTTTATTGAGCTTTCTTATCTCCTCGTTATCCACGAAGCGCACGGAGACCTCGGCGGAGCCGTCAAACCCCTCAAGCTGGAGCACGGCGTGGCAGCAGCGCCTTATGAGCAGCCGTATTCCGGTGGGCACCTTGACCTTTTTCTGCGTATTGGAGATTATTACCTTTACCTTATTCATAAGCTATTTTTTCTCCTCGCTTTCATACCTTTCGTACGCCTTGATTATCTCCTGCACAAGGCGGTGGCGCACAACATCCTTCTGCGTGAAGCGGCATATTGATATATCGTCTACATTTTTCAGAATCTTTAAAACGCGCTTAAGACCCGAACGCTTGCCGGACGGGAGGTCTATCTGCGTGATGTCGCCCGTTACGACCATCTTTGAATTGAAGCCGAGCCTTGTGAGGAACATTTTCATCTGCTCCGGCGTGGTGTTCTGCGCCTCGTCAAGGATGATAAAGCTGTCGTCCAGCGTGCGTCCGCGCATATAGGCGAGCGGCGCGACCTCCACAGTGCCGCGCTCCTGGCAGCGCTGAAAATTCTCCGCCCCCAGCATCTCGAAAAGCGCGTCGTAAAGCGGGCGCAGATACGGGTCGACCTTGCTTTGAAGATCGCCGGGCAAAAAGCCGAGCTTTTCGCCCGCTTCGACGGCGGGTCGCGTCAGGATGATCTTGTTGACCTGCTTTTGTCGAAAGGCGGTGACCGCCATTGCCACGGCAAGATATGTTTTGCCCGTGCCGGCAGGACCGACGCCGAAGGTTATCGTGTTTTCCCTGATGGCCTCGCAGTATTTTTTCTGGCCGAGAGTTTTTGCCTTGACCGGACTGCCCTTGGCGGTTATGCAGACCGTGCCGGAGGACAGCGTGAGGAGCTTATCCTCCTCCCCGTCCTTAACAAGGCTGACGGCGTATCTTAATTTCTGCTCTGTAAGCGCCTCGCCCTTATTTATCATAACGATAAGGCTGTTTACGGCGCGGGCGGCAAGCGCTACCTGCTCCTCATCGCCCACAAGCTTGATGCTTGAGCCGCGGCTTATCAAAGAAACGCCGAATTCCTTTTCTATTATGCTTGCGTTCTCGTCAAACGAGCCGAAAAGGCTCAGCGCCTGCTCAACAGCGTCAAGCTCTATAACTTTTTCTGCCATACATCTCAGCTTTCCTTAAAAATTGCATAATAATTATAATCTTTTTTAAAGTATTTGTAAAGTGTCTTGATTTACTACGGCGCACCGTTTATAATTATTTTACAAGCTTTTAAGCCGTGGTGATATTATGAAGCTCAACATAAACGAAGAGGACTGCCGCGCAAGGCTCGCGCGAGAAAAAAAGCCGGTTGCCGTTTACGGAATGGGCGACGCGGCAGAGAGAATAACCGCCGAGCTTGCCGATATCGGCGTTGAGGTGAGCGAATATTTTGCAAGCGACGATTTTGTGCGAGGGCAGAGCTTTCTGGGCAAAAGGGTGCTGACCTACGGCGAAGCGTGCGAAAGGCTGGGCGACTTCAACTGCGTGCTGGCTTTTGCCACGCATATAGACGGCGTTATCGAAAACATAGAGAGGATAAGCCGAGAGCGCACGCTTTTGGCACCGGATATGCCCGTTGCCGGCGGCGGAATATTCACCGGGAAATATTTTGAGGAAAACAGGGCGCGCTTCGAGGCGGTTTACGAGCGGCTTGCGGACGACGAGAGCCGGCGTGTTTACGAGAGCGTGATACGCTTCAAGATAAGCGGCGATATAAAGCATCTTATGAGCTGCTTTACACGCGGCAAGAGCGAGATATATTCGGACATACTGCATTTATCGCAAAGCGAGGACATAGTTGACGCCGGCGCGTACGACGGCGACACGATAAGGGAATTTATGCGGTTCACCGGTGGAAAATATTCAAGCATAACGGCGCTTGAGCCGGATAGAAAGAATTTTAAAAAGCTTTGCAGGAACACCGCCGGAATGAAGAACCTGACGCTTATAAACGCGGCTGCGTGGAACGAGTGCGGCAGGCTGAGCTTTGAGCAGCGAAGCGGCAGAAGCTCACGCCTTTCGGGCGTTGGCGGCGAAACGGAAGCGCTCAGCATAGATTCCGTTTTGAGCGGCGGCGCAAGCTTTATCAAAATGGATGTTGAGGGCGCGGAGATGAGGGCGCTGTGCGGCTGCGAAAAAACGATAAGGCAGTATCTTCCGAAGCTTTACATCTGCGCCTATCACAGAAACGAGGATATGTTTGCCCTGCCGGAAAAGATTTGGAGCCTTGACGGTGATTACTCGGTCTACTTCAGGCACAGCGTTTATATTCCGGCGTGGGAGAGCAATTTTTACTGCGTGAACAAAAAGCAGGGTTAAGAGGGTGATTTTATGCCGGAGGCGGTAACACAGCTGCTCGGCGAATACGGAAAATACGCCTCGGTAATAGCAGGCGTGCTGGTATTTTTGGCGCTCGCGCTGCTGAGAAACAAGCTTGCCTCGCTGCTGCTGGGGCTTGCGGGGCGAGTCATATATGCAAAAAAGCCCGAAAAGCGGCAGGGCTTTGTGCAGAGCCTGAAAAGGCCGCTTGCGCTTTATTTTGTTGTGCTGGGCGTCTATCTTGGCGTTATAATCAATTACCGCCACACGGCGATAACCGGCGCATTCAAGATAATATCCATCCTGTTTGTGTGCCGGCTGCTCATCGGCTTTGTATCGGATAATGTTGAGCTTTTGCTGGGCGCAAAGAGCAAGGACCCGCAGGTAAACGGGATCGCCGTTAAATTCATATCGAACATATTGAAGGTATTGACCGTCTGCGTGGCGGTGGTCATGGTGCTTTCCGAGCTTGGATACAACATAAACGGGCTGCTGACCGGGCTGGGAGTCGGCGGGCTTGCGGTTTCGCTTGCGGCGCAGGATTCGATAAAGAGCATCATCAGCGGCTTTGTTTTGATGATAGACCGCCCGTTTGATGTGGGAGATTATATTGAGACCAAGGAATTTTCCGGCACGGTGGAGGACATCACGATGCGCTCCACAAGAATAAGGAAGCTTGACGACACGGTGCTGACCGTGCCGAACACCATTATTGCGGACGACCTTATAACAAATTACGCAAAGCTCAACAAGCGGCTTGTTGAGATGCAGATAGGGCTTGTTTATTCCACGGACAACGAAACGCTTGAGCGCTGTATGAACAGGATACGCGGGATCATTGAAAGCGAACCGAAAGCCGAAAAAAACGGCGTGCGCGTGCGGTTTGTGGAATTTGACGATTCCGCGCTGAATATAGAAATAAGATTTTATGTGGCGATAACGCCGCTTGAGGAATATTATGAATTTTTGAGCGGATTCAATCTTAAGGTAAAGCAGGCTGTTGAGGAAAGCGGCGCGGATTTTGCCTTTCCCTCAAGAAGCGTTTATATAGAAAACAGCGGAGGCAAAGAAGAATGAAAAACATAATCTTTTATTTTTCCGACCAGCAGCGGTGGGACACGGTGAACGAAGAGGTTACGCCGAATCTTGCGCAGCTTGCAAAGGAGGGCGTGCTTTTTGAAAACAGCTTTACCTGCCAGCCGGTTTGCGGACCGGCAAGAAGCTGCCTTCAAAGCGGGATGTACCCCACCCAAACGGGCTGCTACACAAACGGCATAGCGCTCCCGCGCGACATAAAGCCGCTGGCTCAGTATTTTAACGAGGCGGGATACGACACGGCGTACATAGGAAAATGGCACCTCGGCTCTGACAAATATCCGGGAATCGGTGTTCACTGCGAAAAGAGCGCCGTGCCGCGCGAAAGGCAGGGGCAATATCGCTACTGGCGCGCCGCGGACTGCCTTGAATTCACATCGCACGGCTACGACGGCTATATTTTTGACGAGGACGGCAGGCGGATAGATTTTAAGGGCTACAGAGCGGACTGCATAAATGATTTTGCGCTTGAATACCTTGAAAATCGAAACAGGGAAAAGCCGTTTTTTATGTTTGTCAGCCAGCTTGAGCCGCACCATCAAAACGACCGCGGGCAGTACGAGGGCTACAGGGAGACCGTTGAAAAATACAGGGACTATCCCCTGCCCGACGACCTTACTTTTTTAAAGGGCGATTACGCTGAGATGTACCCCGATTACATATCCGCGATTAACAGGCTTGACTTCAATGTGGGCAGGCTTATAGAAAAGCTGAAGGAGCAGGGAATCTACGATGACACGGTCATAATCTACACGAGCGACCACGGCAGCCATTTTAAGACGCGCAATATGGAATATAAGCGAAGCTGCCACGACAGCTGCACGCACACGCCGCTCATCATAAAGGGAGGCGGCTTTGAGGGAGGAAAGCGCGACGACAGGCTTGTGAGCCTTATCGACCTGCCGCCCACCCTGCTCGCGCTTGCCGGAATAAAGATACCGCCGCAGTTTATTGGGCGCGACCTTACGGCGCAGATAAAGGGCGATGAAGAGCAGAGAAAATGCGTTTTTATGCAGATAAGCGAGAGCCAGTGCGGCCGCGCGATAAGAACGCACCGCTTCAAATACTCAGTCAGGGACATCAACCCCTCCGGCTATCTGCACGAGAACAGCCGCGTTTATTTTGAGGACTATCTTTACGACCTTAAGGACGACCCGTGCGAAAAGCGCAATCTTGTCAAGAGCCCTCGTTATGCAAAAATAAGGCAGGAGATGAAATATCTGCTGTTTGAAGAGATGCAGAAGGCGGGCGAGGAAATGCCGATGATACTGCCGGCGATAAGAGCGCGAAAAAAATAAGGGCGCAAAAAATGCAGGAGCGTTTGCTCCTGCATTTTGTTTTTTACGGCAGCTTTATCAAAGCAGCTTTTCAAGGCCGTCGGTAGTATACTCCTCGCCGTTTCTTTTTTTGCGAAGCTGAACCATAAGCGCCTCGAAGCGCTCGCGCGTCATAGGATAAAGCACCGCGAAGATGATTGAAACGAGCAGCAGCGCCGCTGGGATGACGGTTGAGATATTCTCCATACCGTTTACGATATGCGGGTCCGATACCCTTTGGATGAGCGCCTCCGAGCCGGCGATATCGCCGGATTTATCATAGCCGTAGGCGCCGAGCAGAACGCCTGCCATAAGGATGCCGAAAGCCGAGCCGAATTTTTGAACAAGCTGCGGCAGAGCGGTTATAGTTGATTCCTTTCTGGTGCCGGTTATAAACTCGTCAAGCTCCACGAGGTCATAGCCCATTGAATAGAAAAGGGTCCAGAAGGTGCCGGTGCCGATTCCGAGAACAGCCGGCGCGGCAACGCACATTATTTTGAAGCCGCCTATCTCCGCGTCAAGCCCAACTAGCTTGATGATTATCTCGCCCGCGAAAGCGACGGAGAGGAAAACTATTGCGGCAAAGCGCCTGTCTTTTTTATGCGCGACCTTTTCCACGATGGGAACGACTATCGCCATAGAGACCACGAGCGATATTATAACGGCAACGATGCCGGTGTCATAATCCATACCGATGCAGTCTATGACCATATAAGTGAGGTTTGACTGGATCATAGACGAGGTGGCAAGAAAGAAGAACACAAACACGAGAAAATACTTTGCCGGCTTCATTGCAAGGATGCTGCCGAAGGACTTAAAAGTGTCCTTAATTGAACCGACCTGCTCGCCGGGAACTGCTTTTTTAGGCTGATACACGCCGTTTAACGAGCGGCAGCATACAAAGCCGAGGATAATCGCCAAAACGCTGATTATAGCCGCCACAACGGCGTATGCGTTGCTCTCGTACTTTTCGGTGAGCAGCACAGCGACCGTGGGCACGAGCGCGGGCAGGATGTTGCCGAGACCGACGGCAACGGCGTTTAAGAGCGACGAGAGCGAGCGTATCTCGGTGCGCTCGTCGTAGTCCTCCGTAATCTCTGCCACAACGGCGTAGTAAGGGATGGTATACATAGTATAGAACACCCAAAGGCACATAGTGATAAGCGTGTAAAGCAGGACCTTGGCAAGCTGGGAGGAAAGCCCCGCGCCGATGCTGGACCACGCAACGATGAACACAAGCCCGAGCGGGACGAGCGAAAGCTTCATCACGCGCTGCTTTGAAACGCCGGGACGGTCGGTATAATTGCCGATCATCGGGTCTGTAACGGCATCCCAGGCGATGGAAATAAAAATGATTATTGAGCTGATTGCGGGCTTTATGCCGGCTATCTCTATAAGAAAGGTGAGATAATATGTGTAAAACATATTATAGATCAGCGATTCCGTGAAGATGCCGAACGCATAGCCTGTTTTTTTCTTTTTGGTGAGCGCACTTTTAGCGGACATAATTACACCTCCGCTTAATATTTTACACCAAAGCGCCGCGCTGCGCAAGATAGCATATGAAATCAAAAAAAGCGGCTGTAAAAAGCTTGCATTTTTTACAGCCGCTTATAAATTTACGGAAGAGCGCTATTTGCAATTTTTCCTTAAAGATCATTTGCGTGAATCGATAAACCTGCTTAATAAATGCACAACAAACATTGTTACGGCAATCATTACCGCGCAGATCGCAAACTTTGCGAGAGCTGAATCGGTTGAGCTCATCATCAAAAACATCAGCCCTAATCCGGTAAACACTGCAAGTATTTGAAACCAAACGGCGTCATCGGCAGCTTTAGCTGCCGGGAGTCGAACCCGATGTGCCGAAAATGCGCCGGCGCGGCGCCTTTTCACATTTTCGCCCTTGTCGGGCGTCAGCCCGCCTGCGGTCTCAAAAGCAAAAATCCATCCGCGCC
>CALWHV010000002.1 GCA_944380545.1 uncultured Eubacterium sp. | reverse complement strand
CTGACAGACTGCCGAGAAATCGAGCCGGATTTCGTTTTTCGCGAGGGGTGCCGTACAACGGTACTGCCCCCGAGCGAAAGGCGGAAAGCGCGAATGCCGCACGGTTGTGCGGCATTATTTCTTTTTTTGCTGATCTAGAAAACCAAGTTGCTAAACAAAACGGTTTTACCGGAAAATGATATGTTATTTTGTAAAATCATCTTCGCGCGCTCCGGACGACTTTATCGACAGTCTGAACAGGGATGAGCTAAAGGCTCATCCCGTTTACTGTTCAAGCGATTCTGCGATTCCAACCGCTTGTTCAAATGTGCAATTATCTTCCAAAACGATAGAATACTCTGTGATTTCATCCACATATTCTATGGATGGTGCTATATTATTACCACCAAATACTAAAACATCCATTCCGTTTACGGTGATTTGCTTAGCAGTATCATATTGTTCTGCCATTTGACCCTGTCCAATAATAAACAAAGTGTAATCCGTTTTATGTTTAGCGATTGCAATATTTCCGGAAATGTTTTCGTCGTTACTTTGAAAATCGATCTCTACTTCAGTGTAAAATTCGTCGTCGTTAGTAAAAGTGATTTCCGTTTTATATTGGTCAGACAAAAGCACGGCAGGTAAAATAACATTGTCAATTCCGGCGTCCTGAATTTGCTGTACCAGATCATTATTTGTGTCAGAATATTCTCCTGCGTCCGTATCGCCTTTTTTCAAATCAATATTAAAGTGATTGTCGAAAAAGCGAACGATGTTATCCGATGCTTCTGTGCGTACGAATTTTGCACCCACCGGCACAGCCATTGCACATATGATTGCAACAATTGCTGCTGCAAGCAGGATCTTGCCGAATTTGATTTTTTTGTTTTTATTTTCTTTAGATGCGTTTTCGGCAAGCTTTTGATTTTGAACGGAAAGGCTTACCGAATCTTCTTCAACTTTTGCATATGCTTTATTTATAATATCGGCGCATATGTCTATCAGCTTCGTGTCCATTTCACCGGGTTCTTTGCTTAATTCATCATCCATCATCTCCTCAATTTCAGCAAGAGTAAAAGACATTGAATCGGATTTTAATGTCTCAAGGAGAGTATCATTGTTCACAATATCACCTCACAGTTGATGCTGCCCGTTTGTTTCTTGGCTTCCGGCGCATTTTCGGCACATCGGGTTCTTAAAAGATTTCCTCGCGGCTTTTGATGATTTTCCTCAGCCGCCGGCATATCCTGTAATGCTTCTGCTTCACGGCGCTCGGCGTGGAGTTCAGCCTGTTTGCGGCTTCCTTCATTTTCAGCCCGTCAAAATGTATCAGGCATATAAGCTCGTACTCGTCTTTCTTAAGCAGCTTTTTAAGCTTGCCTTTTATCTCGCTTTCGTATATTTGCTGCGTTTTGCTCTCGATAAGGTCGCAGCCCAGAGGCAGCATATATTCGCGCTCGTCCAGCTCAGTTTCGTGCTCTCTTATTTTGCATATCGTGCGAAAGCGCATATTTATTTGATTGTTCAGCGTGCCGTAAAGCCACGCCTTCGGCATTTCGGGCGCGCCGCTTTTTTCAACCTGTGCGCAAAGTGCGCAGAACACCTCAGATATAACATCTTCCGCATCCTGCGGGCAGCCGCTCATTCTTGCGCCGCAAACCCTGCGCAGCTGCTCCTCGTATTTGCGCCAAAGCCTTTCGCAAAGCTCTCTGCCTGAATCGTCCACGCGCCTTCACCTCTTTTCATAATATATTTTAAGCTATCCCACCACGCATTACAAGCGGAATATTTTTTGATTTTGCGTTACCCTTTTCCGCCTTTCGGCAACTTATAAAATAATAAATTTCGGAGGATTAAAATGACCGTATCTCGTCTGAAAGCCGCGATATTGGCGCTTCTTTTGCTGCTTTGCAGCGCGCTTCAGGCCTGTTCGTCGGCAGGCGGGGAGCAGGAGGATTATTCGTTCAAGAGCCAGATGGATATCGCAATGCGCCGCGCCGCAGACCCGAAAACGCTTGCCGCCGTAAACGGCGAGCCGATAACGCAAACGGATGTTGATTTGTTTTTGATAGGCGGCGAAAAATTCGATCTTGATGATGTGATAAGACTTTATGTCACCTCGGATTATGCAGAAAAGAATTCGCTCACTATGCACCCGGCAAATCGGGAACTGTACGATTCCTTGGATGCCTCAATGGCGCAGGACTCGGAGCTGACCGAGGAATACTGTCTTGAGGAGTACGGCATACCGAAGCGCACGGTGATAGAATACGCGAAAAAAAGAGCTTATCTCATCGGTATGAGCGCGGCGTTTTCAGATATGGTAACAGACGAGGTCTCAAGCGGAGAAACGCCGAAAAAATATCCCGAGCTCAAAAATGCCTATGAAAAATTTGAGCGCGATAAGCTTCATACCGGCGGCAGGGCTTGGGAGGAGATTGAAAACGCCTATTATGAGATGATTTCAAAGGAATATGATATCGTAATCTATTAAATAAACGCAAAGCAAAAAGCCGACCCGTATGGGCCGGCTTTTATCAGCTGTATCACTTATTTCAGAGTGAATTCTATCGTTTTTGTTTCGCCCTCGGCAAAGGTCACGCTCTCGGCGCCGTCCGCAAGGCCGCAGGATATCTCTATCGTCTGCGCCGTGTCGGAAGTAACGGTAACGCTTGCGGTCTTAGCCGCAACATCCCATTTCAGCTCGTCTATGCTCGCCCTTGTTCTGGCGTTAAGGCCCGTGATGCTGCCTGCGTCAAAGCCGCTTTCGGGCAGGCAGGGCAGTATCTCTATCACGCCCGTGTCCGAGAAAACAAGGCTTTCGCTGATTATGCCGAGGTAGCCTATCGCAAAATCGGTGCAGTAGCAGCTGCCTCTGTCAAAATCGTGGTTCGTCATAAGCGAATTGTAATATATCTTGCTGTTCATCAGCGTCGTCAGCGCTTCGGTCAGCGCCGCGCGGTCCTTGAGCCTTGCGGCTATCATACTTCTGTGCACAAGCGCGTGGCTCGCCTCGTTTTCGGAATTTCTGTTTAAAACGGCCTGTATGCAGGCGTTTCTGAGCTCCTCGTTGTTCTGCGTTTCCATCATCGGCCAGGCGCAGTAAAGGTGGCTCAGGTGCCTGTGCTCGTTGTTTTCCGTAAACTGGTTGCACGCCCATTCCTTGAGCGCGCCCGTTTCATCGTAAAGATACGGCGGCAGCTTTGATTTCATCTGCTCCCATTTTGAAACATCGGCGTTTTCGTCAAGGCTCTTTGAGATTTCTATCAGCATCTCAAAGGTACTGTTTGCCGCGGAAATGTCTATCGCGCAGTTCGCTGTGGAGGGGCTGGGGTAGTTCTCCGGGTTGTTCTCGGGCGAATAGCTCGGCAGTATGCAGTAGTATTCGCCGTCAAGCAGCTCGGTCTTGCCCGCCTGGTAATGGATGTCGCCGTTTGAGTCGGTGTAGTAATCCGGCGTAAGCATCTGCTCCCAGTAGTTCGCCGCCTTGATAAGCAGGGGATAGAGTATCTCGCTTCTCAGGTCAAGGTATCCCTTCTGCTTTATCGCCTCAACATCCTCGTCGGTCAGGTCGTCCGCAACCGGTGAAAGCACGCTCTTGAGCTGAGTCAGGTCAAATTCATCGCTCAGCGGAATCTGCATATCGCCGCTGCACTGAAGCGCTTCGTAAAGCGGGTAGAGCATCCATGCCGTGCCCGCGTTCCAGTACCTGAACGGGTAGGGGTATGCCGTTTCCGTGATAACGGCGCTGTCGCCGTCCGTGTTTACGGGCGCCTGTATCGCGTCTGTGTAGCCGTGCGTTGCAAGCGCGTTTTCCTCCCAGTCGGGAAGCTGGCGCAGCAGGAAATAGGTGTATCCTATCGGCGCGTCCGCTATATTGCCCGTGTTCATTGAGGAAATCTGAAGATTTACATTAGCGTCCATCGTGTATTTGCTGCCCCAGCTCGTGTCCCATTCGCCGGTCCACATTCCGTAGAGCCTGCTCGTTGAATATCCGGCGCAGCACAGATAGGCGTATCTGCCGTTATAAAACGCGCGCTGCGCAAGCGCGGAGCTTATCTCATCCTCGCCCTTTGCGTTTTTGATAAGCGTTTCGTTTGAAAGGTATTCGCCGGTCGCCGCGCCGTCAAGCTCAAGAGTAACCGCGTCAAACTGCGGCTTGTGAAGCTCCGTGTGCGCTGCAAGAGCGGCGTCAAAGTCAAACGCGCCGGAGGAGCTGTATTTTTCGGCGCACGCCGCCGCCTTTGCCTCAAGCTCGTCGATAAGCGCGTATTCCTCTGCTGCGGCGAAATCCGCCATCGCGCCCATCTCGGCGGTGCGGTCGGAAACGGTGATAAGATAGATATTGTTTGCGCCCGTTATCTGTATCTGCGGGTCGGTGCTGCCGGCGTACTGCTCGTCGTTTGAGCCGCCGCCGTCCGTAACGCCTCTCGTGCCGCCGTCGTTGATTATATATGTAAGCGTGGCGTAGCCGCCGTTTTTAAGCTCGCTGTTTTCATAGTCGGGATAATGCGCAACGAAGGCAAGATAGCTGCCGCCGTCGTCCGTAACGCGCTTGTACTGAATATCCTTTTCATTGCCCTTGCCGTATTTGGCAATAGCTGAAATATCGTCAAACGAAAGCGTCACATCCGCCTTGGTGCCTGTGTCGGATTGAGAGATCCTCGTTATCGTAACATCATCTGCGCGCGAGGTAAAGGTTTCCCTTTTCCAGGTGCCGCCCTCGTCCGTGTACCTGACTCCGGTAACGGCGGTTTCATAGTCCGTGTAGCGCACATAGTCGCTCTCGCTCTTTTTGTCCTGCGATATGCGCAGCTCGCCGCCGGGATGATAGTAATAAACATCGTCGTAGCTTGAATTGTCCACTATATCCTGACCGTTGACTATGTTCTGCTTAACGGTCTCAAGCTCGTCTGATGTGTCGGGGCAGTAGCGCACATTCTGGTTCGGCATAATGAAGTGTATGTTTTGGAATATCAGCGTGTCGCTGTACGGCGCGCCGCTCACTATAACGCCCTGCCTGCCGTTGCCGGTCACCATTCCCTGGCGCCAGCTTTCCTCCTTGTTCGTCTTTTTGCTTGAAAGCTCTTTGTAGGTAGTGTTGTAGGATATCTTGTTTTCGGAATCAAAGATATCGCTCACATCCGCCTTTTCCGGCGCGCACGCCGCAAAGGACGAGGCCATTACCGCGGCAAGCCCCGCGGCAAGCAGCCTTTTAACTGTTTTTTTCTTCATCAGGTTACCCCCGTATCCGGCGCGGTGCGCCTTGAATAGCGCGGCGTTTTTCAGCCGCCGCTTTCATTTTAATATATACGCCGTATAATTTCAAGAAAAATAACATTCTTATTTCAAAGTTGAAAACGGCGGGGCGTTTATGTTATCATATTATCGAACGATTTTTCAGGAGATTTTTATGGGTTCTTTTCTTCCTGTAAGCGCGGCGGAGGTCAAAAACCGCGGCTGGGATTATGTTGATTTTGTGTATGTAACGGGCGACGCGTATGTTGACCATCCCTCCTTCGGCGCGGCTATCATTTCGCGCGTGCTTGAAAGCGAAGGCTTTCGCGTTGTGATATTAAGCCAGCCCGATTGGCGGCGGGACGATGATTTTCTTCAGTTCGGCGCGCCTCGCCTCGGCTTTCTGGTCACCTCCGGCAACATAGATTCAATGGTGGCTCATTACACGGCTGCAAAAAAGCCGCGCAGTACGGACGCCTACACTCCTGGCGGCAGGGCGGGCAAGCGGCCGGACAGAGCCGTAACCGTCTATTCCCGCATAATCAAAAGGCTTTTTCCGGATATTCCGCTTATTATCGGCGGGCTTGAAGCGTCGCTTCGCCGCTTTGCGCATTATGATTACTGGGCGGATAAGATAATGCCATCGCTTCTGATAGATTCCGGCGCGGATATCCTTATATACGGTATGGGCGAAAAGCAGATAGCAGAGATCGCCCGCCGGCTTGACGGCGGCGAGTCCGTTTCCTCCCTTAAAAACATACGCGGCACCTGTTATGCCGTTGATGTGCGCGAAACGCCGTATGACTGCGCCGAGGCGCCGTCGCTTGAAAACTGCATCTCCTCAAAAAAAGAGTATGCAAAGTCTGTGCGTCTTGAGCAGGACGAGCAGGATCATATCCGCGGCAGAGCGGTCCGCCAGCGCCACGGAAGGCTGATGCTCGTTCAAAACGCGCCGATGCCGCCCCTCACAACCGAGGAGCTCGACAGAGTCTACGCGCTGCCGTATACGCGCGCCTATCATCCGTCCTACGAGGCGCTCGGCGGCGTTCCGGGAATCGAGGAGGTCCGCTTTTCAATAACCCACAACCGCGGCTGCTTCGGCGGGTGCAATTTCTGCTCCATCCAGTTTCATCAGGGCAGGTTCGTCACCTCCCGCAGCAAGAAAAGCATTATTGCCGAGGCAAAGCGCATAACAGAGATGCCGGATTTTAAGGGCTATATCCACGATGTGGGCGGGCCCACCGCGAATTTCCGCCGCCCGTCCTGCGATTTTCAGCTTGAGCACGGGCTTTGCAAGGGCAAAAAATGCCTTGCGCCCAAGCCTTGCCCGAATCTTGTTGCGCAGCACGGCGAATACCTTGATATCCTGCGCGCCGTGCGCAGCCTGCCGGGCATAAAAAAGGTGTTTATCCGCAGCGGCATAAGATATGATTATCTGCTTTGCGACGGGGATGATTCGTTTTTCCGCGAGCTGGTTAAATACCATGTTTCCGGTCAGCTCAAGGTTGCGCCGGAGCATTGCAGCGCCGCCGTGCTCGATAAAATGGGCAAGCCGCATATCGAGGCGTATCTTGAATTCTCGCGCCGCTATTTCAGGTACACCGGCGAGGTGCACAAAGAGCAGTATCTTGTGCCTTATCTGATGTCCAGCCACCCCGGCTCAACGCTTGAGGACGCCGTGGAGCTTGCCTGCTTTTTAAAAAAGCACCGTATCAGGCCGGAACAGGTGCAGGATTTTTATCCCACTCCCGGCACTATCTCCACCTGTATGTTCTACACGGGGCTGGACCCCTACACGATGCAGCCGGTGCCGGTTGCAAAATCACCGCATGAAAAGGCGCTCCAGCGCGCGCTTTTGCAGTATTACGAGCCCAAGAACCTCGCGCTCTGCCGCGAGGCGCTGATAAAGGCGCGCAGGCGGGAGCTTATCGGAAACGGCAAAAACTGCCTGATACCCGATTCAAAGCCGCCGCTCAGGCAGCAAGCCGGAAAAAAGCCCTCTGAGCCGCGTTCGAAAAAACGCAGATAACATAAAGGAGAACAAATATGAAAAGATTGGTTTTGATTGCTCTTGCAGCCGTTTTGGCGCTCACCTGCTGTCCGGCAGCCGCGTTTGCGCAGGGTGAGAATCAGATGTCGTCAGAAACTCTTGATATAACCTCGCATCTTTCCGATTACAGCGAGGAGGAGCTCAGGGCGCAGCTCGCCGAGCCGGCACAGGGCAGGGTGCTGCTTGCTGAAAACGGCGCGTCCGGCTTTTCCGTCTGCGTTGCCGACAACGCTTCTGATTCGGTTTCAGAGGCGGCAAACGCGCTTTCCGAATATCTCTGCAAGATCATCGGCAGCGATGATGCGTTCCCCGTTGTGCGCGAGAGCGAGCTGCGCGGCGAGCCGTTCATAAGCCTCGGCGGCACGCGGCTCTCGGCGGATTGCGACACGAGCGCTCTTGAGGACGACGGCTATCTTGTAAGCGTGCTTGACGGCGCCGTGTACCTTAAAACGCTTGACGACAGCGATATATCAAACGCTGTTTACGGCTTTCTTGAGGATGAGCTCGGCTGTATGTTTGCGCGCGAGGATTATGATTATATCCCGTCGCTTCCCACCATATATCTTGACGGCGGGCAGAGGGTAAGCAATCCCGATTTTTCCTGGCGCAAGGTCTTTCAGTATGAAGCGGCTCAAAACGGCTGGTTCAAAAAGCTGCGCCTAAACGGCGTCGTTGCCGACGATATAGAAAAAAACGCCGGCTGGGGCACCTGGTGCCATTCCTGCTTCCAGTTTGTTGACCCGGAGATATACGGCGCCTCCCATCCCGAATATTTTACATATAACGAGGCGGGCGAGCCGCAGCAGCTCTGCCTCACGAACCCCGATGTTTATCCGATAATCGAGGCGGAGATGGCAAAAAAGATAGCCGCCGAGCCGGATAAAAAATACTGGGATTTCAGCCTGAACGACAACTATAATTACTGCACCTGCGAAAGCTGCGCGCGCGTGCTGGAGGAGACCGGCTCTATGATGGGCACGATGCTGCCTATCATAAATTCGCTCGCAAAGAAATTCCCCGATAAGGTGATCTCAACGCTTGCGTATTTTTATAACGAAGAGGTGCCCAAGGGTATGGTCTGCGAGGATAATGTAAACATCGTTCTCTGCCCCATAAACACCGGCCAGCTTTACAGCTACAGATTCGGCGCAAGCGAAAAGGCGGCAAAAACAAAGCAGCTTGTAGAGTCCTGGAGCGCCGTTTGCCAAAGCCTTATGATCTGGGATTATGTTGTTGATTTTCAGCATCTTCTTCTGCCTTACCCCAATTTTGATGTGCAAAAGGACAATCACGCGTTTTATATAGAAAATAATGTTAAAGAGATATTCCATCAGGGCAGCCGCGAAAAGAACGACGAGATGGCGCGCCTTCGCACCTATGTGCTTTCAAAGCAGCTCTGGGATAACGAGCTTGATGTCAGCGCGCTTATCGCAAAATATCTCACCGTAACCTACGGCGCCGCCGCGCCTTATATCGCCGAATATATGGACGGTATGAACGCCCGCCTCAAGGAAAAGGGCGAGGACCTGGATCTTTACGACGAGGCGTGGCAGCACGCCGGCGATTATCTTTCAAAGGCGGATAACGACCGCTATCTTGAGCTTGTCAACTCCGCGCTTGCCGCGGTGGAGGGCGACGAGCGCCTCACATATTATGTTGAGGAAATAAAGATAAATGTGCTTTACGCAATAATGAACGAGGCAACGAATCTTTATCATTTCAGAAAGAAGGATGCGTTTTCCGAATTTACCGCGCTTGTTCAAAAGCACGATATCGAGCAGCCGCACGAGGTTGGCGTAACGATGCAGGAATATATAGATACGGAATATCCCGCGTTCTTAACTGAAAATGCGCTTAAGATAACGGCGTGCGTCGTTTCGGCGGTCGCCGCGGCAGGCATAGCGGCGGGTATAGCCGTGATAATCAAAAAGAAAAAGGCAAAAAAGCAGCAGGGCTGAGCTGCCGCCCGCACGGCATAATACGGTTGCAAAAAGGGATACGGAGTAACCGTATCCCTTTTCATTCGTTTTTGCGGCTGTCTGCGCGCCCTATTTTTCAAACATCACATTGCACTGCGCCATCAGATCGGCGATTTTAAGATGCTGCGGGCAAACGCTCTCGCACTTGCGGCACTCGATGCAGTCGCTCGCCCTGCCTGCGCCGTCAACCGCTGCGGCGTACGCCTCGCGCGCCTCCTTTTCAAGAGCGTTTGCGCGCCACTTGTTTGCAGCGGCAAAAATATCAGGTATCCGAATGTTCTTCGGGCAGCCCTTTGTGCAGTAGCGGCAGGCGGTGCAGGCTATCGCCGTCGATTTGCCCATTATTGCCTGAGCCTTTTGGATTATCAGCTGCTCCTCGTTGTTAAGCGGGGTAAAATCACGCATATACGATATGTTGTCGCGCACCTGCTCGGTGGTGGACATCCCCGAAAGCACTGTCAGCACACCGGGCAGTCCCGCGGCAAAGCGTATTGCCCACGATGCGCAGGAGGCGTCCGGCGCGTAGGCGTGAAACAGCCTTTTAACCTCCTCGGGCGGGTCGGCAAGCGCGCCGCCCTTAACAGGCTCCATTATCACTATGCTCTTGCCGTGCTTCCTTGCCGTTTCGTAGTTCGCGCGCGACTGCACGCTCGGATTTTCCCAGTCGGCATAATTTATCTGAAGCTGAACAAAATCAACCTCCGGGTGCTCGGTCAGTATCCTGTCAAGCAGCTCCGGTCCGGAATGGTACGAAAAGCCGATGTTTTTAAGCACGCCCTCGCGCTTCTTTTCTTTAATAAAATCCCAAAGCCCGTATTTTTCGTATTTGTCGTAGTTATTGTTCATAATTGCGTGCAGCAGATAGTAGTCAAAATAGCCGGCGCCGGTGCGCTTAAGGCTTGTTTCAAGCTGCTTTTCGGCGGCCTTTTTGTTCGGCGCCACATTCACATTAAGCTTTGTTGCCAGCGTGTATGAATCGCGGGGATGGCGCGAAACAAGCGTTTTTTTCGCCGTCGCCTCCGAGCCTGCATAAACATACGCCGTGTCAAAATAAGTGAAGCCGGCGTCCAAAAACAGATCTATCATTTCTTTGGTTTGGCTGATATCTGTTATAACGCCTTTTTTGGGCAGGCGCATCAGCCCGAAGCCAAGCTTTTTCATATGCGTTCTCCTTTTTCCGATAAACAAGTATTTTAACGCGGCGCGGAAATCAGCCTCTCAAAGCCGTATTGTGTTCCGTTAGCTGCGTTAATTGCGGTTTAGATATATCATATTATTTTTAATTATACCAAATCATACAAAAATTTCAATCGCCGGCGCAATATTGCCGTTTGATAGGTGTAAATTTCCGAAATTTGTATTGTCCGCCGCCGTTTTATATGGTACTATCAGTTTGTAGTATTATATTTTATTTCCGATTTCGGAGGTATCATTATGAAAAGCATCAAAAAGTTAGGCTCGGCGTTTTGCACGCGGGCCGCAGCATATCTTGCAACGGCGCTTTCGCTGCTTGCGCTCGTGTTCTTCTATTCGGCGGATTGGGCATACGGCTGGATAACGGAGCTCTACCCGCTCGGCAGCGGCTTTATAACGCTTATCTTCTGCCTTACGGGCGTTTCGGCCGCGCTGGGCTTCATCTGCCTGCTTGCGCGCGCCTTCGCGCCGGATATGCGCGGCGCGGCAAACAAGGCGTTCGGCGCGCTCACGGCAGTTGCGCTTTTGCTGGGCATCGTTGAGTTTATATACACCTTTGTTCTCGTTTTCGGCATAGACAAGGGCTTTTCCTCAGCCGGCTTTTCGCAGGGCTTTTCAAGCATAGCGCCAAACGCGGGCTATCTCGGCGCGGCGCTTGCAGCAGCGCTTGTTATCGCCGTTGCGCCGGCGCGAAAAAAGGCGCTCAAGGCGGTCATCGCCTGCGTGCTTGTTGCGGCTGTAACCGCCGCTCCTATGGCGGCTTCAAATCTGCTTTCGGCTTCCGGCAGCGATTCCCTGCCGCCTATGGAGATCGATTCGGAAAATCTTATGAGCGGCGCTTCAATAGAGTATGAAAGCCTTAAAAAAGGCGAAAAGGCGGACGCCGCCAACCTGCTTGACGACAGCGATTCCTGCTGGACGGCGCAGGACCCGGACCGCACCCCAGCAGATTCCGAGCAGGATATCAACAACGCCTATGTTGATATAAAGCTCAGCGGCGTTAAAACCTTCAACACCGCCGTTATCGAGGAGCAGGGCAACGAGGCGCAGTATTTCAGGCTGCTTGCAAAGGTAAACGGCGAATGGCAGCTCGTTTATCAAAGCGAAAAGATCCAGAGCCAGCGCCTTTGCAGCTTCGATCCCGTAACCACGGATACCGTGCGCCTTTCAATAGATAAGTTCAGAAGCAGCTCCGCACCCGTAAAAATAAGCTCGCTCAAGCTCTATAATGTTGAAAAGCGCGACCCCGGCGATTTAGAGGTCACGGCTTATCAGAGGCTGGACGGCGATGTTCCCACCGAGATTCTTGCGCGCGGCGACGAATATGTTGTGCAGTACGCGCGTTTTTACGATGTTTACAGCACCGTTATCGTCTTTGCCGCCGTTCAGTGGGACGAGCAGGGCAATATGCACTTCGGCGAGCTCGGCGAGGAGGGCTTTGCCCGCGAGGTTGCCGCTCTCAAGGAGATAATCTCGCGCCGCTCTAATCCGGAGCATCAGGTCAAGCTCGTTGTCACCGCCCTTGCGGACGGAGCCTGGGGCGACGGGCATAACGGCGTAAATGTGTATATGGCGCAGCATTGGCAGGAGATCGCGGATAAGATTGCCGCCTTCGTTGCCGAGTACGGCTTTGACGGCGTGGATATCGACTGGGAATACCCGCAGACCTCCGCTGACTGGAAGAATTACGACAGCTTTATCGCCCGTCTGGACGATAAGATGCACGAGGCGGACCCGGATGCTGTTATAACCGCCGCGCTCTCCGCCGGCTCTCTCGGTATGTCGCAGGAAACGCTCGACCGCCTCGACCAGATACAGTTTATGGCTTATGACGGCAACGATGAGGACGGCTATCAAAGCTCGCTTCAGCAGGCGCAGGAGGGGCTTCAGGATTTCATAGATAACGGCGCGGATGTTTCAAAGATCAATATCGGCATCGCCTCTTACGGCAGGCCCGTAAACGGCTCGCCTTACTGGGCGGTATGGCGCGATCTTGAAGAGGCAAACTATTGGAACAGCAAGTATTACACCGTTCACGATTCAAACCAGGTCTACGAGGGCACATTCTGCTCGCCCGCGCTCGCCGGAGATAAAACGGCGTACGCTCTGTTCTCCGGCTGCGGCGGAGTTATGGTCTTCCGCGTCGGCACGGATAAGCTTATGAGCGATCAAAACAGCGTTGCCTGCGGAATAGAAAATGCCCTGCACCGCTATTTCACCGAATGGTAATCAAAATTACCGCGCAAAAATAATCAAAGCCGCTGATTTGCAAAGGGCTCCGAAACGCCCGGCAGTCAGCGGCTTTTATAAGTATAATATGTAAATAATCATTTTATAATGTAATCAAAATTGTCGTAATTTGAAAGCTCATAATCGTTTGGCGTAATGTTTTGCTTAAGGGCCGTGCCGTAAATACTGAAGCGCAGCGTCGCATCGTTTCCGCTCTTATCCTTGAGCGCAAGGGCGTAGTTGTATTTTCCTATGACATAGAGCTTGTTTTCATAAATAAAATCTCCGTCAACATCGCTGTGCTCGGCTTCGCTGAGCTCAAAATCCAAATTGCCGTCGCAGCGATAATTTTCTTTGATATATTCTAAAAATTCATCCCTTGTCATTCAAATCCTCCTTAATATCTTAGGCAAATGCCGAATTTTAGAATAGGCGTTATCCGCTCGGTTTTTTCATATTTGCCGATATGTCAAACGCCGCATCAAATATTAGCACAAACCGCTCTAAATGAACAGTCCTAAAACGAAACGCAAGAAAAATAAGCAGAAACGCAATAAAAAGCGGCTTGACTACGCCAAACCGCTATATTTTTTTCTTTTGATTGTTTAAAAATATTACCGTTATCGTAAATTCTCTGCGCTGCTCGTTATATTCCCATTCAAAATCGCCGTCATATTTTTCCAGCGTTTTCATAACGCTCTTTATTCCGATTCCGTGGATTCTTTTGTTCTTTTTTGTGGTGCGCAGCTCGTTGTCAACGGAATCAGGCGCTCTGTCGCAGCTGTTGGTGATGATCAGGCTGTCGTATGTGTTAACCCTGTTTGTTTTCAGCGTTATGAATTTTGCTTTTGAATCAATCGCAGCCTCAATGGCATTGTCAAGCAGATTGCTCAACACAGAAACCAAATCGTAATCCTCAACGATATTCAGGCTTGAAAGCCTTGTGTCAAAGCTGAAATCAATTTTCTTTATTTTACATTCGGTGTCGTATTTGTTTATCAGCACATCAAGCGCGTGATTCCCGCTGCGGCAGGCGTTGCCGTGAGATTTAAGCCGGCTCGTCATCTCGGCTATATATTTGTCTATCTCCGGGTTGTCGTTAAGCTCCTGAATGGCGGCAAGATGCTTTTTTGCATCGTGGGCGTAAATCATAAGCTCTTCGTTTTGCTTTTCAAGAATTTGATAATAATTTCTGTCCGTGTTTGTTTTGTTCAGCTCGTTTTGCAAAAGAATCAAATTGTTTTCCTTTTCCGTGCTTCGCTGATAGGTCATAAAAAGCACGATTATGGATGCAAACAAAACGGCGCTTAAAACGGATAAAGCAATCTGCTGCTCGTTTTTGATTTCGGATTTTGAGCATATATCCCAAAATATAATCAAGGCGGATATCACAGCCAGCGGGTAAAAATACAGCCCAACAGGGAATTTGAAATTAGCTTTTTCGGTTTTTACAAATTTAAGTATGATTAAGCAAGTCAAGAAATATAATGTTTTGCTTATGGCTACATCCAAGATAAAGAACACTATATTGTCCAGATACTCTGTTGTTTGGGTGTTTGTCAACACAGAGATAATGAAAATAGCCACAAATTCCAGCGCGTTTGAAATAATGTCAAGTATCAATGCGTAAAATAATGTTCTGCTTATTTTTATTTTGAAGCAAATCGCCCCGAAAACAAGGTTTATTATAAAGAAGTATACAACATTGAACCAAACAGTATTTGATAACGCAATATTAAAGAAAGCGCCGGTTTCAAATATTATAGCGCCTATGATAAAACAAGGCAATGCCTTGAACTTTTTATCGCCGATTTGTATGAAGAAAATGTAAGCTATTAACATTTCCAAAAAATATGTAACACAAACGGCAATGTTATATGTCATCTTATCTCCTCTTTATGTAACTGAACCAGAATTTGTGAAAATCCGCCTGCTTTCGCGTGGCAACGCTTATCCTGTCGTTGCCGACGAATATTTCCTTATAGCTGTATTTTGTTATATGGTGCACATTCACCATAAAGCTTTTGTGCACAAGATAAAAATAAGTGTTTGGCAGCTTTGAGATAAGGTCGTTAAAATCTCCCTTTGTCAAAAATGTTTCGCTTTCTGTCACAACATAAACGCTTCTGTTTTCCCGTTTGATATAAAGAATGTCGTCAACCGGCAGCCTTTCGTAGCGGCGGCTTTTCTCCAAATAGATGTCTGCATATGTTTCGTTAAGATATTCCATCGCCCTGTCAAGGCTCGCGTACAGCCGCTGCACATCAAACGGCTTTTCAAAAAATCTGAAAATCCTCAGGTCCATAGCATCGTCCTGATATTCCTCGTAATTCGTAACAAAGAAAAGAATGATCTTCTCGTTTCGCTCTTTCAGGCGCTTTGCAAGCGTAAGACCGTCTATTTCAGGCATTTGTATGTCAAGAAACGCAAGGTCAAAATCAAGCTCGGCAGAAAACGCTTCGCTCGCCGATGAAGTGCAGTAAAATTCGGCTTTTATGTATCGGTTTTTCATGTATTCCTTAACATGGATTTCAAGCCGCCTTAAATTAGCTTCATTGTCGTCACAAATAAGAATTTTCATACTAATCACCAAAACAAAATCCTCACCCGGTTCGGCAAGGATAATTTTAGCATTGTTTTATTTGTTAGTCAAATTTTGCGCGTCCCTTACATAAGCGTCAACAAGCGCGCAAACAGAGTCTGCAACCACCTTTTGATAGCTTTCCGGTAGGGATTTCAGGCAGGAGATTATCTGCGTCTCCTTTTCAACCGATATCTCGCCGATAAGATAGTAGTTCGGCGTTTCACCCAAAATATCGCAAAGTTTAAACAGATTTTGAGTCGTGGGCAGATAATAACCCCGTTCAACGCAGGATAGGTGCCCGTTTGATATTCCCAGCAGCTCCGCAAGCTGCTCCTGCGTATATCCCTTTTCCTTTCTTTTTTGCATTATGCGTATGCCTATAAGCTTGGCGTCAGGATTCACAATATCACCCGCCTTTTTGTTTTATGTTATCATCTAAAAAAGGCTAACTAAAGATTGTAAAACATAAAATTAGTTGCAAAACAACGAATATTAAAAAAATAGATAAAATTTCTTTGTAAAACAATCTAATATTGCTTTTGTAAATGTATTATTTGCATTTGATTAAAAACATTGAAGCCTATTGCAGTAAAATGATAAAATAATGCCACAAAATATAAAGGGGGAATATCAAATGAAAAAAGCAACAAATCTTTTTGCAAAGCTTGCAAAAAAGAGCGCAGAATCTGCTTTGAAAAGGGATGCTAATTCAACCACTTGCGGCGCTGTTTATCAGCCGCAGGCTCCCAAATCCTTAAAGCAGTTCAGCAAGATAGAAAAATAATGATAAGCAGGCTGTCATCGCAAATATCCGGTTTGCTAATCAAAAAAGCCGTGATTACTCCGGAGGATAAGGAGCTTTATGATTACGGCTTTTTTATGCTTCTGTCGCAGCTGATGTATTTTGTTCTCGCCGCCGTATTCGGGCTGATTCTCGGCTGCTTTGTTGAAAGCGTTATTTTCTATATCGCCTTTCAGCTTATACGGCGCTATGCGGGCGGCTATCACGCAAAAACGGAAACAAGGTGCGAAATAATGTCCGCGCTCTCCATTTTTGCGTGCATCGCCGTTATCCGGCTGTCAAAATCCTATGATTTCACCGTCGCGCTCGCCTGCGTTTCGGCGGCGTCCGCGGTGCCGATAGCGTTGTTCTGTCCCTTAGACACCCCCGAAAAGCCTCTCTCAAAAAAGGAGTTTCGGTATTTTCGCAGAATATCGCTCATCATTCTTTTTGTGATTTCGGCAGCCGGTGTCGTTTCGTATATTTTTGAATTCGGCATCGTGTTCGCCCCGTGCTGCCTGAGCCTCATTCTTGAGGCGGCGCTGATAACGGCGGGCAAAATACGGCGCGCTTCCGCTTCGCATAAGGCGTAACCCCGCCGGCCGGCAGATTTTAAAGAAAAACGCACCCCGAAAGCCTTTCGCTTTCGGGGTGTGCTTTTTTAGCGTATACGCTGCTCGCTTGATTAAAACCTCGCGCCCGCGCTTACTCATCAAACGGAGCAGCAACGCGCCGCTTCGGAATTTCTGCAAATCTCATTGACAAGAAACGGATTTAGCGTTTAAAATGATTTTGAATAATTTTATCACAAAAGCGGCGGTTTAAAGGATATAGTATATATGATAGCAATTTATTTAAGTTTGATTGATTCCGAAGGCGACAGGGAAAAGTTTACCGAACTTTATAATACATACAAAGATCTTTTGTATTGGATAGCCTTAAGAAAAACAAACAGCATTGAAGATTCAGAGGAATGTGTGCAGGAAACATTTTTCTATGTTGCAAAGCATTTTGAGAAAATCGGCG
>CALWHV010000001.1 GCA_944380545.1 uncultured Eubacterium sp. | reverse complement strand
AAGGCCTGGGAGCAGTCGCCGCTCCGCTACGCCGGCAGGGTGACCACGCCCACGCTGTTCATCCACTCCGAGGAGGACTACCGCTGCCCGCTGCCGGAGGGGATGCAGATGTTCTACGCGCTGAAGGTACACGGCGTGCCGGCCAGGATGTGCATCTTCAAGGGCGAGAACCACGAGCTCTCCCGCTCCGGCAGGCCGCAGAACCGCGTGCGCCGGCTGCGCGAGATCACCGAGTGGATGGAAAAGTACCTGAAGGACGAAAAGTGAGAGCAAAGGGGAGCATGTACGTGAGAGGCGCCCGGAGGCTGATGGCCGCGGCGCTGCTCTGCGCGCTTGTGCTCCCCCTTTCGGCTTGCGGGGCGGCAGCACTCCTTGCTGTCGCCCCTTGATTGCCTACCAGCAAAGGCGGGCGGGGCTGTCAACGGCGGCGCGTATGCGCCGTTCATCTTGATCGTTGACTGGCTCGGCTGACTTTGCTATTCCAGAAGTCGTATTTATCTTGTAATACGATGTTTGCACATTCCCGTTTTACCGCATTTAGGACAGGTCAATCTGCGTTTTGTCAAAGTATGATAGCTTTTTACATACTCATTCATGCTCGGAACAAAAAGTTCTTTACAATGAGGACATTCAAAATAACCAGCCTTAATTTCAAGCATTGCGCCCGCCGCTATGCCCGCTACCGCCACTAAAGCAGCACCCACAATCAATATGATTCGTACCACCGTAGGCAGATCAATATAGGATGCTATTACTATCAGGGCGCATACAGCAATGACCGTGATTGCGACGGTAATGATACACAACGCCATTCTTTTCCTATTTTCTTCGTTTTCTTTCATTAAGTTCATCATATTTCCCTCCGCTTTCTTTTGATAATCAGTTGAGGAAACCTTTTCACCCGAAAGCAAATCATTGACAGTAATATCCAATGCCGCACACAATGGTAGCATGAGAGAAACTTCGGGAAGTCCTTTTCCACACTCCCATTTGGAAATTGTTTTGTCGCTAATGGAAAGTGCGTCGGCAAGTTGCCTTTGGGTAAGGTTCAGTGATTTTCTTGATTCGGCTATAAATTTGCCGATTCGGATTTGATCCATTAGTTTCTGTCCTCCTTTCTGCCCTTATTGTAGATGATGGGGAATTTAATAAACACACACGGGGCGTAGAGTTCCTTATATCTGCGGGCTATCTACGGAGCGTAGACCTTAATTTTCCCTTTGCTCTGCCCTAAAAGTATTATATCATTCAGATGTAAATTGTACATTGCTTTCTCTTTGTTACACGGAAATAATGGGTTGCTGTCTATCAAATTCTTGTGTGTTACTTTACGGCACATGAGCATTTTGTGCGGGCAAGGCACAAAACGCAGTTAATCCTTTCGGATTAACGAGGCTTTTAACGCAGCACGCGCGGGAATCAGCCGCTTAAAACCATATTGTGTTCGGTTCCCGGCAGCCTAGCCACCGTGCTGAGCGCAAGAGAGCGCGCACGGGATTTTGAATACCCCTCGGCGCGGTAGGCTTCAATCTTTTCGTCAAGAAGACTTTGCTGCGTTTCGCTTGAGCGGTAGCCCGCGCGAACGAACGGATAAACGCCCTCGCTTCGCATATCGTCAAACATCTCCTGCAGGTCGGGGTAGATGAGCGTTGCCACCTGCTCGCCGTTTGAAAGCGTTGTAAGCTCCTCGCTCCACCCCGCCGGCACGGCGTTTTCCGAATTTACAAGCACGAGCTGCGGAGCATCCGTGCTTACGGCGGAGCTTGAGAGCGCGCCGCCCGCCGCGTTCCACGCAAAGAGCGCGCCCGCGCACAGCACGGCTACGGCGGCAAATATTTTCAGGAAGCTTTTCACTTTGCCCCATCCTCCCGCGTCGCGGGCAGCAGGACCGCGGCTTTAAACAGATCGCCGTCTATCTGAATATCAAGCCTGCCGCCGTTTAGCGCGCACAGCTCCTTTGCAATGGAAAGGCCCAGCCCGTTGCCCTCCTCGCTGCGGGAGCGGTCGCCGCGCACAAAGCGCTCCATAAGCTCCTCGGCGGAGATATTGAGCGCGTCCTTTGAGATGTTCTTTATCTCAAAGCAGCCGAATCCGCCGGAGGAATAAAGGCGGATATACACGCGCGAGCCGGGCGCGGAATATTTCTGCGCGTTTGAAAGCAGATTTTCCAGCACGCGGTAGATCTTAGTGCCGTCCGCAAACACGATATGGCTCTCGCGAGGCTCGTCGAACACCAACTCAAGCGAGCGGTTTTCAAACCCCTGCGCAAATTCCACCACCGCCTGCGCGGCAAGCTCGTTTAGATTTATCATCGTTTTGTTGACGGTAACGCTCCCCGCCGCCACCTTTGACGCCTCTATCAAATCCTCTATCAGCCGCTTGAGCCGCTGCGATTTTTCATCAATGATGTCCATATAGCGGCGCGCCTCGTCGTCCTTTATATCGCATTTTTTGAGCAGGTCAATATAATTTATAACGGAGGTCAGCGGCGTTTTAAGGTCGTGCGAAACATTTGTGATAAGCTCCGTCTTAGTGCGCTCGTCCTTAACGGCTTTTATGACCACCTGCTGAAGCTGCGCGTTCTTTTTATCAAGCGAGGCGGCAAGCGTTTTAAGGCTTTGCGGCAGTCCTGCGAGGTCTATACCGACAGGCTCGTTTTTTGCGCTGCATTCTATCAGAGCGTCAAGCGCGCGCATAAATTTGAGCGCTTTATATATGCAGAAAATATCCGCCGCCGCAATCACGGCAAGCAGCGGCAGGCAGAACGCCTCAGCCCCGTTATGAACAAGCATCTCAAACATTAGCGCGGTGAAGCCGAAGCCCACGGCGTTGAACACGCAAAACAGCGCCCCCGCCCACGCAACGCGCTTTTCAAGCCTTTGCGGCAGGAAGGAAAACGCCGATCGCATATTTTTGAGCTTTTTCCAAAGCCTGCCCGCCGCTTTGCGCAGCGCCGCGAAAAGCCTGCCGGAAAGGACGAACAGCTTATAAAGCGCGGTGCGCCTCCACACGCCGCCGGTTTTGATATTCCTTGCAAGGAACGCGGAATACGCCAGCGCGATAAGATATGCAGCCGCTCCACAGGCGGCTGTGCTGTAAAGATACCAAACGGAGAGGTAAAAATCCATCTCCGGCGCGGCTAAAGAGGAGGAATATATGTCGCCGAACACGGCGATGACCTTGCCCTCAAGCAGGGCAAAGCCGAGCAGCGCCGTCGGCACGAGCCCCGCCGCGGCAAGCAGCAGCGCTATATCGGCGGGAAAGGCGTCCGTGCGCGCCGCTGTTATTTCGCCCGTTCCCGTATGGCCGGCAAGGCGCAGCGAAACGGCGAAAAGCACCGCCGCCGCGAAAAGCGCAAACACGGCGATATAAAGCTGCGCGCTTACATCATATGAAAAGGCGTTTTCAACGCGGCGCGCCGTCTCGCCGTAGGAATCGGAGGCGGGGAAAGCGCTGTCCACCGCAACATAGAGCCGCAGGTTTTCAAGCGTGCCGGAATAAAACGCAGGCCCCTCCGGCGCGGCATCTGTCAGTCGGCTGCTTTTTTGCACCCGCGCGTTTTCCGAGATATAGTATTCGTATCCGTCCGCCCCGCTCTTAACGCTTTCAACAAAAGCCTGCGGGTCCTCAACATTCGACGCCGTGCTGCCGTCCGAAAATTCGGCGTAGTAGCGCACATTTAAAAGCTCCAGCTTTGCCGCCTCGCCGGAATCGTTCGTTTCATAGCAGTAGTAGGTGTAAATCTGCTTTCCGAACTGGCTATTGAGCTGTGAAGCGATTTCGTCCGCCGTTTTATGCAGCGGAGCGGTAACTTCAAAAAGCACATTTTCAGATATGTTTTCATCGCCCGTATCCATTGTGAAAAACAGCCGCTCGCCTGCATCATCGTAGCCGCAGTCAAACGCGCCGTAGCGCTCCTCAAGCGCGGAATAATCAATCTGCGGCTGCTCTTCCACCTCCGCCGAATAGCCGTTTACATAATATTCGTACATTTCGTACTGCTCTTCGTAATCCGCTATCAGCGGCAGCGCGTCCGCAACGAACTGCTCCGCTCTTTGGACGGTGCTGTTCTTCACAGCGTCGTAGCGCGCCTGATTTGCATTGTGGCTTGCGTCGTCTATTATCGTGCGCAGATCGCTGTTGAACTTCAGGAAAAATTCCCGCGTGTCTATATAGGACAGGCTTTCGCCGCCCGTAAGATCCGCGCCGCCGAACACCGCGATGTGCTGAAACGCCGACACCGCCGACGAGGCGCACACGCCCGCAAGCAGACATCCCAAAAGCGCGCAGATGAATTTATTGAAAGAGCTGTACTTAAATTTTATCCACCTTGTATCCAAGACCGTACACCACCTTTATGTATTTCGGTTCCTTCGGGTTTATCTCTATCTTATCCCGAATGTTTTTTATATGCACGGTAACTGTTTTTTCGCTTCTGAGCGCAGGCTCGTTCCACACCGCCTCGTAGATCTGGGCGGAGGAGAGCACGCGCCCCATATTTTTGCACAGGTATTCGAGAATCATATATTCCCGCGCCGTGAGCTTCACGCTTTCGCCGTCCACGCTGACGGTTTTTGCAAGCGTGTCAACTATCAGCCCGCCGGTAACGAGCTGCTCCTTTTTCTGCACAAAGCCGGAAAAGCTGATATATCTTCTTATCTGCGACTTTACGCGCGCCACAAGCTCCAGCGGATTGAACGGCTTTGTAACATAATCGTCCGCCCCGAAGCCGAGACCGGCTATCTTATCCGTATCCTCCGATTTGGCGGAGAGCATTATTATCGGAAAATCGCGCTTTTCCTCGCGTATCTTCATCGTGGTCTGAAGCCCGTCCAGCCCCGGCATCATAATATCCAGCACCAAGCATTCTATGCTGTTTTCAGAGATCACCTCAAGCGCGGCGGCGCCGTTTTCCGCCTTGAGCACATTGAAGCCCTCCGCCTTAAGATATATCTCTATGGAATCAAGTATCGCGCGGTCATCATCGCAAACAAGCACGGTGTGCATCGCTATCACCTCTCTTCGATTATAGCATAAAAGCCGCCGCGGGTCGATTTTATTCTGCCAAACGCAAATAAACTGCGGGTAATGAAAAAATAAAGAATTATTAAGATTCGCTAACAAACCCCGAAAAGCGACAACCCAACAATCCCGCGTAGGGTCCGCAACCTGCGGACCGCCAAGAGCGAGCAATCGCCGAAAGAACGCTGTTTAGGCGGGCGTTCGGGGTCCCCGAAAGCCGCAAGGCTTTTGGGGAGAGGAGAAATTCATACTTGGAGCGAGCAATCGCCGAAAGAACGCTGTTGACGCGGGCTGCTGGTAGCAGCCCCTACGCGATGTTTGGTAAAACAACATATTTTTTTATTCGGCGGTTGCGAACGAAATTGTATGAATTTCGACGAAGCAGCCCCTACGCGGTATTTAGTAAAACAGCATTGTTTTAATCGGCGGTTGTGAGCAAAATGGTATGAATTTCGACGAAGCAGCCCCTACGCGGTGTTGGGTGAAACAACATATTTTTTCATTCGGCGGTTGCAAGCGGAATGGTATGAATTTCGATGAGCGAGCGAAATGGTATGAATTTCGACGAGCGAACGGAATTGTATGAATTTCGACGAAGCCGCCCGTTCGCCTCCCTTGTGCAAAGGGAGGTGATTTTGGTTTGCGAAAGCAAAGCAAAATCGGAGGGATTGTCCGTAAGCCGCCGCCCGTATAACACCCCCTCAGTCTGCGGGGCAAGGCGTAAATAAGCCGCCCTCCTGCGGGAGAGCGGCTCGCTTCAAATCAATATCCGTTTTAGTTGAGCACCTTGAAATCGACCTTGCCGATCTTGGTGCGCGGAAGCTCATCCATATAAACGATCTCTCTGGGCAGGCTCCACTTTGAAAGGTTCTGCTCGCCGAAGTGCTTGATCTTTTCGGTGAGCGCCTCCTCGTCGTCCTTGGCAAACTTCTTGTTCTTAACAACGAAGAGCTTGAGCATTGTTTTGCCGCCGTCCTCCTTGCCGATAACGCAGCAGTCGTAGATCTCCGCCATAGAGCGGTAGGTCTCCTCGATAAACGAGGGATAAACGAGATAGCCGCTTATCTTATAGACTCTCTTGAGCCTCTGGCGGTAGTAGATATCGCCCTTTTCATCTATAAAGCACATATCGCCCGTGTGCAGCCAAACTTTGCCGTCCTCGTGCTCAACAAGCATCTTGGCGGTCTCCTCCGGGTCGTTCCAATAGCCCTGCATAAGCGTGGGGCCGTAAACGCAGAGCTCGCCGTCCTCGCCCTTTACCTGCTCGGTGGTGCCGGGCTTTACCGTCATAACCTCAATATTATATGTGGGTATTCCTATGCAGCCCTGCGGCGCCTCGCGCAGCGGGTCCGTAAAGGTGCAGACGGTAACACATTCCGTAAGGCCGTAGCCGGTAACGAAATGGCATTTTGCGCCGTTTTCCTTGAGCAGCCTATCCATTTTTTCCGTAAGGGTATAGGGCACAACATCTCCGCCGGAGCCAATGAGCTTCATATTGCTCATATCAATGCCCTTAAGATAGCCCGCCTTATACACCTTTTCAAAGAAATCGGGCACGCCGAATATGTAGTTGAGGTGATATTTCTTTATGGACTGCGAGCACATCTTGGCATCAAACTGCGGGAAGAGCGCCTGCGCCATGCCGACGCACATAGAAACATTCATACAAAGCGCAAAGCCGAAGCCGTGGAAAACCGGCAGCGCGGTGAGCATACCGTCCTTTTCCTGGTCTATCTGCATTTCCAAAACTGTGGTTACAACATCAACAAGCTCGTAGGAAAGGTTGTTGATATTTTCGGAGGAGAGCATAACGCCCTTGGGATTGCCCGTTGTGCCGCCCGTCATCATAATAGCGGCGGTGGCGGCGTAATCATCGGCGGTCTCCGGCACGCCGTTTTCCTTGATATACTCGTCGCCCTCTTTAAGGAAATCGCTCCAGTCGATAAGCTTTTTAACATTTGTTGCGGGAGCGGTCTTGCCCTTTATCTTTTTCTTGTAAACAAGATTTGCCATAAAGCCGTAGGGCGATTTGGGGAAATACTCCGCCGTTTTGCACTTGATAACGGTGAGCTGAGGATCGTCCTTAAAGGATTTTTCCGAAACATCAAAGCAAAACGCAAACTTGGCGCCCACAAGATTGACGCAGTAATCCGCCTCTGATTTAACGGAGAGCGGGTGCAGCATAGCGGCTATCGCGCCTATCTTGTTTACGGCGTAGATAGCGGCGATGCACTGCGGCATATTCGGCAGGCAGATAACTACCCTGTCGCCCTTATTGACGCCGTTTGCCTTGAGCGCGGCGGCGCAGCGGTCAACAAGGCTGCTCGTTTCGTTCCAGCTTAAGGTGTTGTTATAATAGTAAAGGCAGGGATTATCGCCCCTTTGCTTTACGGAATTTTCAAACTGCTGATACATCGTTGTTCTTACATTGTATTTTGATGTATATTCCATTGCTCTTCTCCGTTTCTGATTTTTAGTGATTTCTGTATAATTTTAATAGAACGCCTCAAAACTTTCAATATAAAATTAAAATGTTTATCAATTGTTAATATATGCAGCCGCCTTTTAAATGCAAAAAATACAAAAACAGACCGCTTTCGCGCTATCGGCTTCCGATTTTTGAATGTTGCGCCGCCGCGCCGTTTTCAAGATTGACTTTAAGGGCGCGATGTTATATGATATTTGCTGTATTCATCAAAGCCGCAGTCAGCTGGCGGCTGAGCATAAAAGGAAAGAAAAATGGCGTATAAAATAAAAAAACACCCAACCTCAAAAATACCGAAGGCGCAGCTTGCCTTCTGGATAATAACGCGCATCGCGCTGCTTGCGTGCGCCGGCTATTCCTTTGCCACCGGCGATCTTGTGATGGGCTTTGAATCGGTTTTCTGCTTCATCTTCACCCATCTGTGGGATATGTTTCAGGTGTTCGGCAACGGCTCGTTCATTGAAGAGGTGCCGCCGCTTTCGCAAACGCTGCTCAACATAATAATATTCGTCGGCATCGTTATCGGCTCTTATATGGGGATGTTTGACCGGCTCTGGTGGTTCGATATTTTTATGCACATCCTTTCGGGATTTGTGTGCGCCTCGTTCGGATATGATTTCGCCTGCATAATCCAGCGCAAAAAGGGGCAGTGCGCCGCCACGCTTGCCGCGATATTCGGGCTGATGTTCGCCCTTTCCATTGCGGTTGGCTGGGAGTTTTACGAGTTTCTTATGGACACGCTGCACGGCACCAACCTGCAGCTTGCAAAGCCGGGCGAGGAAACGGCGATGTTTGACCTTTCAAAATACAACGGCGAATACGGCTACCTTGGGCTGTGGGACACGATGACGGATATGATGATGAACGCCGTGGGCGGCATAGCCGGAATGATATTTATGATAATTTTGCGAAACCGCAAAAAGCGCAAAAAATAAACAAAACGGGCGTTAGCTTTCGGCAACGCCAGATAAGGAAGTTTTTATGTAGGGTACGGTGTAACTCAACAAAATGGATTGCATCGTACCTTACTTTCGGAAATTGTCAATACAGTTTCCCTGCTTGTTACGGTATGGGACATATTTGATGAAAATAGGAATTGATACTGTATTGCATATTGAAAATAATAAAATCACGAAAACATGATATAATATTGAAAAATCTGCCCTTCTGTGCTATACTTTTAATGGGTATTTGTAGCCATGCACAGGGGGGCTTTTTTATGATTTATAACTATAACAGGCTTTGGAAACTGTTGATAGATAAAGGTATGACCAAAACGCAAATGCGCAAAGCGGCGGGTATCAGCACAAATATTCTTGCCAAGATGGGCAAGGGCGAACCTGTGGCTATGGACAGTCTTGCAAAGATTGCAACCGCCTTGAATTGCGGGCTTGACGATATTATCGAGATTCAGAAAGAGGGTGCCTAAACGTGGCCGGAAATAGTAATCTTCACGATTCTGCCAAAAACAAGCAGGATGAGTTTTATACTCAACTCTCTCTGATTGAAAGCGAATTAAAACACTATAAAGCATTCTTTAGAGGAAAAGTTGTGCTTTGTAACTGTGACGATCCATATGAAAGCAACTTTTTCAAATACTTTGCTATGAATTTTAATGCATTGGGATTGAAGAAACTGATTACTACCTGTTACGCAACATCCCCTATTGTATATACACAGCTAAATCTATTTGGCGAAGAAGAAGTTGTCGGGCAGGAAGCAAGTTCCAAAAAGCCATACAAGGTCGAAATTGTCGAGGTAACAGATGAAACTGGCGATGGGCGTGTTGGGCTTGCTGATGTGGAATATTTATTGCGAAATAGTAAAAATGTGCTGACAATGCTTTCAGGTGACGGTGATTTCCGTAGCCCTGAGTGTGTGGAACTGCTCAAGCAAGCTGATGTCGTTGTTACTAACCCGCCGTTTTCTTTGTTCCGTGAGTATATTGCGCTGCTTGAAGAATATCAAAAGCAATATATCATCATCGGAAACATGAATGCTGTTACATATAAGGAAATTTTCCCGTTAATTGCTCGAAACAGGATTTGGCTAGGATATAACAGCGGTCACTTTTGGTTCAAAGTGCCTGACTCCTATGAGGTTAAAAAGACCGATTTTAAGATTGATGAAACCGGCCAGAAATGGCGTAGAATGGGTAATATCTGTTGGTTCACCAATGTTGATATAGAGAAACGCCACGAAAATATGGTTTTGTTCAGAAATTACACGCCAGAAGCATACCCCAAATACGATAATTACGATGCAATAAATGTCGATAGAACTGTGGATATTCCTTGCGATTACTATGGTGTTATGGGTGTTCCAATCACATTTTTGTCACAGTATAACCCAGACCAATTTGAAATTGTTGCGTTCAGAAAGGGCAATGATGGAAAAGATTTAGTCTATTCATTCAACGATTGTTCACAATCTGTTAATGTAGAGAGAGAGAGAGAGAGCAAGCGGCGGACGGTGCGGCCGTACTTCCGCATACTCATCAGACGCAGACCACAGAATCGTACGACGACGTGATTCGTCCAGTTCTAAATGGCAAGAAACTATATCGGAGAATTACTATCCGTATTCGACAGCAATTCCCGGACTGATTAAAAATGCCGAAGGAAAAATCAACGGGAAAATAACTTATGTAAGACTTACAATTCGTAGAAAGCAGGGACAAAACAATGAAAATAAAATTACATGAAATCTCTGTACGGGATGTTGTAGACGGTTACATAGACAGCGCAGAAAATGGCGTTGTGGGCTATGGCGGCAAACTGAATATTCGCCCGGCGTTTCAGCGAGAGTTTATCTACAAGGACAAACAGCGGGACGAAGTGGTTCGTACCATTCGCAAAGACTTTCCACTCAATGTTATGTATTGGGTAAAGAGCGACAACGGCGGGTTTGAATTGTTGGACGGTCAGCAGCGCACAATCAGCATTTGCCAATATGTACAGGGCGATTTTTCAATTGACCACATGGCCTTTCATAACCTGACCAAGACTGAGCAGGAGCAGATTTTGAACTACCCGTTAATGATCTATATTTGTGAGGGTACGGACAAGGAAAAATTGGACTGGTTCAAAATTATCAATATTGCGGGTGAACAGTTGACCACGCAGGAACTGCGCAACGCAATCTACACGGGCGAATGGCTGACCGAAGCAAAGAAATATTTCAGCAAGACCCATTGCCCGGCCTATCAGATTGCAGGCGATTATCTGAGCGGAAGCGCCATCCGCCAGAATTACCTTGAAACTGCCTTAAAGTGGATTGCAGCCCGTGATGGTATTGAAATTGAAGACTATATGTCCAAGCACCAGCATGACACGAACTGCAATGACCTGTGGCTGTATTTCCAGACAGTCATAAATTGGGTGAAGGCAACATTCCCTGCCTACCGCAAAAAGCTGATGCAAGGGCTTGAATGGGGCATTTTCTACAATAAGTACCATACAAACAGCTATGACCCCAAATCCCTTGAAAAACGAATTGTTGCCCTACTGGATGATGAAGATATATCGAATCAGAAAGGTATTTACGAATATCTGCTTGACGGGCAGGAACGGCATTTGAATATTCGCGCATTCTCACCCAAAATGGCACGGACTGCATATGAACGTCAGAAAGGTATCTGCCCAAAGTGCAAGAAGCATTTTGAAATCGAAGAAATGCAAGCTGACCATATTACCCCATGGAGCAAGGGCGGCAAGACGACGGCAGAAAACTGTCAAATGCTTTGCGCTGACTGCAACCGCCGCAAGAGCAATACATAACCTCTACTTGTCGCTTACATTCTGCTATCGTTTAGTATCTCATTGCAGATTTATGCGACAAATAAGCGACAAGCCGCAATGTGCAGGTTCAGAAGTTCCAACAAAACCACAATATATTGAACAATATTCAAAGAACAGCCCTGTATTTGGTGCCAAAACCAAATACAGGGCTGTTTCGATATACTCCTTTTCGAAAGATACGCATACTACATCATTCTGTCAAATTACTTCCTTATGTGGCGTTAGCTTTTGCTGACGCCCCTTTCCTTTTAAAGGCTATTTTTTCATATAGAACACGGCGAACGCCTTTGGCCCGCAGTGCGAGCTTATCGTGCAGCCGGTGGGGGCGGTGAGCACCTCGCCGAAATCCGCCTTGCCCGTTGCAACGCCCTTGGCATACGCCGTTATCTGCGGCGAAACGCTGCCGGAATCCGCAATGAATATGCGGCTCGTGTCCATTTTTGAGGCGTTTTCAAAAATATCGTTTGTATATTTTCTGTAAACGCTTTCTATATTCCCGCGGTATTTTTTAACAACATCCATAGTGCCCTTTTGCGAATCAACGCCGATAACGGGCTTTATTCCCAGCACATTGGCGCCGAATTTTGCAACGGCACTGCACCTGCCGCCGCGGTAGAGATAAACGAGATTATCGAGCACAAAGGTGGAATGGACCTTTGGAACGAGCGATTCTATTCGGCTGGCTATCTTTTTTGCCTCAAAGCCGCGGTCGCGCAGATCGCACGCCTTGAGCACAAGAAGCCCCATACCGCAGCAGAGGTTCTTTGAATCCACCACAAACACATTTTTCATATCTGCGGCTGCCGCGCAGGCGTTTTGCCAGCTTGAGGATATCGCGCTTGAAAGGCTTATATGCACAACGCTGTCGCCCCGGCTGACGGCGCCGCTGAAAAGCTCGTAATACGCCGCGGGCGTTACGGCGGCGGTTTTCGGGGTCTCGCCCGTGCGCTCAACATAGGCGTAAACATCGTCCCTTGAGATCTCGCGGCCATCCAGATAGGAAGCCTCGCCCAAAAGAATGGAAAGGGGCGTTATCGTTATATCTCTTGCCTCAATAACATCCTGCGGCAGATCGCAGGTTGAATCCGCCGTGATAATAACGCTCATTGCAACGCTCCTTTGAATAGTTTATGCGAATTATACCACAACGGCGGTCAAACTTCAATCGCCGCGCAATAATATGATGCCCATTTAATAAAAAGTTAAGAAATTACGCGCGGCTGCTTTACGAAAGGGCGCTTTTGTTATCTTTCGGGGGCGGGCACGGCATACTCCCTGTTTGCCTCAAACACAACGCTGCGCTCGGTTATGATAAGCTTGCCGCCCTCAACGCTGATGCCGCCCGTGATGGTGCCCACCTGCTGCTCGCGCCCGCTTTCGTAAACGGCGTAAACATAGTGGCGCATCTCAACGGCGCCCTCCTCCTCGTTCACGCTTATCATCGCGGGGCTGAGCCTTATTGAGCTGAGCTTGAAAACATTGCCGTTCGTATCCTTCAGGGCGTTCATATAGTACGCCCTGTACTCCGGCAGCGCAAGCCCCGTCTCGGAATCGTATTCAACGCTGACTCCGTTGAGGTCCATAACGAACTGCACCAGCTGCGGGTGCGACGCGGGCTGATTGAGCGCGCAGGTTATAACGGAATTAAAGAACGAGAGCCAGTTTTCCGCATTGGTGTAAAACACCTGAAACGGGGCGCGCGCATCGTCCGCCGTGTTTCTGAGCAGCACATAAAGCCCCATTAGGCGATGAAAGGAGGTCTCGTCCTCCCCCTCGTCGTCAAGTATGATTATATCGTCCGTCCCGTCGCCGTTGGCGTCCAGCTCATATATCTGAGTGTCGTTGCTGCCGAAGCCGTCGCGCCAGTCCGCATACTCGTCGCTTACTCCGTCTTTATCGGTGACGGTGATAAAATCACCGTTGCGGCTGACCGTTATTCCGTTTTTTTCGGCAAGCACAAGCTCCTCGCCGTCCTTGACAGGACCGCGCACGCCGGCGCTGTATCTTGTGGAATAGGTGAGCGATTCCTGCACCCGCGGGCGGTAAACTCTTGCATAATAGAGCCCGCCGCCGGCAATGAGCGCCGCCAGCACCAGCAAAAGCAAAACTATCGCCGGATTTATTCTTCTCTTCTCTTCCATCTGCTTCAATCCTTATATTTCTCGGCAAAGGAGAATTTAACGCGCCGCCCGCCCTCTATGTGGTAGCAGCTTTCCGTTGCCAGCGAAAATATGTATCTGTCGTGGCGGTAGGAATCTGAATAAACATCCATAACCTTTATAGAATCCCTGTCAAACTCCTCGTAAAGGCGGCGCACCTTTTCCTCCCCGCGGCAGTTCTCGCCTATTATGGCGCCCGTTTTTTCATTGTGGCGCGTGCAGATAAGGCAGTCTATTCCCGCCCTTTCCGCTATCTCGCGCAAAAGGAAATCGGGCGACGCGCTTATGACAACGCCCTTTCTTTTACGCTCGAAAAACCACGGATAAAGCTGCTTTTCGTGCCTGTTCCAAAAGCCGGAGACCGCCTTTTTAAGCGGTATCATAGGCACAAACATAAAGCACATCTTTTTAAACGAGGTAAACGATATTATCTTCATTGCCATAAGAGCCAGCGCGGCTATCACGGCGGGGGTGATGATTATTATCCACGGATAATGCAAAAGGCAGTACCCCACAAACAGCGAACCGCTGTCAAACGGCACAAGCGTTTTGTCAAAATCGTAGATGTCTATCTCTTCTGTTTCTCTCAATCAGATATTCTCCGCTTCAAAATCTATTTCAAGGCGTTTTTTGCTTTTAAATTCCGTAAGCTTGACTCCCGCGGCGGCAAGCATCCTTTTGCTTGCAAGGGTGTTTTCCGTGTTGCGGTATTTATCGCTTATGTAGATTATCTCCTTTATGCCCGCCTGGATTATCGCCTTTGCACATTCGTTGCACGGAAACAGCGCAACATATATGCGCGAGCCCTTGACGCCGATGCCGTTTGAATTGAGGATGGCGTTCAGCTCCGCGTGGCACACGAAGGGATACTTGGTGTCGTTTTGCCTTTCCGCGCTGCGCTCCCACGGGAAATCCTCATCCGAGCAGCCGCGCGGAAAGCCGTTGTAGCCCACGCTCACTATCCTGTTGTCGTCGTTAACTATGCAGGCTCCCACCTGCGTGTTCGGGTCCTTGCTGCGCATTGAGGAAAGCAGCGCAACGCCCATAAAATATTCGTCCCAGGAGATATAATCCTCGCGTTTTGCCAATCAAAACACCCTTTCCGCAAGCCGCCGAGGCGCCCGTCGCGGCAGCTTGATTTTTATTTTTTCCGCGCGTCAAAAGCGAAGCGCGCTCACAAACTCATCCAGATCGTCAAAGCGCACCTCCTCGGCGCGTCCCTCGTCAACAAGCCTGTTTGCCTGCGGGTCTATCGGCAGCTTGGCAAGCACGGGCACGCCGTATTCCCCGGCCGTTTCATCCACGCCGGATTCGCCGAAGATAAGATGCCTTTCGCCGCATTTAGGGCAGGTAAAATAGCTCATATTCTCCACTATTCCCAGCACGGGCACATTCATAAGCTTCGCCATATTGAACGCCTTGCCCACTATCATCTTAACAAGCTGCTGCGGAGTGGAAACGATAACGATGCCGTCCACCGGCAGGCTCTGAAAAACGGTGAGGGCAACATCGCCCGTGCCCGGCGGCATATCAACAAAGAGGTAATCAAGCTCGCCCCAGCGCACCTCCGTCCAGAACTGCTCAACGAGCCCGCTTATCACGGGGCCGCGCCACACCACCGGCGAATCCTCTTTTTCAAGCAGCATATTCACGCTCATCACCTTGATGCCGCTTTTCGTTACATTCGGCAGCAAACACTCGTCGTCCTGCATTGCGCGCTGCGAAACGCCGAACGATTTAGGTATGCTGGGGCCTGTGACATCGGCGTCCAGCACGCCGACCTTAAGCCCCGCCCTGCGGCACGCCGAGGCAAGCAGGCAGGTAACAAGGCTTTTGCCCACGCCGCCCTTGCCGCTGACAACGCCGATAACCTTTTTTATGCTTGAATATTTGTTCATCGGCTTCAAAAAGCTCTGAGGCTCCTGACGCTCGCCGCAGCTCTGCGAGCAGGAGGAGCAGTTATGGCTGCATTCCGCCACAAAAAACATCTCCCGAATCAGAATTTTATATGTATATTATAAACATTTGCAGGAATTATATCATATAAAGGCGCTTTAATCAATAGCGCGCTCAGTATTCCCTGATGAGCGACTGCACCCTGCCGAGCACCACCGCCTCCTTGGTGATTATCGGCTCGTAATCGGGATTTTCCGGCTGCAGGCGGAAATGCCCGTTTTCCTTATAAAAGCGCTTAACGGTTGCCTCCTCGCCTATCAGCGCAACAACTATATCGCCGTTTTGCGCAACCGGCGTGCGCCGCACAATTATAATATCGCCGTCCAGAATATGCGCCCCAATCATTGAATCGCCGCGCACATGCAGGGCAAAATATTCGCCCGATGAATCCACCTGCGCCGGTATATATTCCTCTATCTGCTGCGCCGCAAGTATCGGCGCGCCCGCAGTTACCGTGCCCAAAAGCGGCACAGGCACCGCCGCCCTGCCGCCGCCGGCAAGGCTTATCGTGCGCTTTGTGTTAGGCTCGCGCTTTATGTAGCCCGCCTCCTCAAGCGCGTTCAGGCTGTACTGAACGGAGGAGGTGGAGCGCAGGCCCACCGCCTCGCCTATCTCGCGCACGGAGGGCGCAACGCCGCGCCGCGCCATAAATTCCCTGATGTAATCAAGCACCGCCTTCTGCGTGGTGTTTATCTCTTTCATAAGTTCACCGCCTGCCGCCCGAGGGCGGGATTTAATATAATACCTTAAAGTCGCTTTATAAGAGCATTTTAGCATATCTGCGCACGCAAAGTCAAACATTTGTGCGAAAAGTGCGCTTTTGAGGGCTTTTTAAAATTTAGTGTTGACAAAATCGGCGCGATATAATATAATACACCTTGCCTGTAAGCGGCTTGCCTTATAGGCGCGCAAAACGGCTTTATAGCTCAGTTGGTTAGAGCATGCGGTTCATACCCGCAGTGTCACTGGTTCGAATCCAGTTAAAGCCACCAGCGGCCCGGTGGTCAAGAGGTTAAGACACCGCCCTTTCACGGCGGTAACACGAGTTCAATTCTCGTCCGGGTCACCACATATCCGTCGAACTGAGTTTCGGCGGATTTTGTTTTTTGCGAAAACCATTCGAACGGAGGGCTTGTCACGGACATCCATATCATTATGACGGGCGGCACCATTGCCAGCGAGCAGCGCTTCGGCGCCGTTGCGCTGGCGCAGCCGCCGGAGAAAAAGCTCAGAGCGGCTTACGAAAATTCGGGCGGCGCGGCGCGCCTTTCGTTTGAGGCGCCGCTGAGCATACACAGCGAGCAGCTTTCTGCCGAGAGCCTGAACAAAATCGTATCCTGCGTTAAAAGGGCATATGAAAGCGGCTGCAAAAGGCTTATCGTCTGCCACGGAACGGACACGCTGCAATACACCGCCTGCGCCGTTATGCTGCTTTTGGCGCAGACTGACTGCCGCTGCGTTTTCGTCTCCTCCGCCCTGCCGCTTGACGAGGAGGGCTCAAACGGGTACGAAAACTTCCTTGCCGCCGCGGCGTTTCTTGAAAAAACCGACCTTGAGGGGGTCTACATCTCATATAAAAACAGCGGGCAGCCGGCGCGGCTCTATCCCGCAAAAACGGTCTGCTCCCACCCGGAGGCGAGCGACGAGGTGCGCTGCCTTTGCGGCGAATACGCGGCTGAATATTCCGGCGGCTCGCTTGAGCCTTGCGCCGGCTTTGAGCCGCCGCGCGTAAAAAAGCCGCCCTTTGATACGGTTTTCCCGCTTTATTCGGCTGCCGAGGCGTTGTTTGTGCATCCCGGAAAAAGCATTGCGCCCTGCCGGCCGGGCACAAGGGCGGTGCTGCTGCGCCCCTTTCATTCGGGCACGCTGCCCACGGGCTCTGCCGAATTTCGCAATTTCTGCCGCGGCTGCGCTATGCGAGGAATAAAGCTTTTCGTTTGCGATGTTCCTCGCGGCAGGCAGTACGAAAGCTCGCTTTCGTTTGACGAGCTCGGAATAATCCCGCTCCCCGGCGCATCGTTCATTCCGGTTTACACGGCGCTTTGGTTCGCCTCCTCGCTTGAGGGAGACGAGCTTGAGCGCTTCATCAGGGATGAATTCTGCTGACGGGGCGGCCGCCGATTTTGACAGCGGCGCTCGCGCTTTTGAAAAGTTTGACAAAAATTTGACGAATAGCGCGCCGATTTTGGTGGAAAAATATGTATTGATTTTGACCGGCCGTTAATTTATAATATCATCGTAAAAATGAAATCAAAGATTGGAGATGCAGATAAAATGAACGCTTTAAACAAAAAGACCATTGAGGATATCGAGGTATCCGGCAAAAAGGTGCTTGTTCGCTGCGATTTCAATGTGCCGCTTAAGGACGGAGAGATCACAAACGACAAGAGGATAGTTGCCGCGCTTCCCACCATCAAATATCTTGCGCAGCACGGCGCAAGGGTCATCCTCTGCTCCCACCTTGGCAGACCCAAGGGAGAGTACAAGCCCGAATTCAGCCTTGCCCCCGTTGCAAAAAGGCTTTCCGAGTATCTGGGCAAGGAGGTAAAGCTTGCCGAGGACGAGAATGTTGTGGGCGAAAACGCAAAGGCTATGGCGGCCGCTCTTGAGGACGGCGACATTATGCTGCTTGAGAATGTGCGCTACAGAAAAGAGGAAACAAAGAACGAGGAGAGCTTTTCTAAGGAGCTTGCCTCGCTTGCCGATATTTTTGTGAACGACGCTTTCGGCACCGCGCACAGGGCGCACTGCTCCACCACGGGCGTTGCGGCGTTCCTGCCCGCCGTTTGCGGCTATCTTATCCAAAAAGAGATCACCTTTATGGGCGGCGCGCTTTCAGACCCGAAGAGGCCGCTTGTTGCCATTCTGGGCGGCGCCAAGGTTTCAGACAAGATAGGCGTTATCACCAACCTTCTTGACAAGTGCGACACGCTTATCATCGGCGGCGGTATGGCGTACACCTTTATGAAATCGCTCGGCCACCACATCGGCACCTCCCTGCTTGAGGAGGAGCAGGTTGAAAACGCCGGCAAAATGATGAAGGACGCCGAGGCAAAGGGCGTTAAATTCCTTATCCCGGTAGACAACAAGGTTGGCAAGGAATACGATGAAAACACCGAGGCTATGGTTGTGAACAGCGACGAGATTCCGGACGGCTGGATGGGTCTTGACATCGGCCCCAGGACCCAGGAGCTTTTTGCAAACGCAATCAAGGGCGCGGGCACGGTTATCTGGAACGGACCTATGGGCGTTTCCGAGTGGGATAATTTTGCAGCCGGCACCATCGCCGTTGCAAAGGCTGTTGCCGATTCCGGCGCCATCTCCATCGTAGGCGGCGGCGATTCCGTTGCGGCGGTAACGAAGCTCGGCTTCAGCGACAGGATGAGCCACATCTCCACCGGCGGCGGCGCCTCCCTTGAATTTCTTGAGGGCAAGGAGCTTCCCGGCATAGCGGCTCTTATGGATAAAGACTGATAAATTTTTCAAAAATTCTGAAAGAGGGATGGATATGAACAAAGCTCTTCGCAAGGCAGTTATTGCCGGCAACTGGAAGATGAACAACACACCCGCCGAAACAACGGCGCTTATAAACGAGATGAAGCCGCTTGTTAAGGACGCCGGCTGCGATGTTATCATCTGCGCGCCGTTCGTTGACCTTAACGCCGCGCTTGACGCCGCCGCGGGTTCAAACATTATGATAGGCGCGGAAAACTGCCACTGGGCTGAAAGCGGCGCCTTCACGGGCGAGGTTTCAGCAAAGATGCTTGCCGCAATGGGCGTGCCTTATGTTATCATCGGCCACAGCGAGCGCAGGCAGTATTTCGGCGAAACGGATGAAACCGTTAACAAAAGAGTGCGCGCCGCGCTTGACGCAGGGCTCAAGGTTATCCTTTGCGTGGGCGAGGTGCTTGAGCAGAGAGAGCAGGGCGTTACCTTTGAGGTGGTTGGTATGCAGACCAAGATCGCGCTTCAGGGCGTGAGCGCCGACGAGCTTAAGAATGTTATCATCGCTTACGAGCCCGTTTGGGCTATCGGCACGGGCAAAACGGCAACTGCCGAGCAGGCGGACGAGGTCAACGGCTATATCCGCGCCGTTATCGCCGAGCTTTACTCAAAGGACGCGGCTGACGCGTTCGTTGTTCAGTACGGCGGCTCGATGAACGCCAAGAACGCCGAGGAGCTTCTTGCAAAAGAGAATGTTGACGGCGGCCTTATCGGCGGCGCATCTCTTAAGGCGCAGGATTTCAGCATTATCGTAAACGCGGCTTCCGTATAATAACGGCAAGATAAAGCCCTTCGCTCAGGAGGGCTTTTAATATAGATATAATGGTTTTAAAACTGTTTTTTCATAAGGAGGACTTTTGATATGAAAAAACCGGTAGTGCTTTGCATAATGGACGGCTACGGCAAAAACGATTCCGAATACGGCAACGCCATCGCAATGGCAAAAAAGCCGAATCTTGACAGGCTTGCCGCCGAGTGCCCGATGACCTATATAGGCGCAAGCGGGCTTGATGTGGGCCTGCCCGACGGGCAGATGGGCAACAGCGAGGTAGGCCACACCAATATAGGCGCGGGCAGGGTCGTTTACCAGCCGCTTACAAGGATAACAAAGGCGTTTGAGGACGGCGAGGCGTATAAAAACGAGGCGCTGGTATCCGCAATGGAAAACGCAAAAAGCAGCGCGCTTCACCTTATGGGGCTTGTTTCGCCCGGCGGCGTTCACAGCCACATAGAGCATCTTTACTGCCTGCTTGAAATGGCTAAAAAGCACGGCGTTAAAAATGTTTATATCCACGCCATCCTTGACGGGCGCGATGTGCCCCCCGCCTCCGCGGCGGACGACCTTGAGGCGCTTTTGAAGAAAACCGCCGAGATAGGCGTCGGCAAGATTGCAACCGTAACGGGCAGATTTTACGCGATGGACAGGGATAATATCTGGGAGCGCGTTGAAAAGGCCTACGCCGCCTTCGTTTACGGCGAGGGCGTGCAGGCGGACGACCCGGTTAAAGCCGTAAGGGAATCATACGAAACGGTTGACGGGGACGGCAAGCACCTTACGGATGAATTTGTGCTTCCCACCGTTATCGGCGGCAGCGAGGGCAGAGTAAAGAGCGGCGACAGCGTTATCTTCTTCAACTTCCGTCCGGACCGCGCAAGGCAGATCACCCGCGCGTTTGTTGACCCGAATTTCACCGGCTTTGAAAGGAAAAACGGCTTCTTATCCCTCAACTATGTTTGTATGGCGCAGTACGACGAGGAGATGCCCAATGTGAGCGTCGCCTTCCCGCCCGAAACGCTGAAAAACACCTTCGGCGAATATATCTCCTCGCTCGGCAAGACCCAGCTGAGGATAGCGGAAACGCAGAAATACGCGCATGTCACTTTCTTCTTCAACGGCGGCGAGGAAAAGCAGTATCCCGGAGAGGACAGAATCCTTGTTGACTCCCCCAAGATATCCACATTTGACCTGATGCCGCAGATGAGCGCGCCTGAGGTTTCGCAAAAGCTCAACGAGGCTGTGAGAAGCGGCAAGTACGACGCGATAATCGTCAATTTTGCAAACTGCGATATGGTGGGCCACACGGGAATAATACCGGCTGCGGTCAAGGCTGTTGAAACGGTTGACGAATGTGTGGGCTCGCTTGCAAAGGCGGTTAAGGATGTTGACGGCGTGCTGTTTGTGACCGCCGACCACGGCAACGCGGATAAGATGCTTGATGAAAACGGCGAGCCGTTCACGGCGCACACCACGAACCCCGTGCCGTTCATCGTTTACAATTATCCCTGCACCGTGCGCGAGGGCGGAAGGCTTAGCGATATAGCCCCCACTATGCTCAAGGCGATGGGTCTTGAGCAGCCCGCGGAGATGACCGGCAGCTCCCTTATCCTTTAAGGCGTGCCGTTTATCCGCCACGCCCCATAAAAAATTAAGTAAATGGAAATAAAGTTTTGATAAACTATGAATATTTCCTCGTTTTTCAACTGAGTTGGAATAACAAATACAACATCGTTCATAGCGGCGGATAAATATGGTAATATCTCTAACGGGGTGTTATTATGAGAAAAATAGACAAGCAGGGCATTTTGGGCCTGCGAATTATGCAGCGAAGAAAGCAGCTCGGAATCAACCAAAGCGAGCTTGCGGAGCAGATCGGCCTCAGCGAGCATCAGATCTCCAACATAGAGACCGGCAGAAGCTATCCCAGAATGAAGAGCTTCATCAAGATCTGCGAAATTCTTGAAGTAAACGCGGATTACTTTATCTCCGGCGCAATGAAGGACGAGATCGATGAAAATATCATCGATATGATATCCTCCCTGTCCGAAGAGGAGCAGCGCACCGTTTGGAAGCTGCTTGACGCATATATCCACCGCAACGACGATGAAAGAGTTTAACGAAACGCCCGGCAGCAAAAACGCGCTGCCGGGTGTTTTGTTTAAAAAGCCCTGATTTTGAAAGGATAAATAATTATGATATGTGACCGAGCCGAAAACGCGGCGGAATATTACGAAAGCGTGCCGCTGCTTGAAAAATGCGCCGATTTCCTGAAAAGATTTTATAACGAAAAGCTGCCCGACGGCTCTTATGAGATAGACGGCGAGCGCGTTTTTGCCAATGTGCAGTCCTACCGCACCGCGCCGCAGACGGAGAAGAGCCGCTTTGAGGCGCACAGGAAATACATTGATGTTCAGTATATCGTTTCGGGAATCGAAAAGATAAAATGGGCGCCCCTCCCCTCGCTCAAGGAGGTTGAGGAGCAGTATTCAAAGGGCGGCGACATCGCGTTTTACACCGGCGCTTCAAAGGCGGATTTCGTGCTTACGGCGGGGGCGTTTCTGCTTCTTTTCCCGCAGGACGCGCATATGCCGGGGCTGAGCGCGGAAAAGGACGCCTTTGTGCGCAAAATAGTTTTCAAGATAGCGGCTTAAGCTATCTAAGCGTTGCAACGGCGGTTTCAACAAAGCTTTTGAGCACGGGATTTGTTTTTAAGGTGGAATAATATATCCCGAAGGAAACGGAAGAGGAATCGGATATGGGTATGTATTCGAGTCCCTCTTCTTTTTTTGCCGGCAGCTCCGGCATCACGCAGTAGCAAAGCCCCGCGGCAACAAGCGGCCGCGCGCAGTCGTAGCTGTCGCAAAGAAATATCTGGCTCTGTTTGAGCGTTGCGGAGGCGCTCGTCACCACCTTGTATATCTCCGGCACGGAGCGCTGGCGCTGTATCAGCGCGATATTTTCGCCGTGCAGCTCGGCTGTTTTGAGCGAGCTTTTAGCCGCCAGCGGCGAGGAGGGGGCGCACACGCAGCACAGCCGGCAGCGCTTTAGCTCCTTATACACTATCCTTGAGCGCGCGGGCGCGTCTTCCCTGAACGAAAAAATAACATCCGCCGTTTCGTTTTCCGCAAGCGAATCAACGGGCATAAACGGCGCTATCTTAACCACGGGCCTGAAGCGCGGCATCCGGGCGCAAAGGCTTTCTATAACGGGCGGCAGCACCCTGCTCTCCCTCGCCTCACGGCAGACTATGCCGAGCGGCAGCACCTCGGCGGCGCTTTTATCCTTTATTCTTGTTCGCGCCGTGTTAAGTATCTTAAGCGCGTCCGACGCCGGACCGATAAACCGTATCCCGTCGCGCGTGAGCTCCACGCTTTTGCTTGTGCGGTTGAAAAGCTTTGTGCCGAGCTCCGCCTCAAGCGAATTTATCTGATGGCTCACCGCGGGCTGCGTCATCCTCAGATTCTCCGCCGCTCGCGAGAAATTCAGCGTTGCCGCAACCTCCATAAAACATTCAAGCTGCACCGTGTTCATCCTGCATCCACCTCGTTAATCATTTAACAATTATTGTTTTATCTATAAACATTCTTTATAGATAATAAACTATTTTTATTTGTAAATCAAGCTTTTTTATGGTATATATATTATGCAGCAAAAAAAAGTAAGCCTGCGTATCGTTTGCTTGCTTACTTTTAAAGAGGTGATAAAAATAGACCCGTGCCAGAAAATGATAAGGCTCAATAAGGAGCTTTCAAACCTCATTGGCAAATATATGGATATGCGCACGCGCAAGTTCGGCCTGACGGGTATTCAGGGCGTTGCGCTGATGTATGTGTGCGAAAACGGCGGGCTGAACACCGGCAAGCTAATCGAGTTTATGGACACCTCTAAAAGCACCGTTTCCGCCATCCTTAAGCGGCTTTACGCCAAGGGCTTTATAGCGCTTGAAACGCTTGAGGGCGACAGCCGGTGCAAAAAGGTGGTGCCCACGCAAAAGGCAATGCGTGTTAAAAGCGCGCTGGGCAATGAATTTACCGATATAGCGGCGCAGCTTTACGGCGATGTGCCGCCCGATAAGCTTGCGGCGGCGCTTGAGTTTCAGCAGCTTGCGGTGAGCCGTGCGCGCGCGGCGCTTAAAAGCTACAACGATAAGGAGGAATAGCATTTGAAAAACATTCTGAAATTCGTTAAAAATTACAAGAAGGATTCGTTTTTAACGATATTCTTCACAATGCTGGAGGTATTTATGGAGGTGCTGCTTCCGTTCATAACCTCCTTCATAATAGACAGGGGCATACAGGCCGGCAATATAAACAATGTTTATATCTACGGCGGCGTTATGCTTGTTATGGCGGGGCTCAGCCTTTATTTCGGCGCGATGGGCGGTCGCTATGTTGCAAGGGCGTCCTCCGGCTTCGGCGCAAATCTGAGGCAGGGGATATACGATAAGATACAGACCTTTTCCTTTGCAAACATAGATAAATTCAGCACGCCCAGCCTTGTTACAAGGATGACCACGGATGTTACAAACATCCAGATGGCTTATATGATGACGCTCAGAATAGCCACGCGCGCCCCGCTGATGCTGATATTCAGCTGGCTGATGTGCTTTTTCATCAGCAGGGAGATAAGCCTTGTTTTCTTCATTGCAATAATCGCCCTCGGCGGCGGGCTTGCAATAATGATAAAACTTGCGATGAATTATTTTGACAAGGCGTTTGACACCTATGACCGCGTAAACGCCGATATACAGGAAAACATCTCCGCCATACGCGTGGTTAAGGCATATGTGCGCGAGGAGCACGAGGTAAAGAAGTTTGAAAAATCGGTAAACGCAATGAAGCGCCTTTTCGTTAAGGCGGAGGGTCTGCTCACGCTCAACAACCCCGCGCTTATGCTGTGCGTTTACGGCTGCACCATCGCCGTGGCGTGGCTCGCGGCGCATTATATCGTTGCAGGCGAGATGAGCACAGGCAACCTCACCACCCTGCTTTCATACATAATGCAGATACTTATGAGCCTTATGATGCTCAGCATGGTTTTCGTTATGATAGCGATGAGCTCCGCCAGCGTTCACAGAATATCGCAGGTGCTCACCGAGGTTCCCGACATCGCCAACCCCGAAAACCCCGTTGAAACGGTAAGGGACGGCGCCATTGATTTTGACGGCGTTAACTTTTCCTACAAAAAGGGCAGTAATAAGCTTGCCCTGAAAAACATAGACCTGCACATAAAGCCCGGCGAAACGATAGGCATCATAGGCGGCACGGGCAGCGGCAAGAGCAGCTTTGTCAATCTTATCTGCCGGCTTTACGATGTAAGCTCCGGCAGCGTTAAGGTGGGCGGCGTTGATGTGCGCGATTACGACACCGAGGCGCTGCGCGACCAGGTTTCCGTTGTGCTTCAGAAGAATGTGCTTTTCTCCGGCAGCATACTTGACAACCTCAGGTGGGGCAACCCGAACGCCACCGAGGAGGAGTGCATCGAGGCTTGCAAGGCGGCTTGCGCGGATGAATTTATAGAGAATATGCCGGATAAATACAACACGCATATAGAGCGCGGCGGCACCAATGTTTCCGGCGGGCAGAAGCAGAGGCTTTGCATTGCAAGGGCGCTGCTCAAAAAGCCCAAGGTGCTGATACTTGACGATTCCACCTCCGCCGTGGACACGGCTACGGACGCAAAAATACGCGAGGCGTTCAAGGCTGAGATTCCGGACACCACAAAGATAATCATTGCCCAGCGAATCTCCAGCGTTAAGGACGCAGACAGGATAATCGTGCTTGACGAGGGCGAGATAAACGGCTTTGACACGCACGAGAATCTGCTTAAAACAAACGAGATATACAGCGAGATCTTCGAGTCCCAGCAGGGCGGCGGAGATTTCGATGTTCAGTAAGGAGGCGCGGCTTTATGAACAATATAAATGTTAAAAGCAATCTTAAAAACGGCGCCTCGTCGCTTGCTCGCCTGCTCAAATATATGATAAAGGTCAATAAGCTTTCAATGCTGTTCGTCGTTATCTGCATCTTCATCTCCGCCTTTGCGCAGATGCAGGGAATGGTGTTTATCCAGTCGCTCGTTGACGATTACATCACCCCGATGCTTACAAGCGGCTCAAACGATTTCAGCGGCCTTGCCGAGGCGCTGATAAAGGTGGGCGTTTTATACGGCGTGGGCATCGTTTCCTCCTTTATCTATTCAAGAATAATGGTAAATGTGACCCAGGGCACAATGACGAGGATGAGAACAGACCTTTTTTCAAATATGGAAAAGCTGCCGATAAAATATTTCGACACGCACCAGCACGGCGACATAATGAGCGTTTACACAAACGATATAGACACGATGCGCCAGCTTATCAGCCAGAGCATACCCCAGATATTCAACTCCCTGATAACGCTTATCTTCTCGCTTGTTGCAATGATAAGAATGAATATCGTGCTTGCGGCGATAACCGTTTTGATGAGCTGCGTTATGCTGATAGTAACAAGAAAGTTCACCCAGCGCTCCGGAATGTATTTTGACAAGCAGCAGCAGGCAATAGGCGAGGTGGACGGCTTTATAGAGGAAATGCTCGACGGGCAGAAGGTGGTTAAGGTATTCTGCCACGAGGAGCAGGCGAAGCAGGATTTTCACGAGATAAACGAAAAGCTGCGCTTCAGCTCCTATAAAGCGCACAAATACGCCAATATGATGATGCCCGTAAATGTAAACATCGGCAACTTAAGCTATGTGCTCTGCGCAGCCGTGGGCGCGGCTCTTGCGCTCGGCGTAGGCGGCGCGGTGGGCGTTGCGGGCGTCACGGTGGGCACCGTTGTGGCGTTTCTCGGCCTTAACAAGAGCTTCAGCCAGCCGATAGCGCAGATAAGCCAGCAGATGAACTCCATTATAATGGCGGTTGCCGGCACGAAGCGCGTTTTCGCCCTGTTTGACGAAAAGCCGGAGGAGGATAACGGCTATGTTGAAATGGTTAACGCCGTTGAAAATCCGGACGGCACGCTTTCCGAGGCGGACCACCGCACCGGCGTGTGGGCGTGGAAGCACCCGCACAAGGCGAACGGCACCGTTACCTACCAAAAGCTTGAGGGCGCGGTTGTGCTGGACGGCGTTGATTTCGGCTACACGGACGATAAAATGGTGCTGCACGACATAAAGCTGTTTGCCGAGCCGGGCCAGAAGATCGCATTTGTCGGCTCCACGGGCGCGGGCAAGACCACGATAACCAACCTTATCAACAGGTTTTACGACATTCAGGACGGCAAGATAAGATACGACGGCATCAATATCACCAAGATAAAGAAGCCCGACCTGCGCCGCACGCTGGGCATAGTGCTTCAGGACACTCACCTCTTCACCGGCACGATTATGGACAATATCCGCTACGGCAAAACGGACGCCACAGACGAGGAATGCATCGCCGCGGCGAAGCTTGCAAACGCGCACGGCTTTATATCGCGCCTGCCGGACGGCTACAATACTATGATAGACGGCGACGGCGGCAACCTTTCGCAGGGTCAGTGCCAGCTTCTTGCCATTGCAAGAGCGGCGGTTGCGGACCCGCCCGTGCTTATTCTTGACGAGGCTACCTCCTCGATAGACACAAGAACGGAGGAGCTTGTTCAGCGCGGTATGGACGCGCTTATGAAAGGGCGCACCACCTTTGTTATCGCGCACCGCCTTTCAACCGTCAAGAACGCGGACTGCATAATGGTGCTTGAGCACGGCAGGATAATCGAGCGCGGCAGCCACGACGACCTTATCGCCCAAAAGGGCAAATATTACCAGCTTTACACCGGCAATTTTGACGAAACCGCCTGAGCAAATCAATCCGAGCGGCTCTCCCGCAGGAGAGCCGCTTTTTTATTTCTTCGCGCCGAGCAAGGATATGACAAATTTTTTGCAAAAGGCGGGATATAATCTTTTCACGAACCTGCGGCGAAACGGATGTGAAAAAGATGAAAACGGCTGTTAAAAACGAAAAGCTCAAGGCGGTAAGGCAGAATCTTAAAAGCGCGCGCACAAGATCGGCGCTTTTGAACGCCGCCTATTTTGCCGCGGCGCTTGTTCTGGCTCAGGGCAGGGCGCTGGGCGGCGTTTCGCCCCTTGCGGTTTCGCTGATAACGGCGGCGTCGGGCAAAAATTATTTTGCCTGCGCGCTCGGCGGCGCGCTGGGCTTTCTGATATTCGCGCCGCAGGATTTTCCGCGCTGCGCGGCTGCCGTTTTGCTTGCGCTTTTGGGCACGCTGGCGCTTGACCTTGCCTCGGCGCGCGAAAATATCTTTCTGCCCGCGGGGCTTTCGTTTTTGTGCGTGTTTGCCACGGGAATCGTTGCCGATATAAAAACGGGCGGCACGGCGCAGGATATGGCGCTCACGGCAGCCCAGAGCATACTCGGCGCGGGCGGCGCGTTCTTTTTTACAAGGGCGCTTGGCTGCACGCCCCGCAGGCTCAGGAGCCGTGCCCTGCCCGCATCGGACCTTGCGTGCCTTGCGGCGGCGGCAGCGCTGCTTTTTATGAGCCTTTCAAGCCTTGAGATAGGCGGTTTTTCACCGGCAAGGTGCGCCGCGGCGCTTGCCGTGCTGCTTACGGTGCGCTTCGGTTCGGATAAGATAGGCATTATGCTTGCGCTTTGCTGCGGCTTTGCCTTTTCCCTTGCCGGAAACGGCGAGGTGTTCTTAACGGGCGCTTACGGCTTTTGTGCGCTGACCGCCTGCCTTTTTTGCAGCTACGGCGCGGCGGCTTGCGTATTTTCGTTTGCGCTTTCGTTCGCGCTTTTCACCACCGCGGCGGGCGCGGGCGCGATGTATTTTTTTGAAGCCGCGGCGGCATGCCTGCTGTCGCTCGCCTGCCCGCGCGTGATAGAGGATAAGATACGCGATTATTTCAGAACGGGGCAGAGCGCCTCGCCGGACGGCTCGCTGCGCCAAAGCCTTGTTATGCGCCTGCGCGTTGCCGAAAGCGCTGTGGAGCAGATAAGCCGCAATGTTTCCGAGGTCAGCGAAAGGATCGCCGCGCTCGGCGGCTGCGGCGTGCGCGACGAAAAGGCAAACGAGATGCGCCTTGTGGCAGCCGACCAGTTCGGCTCCGTTGCCGGAATGTTGGGCGACCTTGCAAGGGAATTTGACGAGGCAGAATATTTTGATTCCGTCTCCGCCGAGCGGGTGAGGCAATCGCTTGCCGAGCGCGGGATATTCCCCAAAAGCGTCTGCGTTACGGAGGATAAATACGGCCGCGTCAGGGCGCAGATACTCGCCCCCGGCAGGGAGACGGGCTTTGACGATGCGGCGCAGCAGGAGATTTCAAAGGCGTGCAGGCGCTGCCTTGAAAAAAGCTCCGTTTCGTATAACGGCGGCGAAACCTGCGTCTGCTTCACGGAAAGGACCGCATATTCCCTTGAGGTGGGCTTTGCCCAGCACAGCGCGGAGGGCCCGCTCTGCGGCGACGCGCTGCGAACGGTGAACGACACGCACGGCAGGAGCGTGCTTATAATCAGCGACGGTATGGGTCAGGGCGGCAGGGCTGCAATAGAGGGCGCGATGGGCGCGGGGCTGCTCTCGCGCCTGCTGAGCTCCGGCTTCGGGTTTGACAGCGCGCTGAAGATAGTCAATTCCGCACTGCTCGTCAAATCCGCGGACGAATGTCTTGCCACGCTGGACTGCGCCGCGGTGGACCTGTTTACCGGCCATGTTGAGCTTTACAAGGCGGGCGCGCCGGCCACATATATCGTTAAGGGAAAGCGCATAACAAAGTGCGAGCTTTCAAGCCTGCCGGCGGGAATACTGCGCGATATCGAATTTGCAAAGCGCACCGCAGCCCTTGACGACGGCGACCTTATTATTATGACGAGCGACGGCGTGGGCTCGGCGGAGTGGCTCGGCGAGCTTATCTGCGAAAAAAAGGACGAGGGCGTGCAGCAGCTTGCAGACGACATACTCAGCCGCGCGCTTGAGGCGGCAAGGGGCACGCGCGAGGACGATATCAGCGTTATCGCCGCAAGACTAAAGCGGCGCGAAAACGATTTTTAACTGTGTTTGGGAGATGAGCTTATGTGCGGAATCATAGGCTGCGTGGGCGTGAGCGGCGCGGCGGGAGCTTTGATAAAAGGGCTTAAGGGGCTGGAATACCGCGGGTACGACAGCGGCGGAATAGGCGTGCTCGGCAAAAACGGGCTGGGCGTTGTAAAAGCCGTGGGAGAGATAAAGAATCTTGAAAACAAGCTGCGCTCCGGCGCGCCCGAGGGCTCGCTGGGCATAGGGCACACGCGCTGGGCAACGCACGGCGCGGCAAGCAAGGCGAACGCCCACCCGCAGCTGAGCCGCCGATTTGCCGTGGTCCACAACGGAATAATAGAAAACGCGGCGGAGCTTAAGGAGAGCCTTTTGATGAGCGGCTTTTCGTTCACCTCGGAAACGGACACCGAGGTGATACCTAAGCTTCTGGAGCTAAACTACACGGGCAGCGCGCTTGAGGCGATAAAAAAGACGCTGCCGCTGCTGAAAGGCTCCTACGCGCTGGGGATAATCTGCACGGAAGAGCCGGACGCGCTCTACTGCGCAAAAAACGGCTCGCCCCTGCTTGTGGGGCGCGGCGCGGGCGGCTGCTTTATCTGCTCCGACCCCGCTCCCCTCTCCGAATTTGCAAGCGAGGCAGCCGTGCTTGAGGACGGCGAGGCGGCGCGGCTGACAAAGAGCGGCGCGGAGTTTTACGGCGCTGATTTTTCGCCGATGGAAAAGCCGCTCCGCAGCCTTGGCAAAGCCGGCGGGATAAGCGAAAAAAACGGCTTTGAGCATTTTATGCTCAAGGAGATTTACGAGCAGCCCGCGGCTGTTGCCGCCACACTTGAAAGCGTTACGGACGAAAACGGGATAAGGCTGCCCGACATAGGGCTTTCAAGCGAGGATTTCAGGCGGCTTTCAAGAATATATCTCGTGGGCTGCGGCTCCGCCTACCACGCGGCGCTTATGGCGAAATACTTTTTTGAAAAAACGGCGCTTATCCCCTGCTTTGCGGAATACGCCGGCGAATTTCGCTACGAAAGCCCCGTGCTTGACGAGAGCTGCCTTGTGGTGATAATAAGCCAGAGCGGCGAAACGGCGGACAGCCTTGCCGCCCTGAAGCTTGCGCGTGAGCGGGGAGCGAAAACGCTTTCGGTTGTGAATGTGGAGCAAAGCTCCGTTGCGCGTATGAGCGGCGGCAGGCTGCTGACGCTTGCCGGCACGGAAACGGCCGTTGCCACCACAAAGGCGTTCACATGCCAATGCGTTATGCTTGATATGCTGTGCTTGCACGCGGCGCTCTGCCGCGGCGCCATATCCCCCGTTTTTGCAAAAATCGCCGTTGATATGTGCCTCCGCCTTCCGCAGAAGATAGAGAGGATACTTGAGGCGCACGACGAGATACAAAGCCTTGCCGACGAGCTGAAAAGCGCCGAGCTGTGCTTTTTCCTCGGCAGGAACGCGGATTACGCCGCCGCGCTGGAGGGCGCGCTGAAGCTAAAGGAGATAAGCTATATAAACTGCATAGGCTGCGCGGCGAGCGAGCTTAAGCACGGCACGATAAGCCTTATTGAGGAGGGCACGCCCTGCATCGGGCTCATAGGCAGCAGGGCGGCTGCGCCGAAAACGCTTTCAAACATCCGAGAGGTGATAACGCGCGGAGCGCGGGCAACGCTGCTTGCGCCCGAGGGGCTTGAGCGGGAGCTTTCGCGCCACGCGCGAGTGATACCGTATCCCGATACGATACCCCTGTTCGCGCCGCTGCTTGAAGCCGTGCCGCTTCAGCTTTTGGCGTATTACACGGCAAAGGAAAAGGGCCTGCCCATCGACAAGCCCAGAAATCTTGCAAAATCCGTAACCGTTGAATAACGGCGTGCAAAAAGCAGCGCCCCTTTTGCAGGGACGCTCAGGCTGTCGATAAAGTCGGCCGGAACGCGCGAAGATGATTTATTAAAAATCATATCATTTTCAGGTTAAAATTGTTTTGTTACACAGTCTTGTTTTCCTATCCGCAAAAAAGAAAGAATGCCGCACGGTTGTGCGGCATTCGCGCTTTCCGTCTTTCGCTCGGGGGCAGTACCATTGTACGGCACCCCTCGCGAAAAACGAAATCCGGCTCGATTTCTCGGCAGCCTGGCTGCCTGCTTTAAGAACTTACATATTGAGATTTTCTGTGCCGGGATCCTGCGGCGGCTGCTGCTGATCCTGAGGCGGCTGCTGCGGCTGCTGGTACGGCTGCTGATAGGGAGCCTGCTGATACGGCTCCTGCGGCTGCTGGTAGGGCGGCTGCTGCGGCTGATAAGGCGCCTGCTCCGGGTCAAAAGGCTGCTGATTCATTGAAGAGCAGATGAGCATAGCGTCGTTCCCGATATCTTTGGGAAGCTGCACCTGCTTAAAGCAGCCCACGATGGCGGTGATGAACGGAATAAGGCAAAGGAACCAGCCCACAACGAGGCCGATGATCTTGCCGGTCCAATCCCCGTCTGAAAAATTGATTGAAAGCACGCCGTTTTGATACATACAGGTTGCCTTGATGCCCTGGCCGAGGCCGAGAAGCATATTGATGCCGCCCGTGTTTTTATCGAATGTGATGACCTGAGCGCCGTTGAAATCAGCAACGGTCACATTAAAGCCCTCCATCCTGTATTTTTCCGCAAGCTGAGCGGCGAACGCGTGGATGTTAAAATCCGGCGCAACATTGATGTAAACAGTGTCTGCCATAAATAATTCTCCGTTTCATAAAATTTTTATAATCCAAACGGCAGCCATAAGGGCGGCCGTAAAGAGCACGCAGAAAAGCGTTGGCAGGCGCGGCGGCGCCTTGCCGAGCACAAGCTGATAATACACGGCGAAAAAAAGCTCTGCAAATATCAGCGGCGAAAGCGGGTGATACATAACGGCGGCCTGAAAATCGCCCAAAAGGATGCTGCAAAACGCCCGCGTAAGCCCGCAGCCGGGGCAGTCAAGCCCGGTTATGAGCTTGAACGGGCACCTGTAAAACAGCAGCGCTGCAATGGCGGCTGCGGCAAGCGGCAACAGAAATCGCGCCTTATTTTGAATAACGGTTATTGCCTTTTTCATATCATCCCGGCTTTTATTACTGCCGCCGAGGGCGGCTTCGGCATTATATGCCCAATGTTATAATATCACATATCCGCGCGCATTGTCAACAAACAAAACGGCTGAGCCGACTGTGAAAAAATAAAAAATTTGTGCAATTTTACGAATTTTATCGCTTTTTTTCGCGTGATATTATATAATAAGCTGGCGGGAAGCGAACGCAATACGGCTTTAAGCGGCTGATTCCCGTCATTTTAAGCTCATATTCTTGATTTGAGAGGGGTAAGATTTATGAAATTCAAAACAAGGCTGGTCTATGACTGCGCCGGCAAAAGCGCCGTGCTGTGCGGCGGGGGCGACGATACCTGCCGGCTTCATATGGGCAGCGAAAACGGCGCCGCGGTGCTGGAGCTTGAGGCGCAAAAGCCGGTTACGGTGAAGCGTCTTGAGGTTACGCTGCCGTACAAATTTTCAGACGACTGCCGAATCTATGTCAACGGCTTTCAAAGCTGGACCGATTCGCGCGAATATATGCCGCGGGAAAGAATGAGCGAGCTTTCCGCCGTTCTTGAAACGGCGATAAATTCGCGCGCGTTTGCCTTTACGGGGCTGAACCGCTCCGGCGACGGCACCTTTCATAAATATCCGCGCAAAAGCGGCGTGTTTTACGGCTTTTCTTACGGCTATGTGCGAAACGGCGAGCGCGTGGAGCTTTTCGCCTCGCTGAGCGAGCGCACGGGCTACACGATAATCACCTTTGATACGCGCCGCGGCTGCATCACCATAGAAAAGGACCTTGAGGGCAAAGAATTTTCCGGCAGAAGCGAGGTTATGCGCTTTGCCGTTATCGCCGGCGAGTACGACGCCGTTTTTGACGGCTATTTCAAGCTGCTCGGCGTCCCGGCGCCCAAGGCCGAGCGCGCCTGCGGCTACACCACCTGGTATAATTACTATTCAAATGTTACGCAGGACATCGTTATGCGCGACCTTAAATCGCTTAAGGAAAGCGGCATAAAGGCGGATTTCTTTCAGATCGACGACGGCTATCAGGCCGCCACGGGCGACTGGCTTATCACGGATGAAAAGAAATTCCCCGGCGGTATGAAGGCGGCTGCCGACGCGATACACAACGCCGGAATGAAGGCGGGGCTGTGGCTTGCGCCGTTTGCCGCGGTAAAGGGCAGCCGCGTTTTCAAGGAGCACCCCGACTGGATAGTGCGCGACAAAAAGGGCGCGCCCTTCATAACCGGACCGAACTGGGGCACCTTCTGCGCGCTTGACATATACAACCCCGACGCGCGCGAATATATACGCGGCGTTTTTGACACGGTGCTCAACGACTGGGGCTTTGACCTTGTTAAGCTCGACTTCCTCTACGCCGCCGCCGTGCTGCCGATACACGGGCGAACCCGCGGCGAGATTATGTGCGAGGCTATGGATTTCCTGCGCGAGTGCTGCGGCAGCAAGCTGATACTCGGCTGCGGCGTGCCGCTTATGCCGGCGTTCGGCAAGGTGGATTACTGCCGCATAGGCGCGGATGTTACAAACACCTGGAAGCCGCGCCGCTTCACCACAAGAGAGGATGTTTCCACCCCGCACGGCGTTAACAACTCCGTTTTCCGCCGCCATCTTGACGGGCGCGCGTTCCTGAACGACCCCGATGTTTTCTTCCTGAGGGAGAGCAATATGAATATGAGCTTCGAGCAGCGCCGCCTGCTTGCAAAGGTGAACTCCCTGTTCGGCTCGCTGATGTTTATGTCAGACAATATATCGGAATATTCCGAGCGCCAGATGCAGCTGCTAAAGGAGATATTCTCCGGCAAAAAGGCGCGCATCATAAGCGCCGGATATACGGACAGGGACCGCCTTGAGGTTAGATACGAGCTTGACGGCACGGAGCATTTCCTTGCCTTTGACCCGCAGTACGGAAGGATCTTCGCGGAGGAATAATAATGGCAAAGAAAATATCCGCCGCGGTGATAAAAAACGCGGTGCTGGACATCAGGGATCACTGGAAAGCGCCCGCCGAGGGAAAATATATATCATACAGGGAATTTGCCGCGTACAGCTTCGGCGGAATAGGCGTAAACACGATAAATTCCATCTTCGGCTATGTTGCGCTGAACGCAAACTGCCTGCTGCTCGGCTCCGCATACGGGATAGACCCCGTTCATCTTGTGTGGATGAGCACGATAGTCAGCATACTGAACCTGGTGAAATCCCCGTTCATCAGCATGCTGATAGACAACACCAACACGCGCTTCGGCAAGTTCCGCCCATATCTGCTGTTTACCGGCATACCGGCGGCGGCTCTTATATGCGCAATGGCGTTCATCCCGCCCTCTGCGAACTACACGCTCAAATGCGTGCTGCTGTGCCTTATCTACGCGGTTACGATGCTGTTTCAGTCCACCTATTCGCTGGCGTATTCAAGCCTGGCGCAGGTGCTGACGCCCAACAGCTCCGAGCGCACGGGCCTGCTCTCCATAAGCGCGTTCATTTACAATTTAGGGCCGAGCATAGTAAATCTTATACTGCCCATAATCGCCACCGCGTTTGACGGCGGTATGACCGGCTTCGGCGTTTACCGCGTGATGTTCCCCGTTTTCTCCGTTTTCGGCATCGCGCTTAGCATCTGGACCTTTAAGGACACAGAGGAAAAAATAATCGTGCCCAAGGCGTATGTTGCCAAGGTAAAATTTGCGGACGGCATAAAAGAGATAAGAAGCAACAAATATTTCTGGCTCATCTATCTTTACCAGATCCTCGGCTGTATGAAGGGCGGCGTTACAAGCATCCTTTCCTGGTACTGCCTTTACGCGCTTGACAACAACGCGCTGCTGGGCATTATGAACACGATTATGGGCACGGCGTCCGTTCCGGGGATGCTGCTTGCCCCCGTGCTTGCAAAAAAATTCGGCAAGCGAAACTGCCTTATCGCATTTAATGTGCTGCGCGCGGTATTCTCCCTGCTGATGATGTTCACATCAAAAAGCCCCGTGGCGTTTCTCGTTTTCCTCTATCTTGCCACGATGGCTATGGGCGGCGATTATGTTATGACCCAGGCGGCCACCGCCGATATATTTGATTACCAGCAGTGGAAAACAGGCAAACGCCTTGAGGGCTTCATAACGCAGTTCGGCGGCATGCTCACCACCGCGGCAACGATGCTCAGCGCGTTCATTCTGCCCTATTTTTACAGGCACTACGGCCTCGGCACGGATTATTCGGTGCTTTACGACGCATCCATCAGAACGCCGATATTCAATGTTATAATAATCACCACCGTTGCCTCCAGCCTGCTTACGGTTTTGCCGCTTGCTTTTTACGATATGACCGAGAAAAAGCAGCAGCAGATGATTGAGGACCTTAAGCAGCGCGCCGCAGAGGAGGACGCAAAGGCAGAGGCTAGGCAGGCGCAGTAAAAAGCGCAATATAAAGCACAATACCAACCGCAAAATAAAACGCAGGCTCCGCTCTTTTTCAGAGCGGAGCCTTTGTGCATATTGCACAATAATATACTGCTTTTATTGTGCAATATATTCAATACGGAAAACTTGCGGCATAGGGGTTGATTTTTTGAAAAACACGGCTATAATGTAGCACAAGAAAGGAAAAAACGCGAGGTCTTCAGAATGAGCGGTTTCAAAAAAGAAGCATTCGGATATATCAAGGATATGTTTGTTCAGCACAATATGATCAAGCGCACCGTGCTTTCCGTTTTGAGCGTTCTTGTTATGGGCTTTGCGATTTCGCTTTTCTCGCTCTCCGGATTCGGCGTGGATCCGTACACATCAATGAATATGAGCCTCAGCGGCGCGCTCGGCGTCGGCTTCGGCACATTTCAGCTTATAATGAATATTGCGATACTCATATTTGTTGTGATATTCGCGCACCGCGGCCTTGTGGGCGTGGGCACCGTTTTCAATATGGTGCTGGTGGGCTACACCTGCGAATTTTTTGAAGGGCTTTTCGCCGGTCTCGTCGGCGGCTCGCTTTACCAAAGGCTGGCTCTGCTTGCCGCGGGAATAGTGCTTATGTGCTTTGCAAGCAGCCTTTTCTTCACCGCAAATGTGGGCGTAGGCCCTTACGACACTCTGGCGTTTATGATAACCCAGGCAAGCGGCGTTCCTATGAAGTGGACGCGCGTGTTCACGGACATCGGCGTGGTGCTGATAGGGCTTGGAGCAAGCGGCGGCTTTGCCGCGCTGCTCAGCGGCGATATATCGCAGATAAAAAATATCGGGATCGGCACGGTCATAACCGCGTTTTGTATGGGCCCGCTCGTAAACTTCTTCAACAAGCACCTGAGCGCCCGCATACTTAATGTGGATTACGAGGGGATGAGCCGCGATCTGGCGTTCTTCCTTATCAAAGGTCCGCTTCTTAAAAACTCCCTTCGCGCCGTGACGGACGCTCATTTCGAGCGCGCCGAAACAAGCCGCTCCCGTTGATATAAGAGCGTTTTACGCTCCCAAAAGCCTGCAAGCAATTTTTTGCTTCACATAAATTTTTACCCCTTAAATGGAAAGGGCCGCCGGTTACGGCGGCTCTTTTCATTTGCTCTTCTTTAAGCTTTATTCGCCGGGCGCCGCGCCGGCGAGGATGAGCGCACCGTCGGCGGTCTTTTTTCTTATAACAACAAATATTATCAAAAGTGCGGCGTATATCGCGATCCAGCAGATATATGATTTGCTCAGGTGCATTCCGGCGTTTGTTATTATCAGCACGGAGCAGAGCTTTCTTGCCGCGCTCAGCAGAAACGCCAAAACGGAAAAATCGCAGATGAGCGCAGCGTTTTTGCCCCTGTAAGCAAAGCAAAGCGCACCCAGCACGGCGTAAGCGGCGATGTAGGAGCCGGCGTCCAGCGCGTACGGCAGCATCATACTGCCGGTCTTCATATAGGCGTACTCCTCCAGCGCGCCGGAAAAATGCGTTATGAACGGCACAACGGCAAGCAGGGCAAAAACCGGCAGCGCGCGGATATGATTCGGCTTTTTGTTTTGCGAAAGATAAAGCTTGTATATCTGATATGCAAAAAGCGCAAGCGCCGCATAGCGCACTATGTAATAGACGCAGGCGGCGTCCATATTATAATAAGACAGCATCTCTATCTCCGGCGGCATTATCTTGAACGCAAAAATGCCGGCAATAAAGCCAAGATACGGCTCCTTTGCCTTCATCAGCGCAAAAAACACCGCGGCAAGCGCCAGCGTAAACAAAAGCGCCTGCAAAAGCGCGGAGGTTTCGCTCCACACAAAAAGCCGCTTGAGCGCCTTTTCGGCGGCGTAGCACAAAAACACCGCGCCGAGCGCGAAAAGCGACAGCAGCTGCGGGCTGCCGAGGGCTGTTTTCTTCATCCGTGTCACTCCCGTCCGTCAATACAAAAAATTGCAGATATATACATATATTATAAATGAAATCCGCCGCGCTATCAATTCGGCAAATCAACAAAAAAACGGCGCTTTATGTGTGTAATTTACACAATGCGCCGTCTGTAATATATTTCTTTTCCGGAATAAAAGCTATTCCATCTGCTTGCCCAAAAAGGCGGCGGCAACCTGCACCAGCTTTATCTCCGCCTCGGTGGGCAAATGGCTCTCCTCGCCCTGCATAAGCGCGACCGCGCCGGAAACATCGCCGCCGTAGATTATGGGATACACCACATTCGCCTTGCGGTCAAAGCCCTCTATCGCGTTCATCGGAGGCACGCTGCCCGTTGTGATATGCACGGCGCGGTTTTCCATAAGCTCCTCCAGATTCTTCGTTACGCGCCGCTCAAGCACCTCGCGCTTGCTGAGACCAGAGGCGGCTATAACATGGTCGTTATCCACGATGGCTACCGGAAGCCCGCCGCTTTTATGCAGCACCTCGGCATATTGATTCGCAAAATTGGAAAGCTCGCCTATCGGCGAATATTTTTTGAAGATAACCTCGCCCTCCGCGTCCGTAAAAATCTCCAGCGGGTCGCCCTCGCGTATGCGAAAGGAGCGGCGTATCTCCTTCGGTATAACTATTCTGCCCAGGTCGTCTATACGCCTGACTATTCCTGTTGCTTTCATTTTCCTCATTCCCTTAGCACTTTTTATCTGTAATATTTTGCACATATAATTGCCGGGTATGCTCAAATGAAGCAGCTTTTTTCTGGTAATTTTTTGTTTATGAAATCAAAGCCGGTTCAGCTTTTATGCCGCAGCTCCTTTTTGGAAACAAGGGCGAAAAGCGCGGCGGAAAATACCGCGGCGACAGCCTCCGTTATCCAAAACGCGTGCCACACGCCGTTTGCGCCGAGGCTGCGGCTCAAGAGATATGCCGCCGGCAGGATAACAACGGCGTAGCGCGCCGCAGATATCATAAGCGAGCGCCCTCCCTTTCCGAGCGCCTCCAGCGAGCCGGAGGCTGTTACGCTCACGGCGGACGGCAAAAAGCCTATCGCGATTATGCGAAGCGCGGTTTCGCCCGCCTCAATCGCCTCGGCGGAGGAGCTGAACAGCCCGATTAGCCGCTGCGGCAGGGCAAGGCAGAGCGCAACGCCGAGCGCCATTACGCCCAGGATGAACAGCAGGCTCACGCGGAAGATGCCCCTTACGCGGCGGTACTCGCCCGCCCCGAAATTATAGCTCATAACCGGCCGCATACCCTGAACTATGCCGTTTGCCGTGAGATAAAGAAAGGTCTGCAGCTTGTAGTACGCGCCCAGCACCAGCACGAACACCTGCGAAAACGCCGCAAGTATGGAATTGAGCACGGAAATCATAAGGCTCGGCAGCGCAAGGTTGAGCGCAGCGGGCACGCCTATTGAATAGATGCGCCTCGTAATCGCCGAAAAATCCTCCAGCCCCCTAAGCCGCAGCTTGAGCCCGCCGCTCCTTTTAAGATAAACGGCAACATATATAACAAGCGTCAGCACCTGCCCTATCCCCGTTGCAAGCGCCGCTCCCTCTATGCCGAGCTTAGGGAATATCCACCAGCCGAAGATCAGCACGGGGTCAAGGATTATGTTGCAAACGCAGCCGGCAAGCATAGCCGCCATAGATACCGTCATCCTGCCCTGCGCCTGGAATATCTTTTCAAAGCTGATGCCCGCCGCCGTGGGGATGCAGAAAAGGAAAACGATATTGGAATATCTTATCCCGTAATCAAGCACCGCTTGATCCGATGTGAACATTTTTAAAAACGGCGGCATTATGAAAATGCACAGAGTAAGCAGAGCGCCGTGCAGGATATTGAATATCATACCGGAGCTTGCGGCGGTGTCCGCGGCGCGCTGCCTGCCCGCGCCCAGGTAAAACGCCATAACGGCGTTTACGCCTATCCCGAAGCCCACCGTTACGGCGGTTATCAGATTCTGAACGGGATACACGAGCGAGAGCGCGGTCATCGCGTCCTCGCTTATTTTTGCGATAAAATAGCTGTCCACTATATTATACAGCGAATTAGTGAGCATAGAAACGGTCATAGGCAGCGCCATTGTGATTATCAGCGGCACTATCCTGCGTTCCTTCATAAAAGTCTGGTCCATAGCTCCTCCGAAAAAAAGCCACACGGCGCAAAACCGTGTGGCGAAAATGAGCGTTGCTCAGAAAAATCCACGCCTCTTTAAAGAGGTTTTGATCTGTTTTCTCAGTCCCTGCGCGGACGGCGGTGATTATCGCCCCTGCGCGGCCTTTGGGGTCTGTCGTCAATATCGTTTTCGGGCTTCATACCGTCAAGCTCGATAAGAGCGTCGCGCCTGGAGAGGTTTATCCTGCCCTGGTCGTCTATCTCTATGCACTTAACGACTACCGCGTCGCCTACCTTAACAACATCCTCAACCCTGTCTACGCGCTTAACATCAAGACGGGAGATGTGCACAAGACCCTCCTTGCCGGGAGCGATCTCAACAAACGCGCCGAAGCTCATAAGCCTTGTTACAACGCCGTTGTAGAACGCGCCCACCTCCGGGTCTGACGCGATGAGCCTTACAACATCGGCGGCGCCGTTGCACTTTTCAATGTCTATGCCGCTGATGAATACTCGGCCGTCCTCTTCAATATCAACCTTAACATCAAAGTCGCTCTGGATCTCCTGGATGACCTTGCCGCCCTTGCCGATAACATCTCCGATCTTGTCGGGGTCTATGGAAAGCGTTACCATCTTGGGCGCGTACTTTGAAAGCTCCTTGCGCGGCTCGCTGATGACGGGAGCCATAATCTCGTCAAGTATATAATTCCTTGCCTTATGGGTCTTGGCAAACGCCTCTTTGATGATATCCGGCGTGAGGCCGTGAACCTTGAGGTCCATCTGAATGGCGGTGATGCCGTTCTTTGTGCCGGCAACCTTAAAGTCCATATCGCCGTAGAAATCCTCAAGCCCCTGGATATCAACCATCGTCATAAAGTCGCCGTAAACGCCCTGCTCGCCGGTGATAAGGCCGCAGCTGATGCCGGCAACGGGAGCCTTGATGGGCACGCCCGCAGCCATAAGCGAAAGCGTTGAACCGCATACGGACGCCTGAGAGGTGGAGCCATTTGAGGAAAGCACCTCGGATACCACGCGGATGCAGTACGGGAACTCGTCAACGCTGGGCAGAACGGGCAGCAGCGCCTTTTCGGCAAGCGCGCCGTGACCGATCTCGCGTCTGCCGGGGCCTCTTGAGGGTCTTGTTTCGCCGACGCTGAAGGACGGGAAATTATAGTGGTGGATATATCTCTTTTCCTTCTGCTCGTCTATGCCGTCAAGCAGCTGGCAGTCGCTCATCGGGCCGAGAGTGGTTACGGAAAGCACCTGGGTCTGACCTCTGGTGAACATACCGGAGCCGTGCGCCCTGTCAAGCAGATCGACCTCGGCGTTGAGCGGGCGGATATCGTCTATTCCCCTGCCGTCAACACGCTTATGCTCGTCCTTGAGCCACGCGCGAACAACATGCTTTTGAACAAGATACATAATCTCGTCTATCTTGCTCTCCTCGCCCTCGAACCTTTCGTCAAACTTCTCGTGAACGGCGGCGTAGATGGGCAGCAGCGCCTCGTCGCGAACAAGCTTATCGTCCGTATCAAGCGCCTTTTTAACATCCTCTATGCAGAATTCCTCTATCTCGGCAAGCACATCGGGGTCGGGATCGGAGGATTCGTAAGCAAACTTGGGCTTGCCTATTTCATCCACGATGCCCTGGATGAATTTAACCATCTTTTTGTTTTCCTCGTGGCCCGCCATAATGCAGTCGAACATAAGATCGTCCGGTATCTCGTTGCCGCCCGCCTCTATCATAGCAACAAGATCAGCGGTGGAGGCTACGGTCAGCGTAAGATCGCTCTTTTCCCTCTGCTCAAGAGTGGGGTTGAGCACGATCTCGCCGTCCACAAGCCCTACATTGACGGAGGATATGGGGCCGTCCCACGGGATATCGGAAACGGCGATGGCGGCGGAGATGCCTACGGCGGCGGTGATCTCCGGCGAGCAGTCGGGGTCAACGCTCATAACCGTGGCAACGACGGAGCAGTCGTTCCTCAGATCCTTCGGGAAGAGCGGACGGATCGGGCGGTCGATGCACCTTGCGGCAAGAATCGCCTTTTCGCTCGCCCTGCCCTCGCGGCGCAGGAAGGAGCCGGGGATCTTGCCCACGGAATACATCTTTTCCTCAAAATCAACCGAGAGCGGGAAGAAATCTATGCCCTCTCTGGGCTTTGCGGAGGCGGTGGCGGTGCAAAGCACCTGGGTCTCGCCGTAAGTGGCGAAGAAGGCGGCGTTGGCAAGGCCTGCCATTTTGCCGGTCTCCAGGGTGAATTTGCGTCCGGCAAATTCCGTCTCCCACTTTTTGTAGTTCTTGAAAAACATCTTTTTACCTCGCTTTTTTAATATATTCCAAAGGAGGCGTAATAGTAATAAATTCAAGGCGCAAGCACTTTTGTGCCCTCAATTTACTACTATTCCCTGCCCCCTTACGGTCGGTTTTTCCGCCTTTAAACGGATTTTAAAGATAAAATGCAGACGGCACACAAGATGCCGCCTGCGATTTTTGACTTACCTGTCAAGCGTGTCACGAATGCCGAGCTTTGCAACAAGCGCACGGTATCTTGTGATATCGCTCTTGTAAAGATAAGCAAGAAGGTTTCTTCTGTGACCTACCATTTTAAGAAGCCCGCGGCGTGAATGATTGTCCTTTTTGTGCACCTTTAGATGAGCGGTGAGCTCATTTATCCTGGTGGTAAGAACGGCGATCTGTACCTCGGGAGAGCCAGTATCGCCCTCGTGGGTGGCGTACTCCTTGATGATGGCCTGCTTTTCTGCCTGTGTCATTTAACTTCACCTCTTTATATTATTCGCCGATAAGCGCAAAACTCAGATGCGGGATGGTGAACTCGCGTTACGCGCCTGCGCCCGCAACCGTGTGATTCGTAATCGGCTAATGAATTATAGCACACGCCGCGCTAAAAGTAAAGTATTATTTTTTATTATTTTAATACGCCGGCACCGCAACGGCTTGCCATAATGGATTTTTTATGATACAATCAAGCAAAGCTGCAAAAACGCGCGATTTGCGCAACAGGGGGCAGATAAGATGGATAATTCCGGAAAAAAGAGACTGGCGGGCGTGCTGATACCCGTTATACTTGCCGTTGTGGCGGTGTGCGGCTTTGCCGTTGCCGGCCACATAACTAAAAATGCGGACAGCGAAATGCCCACCGCGCCCGTTACCGAAAACACCACCGCGGCGCCGCAGACAAACGCCGCATCCAAGGTGAATATAGTTGCCGTGGGCGATAATCTGATTCACAACACGCTGATAAGCGCCGGCGAGCGGGAGGACGGCAGCCTTGATTACACCTCGTTTTACGAGCATATCAAAAGCGATATCTCCGCCGCGGACATTGCCGTTATAAACCAGGAGACCATTTTGGGCGGCAGCGAATTTGAATACACGGGCTGGCCCACCTTCAATTCGCCGTGGGAGATAGGCGACGCCGCCATTGACGCCGGCTTTGACATATTCACCTGCGCCACGAACCATTCGCTCGATAAGGGCTTTTCCGGCATAGAGCAGGAATGTGCGTATTTTGCGCAGCACCCCGAGGTGGTGCATATCGGCACCAATATCAGCGAGGAGGACTACAACTCCGTTGTATATTATGAGAAAAACGGCATACGCTTCGCCCTGCTCAACTACACCTACGGCACGAACGGCATACCGATCCCCGAAAGCGCGCCCTGGTGCGTCAATATGATGGACGAGGAAAAGATAACCGCCGATGTTACGGCCGCAAGGCAGAACGCCGATGTGGTGATGGTGTTCCCGCACTGGGGCACGGAAAACAGCACCTCCGTTTCCGATTACCAGCGCGAATATGTTAAGCTTTTCTCCGACCTGGGCGTAGACATAGTTATAGGCACGCACCCGCATGTGCTGCAAAGCGTTGAGTGGGTAACGAACGAAGCCACGGGAAAGAAGATGCTCGTTTATTATTCGCTGGGCAATTTCATCTCTCACCAGACCAGCCTTAACCAGCTTTGCGGCGGTATGGCAAGGATAACCGTTGAAAAGCGCGGCGAGGAGATATCCGTAACCGCCGCCTCGCTCACCCCCGTTGTGTGCTGGTATTCCGGCAGCGGCTCAGACTACGATTTTGCCGTATACAAGCTCAGCGATTACACAAGCGAGCTTGCCTCCTCACATAAGCAGGACGGCGCCACCCCCGAATACTTCACGCAGTACGCCGAGGAGATAGTGCCGGAGGAGTTTTTGGACTGACGCGCTTGTGGATAATGCACAATGAACAGGCGCGTTGTTTTGTAAAAAAACGCATTTCAAACAAAATTGTAAAAATCAGGTTGACTTTTGCCGCCGCGGCGAATATAATTTACCTGTAAGAACAAAGGCGTTCCGACCGATTCGGAGCGCCTTAATTTATTTTCTTTCAGGAGGAAACAGTATGAGCAAACTCACCAAAGAGGATATCCTCAGGGATGCCAAGGAAAAAAATGTGGAATTCGTGCGGCTTCAGTTCACCGATGTGTTCGGGCTTATGAAGAATGTTGCCATCACGGTAACGCAGCTTGAAAAGGCGCTGAACAACGAATGTATGTTTGACGGCTCTTCCATTGACGGCTATGTCAGGATAGACGAATCCGATATGTACCTGCACCCCGACCTTGATTCCTGGGCGATATTCCCATGGCGCACCTTCGGCAACAAGACCACGGGCAGGCTCATCTGCTCCGTATATAAGGCGGACAACAAGACCCCGTTTATGGGCGACCCGAAAAATGTGCTTGCAAGCGTTATAAAAGAGGCCGCGGATATGGGCTTCGGCTTCAATGTAGGGCCTGAGCTTGAATTCTTCCTCTTTAAGCGCGATGAAAACGGCAAGGCAACCACCCAGCTTACGGACACGGGCGGATATTTTGATCTGAACCCGAACGACGCGGGCGAAAACTGCCGCCGCGATATCTGCCTTGCGCTTGAGGATATGGGCTACGAGATTGAGGCGTCGCACCACGAGGTTGCGGAATCCCAGCACGAGATTGATTTCAGGTTTGACGATGTTATGATAACGGCTGACAGGGTTATGACCTTCAAGCATGTTGTTAAGACCTACGCCGCAAAGCACGGCCTGCACGCCACATTTATGCCAAAGCCCATCTTCGGCATAAACGGCTCCGGAATGCACACGAATATGAGCCTCTTTAATCTTAAGGACGGCTCCAACGCCTTTTATGACGAAAGCGACGAGCGCCAGCTCTCAAGCACGGCTTATCATTTCATCGCAGGCATAATGAAGCATGTCAAGGGCATAGCCGTTTTCTCAAACCCCACGGTCAATTCATACAAAAGGCTCGTGCCCGGCTACGAGGCGCCGTGCTATCTCACCTGGTCGTCCTCCAACCGCTCCGTGCTTATCAGAATACCCGCCGCAAGGGGCAAGGGAACGCGCGTTGAGCTGCGCTGCCCCGACCCCACCTGCAATCCCTATCTTGAAATGGCGCTCTGCCTTGCCGCCGGTCTGGACGGAATTAAAAATAAGCTTGACCCGCCGGCTCCCGTGGATTATAATGTATTTGACCTCAGCACCGAGGAGCTCAGGAGTAACGGCATAGACTGCCTGCCCGGCAGCCTTATAGAAGCCGTTTACGAGGCGGAAAAAGACCCGTTTGTTAAAGACACCGTGGGCGAGCATGTGTTCAACGCCTATATCGAGGGCAAGAAAAACGAATGGGATGAGTACAGGACCCAGGTATCTCAGTGGGAAGTAAACAGATACCTGAAAAAATAAAATCACCCTCTCTTCGGCAGAAATGCCGGTTTGCAGGCGGTGCGGCTTCGGCTGCACCGCCTGCATTTATTATTGAATGTTTTTACATTTTTGCAAACAAAAAACTCCCCTGCATCAGGGGAGTTTTCAGTGAAGCAGGCTGAGGGGTCGTTATCAAAATCAATCGTCCCACGAAAGCTCGTGCAGCCGTCCCTCGCTGCTCAGCCGCGGGTAGCCCCACTGCCGCAGCGCCTCGAAAACGCCCACGGCAACGCTGTTTGAAAGGTTCAGGCTGCGTATCTCGCCGCGCATCGGTATGCGCACGCAGGAATCGGGATTCGCCTTCAAAAGCTCCTCCGGCAGCCCTTTCGTTTCCTTGCCGAAAACGAGGAACGCGCCGTTTTCATATTCCGTATCGCTGTGCGCGCGGCGCGCCTTTGTGGAAAAATAATAAAACGGTGCGCCCTTGTTTTTTTCAAAAAATTCCGCCGTGCTGCCGTAATATGTAATATCCAGCTTATCCCAATAATCAAGTCCGGCGCGGCGCACGCGCCTTTCCGTTATCTCAAAGCCCATAGGCCCCACAAGATGAAGCCTTGCGCCCGTTGCGGCGCAGGTGCGCGCAATATTGCCCGTGTTCTGCGGGATCTCCGGCTCAATGAGCGCAACATTGAGCTGCCTATATTCGTTTTCCATTTATATATACTTCCCTTATATCAAGCCCCTCGCCTGTAAACACTATATCCGCCGCCTTGCCGGGCGCTATCGAGCCTATCTCGCCCTCGGCGCCTATCGCGCGGGCGGGATTTATTGTGCAGCTTTTGAGCGCCGCCCTGAAATCCACGCCGAACGAAAGCAGATTTTTGAATTCATCAAAAACATTGCTTATCGAGGCGGCGATTGTGCCGTCCTCCAGCACGGCGTACCTTCCGCCGGGACGCACGAACACGCTCTGCCCGCCAAGCTCGTATTCGCCCTCGCCGAGGCCTGCCGCGCGCATCGAATCCGATATCACGCACGCCCTGTCCTCGCCCAGCATCCTGAAGGTGTTTCTAAGCACCGCCGGGCAAACATGGCCGCCGTCACAGATTATCTCGCAAAAGACCTGTTCATTGTCAAGCGCAGTGCCGGCAACGCCCGCCTCGCGGTGGGTCATCGGGGTCATCGCGTTGTAAAGATGCGTGGCGTGGCGCGCGCCCAGGTCAAAGGCTCGCTGCGCCTGAGCGGCGTTCGCCGCCGTGTGCCCGAGCGAAACGGAGCATTTTTTGCTTGCGTGCCTTATAAATTCATCGCTGTCAAAAGCCTCCGGCGCAATCGTTATCAGCTTGACAAGCCCGCCGGACGCCTCATAGAGCGCGTCAAACTCCTCCGCCGTGCCGGGGCGCACGAACGCGGGGTTCTGCGCGCCCTTTTTGCTCATTGCAATAAAAGGGCCCTCAAGGTTGATGCCGGCGATCTTTGCGCCGCTTTCGCGCCCCTTATATGAGCGCACCGTTTTAACGATCTTCTCAAGCGTTTCGCTGCCGAGCGTCATCGTGGTGGCGCAAAACGATGTTACGCCGCGCTTTGCAAGGCAGGCGCTGATCTTGTCAAGGCTCTCGCTGCTCGCGTCCGAGCAGTCGCCCCCAGCCGCGCCGTGGATGTGGATATCCACAAAGCCGGGCAGCGCAAGCATTCCGCTCATATCGCGCCCCTCGCCCTGCAAAACGCCGATTGATTTTATAACGCCGTTTTCAACCTCTATATCGGCAACCTCTTTTTCAAAAAGCTCATTGTAAAAGCAAACATTTTTAAAGATCATTTTCATTTTCCCTCAATATATCAAAAGCGATTTTCCTAAGCTCGTTAAGCGTTTCAAGGCTGCTCATCCTTCTGCGCAGCCCCGCCCCGCCGCGAAGCCCCTTTGTGTAATATGCTGCGTGGCGGCGCGCCTCGTGCATAGCCGTGCGCTCGCCCTTGTACAAAACCGTTTTTTCTATATGGCGCAGCATAACGGACAGCCGCTCCTCAAGCGAGGGCGGCGGGATGACCGCGCCGCTGCCGATGTAGGCGTTTATCTGCCTGAATATCCACGGGTTCCCCATTGCGCCGCGCCCTATCATAACGGCGTCGCACCCCGTTTCCTCCAGCATCTTTGCCGCGGAATACGCGTCCTTAACATCGCCGTTTCCGATAACGGGAACGCTTACCGCCCTTTTTACGGCGGCAATCGTTTCAAGATCGCAGCTGCCGGAATACATCTGCGCCCGCGTTCTGCCGTGCACGGCTATCGCGTCAGCCCCGTTTGCCTCAAGCGCCCTTGCAAGCTCCGCGGCGTTTATATGAGCGTCGTCCCAGCCCTTGCGTATCTTTACGGTTACCGGAATATCAACGGCGTCCCTCACGGCGCGCACTATCCGCCCGGCAAGCGCAATATCCTTCATCAGGCTCGCGCCGCCGCCGTTCATAGCCACCTTGGGCGCGGGGCAGCCCATATTTATATCTATTATATCCGGCGAATGTTCAAGGCATTTCACTGCCGCCAGCGCCATCGTTTCAGGCTCGTCGCCGAAGATCTGTGCCCCGCTTACCCCCGGCGCGCGGTGCAGAAGAAAGGCGCTTTTCCTGTCTCCCATCACAAGCCCTTTTGAGCTTACCATCTCCGTAACGGTGTAAGCCGCGCCGAACGATGCGCAAAGCTCGCGAAACGCCCTGTCCGTAACCCCCGCCATAGGGGCAAGAAAGGCAATATCCTTAAATTCAATATCTCTTATCTTCATATCTTTTTATCATTCTCCGCCAATAATATACCACAACGCAGCGCGGCGGGCAAGCAAATTATAAATCCAGCCGCAAAAACGCGGCAAAAAACCGCCGTTCGGATGAACGGCGGCTCAGCGTGTTGCTTTATTAAAATTACTGCTCGTCGGAGCCCTCGCCCTCAAGCTTTGCCTGGCGGGCAGCCTCCTGCTCCTCAAGCCTTTCGGCGCGGATATCCGCAAGCTCTGCGATCATCTGATTGCGCAGGTTGCCGTGGATGGGATAGAGGATGAAGGAAAGTCCGTAAAGGCCTCTTGCAAGCGCGGGCAGTATGCAGAACACCGCCCAGATGCCGTTGAGCACCGTGGGGTCGGTCTGCGGCACGGCGTTGCCGAGAGAGTCTGTGAGCGGAACATAGTTTATCCAGGTGAGCACCATACCCGAGAGCCAGCCAGTGATAGAGGTGGCAAGCTTTGTGAAGTAGCCCTGAACGGTGGTTACGAGCGCCTCGTTCCTCAGGCCGTGCTTCCACTCCATATAATCAAAGGTTTCTGCGCAGAGAACGGGGCCAACAACAAGGATAAGCTTGTTCGGCAGGCCGCAGATGGTGAGCGCGAAGATGACCCAGATAAGGTTCAGAATGTAGTTGTCCTGGAAGGTTTGACCGAACGGATGGTAGCCGATTATGAATGTAACGGTGTACGCCACGCCGCCGAAAACGCCGGCAACGATCGCCGTGGTGCGCGCGCCGAATTTTTTGATCATCTTGGCGGCAAGGGGCACCATAAGATAGTTCGGTATGCCGGTAAAGAGGCCGCACACCGTTTGGTTTGCAAGGTTTCCTGTGTTGTTGAGCCAGAAATACTGCTCCGAGGAGCCGCCGACCGCCTTGAAGTTGTTGAAGAAATCCGCAAAGATTATTGCAAACAGCGGGCGGTTGGTGAATATCTGCTTGATTGATTCAAGCACGGAGGTCTCGTTCATCTCCTCGCGGCTTTGAAGCGGCACGCGTTCGCGCATATTGAAGAAGCCCCAAACGGCGAACACGGCGGAGAACACAAGCATAAAATACGCAAAGCCGGTGTAAACGCCCTCCATGGTTATCTTGGAGTTTGCGCGCGGCAGAAATTCAACCAGCACGGGCACGAGCGACGGCAGCCAGGTGCCGAAAAGCTCAAAGAACTTACTTGTTGTGATAAGGTTGTTTCGCTCGTCCGGGTTGGGGGTGATATTGTATATCATAAGTCCCCACGCGCCGAAATAGCTCATACCGAGGCCGTAGATAACGATGGCTATCGCAGACCAGATCACCTTGCCGGTGGAGCTGATGTCCGGCGCGGTAAACATCATCGCGCCGCCGATGAGCCACAGAGGCAGCGGCAGGATGAAGAACGGACGGATACGGCCCCAGCGCGTTCTGGTGCGGTCTATAACAAGGCCGGAGATGGTGTCGTCCACCGCGTCGTAAATAGACGCGAAAAGATTTATGTAAGCATATGCGGTCGTATTCAGCTTAAGGAACTGTATCATAAAGAATTCCTTGTAGGCGTTAACGAACTGGCTCAGGTTTTTCTGTCCGAAGTTAACAAGCACATACGCCGCTATTTCCTTTGGAGTTAGATAACGCTTTTTTGTGTAAGCTAATTTATCTATCTCAGCTTCTTCTTTTGCCAAAAGGTTCTGGTCTTCCAAACTACCACCGCTTTCAGTTTGTGATATGCCGAAGCCTGCCGCCCCGGCCGATATTGCCGATATTATAACTTAACATTTTAAATATATCAAAATTTGCTGAAATAATCAATACGAAAAATAAAGTTTGTTATAAAATCACATAAATTTAAAGCATTTCACAAAAAATCAGCGCCGCTTTTGTGCAGATTTTCAGCTCTTGGCCGCGCCGCCTTTTTTGCGCGCGCCGAACCTTACCGGCATAAGGCAAACGGCAAGCAGCGCCGGAAACACCACGGCAACGGAAAGCCCCTTTGAGATATTGGTGCTGTCGCCCGAAATAAGGCCCACGGCGGCGGGACCGCCCGTGCAGCCCAGATCGCCCATAAGCGCAAACGCCGCGAACACGGCGGAGGATATATTGGGCATATATTTTGAGCAAAGCGAAAATGTTGCCGGCCACATCGGCGCAACTGCAAGCCCGCACACGCAGCAGCCCAGCAGAGCCACAACGGGCTGCGGTGAAAACGCCGCCACAAGATACGAGGCAACGCAGAGCGCGCTGCAGGCGATAACTATCTTTGCGATATCCACCCTGTCGCTCACCCTGCCGAAGATGATTCTGCCTATGAACATCAGCGCGGCGAACGCGCACGGGCCGAGCAGATCGCCCATTGTTTTTGAAACGCCGAGCCCCGCCTCGGCAAAGGCGGAGGCCCACTGGCTCATTGAAAGCTCGCTTGCGCCGGCGCACAGCATAATAACGGAAAACACCCAGAAAAGCGGCGTTTTAAACATCTCCTTAACCGAGCCGCGCTTTGCCGCCTCATCCGGCGTGCGTATCGGCACAAGCATAAACGCCGCGGCGGCCGCAAGCGGAAAAACGCAGAAACAAAGCGAAAGCACGCGCCAGTTTTCCACCCCGAAAACGGAGAAAAACGCGGTTGAAAGCAGGATGACCATAACGCACCCCGCGCAGTAGGAGGAGTGGACGAACGCCATTGAGCCCGCCTTTTTCGCCGTTGGGCAGGAATCCACTATCGGCGATATCAGCACCTCTATCATACCGGAGCCTATCGCGTAAAGCACGGTGCAGACGAGCAGTCCGGAAAACGGAGTTGGCATAATATCCGGCAGAAACGAAAGCCCTGCAAAGCCGCACAGTGAAAAGCACACGGCGGCAACGGTCATACGGCGGTAGCTTATCTTTTTGAGCAGCGCAGCGGCGGCTGCGTCCACGAATATCTGCGTTAAAAAGGTAACCGTTATAAGGGCGGTGAGCAGCCCTAAGGACATATTGAATTCCCTGCCGAACTGAACGAAGAGCAGCGGCAGAAAGGTTGCCGCAACGGACTGCGAAAGATATGCGATGCAGCACGCGGCAAGCGTGTGTCCGTAGCCGAACCTGCTTCTTAAAGGCCTCATAAAAATTCCCTCTCTTTTAGCTGCCGGGAGTCGAACCCGATGTGCCGAAAATGCGCCGACGCGGCGCCTTTTCACATTTTCGCCCTTGTCGGGCGTCAGCCCGTCTGCGGTCTCAAAAGCAAAAATCCATCCGCGCCGCCGTTATTTTCGGTGCGAGCAGTTTTAAGCTGGCTGATTTTTGTGCGGGCAAGGCATAAAACGCAGTTAATCCTTTCGGATTAACGAGTATTTTAACGCGGCACGCGCGGGAATCAGCCGCTTAAAACCATATTGTGTTCGATTCACGGCAGCTTTCGCTTTGCGAAATACGGGTGTTATTATAATTGATAATAATTCATTTTTCAACTTGATTGATTAAAATAATAGTGGTAAAATTAAAAAAACGGCGGGCGCGCCCGTCTTTGAACGGAGTTTTTATATGGACTGGGAATTTCTACTGCCCGTAAGGCTTATCTTCGGCAGCGGCAAAAGGAGGGAGCTTGCCTCCTGCATAGACGATATAGGCGGCTCGAGCGGCGTGCTCGTCTGCTCCGCCACGCTTGAAAAAAGCGGCGCGGCGAGGGAGCTTGTTGAGAGCAGCGCCGGCAGGATAAAAGCCGTTTTCAGCGATATACGCCCGAACCCCACCACAGATAATGTTAACGCCTGCGCAGAGCTTTTGCGCAAAACGCGCGCGGATTTTGCCGTTGTGCTCGGCGGCGGCTCGCCGATGGACTGCTGCAAGGCGGCGTGCGCCATCGCCCGCGCCGATTCAAAAATAGAGGAATACCACACCGGCGGCAGACCCGTTCGCGCCTGCGAGGCGATACCGATGATAGCCATGCCCACAACGAGCGGCACGGCAAGCGAGGTTACGAACATAGCCGTGCTTACGGATACGGCAAAAAACCTGAAAGCCCCGATGAACGACCCGGCGATGTATCCCAAGATCGCGCTGATAGACCCGGAGCTGACGCTTTCCGTTCCTGCGCGCGTGACCGCCTCCACGGGGCTTGATGTGCTGAGCCACGCCGTTGAGAGCTACTGGAGCACGCTGAACCAGCCCATCTGCTCCGCCTGCGCGGTTTACAGCGCAAAGCTTGTTTTCAAATATCTTGAGCGCGCGTGCAGCGAGCCGTCCAACCTTGAAGCAAGAGAAAAGATGGCGGCTGCAAGCATCACGGCGGGCGTTGCCTTTTCGCACCCGCGCACCACGGGCAGCCACGCCTGCTCTTTTCCGCTGACGAATATCTACGGCGTGCCCCACGGCGAGGCGTGCGCGTTTACGCTTGATTATTTCATCCGCTTCAACGCCGAAAGGGCGGACTCCTCCGGCAGGCTGGCGGCGCTTGCGCGCCAGTGCGGCTTTAAGGACGCATACGATATGGCAAACGCCGTTTACGAATTAAAGCGCCGCCTCAAAATGAGGACGCGCCTTTGTGAGATAGGCTGCTCCGGCTCCGAGGAGGAGCTGCGCCGCCTGACCGAGGCGAGCATGAGCATGCTGATGACAAGAAATCCCGTTCCCCTCACAAAAAAGGATATCTTTGAAATGTATTCATCGCTTAAATAAATTTTAAGGAGAAGCATATGACTTACGCGGTTATACTTGCGGGCGGCACAGGCTCGCGTATGGGCGGCGACAAGCCCAAGCAGTACCTTTGCATAAAGGGCAAGCCCATAATCATCTACACAATAGAAAAATTCATCGCCTGCCCGGGTATAGACAGGGTGCTGGTGCTGTGCCCCGCTCAGTGGGAGGAGCACACCAAGGATCTTATTAAAAAATATCTCTCGCCCGCAGGGGATATGATAACGGTTGCCCGCGGCGGGGAGACGAGAAACGAAACGATAATGAACGCCGTGGATATCATAGAGCGCGAGGACGGGCTTGACGGCGCCGTGATAATAACCCACGATTCCGTGCGCCCGTTCGTTACGCACAGGATCATTGCCGACAATATCGAGGCGTGCAAAAAATACGGCGCGTGCGACACGGTGATCCCCGCAACGGACACGATTGTTGAGGCAAAGGACGGCGAGCTTATCAGCAATATCCCCAACCGCGGGCATATGTACCAGGGGCAGACGCCGCAGTCCTTCAACGCATCAAAGCTCAAGGAGCTTTACCTCTCCCTTTCGGATGAGGAAAAGGCGATACTTACGGACGCCGCCAAGATATTCGTTTTAAAGGGCGAGCCGGTTGCGCTTGTAAACGGCGAGACCTTCAACATAAAAATAACATACCCCTATGATATGCGCGTTGCCAAGGCGCTGCTGGAGGATGAGGAAGAATGATAAACACGGTTTACCGCCTTGCCAGCCCGCGCCGGTTCGAGATAGCGTTTGAGGATATAGACCTCTTCGGCAAAAACGCCGTTGTGCGCCCGCTGCGCCTTTCCATCTGCAACGCGGATATGCGCTACTACCTTGGCACGCGCGATGCAAAGGTGCTTGCCGAAAAGCTGCCGATGGCGCTCATCCACGAGGGCGTCGGCTGCGTGGTGAGGGACGGCTCCGGCACATTCAAGCCGGGCGACACGGTTGTTATGATACCGAATATCCCCTGTGAAACGGACGAGGTAACGGCGGAGAACTATCTGCGCTCGTCAAAATTCTGCGGCTCCACGGCGGACGGCTTTTTGCAGGAATATGTTGAGCTTTCGCCCCGCCGGCTCGTGCGCCTGCCGCAGGGCACGGACCTGAATGTGGCGGCGTTTACGGAGATAGTTTCCGTTTCCGTTCACGCGATAACAAGATTTGATTCAATAGCCCACAGCCGCCGAAACGAGATAGGCGTGTGGGGCGACGGCAACCTCGGCTACATCACAACGCTGCTGCTAAAAAAGCTTTTTCCCGAAAGCCGCGTCTATATCTTCGGCAGAAATTACGAAAAGCTTGCCGATTTCACCTTTGCAGACGGCGCCTTTCAAACGAACGAGATACCGCAGGGCTTAAAAATAGACCACGCGTTTGAATGTGTGGGCGGCGCGGGCAGCCAAAGCGCGATAGAGCAGATAATAGACCTTATCCGCCCCGAGGGCACGGTCTCTCTTTTGGGAGTAAGCGAATATCCCGTGCCCGTAAACACCAGAATGGTGCTTGAAAAGGGGCTTCGTTTGTTCGGCTCGTCAAGAAGCGGCGCCGCCGATTTTCAAAAAACCGTTTCGCTTTACGAGCGCTTCCCGGAAATCACGGATTACCTCGGCAACCTCATAAGCTCGGTAAACGATGTGCGATCCATAGCGGATATCAAAGCGGCGTTTGAAAAGGACGCCCGCCGCGCCTTCGGCAAAACCATTATGAAGTGGAACATCTGATTCAAAAAACGCCTCCTGGCAATCAAGATAAAAAGCACGAGCACCGCACTGTTGTACGGCGTTCGTGCTTTATTTAATTCCGTATCATTTGCCGTTCGGGCAAGCAGCGGTGATTCGGTTATAAATATTGAATCGGAATAACCTTGTCATTTCCTTTCAGTGTTATGAGCTTGTCATAAAGGCAAACAACGCCTCCCTGACCTCGCTTAACACTTGGGATTTTATCAATCAAAGCAAAAGCATCCATATCGCTTTTTTTCGGATCGGCGTGCTTTTTTATTTCAAGAGGATAGAGAACGCCTCCGTCTTCAATTAAAAGATTGATTTCATTCATTTCCTTGTCACGGTAAAAATAGAGCGGCGGTTCTGCAATTCCTTTGTTGTAATAACTTTTGATGATTTCCGAGATAACAAAGCTTTCAAAGAATGCGCCTGCTGCGCTTCCGGCGCCGAAGGCGTTGCCTGTGCCGAGAAAGAACAACATGAAATGAGGTGAACGATGGGCAGACTATCCGTAATCTTAAATTCCGAACTTTCGTCAAGAGCGGTAGCCGTATACCTTGTACTGAATGAATACGCAGACAAAAACGGCTACTGCTTTCCGTCTTTAAAGACCATAGCCCAAGGGACAGGTCTGTCCAAAAGCACCGTCAAGCGGGCTATACAGGATCTGACCGAAGCCGGTTTTATACAAAGGGAACAGCGCTACCGTGAAAACGGGGCGCTTTCCTCGTGTATGTATCATTTGCTGTTCAGGTGAACATAGGGTGGGCTCAGTGATACCAATTAAAATTTATACATAAGATAAAGGCTGCTTCTTAATCAGAAACAGCCTTTAAGATGCAGGTGGCGCCAGGAGAAGCCAAGGATTTTACTAATCGAGCAGCTTAAGCCGGCGTTTAATCATTGATTTGACCCTGCGTTTTTATTTTCTCTATCTCTTCGACAAATCCGAAATTGTCCTCAAGAGCAAATGCAACGCGTCTTCCGTTTACAAGTTCTATTATAACAAAATCGCTTTTGTTCGGAATGAATCTTTCGATTTCCCAAGCGTTCATAGAAAAGCTTTTGAAGCCTATATCCGCCTTCTTAATATATAAAACTCCAAAGCTGTATTTGAATCTGTTGAAATTATAGAATTTGCAATTTGCAAAAAAGCCGTTGTTTATTATAATCCTGCGGTCGTTGGTTATGTAAACGCCTTTTTTCGAAAAAATATAGCATAAATTGAACGCGCTCCACAAAATCAAAAAAACCGCGGCGCAAATCAAAAAACCGTATCTGAACCCGAAAAGCTTAAACAAAAGATCATCTATAAACAGCAGAAACAGTGCAAGTATCGGAAGGCATATGTAAAAAGCCGCCAGCCCGTTTGAAAATACGGCAACAAGGAAGTTAATGAGCCTTGAACCGAACCCAAACTCTTCAAAAGGGTAATATGTTGCGTTTTTCATTATATATATTCACCTTTATCGAACTTAAAATATATATTAGTCAGTATTGTTGATAAATCACCAATTGCAGATATGATGCTACCTATCACTGGTATAAACTCCGCTACTATGCTTAGAACATTTTCAGCTACTAATATAATTCCTTCCTTCGAATTCCAACCATACTCGTCAACAGAGTTAATTATATCAAAAATCGAAAAAATAGAGCCAACTACAGGAGCAAATTTTATAGCAGGAACATCCCAAGAAAGCTTTGGTAGCTTGCTGAAAAGGTCTAATGGCTCATCAATTAATTTTTTAAATGAAAATTCGACGGAGTTTTCAATAAATATATTCCAAAAGTCCTTAAAAAGAGAGTTTAAGCCAGTAGTCAAATACAATAACAAATTTTCAAAAAAATCCTTTGTTGATACAGTTAAATTGATAAACCAGGTATTCAGATCAAAAGTATTATCAACGATTTGAATAAAGTTTTCAAAAATTTGTAAAAGAGTATCTATTTCAATACCTAAACACAATACTTTTAGGGAAGCTTCAAACCAGTTATTCGTTGCCTCTTTACCGTTGGGGTCAATGTACATTATCGGATTATTAACGCAATAGATATATGCGTTGAAACCGAGGCGGGTGGAATTGTCAATATACCCGAAGCTGTCGGGGCTGATAAAGCGACCCCATTCGGGGTTGTAGTACCTGGATTGCAGGTAGTAATACCCGGTTTCCGTGTCGTAGTAATAGCCGCGGTAACGCAGGGGGTTGAGCTGTGCAATCTTGTTCTGCTCCTCGGTATCGTCCCTCGTTACGGTTTCGATCGGGTTGCCCCATTCGTCATAGGAATATGCCGCTATCGGATCGCCCTGCGCGTTTGCGATTCCCACAACATCGCCGAGTTGGTTCGTTATGTAGAAATACTGCACGCCGTTATACACGAATCCGAGCGGCACGCCGCCCGCGCCGTATTGGAAGAACAGCACATCGTCTCCGGTTTTCTGCGCACGAAGATTGTCATATTATCGGTATCAAGGGAAGATTCCCTTGATACCGACTTTTCTGGTTTACATACTTTTATCTATCAACCAAATCACACTTGTTTCATTTTTACCATCAATTTGGTATTCTATTGTTTGTGTATAGGTAGGTGTTTTGCCTTGTCCGTACTTTTTGAGAAATTCCTCGTCCTTTGCAATGAAATACTCAAAATCACCCATAGAGGACCAATCGGCAATAATACTATATAAAGAACCGCCTGAAGAAAACTTCTTGAATTTATAATATTTTTTATTATAAACTTTTTTGATTTTTAAAACGGATATTATAAAATCATTATTTTTGCTTTTGCTTATATAAAATCCTTGTTCTTCATTTTCATATTCAAAAATTATGTGTGTTTTTTCATTACTGAAACGATGTTCTAAACATTCGTTAGCAGTAGAAAAATATTGGTTTATAGAAATTAATACGAACCCGCATAAAATTGCACCTATTAAAATCAATATTGCCAAAATCGCTATAAAAATTTTCTTAGTGCTCTTTTTGATTAATACTGTTTGCATAATTTCTCCCCCTTGTTTACTAGGCTGGAGCCCAAACTGATGTTAAGCCATATATTGATATCATTAATAAGTAAATCAGCGTATATATAAATGACGTTCCGCCAATAGCGTTTGGATCTGGTGGCGGTATGTTGAAAACGTTATTTATTGAAATTTGTATTTTTGCACTAATTCCAATAATTAGAGAGCCGAATTTCGCTATGATTTTATCAATATAGATACCAATATCATCAAAAGTTATTATTAAACCTGTTGAAAAATTATCATTTCCAAAAATTTCTAATTGCCCGCTAAATAAATTTGTCAAAATTTCAGCGATTTTATTACTACCATATGTAAAAAATACTTCTATAAAATTTGTTCCGATTTTTGGAATAGATTCTTCAATCAAAGGCTTGCTAAATAATTCCACAAAAAAGTTTTTATCAAAGAAATCAATAAATTTATAGAATGCTGTTTCCATAAATTCTTTGAAATCATCTAATAAGGATATGTACCAATTTTTCCAGTTGGATATTACTTCTTTTCCAGAACTTATAAGATTTGCTGTTAGTGCAGCGAAGGCATCACTTATGAATGACGCATCAAAAACTAAAAAGAGGTCACTGATAATTTCAGCAATCTGCTTTCCTAATTCTGAAACATAGTTATAACCCGTAGGATCGGTAAACATTATGGGATTATTGGCACAGTAGATATATGCATTGAAACCGAGGCGGGTGGAATTGTCAATATACCCGAAGCTATCGGGGCTGATAAAGCGACCCCATTCGGGGTTGTAGTACCTGGATTGCAGATAATAGTACCCTGTTTCCGCATCGTAGTAATAGCCGCGGTAGCGCAGGGGGTTGATTTCTGCAATCTTGTTCTGCTCCTCGGTATCGTCCCTCGTTACGGTTTCGATCGGGTTGCCCCATTCGTCATAGGAATATGCCGCTATCGGATCGCCCTGCGCGTTTGCAATTCCCACAACATCGCCGAGCTGGTTTGTTATGTAAAAATACTGTGCGCCATTATACACGAATCCGAGTGGTACACCGCCGCGCCGTGTTATAAAATAAATCACTTGCCAAATTTTGCAGAAACAAGCGGAGCACAGCGGGGATTGCCCCCGCTGTATCTAATTATAAAAAATTATTTATATATTATGCGGATAAAATGTTTCCGCTTGAATCCAGCATATTTCCGGCTTGATCCCAATGTATGCCGGATGCCCAAAAATATGTTTTTCCGTCGGAATCGGTGTATGTTTTTATGCCCTCATCATTTTCATACATTGTAAAGGCGTGATTTTTATCATAAACCAAATATCCGTCTTCATCCACAAAACAGTATTCATTTTCCAGTTTTTCACCTGTCAGGATGTTTGTATAGAAGCCTTTTTGCTGATCTGAATCAAAGAAATATGCGTATTTATTCAAATTTTTATCATAAAACGGAACCTTATCATATGTGTATGCCTTTCCGAAACGGTCAAAGCTGAAATTTTCCGGATTAAAATGATAGTTAACAGAACCATCCTGATTATATGTTGCGTATTTTACAGGATAGTACACCGCGCCGTCTATGTCCGCGCAAGAGGCTTCGTCCCGTGCGGTTACGGACATATCTTCATCGTATACCAAATAACCGTTTTTGTCCAGATAGCAGAGATCTGCGTTCAGCGATTCCTCCGTTTCGTTGATATAAAGCCGGTCATAGCCCGTATCTTCCGAAAAAGTATACCGATTCCCCTCTCTGTCCTTATAAAACACCTCCGATGCATAGCCGTGGCTGCCGCCGTTTGCATCGTAATATTTCACAGCATACGCGTTTGAAACAGTTATGACAACCGCTGCCGAAATACCGAGCGCTAGCACAAGCGCAATCAGAATCTTTACCCGCGCCGATTTCCCCTGCTTGCATTTAACGGCGCAAATTATGCCGCTGATAATCGGAAAAGCTAAAGAAGCGCCCGTCAAAAAGCCTTGCTTTAGTTTACCGAGCTCGAAGCTGCTTTTGTAAATCACAGCGGCATAAATCGCCTTTAATATCAAAACCGCGCAGCCCGCAAGCAACGCCGCTGCTTCTTTGGATAAACCAAACATCTGTTTTTCCCCCCTTATCAATGCCGATTTTAATCAACCGGCAACAGCGGTATTAAATACCGGTTATAAATCTCCGGCGGGTGTTAAATATCCTTTAATCCGGCGGGGATCACGCCCCGCCGGAAGAACGGGAACGGCTTGCTTTTACCATTTCAACAAGTTTGGCGTTGTCTGTTGTGCAAAAAGAAACTGCCGCTTTATCTGTTGTTTCGATAACAACACATTCGCTTTCGGGCATCATATGGATTTGGTACTGCGTCTTTTTCAGGATCTCATCGTTTACCGTTGTGATTTCTATTCTTTCTATGCTTGAAAACGGAATCACTAACTTTAATTTAAAGGTGTATCCCAAAGGGTAGTACCGCACAATTTCCAACTTATCTTCATACACATTAACGCCTATGCTTTTGGAGCAAAATATTCTAACGCACCAAAACGCGAATATCACAGCGCCGATCAGCGGCGCACCGATAAATATACACAGTTTATATATGAACTCGTAATCTCCGCCGACTGGCTCTAAAAGTGCAATAATATAAATCATCACAACCGAACTTACAATATAAAACAGCATAAAGTGCATTGCCTGATAGATGCTTTTTTGCCGGCTTTTTTTATCAGCAAAATAAAAATCAAAATGCGCCATCATTTTTCCCGTTTCCTCTTTGCCGCACAAGTTCTCGATATTGCTGCATATATTTGTCAAGAAGCTCCACAAACTCATCACATTCGTCTATCGGAATAACGATAATACGCTTGTTGTCCAGTTCCAGCAGCACACATTCTTTATCATATCTGCCGCCTGCCAAGGCTGGTTCTCTTATATAGTTAATGTCTTTGCCTCGTTTTAAATTGCGCCGCCGTGCGATCATTTCCCTGCCATTATAGTGTGCGTATCTAAAATTCGGAGGGCAGTCTACCGGAATTGATGAGGTGCATCCCGCTATGCGATCAAACGGAATGATTACATTGATTCTAAACGGCTGCCTCAATCCGTAATGCTGAAAACTGTAATTGCTGATTTTTACGCCTCGATGATCTATTCTTACATAGTGCCGGCTGTTTTTAGTATAGAAAATAACAAGCGCTAAGATTTCCAAAGCAAAAAAAGCTTTTGCTAAATCAGCTCCGATTTCTTCACCGAACAAAATTGAAAACGCAAAATGCGAGAGCACATAAAGCAATAAAAAAGGCAAAATTGAAAACCCTGCGGCGTACAAAAAGCCCCCGATAAAATATAAAATCTGTTTGAATCGAGTTGAATACTTCATTTCAAATTTCATATTTATCAACACCTCAATGCAAAATATTTCCATTTGAACTAAATAAACTACGGTGTCTTTTAAAACTCCGGTCGCCAAACCAGATGCACCCTTACCATCGGCTTTTACGGCTTATACCGTTTTATCTATCAGCCAAACAACGCTTGTTTCGCTTTTGCCGTCAACTCGGTATTCTACTGTTTGTGTATAGGTGGGCGTTTTGTCCTCACCGTATTTTTCGAGAAATTCCTCATCCTTTGCAATGAAATACTCAAAATCACCCATTTCGTACCAAGTTGCACTGAAATTGTTTATATCTCCGATTGCATATGATTCTTTGAAGTTATAATATTTGCTATTTTTATAATTGCGTATTGAGAATAAAACTTCAAAGAAATGTCCTTTCTTAGTTTGAAATATATAGTATCCCTGCTTATCGTTTTCATATTTGAATGTAACAGCTTCGATTTTTGATTCTTCTGCGCTGTAATGATGCTCTATGCACTTTATTGGATCTGCAAAATATTGATTATTCGTCCAAAACAAAAATCTGCATAATATCCCAACAGCCGCTATGCAAACTAAAATTATAGGTAGAATTATCCTGCTGAAAGTTTTTTTCATTTCTATTTCCTCGCTTATGCTCCGTTTGCGGGCGGCGTTACTGCGCGTAATCGTCAAAATCTATCAGCTTGCCCTTTTCGTTCCAGCTTGCTTCAAACGGGCGGGTGCCGTCATCGGCGATTTCGCCGCTTTCCTGCGCAACGAAGCAGCCGTTTGCGTCTATATAGCAGCTTTCGTAGGCGTAGGTTCTGCCGGAGGAATCAATAAAGCGGTAGCGCTTTTCGCCGTCCTCATCCGTTTTATCCGCGCAATAAGCCTTATAGACCTCGCCGTCCGCCCCGTAATAGCGCAGCTTCATCTCATCGGTGTAAAAATTACCGTGCGCGTCAAACGCGCCGCCGGCGTAATACACCTTTTTGTAAGGCTCCGTTTCATCGGCAACAAACTGATAGCCGCTGTCCGTCAGCACCGAAACGGTTGAATACACCTCGTAATCGCCGCTAAGCAGCTCGCCGAGGGAATACTCATCCTTTTCGCGGTACTCAAAGCGCACCATATCGTTTTCATCGCCGCTCAGGCGGAAAAGCGTGAAATACCAGTTGCCGCCCATACTGTATTCAACAAAGGAGTCGTACATTCCCAGAATCTCCTGCTTAAGGTCCGGCGCGTAATCCCAAACCGCATTATCGCCGTCTATAAAACGGCGGATAGCTTCCAGATATTCCTCTTCGGTAAAATCGGGATAGACGGGCTCCGTTCCCGTGAGGCGGGCGATCTCCTGCGGATTTGAGGAATCGGTGCTTCTGAGCTGCTCGGCAATCTTTTTTTGCCGCTGAAGTATGTCAAGGCACTCGTCCGTTTCCGTTTTGATGTCAAAATAATGCATATCGTTCATACCGCCGAGCGTGTCTAAAAACACAAGGCGAACACTGCTGTCCGTCATCATCTGCGCGCGCTTTTCGGCGGTTATGCTTATCGGCAGATGCTGCCGCAGCGCCTTGTAATAATCGCGGCCGGTCATCTCGTACGGCCTGAGCGAATATATCTCCTCTATCTCCTCTTCGCTCGGCACGAGCCCCCTGAGCGTTAGAGAGCTCCAAGAGCGCGCAAATTCCGTGTTTGAAACGGAAAGATACGCGGAATAAACATAGTTGTCATCGCCGCCGAACAGCTGAGGCGCCTCCTCCTCGTCCTCCTCCGTATCAGGAAAGGAGACCGAAATGCTGAATATTCCGCCGTTGAGGTAGGCGGAGGTTATCTCGTTGGGTTCCGCTTTATCCTCGCTTCTGAAATGGAAATCCCTGCCGGAGCTTTTAAGAAATTCTATCGCCTGCTCCTTTGTTTGGCACTGCTGCTCAAGGCTCACCACAAGCTCAAACGCCTCTTTATAATCGCCCTGCACGAGCTCTATCCTTGAAGCCGTCAATGCGCCGAAGCCTGCGGCGGCTGCGACCGAGAGCACGGCAAGCGCCGCGAAAACGCGGGTCAGCGCAGCCGAAAACGCCCCGTCGCGCACTGTGCCGGACACCGTTGCGCGCCGCAGCGCGGGAACGGCGAGGCACACGCAGCACAACAGCGCGGCCGAGCCGAAAACCGCCGTAATCAGGAGCATCAGCTTGTGCGTGTCCTGCGCGGCGTCATAATAAACGCCGTTTTGCGCAATCAGCTCTGCAAGCCTGCCTGCGCTGCCGTCAACGAGGCGGCTCAGCTCATCCGAGATAAAATATATGTATGCTCCGCCCGCCGCGCCCGCCGCAAGCGTTAAAAGCGACGGCACGATATGCCTTTTATGCGCGGCATACGCGGCGTAGAGCATAAACACCGCCGCGCCGAAAAACACGCCGCACAAAAGCAGAGTTATTGCGCCGGGGTCGCCGAACACGAAGCGCTCCTCGGCAAAATACGCCGCCGCAAGAGACGCGGCGCACACGGCAAGCAAAATCAGATCCGCCGCCGGATTATACGCGCGGTGCAGCTCGCCGAGCGTTTTTGCTATCTCCTCGGCGTCGCCCATAGCGTCCACGCTCTTTTGCAGCGCGGCAGCCTCGTCATAGCCCGCGTCGCGGTACCATTCGGCGCGGCTTTCGATATGGTCGTGCAGCTCGCTTGCCACAAGCTGCTTTTTCTTTAAGCTGTAAATGCGAGAGGTTGCCTGCTTAATAAATTCCCGTTCATCCATCAGGCGTAATTGAGCACCTTACCCACCGCTGCGCTGAACTGCTTGAACTCAAGCTCCTTTTCAGCAAGGCGCTTCTCTCCTTTCCGTGTTATGCGGTAATATTTTCTTTTTCTTCCGTCCGCAGTTACCCAATAGCTCTCCGCCAGGCGCTCCTTTTCAAGCGCGTGCAGGATGGGATAAAGCGTGCCCTCCTTAAGCGAAAACACATTTTCGCTGCGCCTTTCAAGCTCGCGGATAACGGCGTAGCCGTACATATCCTCGTTTTTGAGAACGGACAGCACCAGCATCGGCGTGCTTCCGCTGAGCAGCTCCTTGCTTATGTTCAATTTCAACGCTCCTTTCGCTGTGGTTTATATTTTTTCGTATATAACATACGGTGTGCGCAAGATTCCTCCGGCTATACATAGAGCCTCTATGTATAGCATAGCACTCAAGCCGCCGTTTGTCAACAAAATTCTTTTGGGCAATATTTATGCGGGCAATATTTGTGCAATAATAAGCAATCGTAAAATATTTTAATTGTGTTTTGCCGCGCATTTGTGATATAATTAAATTGTATTAAAATATTCTTATTTCGGCTTTGCCGGTTCACAGGGGTGATGAGTTGGACAGATATATCGAATACATAGAGCGCTGCCTGCCGGATTCGCCGGGCGACAAGGTGCTGTTTTCCTTTAAGCGCAAAATACTTGACGAGATGCGCGAGCGCGACGAAATTACCGAAAAGCGCGGAATAAAGGACAAAAAGGTGCGCGAGGACCTTATCATCAGCGAATATCCGCGCCTTGACGGCGACTATGCCGCATATGCGCGCGCGGCGGCGGAAAAGAAAAAAGCAAAGCGCGCCGCCGTCTTCAACGCCGCCGGCTCGGCGGTGTTCATACTGCTGCTGCTCATCGTGTATCTTGCCGTGAGCTTTGCCACGGATTCCTGGGGCAGCACCTGGGTTATCATTGTGGACGGCATTTTGCTCTGGCTCTGCTATCTTTTGGGGCTCGGCGTAAAAAAGATAACCTCTCTGCGCCGCGTTTTCCACATATTTGCAAGGCTGCTGCTTGCTTTTGCCGTTATGCTTGCGGCGGTGGCTGCGTTTCTGTTTTCAATGGCTGTGCTGCATATTCCGCACAGCTGGCTCTTCGTTATCGCCGGAGTTGCCGCCGTTTTTGCGGCAGACAGCATCTATCTTGCCGCAACGGGCAAAAAGCTTGCCGTCATCTATTATCTGGCGTATATTCCGGCTTTCACCGCAATGATCTACATTATCGGCGGCGCGGCGGGCCTGCTGCCCTGGTCGCCCGGCTGGGTGATGATACCGCTCTCGCTTTTGATTGACGCTGCGATAGCGGCTGCGCTCATTATAAGGAACAAAAAAATCGCACGGGAGGTGGCTGAGCATTGGAACGAAGACTGAATGCGGAGCTTTGGGACAAGATGCACTATCTGTTTCGCGATTATAACGACAGGATGGTGCATGTTGAGCTTGACTACGAGGGCGAGATAGACGCCGAGGCGCTCAAGACCGTGCTGGTATGCTTTTTTGAAAAGGCGCCGGTGCTGCACTCCTCTTTTGTTGACAACCATGTGCGCCCCTACTGGCAGGTGAACGACTACACGGCGGACGATATTCTGACCGTTAAGGAGGTTGCGCCCGAGGAGCTTGACGGCGAGATAGATAAGTTCCTGACCCGCCATATCCCTACGGACGCAAAGGTGCAGCTCAACGCGGCGCTGCTTCGCTGCGGTAAAAAGAGCGTGCTGCTGATAGTTGAAAACCATATGTGTATGGACGGCGGCGACCTTAAGTATTTCATAAACGCGCTGTGCAAAAATTACAGCGATTATGTAAGCGGCAAGGCAAGCCCGATAGATCTTAAGACCGGCACGCGCTCCTACGAATCCGTTTACGAGGATTTTTCGCCCTCCGAAAAGCATATGGCAAAAAGCCTTTACAGAAACATAAACGCGCGCGACAGTCATGCCTTTCCCCTCACGCCGGACAATATACGCGACCGCTCGTTCATAGCGCGCCGCACCCTGGAGCCGGAGCTGCTGCAAAGGCTCAAAAAGGCGGGAAAGGCGCACGGCGCAACGGTAAACGATATGCTTACCGCCGCCTATTTCCACAGCATTTACGAGCTTGCCGGCTTCGGCGAAAACGAGGAGATCTCCATCTCCTGCGCGATAGACCTGCGCCGCCATTTGAAGGACAGCTCCGACACGGGCGTTACCAACCACACGGCGTGGATGCAGTGCCGCGTGCCGCGCCGCGGCAGGGATGTTTTTGAAACGCTGCGCTTCACGATAGAAAGCGTTAACCGCTTTAAAAGCGACCGCTTCATAGGCCTGCACGGGCTGCCGCTGCTTTCGCTCGGCTACAGGATACTGCCGCAGGCGGCAAGCGAGGAGATAGTTAAAATAGGCTATTCAAACCCGCTGATGGCGATGAGCAACATAGGCGTGCTGGATCACAAAAAGCTTGCGCTCGGCTCGCTTGAGCCGGTGAGCGGCTTTATGAGCGGCGCCGTTAAATACAAGCCCTACGCGTTGCTCTCCGTTACCACAATGCGCGGCGCGCTCACCTTTTCTATGTGCGTGCGCGGCAACGAGCAGGACGAGGAGATAGTTGAGCGCTTCTTTGACCTGCTTGAAAAATACACCCGCGCCCTTGCCGAAGGCTGATGCTATGCGCGTGCTTGATTTTGACAACACGATTTATTCCGGCGAGAGCGTGCTTGACCTCTATCTTTTTGCCCTGAGGTACGAGCCGAAAACGATACGCTTTATCGCCCCCGTGCTGCGCTACGCCGCGCTTTATAAGCTGGGCAGGATGCCGCTTGAAAGGCTGGAGGCGGGGCTGCGCCGCTACGCGCACGAATATCTGTGCAGCTTTTCACAGCCCGAAAGGCTTGTTGAGGATTTTTGGCGCGGCCATATGAAAAAGCTTAAAAAATGGTATTCGCCGCGCGCGGACGATGTTATCATCACCGCCTCCTTTGATGTTGTTATGGAGCCGGTGTGCCGCCGTCTCGGCACAAGCTGCATCAGCTCCGTGATAAACAGGCAGAGCCTTGAGGTGGAATACCTCAATTTCGGCGCGAACAAGCCGAGCCGCTTCCGTCAGCTTTACCCCAACGCAAGAATAGACGAATTTTACACGGATAATATAAGCGACGAGCCGATGATCGACGCCGCCGAGCGCGCCTTCCTCGTGCGCGGCGAAAGGATAAAAAGAATAAAATAAAAGCGCCCGCAAAACGCGGACGCAAACAACATAATTTTCATTCGGCGATGACACACTTTCGGCGGGCTGCTGATAGCATCCCCTACGCGATGTTTAGTGAAACAACACCGTTTTCATTCGGCGGTTGCGAACGGAATTCTATGAACAATCGGGGCCCCCGAAAGCACAAGCCTCAACAGCCCCGCGTAGGGTCCGCAATCTGCGGACCGCTAAGAGCGAGCAATCACCGATATAACGCTTTTTAGCGGTCGCATCGGGGCTCCCGAAAGCCGTAAGGCTTTTGGGGAGAGGAGAAATTCATACTTGAAGTGAGCAATCGCCGAATTTGCGTTTCGTTGGCGGGCTGCTGATAGCAGCCCCTACGCGGTGTTTAGTAAAACAACAAATTTTTCATTCGGCGGTCGCGAACGGAAATGTATGAATTTCAACGACGCAGCCCCTACGCGATGTTTAGTGAAACAACACCGTTTTCATTCGGCGGTTGCGAACGGAATTGTATGAATTTCGACGACGCGTAGGGTCCGCAACCTGCGGACCGCTAAGAAGCATCATTTCGCCTGATTATTCCGTTTTGCCCATAACGCTGAGCGGGTCTACATATTCGCCGTCCAGGCGCGTTTCAAAATGCAAATGGCTCTCAAGGCTTGCCTCAAACGGCACCTTGCCGAGCGTGCCTATCTGCTGGCCGCGGTCCACCCTGCCGCCGGCTTTAACGGAAACGCTGTCCATCCCGCAGTAGTACGCCACCAGCTTCCCGCCGTGGTCTATCTGCACGGTGAGGCCCAAAAGCGGGTCGTTGTAAACATCCATAACAAGCCCGTCGTTCACGGCGTTCACCGCGCTGCCCGCCTCGCCGCTGAAATCAACGGCGGTGTGGCTGCGGTAGTCGCCCATCGTTTCGTTCTTGACCGGCTGGCGCGAAAAGCCCTGGAGCATACTCTCGCCCAGCGGATATTCGTAGCTGCCCTTATAGGGCGTGTTCTCCTCGCTCTGGCGCATAGAGGTATCCTCCGCCTGCGGCTTCGTTGTTTCAGGCGCGGCGGTGGAGGGCGCGGCGGTAGTGGTCTCCTTAACGGTTACGGCGCGCTGCACCTCGGTGGTGGTTTCCGCTATCGTGGTGGGCTCGGCAACATCGCTTGTGCCGGCGGTTGAAAAATACACGACCGCGCCCACGGCGATAATCGAAAGGCAAACGGCGGAAAACGCTATTTTAAGCTTTTTTGACGGTTCTTTTCTTCTTGATTCGGTAGACATAAAAAACACCTCAAGAGCATTATGCCCAAAAGGTGTTTTTTTATGCCGTTTTTTTGTTTTTATGCGTTTTCGCCCTGCGCGCCGCCTTCGTTTTCGCCCTCTATCTTTTCCCTTACGGCAATCATAATCTCAAGCGCGGCTTTAACGGTGCCGAGCACATCGGTATCCTCCGGCTTAACGGCAATATAGGGCTTTTTGGCGGCGGAGAGCATAACGCGCCCCTTGAATTTTTTGTTGAGCTCGGTTGCATAGCGCACATCGGGCGCGCTCATATAAAGCAGCACGGCGGAGCTTCGCTGCGTTATCTCGTATACCCCTGCGGCAACGGCGCTGTTTCTGAGCAGCGCTATCTGAAGCAGACCCGTTATTGACGCGGGCGGGTCGCCGAAGCGGTCGCGCAGCTCGTCGAGCACATCGTTTGCGTCCGCATCCGTGCGCACGGCTGCTATGCGCTTATACATTGAAAGGCGCTGCGGCGTGGAATCAATATATCCCTCCGGTATATGCGCCTCAACGGGCAGATCTATCAGGCACTCGCGCTCCTCGTCCTCCTGCCTGAGCTCGCCCTTTTGCTCGGCTACGGCGTCTGCAAGCAGCTTCAGGTACATATCGTAGCCCACAGCCTGCATATGGCCGTGCTGCCTGCCTCCGAGCAGATCGCCCGCGCCGCGAATCTCAAGATCGCGCATAGCTATCTTGAAGCCGGAGCCGAATTCCGTGTATTCCCTTATCGCCTCAAGCCGCTTCTGAGCCGTTTCGCTCATCTGCCTGTCGCGCATAAAGGTAAGATAGGCAAAAGCCCGCCGCGAGCTTCTGCCCACCCTGCCGCGTATCTGGTGAAGCTGGGCAAGGCCCATACGGTCTGCATTTTCAATTATCAGCGTGTTTACATTCGCCACATCCACGCCGGTTTCTATTATGGTGGTGCAAACAAGAATATCCGTTTCGCCGTTTACAACGCTTGCCCATATGTCGCTGAGCTGCTCCTGGGTCATCTGCCCGTGCGCAACGGCTACGCGCGCCTGCGGCAGCGCCCTTGCAATCCTTGCGGCAACGCCGTCTATCGTCTCTATATTGTTGTGCAGATAGTAGCACTGGCCGCCGCGGTCAAGCTCGCGCTCCATCGCCTCGCGCAGGATGTCAAAATCATATTCCATAACATAGGTCTGCACGGGCAGACGGTCGGCGGGAGCCTCCTCAAGCACGCTCATATCGCGTATGCCGCTCATAGCCATATTCAGCGTGCGCGGTATAGGCGTGGCGGAAAGGGTGAGCACATCCACCCTCGGAAAGCGCTTTTTGAGCTTTTCCTTTTGCGCAACGCCGAAGCGCTGCTCCTCGTCGATTATCAGCAGCCCCAGATCCTTAAAGCGTATATCCTTGCTTATCATCCTGTGCGTGCCGATAAGCAGCTCCACCTCGCCGCTTGCAACGCCCTTTATTATCTCCTTTTGCCTGTCTCTGCCAACAAAGCGCGAAAGCATCTCAACCGTTATGGGATAGGGCTGCATACGCTCCCTTGCCGTGTTGAAATGCTGCATAGCCAGCACCGTGGTGGGCACCAGCACGGCGCACTGCTTGCCCTCGCTTACGCATTTGAAAGCCGCGCGCAGCGCAACCTCCGTTTTTCCGAAGCCCACATCGCCGCACAGCAGCCGCTCCATAGGCACGGGGCGCTCCATATCGTGCTTTATCTCGTCGGCGCAGCGAAGCTGATCCTCCGTTTCGTCATATGCAAAGCGCAGCTCAAAATCGCGCTGAAGGTCGCTGTCCGGCGAAAAGGCGTAGCCCTTTGTGCTCATACGCTTGGCGTAAAGCGCAATAAGCTCCTTTGCCATATCCTTTACGGATTCGCGCACGCGCTGCTTTGTTTTTTTCCATTCCGTGCCGCCCAGGCGGTTTATCTTAACGCTGCCGCCGTCGCCCGGGGCGGTGTATTTTGAAACCAGGTCAAGCTGCGTTACCGGCACATAAAGCGCGTCGCCCTTGGCGTAGGAGATCTTTATATAATCCTTTTTTACCTTGTTTATCTCAAGCGCCTGGATGCCGCAGAAAACACCTATCCCGTGAACGGCGTGCACAACATAGTCGCCGGGTGAAAGCTCGTCAAGCGAGCGGACGGCGTTTTTCATCCGCGCGCGTTTTTTTGAAGCAGGCTTCTGCGAAAAGCGCGAATGGGTGAACAGCGCAAAGCGCATATCGGCTATCCTGAAGCCGCCGCCCGCGCTGCCCGTGGTAACATTTACCGCGCCGCTCGTGAAGCTCTGCGGCAGAGAGGGCGAAAAAACAGCCCTTATCCCGTCGTTTTCCAGATCCTGCCAAAGCGCGCGGGCGCTTCTTTCCGTGCCCGCCATAACGCAAACGGTGTTTCCCGCCTTTAAAAGCGGGCGCAGCTCCTCCTCAAGCTCGCTTACCCTGCCGCTCCATTTGCCGAAGCTCTGCGTGCGCATATCGGCAAGCACGGACACGGGCGTGTCAAACGAGCCGCGGGCAAGCGAATCAAGATAGACGGCGCCCCTTTCGGCGTACTCGCCGGTGAGCTGAGTGAAATCGAGCGAAAATCTGTCCAGCGAGCGGCAGAGGCGGTAGTCGCGCAGCGCGCCCGAAATCTGCATTTTCCAAAACTCGCCGGCAGCCCGCATATTTTCCTTTACCTTGGCGCTTTCGCAAACTATCAGCAGATCGCCCGGCTCCATATAATCAAAAACGCCCTTTGAGGAATAGGCCAGCGGCAGATATTTATCCCTGCCTGCCGGTGCGCCGCCGCTGCGAAGCGCATTTGCATCCTCAAGCAGCCATTCGCGCGCGGCGATCTGCCTGCCGCGAAGCGAGGCGGCAAGCGATTCTATCCTTTCGGCAAATTTTTCCGACGGGTCAAAAAGCACCTCGAAGCACGGGATGAGCCTTGCGCTTTTTGCCTTTGATACGCGCCGCTGCGAAACGGGGTCGAAATAATACATCGAATCAACGGTGTTTCCCCAAAATTCAAGGCGCACGGGATTGACGCTGCCGGGCGGAAAAATATCCGCGATCCCGCCGCGAACGGCAAACTGCGCCGGCCCCTCAACCTGCTCGTATCTTGAATATCCGGCAAAAACGAGCGCGCGCTCAAGCTCCTCAAGCCCCATCTCGCTGCCCTCGGTTATCACAAGCGTGCGCTTTTTCAGCTCCTGCGGCGGCATCGTAAAAAGGCAGGCGGAGGCTGCGCTGCAAACCGCAACGCCCGCCCTGCTGCCGGAGATCCTGGCAAGCGCGCCCAGACGGATATGCTCAAACTCGCGCGATGCGCCCTCTATATTGTCAAAATTCAGCTCGCGGTTCGGCAGCAGCACCGCTTCCTGACCGAAAGCCGAAAGATCCTGCGTGAGCCGCGCCGCCGAAGCCTCGTCCGGCGTAATGACAAAAGCCCTGCCTTTGCAGCAGAGCGAAAGCGAATGTATCATCGCGGGCTTGACGGAATCGGAGATCCCCACCGCGCCGCGCGCCCCCTCAGCGGAGCACAGGCGCATAAATTCCGCGCTGTTTTTAAATATTTCTGATATGCAGCTCATATCGAATATCCTCGCTTTTGAAGTTTCGCGCCGGCGCATTTTCGGCGCATCGGGTCCTTAATTATAAAGATTCATCGCACGGTCCGTTTCGCCGGAGATTATCAGCCGCGCAGCCTCGCAGGCGTGCTCAAGAGCCGCGCGCAGCTCCTCCTCGCTCTCCTTCGGGAAGCGGCCGAGCACCCAGTCGGCAAGGTCTGTTTGGGCGTTCGGCTTTTTGCCCACGCCTATCTTAACGCGCGGAAAATCCTCGCTGCCCAGATGCGCTATTACGCTCTTGAGCCCGTTGTGGCCGCCCGCCGAGCCCTTGCGGCGCACCCTTATTCTGCCCACATCAAGCGAAATATCGTCTGAAAAAACGATTATCCGCTGCGGCGGTATCTTGTAAAACTTCGCAGCCTCGCCTATCGCCTCGCCGGAATTGTTCATAAAGGTCTGCGGCAGCATCACAAGGCAGCTCTCGCCGCAGATATCCGCCCTTGCGGTGAGCGCGTGGAATTTGAGCCGCTTTATGTCAAAGCCCTCCTCGCGCGCCAGCATCCCGGCGGCAAGAAAGCCCGCGTTGTGGCGGCTCATCTCATATTTTGCGCCGGGGTTTCCCAAGCCGGCTATTATATAACGGCAGCCGCCGCTCTTTTTGCCGAAAAGCATCGCCGCTCTCCTTTCGCTCTGTGATCAAGACAGTGAAAAGTGGGCGCATCGTGCCCGATACGCCCTGTTGAAATTTATATTTTATTCTTCCTCGCCCTGCTGCAGGGTCTTTTCAAATTCGGAGAAATCGCGCTCGTCGTCCGACTTCTCAAAATTATACATATTTTCGTCCTTAACATGCTTTCTTATATACTCGTCGCGGTCGAAAAGCTCGTCTGCCTTGACCTTCCACGCCTTTGCGGCGGCAATGGTCTTGTCAAACAGCGCGTTTGCCGATTCGGGATGCACCATCTCTGTGGAATACGCGCCCGTTTTGGCAACCATCTTGCTTATCGCGCCGGGGTTGTCAAGCACGGGGCAGGGGCGCAGCATATTGTTGTTGAACGGCTGGTTGCGCTGGTATTCCTTGAACAGCGGGCTTTGCAGCGCGTCCAGCACGGAACATTCCTTGATGTTCACATTTGAATAGTGAACGAAGGCGCACGGCTCGCAGTCGCCGTTTGCGTTGATGTGGAAATAGTGGCGGCCGCCGGCTATGCAGCCCTGCACATATTCGCCGTCATTCCAGAAATCAAGCGCGAATATCGGCTTCGTGTGCCTCCATTCGTGCATCTTTTTATACATTCTTGCGCGCTGCTCCGGCGTTGCCATAAGCTCCGTAACCGCGCCGTTTCCGGTGGGCATATATGTAAAGAACCACGCAAATTTAACGCCCTGGTCGATAAGCCAATCCATATATTCGTCGGACGAGAGCAGATCCGTGTTTTTGCTGGTGTAGCAAAGCGACGCGCCGAAGGGGATGCCCCTGTCCTTAAGCCTCTTCATGGCGGCGGTGCATTTTTGGAAGGTGCCCTCGCCGCGGCGGAAATCGTTTTCCTCCTCGTAGCCCTCAATGGAGAACGCCGGCAGGAAATTGCCAACCTCGCCTATCTCGTCAGCAAAGCTGTCGTCAATAAGCGTGCCGTTTGTGAAGCTCATAAACACGCAGTCGGGATTTTCGCGGCAAAGGCGCATCAGATCCTTCCTGCGCATCGTGGGCTCGCCGCCCGTGTAAAGATACATAAATGTGCCAAGCTCCTTGCCCTGGGCGATTATCCTTGCAAGGTCGTCGTAGCTCAGCTGGCTCTGGTGGCCGTATTCTGCCGCCCAGCAGCCTATGCAGTGCAGGTTGCAGGCGGCGGTGGGGTCCATAAGGATCGCCCACGGCACATTGCAGCCGTATTTTTTGATGCTCTCCATTCTGATGGAATAGCTGTTTATGGCAACATTCATCATCGGCGGGATGAGCTTCATCAGCACATCCTCGCTGGTGTCGCACGCAAGGGATCTTGCAAACTGCATCCAGTTGTTGTCGGGATCGTCCATAACCTTGTGCAGCCCCGCGTAGGTGGAGCGGTTTACCCTTTTAACATCCGCCGCCTCAAGAAGAGAAAGGATCTTGGGGGCGTTTTTGTTGAAATCTTTTCTGGCGTATTTGACCGCCTGCTTAACGGCAAGGGTGATCGCCGTTTCCTTAAGAGATCTCATCTTGCTTACCTCTTTTTCATTTTTCGCGCGCTCGGCGCGGGTAAAAAAACCGTTTTTTTCGGCTTTTAATGCTAATACAATATAATACCTTTGCAGATAAAAGTCAAGCGATTTTATTTTTCTTAATTATTATCTTACAAAATCGTAAGAATCCGTTAAGAGCTGCTTTGCCGCCCGCCTCAGAATATGATCCTGAATTTCAGGCGGTAGGTCCTGCCCGCTTTGTTTAGGTATTTTTCGTTTGGCTTTGCGCCCCAGCTGTCGTACCCGCCGACTCCCTGCTGGCGCGCGATTATGCGCAGCACGGTCCTGCTGCTCGGCGGCAGCTCCTTTTTGTGCCACGCCGCCTCTATCTCCTTGGGCAGCCAGCAGCTTGCGTTCATCTCGCACACAGGCTCGGCGGCAAAGGCAAACTTCCTTTTCTCGCCGCTGATGACGGCTTTGCGAACGCCGGTTCTGTTGCCGCACTCCTGCGGCTTGAGATAATCGGTGTACATATCCTGCACCGTGGTTTCGTAAACGCCTATCTTTGCGGCGCTGCACCTGTCTATGTAATTCTCAAACGGTCCCGCGCCGAGATATTTGATATTGCGCATATCGCAGGGCAGCTCAAACAGCATGGATATCTCCGGCACCTCGGGCAGCGACTCGTCCGGCCGGAACTGCATATCAACGCCTATGCCCTTTGAGGTTACGGTGTAGATTATCGACGCGCGCGATTCGGGCTGGGTGCAAATGACCGCGCCGCAGGTTATAACGATGCGCCTGCCGCCCTCAAGTATCTTGTAGCCCTCTATGCTGAATTTCGTGTTGTTGTAGATGCCGGGGGCGTCGCCGGCGTCCCTCCAGCAGCCGAGGCGCGAGCCGGAGCGGCTGCCGCGGTCGTTATCCGTGAGCGCGCGCCAGAAATTCAGCCTGACGGGCGCTGCCAGCAGCTCCTCGCCGTTTACCTTGATTGAATAGAGCTGATTCCTTTCGCGCCGCTCAAAGCGCACATTTATGCTTTTGCCCATAACGCGCAGCGAGCCGTAGGTGTCCGCCACAACAAGCTCGTCGCCGCTTTCAAGCTCCGCATCGTCCGTTTCAAATTCGTTTATAACGAACTGCTCCTCGGCGATTATATGCCCCTCGCCGCACCAGGCGGTCTCGGCGCGCTGCACGAATTCAATGTCAAGATAATTCTCAAAGGCGGTGATGCGGTTTAGCTCAAGGTCAACCGTTACCTTTCCGCCGGGCGGGCAGCTCACCGTAAGCTCGCCCTCTCTGAGCGTGCCCTTTTCGCAGCTCTGCCGCCAGCGCAGCAGATATTCCGAAAGATCGGTGAACATAAACTTGTTTTTGATTTCAAGCACGCCTTTTTCGGCGTCTATCGCCTTTATATCTATATTCTGATAAAGCTTTTTTATTTCATAAAGCTTCGGCGTGGGGCGGCGGTCCGCAAAAAGCAGGCCGTTTCCGCAGAAATGCCCGTCGTGCGGCTGCTCGCCGAAATCGCCGCCGTAGGCAAGATACTCCGTGCCGTTTTCATCCGTGGTTTTGATAGCCTGATCCACCCAGTCCCACACAAAGCCGCCCTGAAGGCAGGGATATTTGTCCCAAAGGCGGGTGTATTCATCTGTGCTGCCGCAGGAATTGCCCATCGCGTGGGTGTATTCGCAAAGGATGTACGGGCGGCCGTCGCGCTCCGTAACGGCGTATTCCTCGCAGTCCTCGGGGCGGGCGTACATCTTGCTTTGCACATCGGAAAGCTCCTTTTCCTGCGGGTCGCGGTCACATTCAAAATGCACGAAGCGCGTGGGGTCGGCTTCCTTTATCCATTTATACATCTTTTTAGGCGTTTCGCCGCCGAGGCTTTCGTTGCCGAGGCTCCAGCAGACCACCGAGGTGCAGTTCTTGTCGCGCTGGTAAAGCGCCTTAATCCTGTCCATACACGCCTTTTCCCATTCGGGGCGCGAGCCGGGTATCTGCGGGCAGCCGATTATCTTGGAACGGCCGGTGCCGTGCGTCTCCATATTGTTTTCATCTATAACATAAAGCCCGTATTCGTCGCACAGCTCCAGCCAGCGCGGGCAGTTCGGGTAGTGCGAGGTGCGCACGGCGTTTATGTTGTTCTGCTTCATCAGGCGGATGTCGGTAAGCATCGTCTCCTCGGTCATATACCTGCCGCGCTCGCAGTCGAACTCGTGGCGGTTCGTGCCCTTGAAAACAACTCTTTTGCCGTTTATGCGGATGATGCCGTCCTTTATCTCTACCCTTCTGAAGCCGAATCTCTGGCTCAGGTATTCTATCGGGATGCCGTTGTTTTTAAGCGTTATAACAAGCGTGTAAAGCTCCGGGTGCTCGGCGCTCCAAAAGCGCGCGCCGGTAACTATCGCGCGCAGCCTTGTAACATTGTCCTCCTCGGCGTAGCGGCTGTCTATCGCCACGGTCTCGCCGTTTTTGTCAAGTATGCTGATGTCAAGCGAAAGTCCCTCGTACGCGCCGTTCGTTTTAACGGTAAGGTCAAAATAGCCGTCCGTCATCGTTTCGCTCGGCACGGCGTTTATCGTGTAGTCGCGTATGTATTCGCGGCGGGTGGTGTAGATATAAACATCGCGGAAGATGCCCGCCATCCGCCACATATCCTGACATTCAAGCCAGCTTCCCGTGCACCAGCGGTAAACCTCTACGCCTATAACATTAGAGCCCTCAACAAGCCAGCGCGTGATGTCGAACTCGCTTCTGTTAAAGGTGGATTCGCTGTAGCCCACCCTTTCGCCGTTAACATAGAGATAAAAGGCGGATTCAACGCCCTCAAAGCAGATGACCACGCGCTTTTCAAGCAGTGCGGCGTTTACATGGATGCGCTTAAGATAGCAGCCCACGGGGTTGTTTTTGGTGGGCGCGTTCGGCGGGCATATATCCTCGCTGCCCTCCCACGGGTAGCGCACATTGCAATATTGGTTGCGGTCGTAGCCCTGCATGGTCCACGAGCCGGGCACCTGAATCGTGTCCCAATTATGCGAATCATAATGGGGCTGGGCAAAATCCGTAGGCTTGTAGGCGTAGTTCTTGTAAAGCTTAAAGCGCCACTTGCCGTTTAAAAGCTTGCAGCACGAGGAGGCGTAGCGCTCGCACCGCTTTGCCTCCTCAAGGCTGCCGTAAGGCATAAAAGCGGCGTGCTGCGGCAGCTTGTTTACGCCCGTTATCTCCGGGTCGGACTGCCATTCAAGATATCCGTCTATAAAATTTCTTTCCATATCAAAAAGCCCTTTTCGCTGAATTTATAACAATAATAAATATGCCGCCGTTATCTGCGGTGGAATATGCCCTCGTGAAAACCCTCCTGCTTAACGCACACGCGCACCGATTCAAGCAGGATCTTCAAATCAAGCTTAAGGCTCCAGTTATCGCAGTATTCCTTATCGTATCTCATCTTCTGCATAAGCGTGATGCTGTCGCGCCCCTTTACCTGGGCAAGCCCCGTCAGGCCGGGGCGAAAGCGGTAAACGCCGTATTCAAGGCGAACGCGGTGCGCCCTTGTTTCGCTTGAGATAAGCGGGCGCGGGCCCACAAAGCTCATATCGCCCTTAAGGATGTTCCAAAGCTGGGGCAGCTCGTCAAGGCTGGTGCGCCTGAGGAGCCTGCCGAGCTTGGTTATATACTGCTCCGGGTTTTCAAGCTCGCCCGTGGCGCAGTTGGGCGTATTGTTTTTCATCGTTTGGAATTTGTAGATTGTAAACGGCTTGCCGCTGCGCCCGCGCCGCTCGTGAGTGAAGAACACGCGCGTGTCCGGCGTGAAGAGGTTTATCACGCATATCACAAGAAACAGGGGCGATAATATTATAAGCGCAAAAAAGGATGCGATTATGTCAAACAAGCGCTTGAATTTTATAGGCGCAAGCCATTTTTTTAAAAAAGCCTTCATAATATTTTTCCGTTATTCAGATTCACGGGCGGTTATGCCCTCGATAAGCAGCGCGCGGCAGGGGGCGGCCTCGGCGCAGGCGATGTTCAGCGGCGCGGCAAACAAAAAATAGTCGCCCGCCGGCACGCCGGAAAGGTCTATGCCCTCAAGCAGGGCGATGCCGTTGTTCAAAAGCTCGCGGTGTACTGCGCCCTCGTTTTCCGGCGAGCCCACGGAAAGCGAGTCTATGCCTATAAGCTTTATATCGAACCGGCATATCTCATAAACGGCGTTATCCATAAGATACCCGCTGCCGGCGCATTTTATTATCAGCCTTTTGCAGTTCCACGGCAGGCTGCGCTCCACCCACTGCGCCGTGACGGGTCCGCTTGCCTCGCGCACGCAGCAGGGCCCGCAAAACGCGGAAACGGGCAGCTCGCCAACGCTCTCGCCGTCGTCAAAATAATGCAGCGGCGCGTCTATATGCGCGCCCGTATGGCAGCACATCTCAAAGCGCGAAAGGTTATATTGAGCGCCGCTTTCGATTTTTTCAAGCGCCTCAAGCCGCGGCTTCGGGTCGCCGGGGTAGACCGGCGCTTCAAGAATATTCGGGGAGATGTCAAATATCTTCATTTTACGCCCCTCAAAATCCTTAAAATCAACTATATGTGCAAATAATTTTTCACAATTATACCATATGTGCGCGTGTTATGCAATTTTTATTTGCGCATTTTAATATATTTGATACATTTTGTCAATAATTATTTTGCAATTTACGCGCCGAAAATGCGCCGCCGCAATTTTTAAAATTATCGGCGCAAAAAACTTGACTATATATATAATTGAATCGAGGCAGTTTGCCCGAATTTACGAAAGGAAAGGTATATAATATGAAAAAGCTTAAAAAGCTGCTTGCCGTTTTGCTGGCTGCCGCGCTGCTCGCCTCCGCCGCCGCGATAGCCCTGCTCAAAAAGCGCAGGGAAGACTGAGCGTAAAAAGCAGATAACCGAAAACGGCGCATAACAAAACGCGCATAACAAAACGGAGCGGACTACCGCTCCGTTTTTTCTATCATTATCCCGTACCGGATTGCTCACAACCCCTCAGTCTGCGTTCGCGCTGCTTTGCCTCCCTTGTGCAAAGGGAGGTGTTTTTGGTTTGCGCAGCAAAGCAAAAACGGAGGGATTGCCTGCCTTATTCGGCTTTAATCCGCTGCTTAACAACATCATCTATTTGTGTGCAAACCTCATAAAAATGCTTGTTTATATCATTGTTTGAAAAGCGCAGAACACGGATTCCGAACCGCGCAATATATTCGTCGCGCTGCTCATCTATGCAGCGGGCAGCGTCTTCATAATGCTGAGAGCCGTCAAGCTCAACGGCAAGCCTTGCCTTTGCGCAGTAAAAATCAACAATATATTTTCCAATTATCTTTTGGCGCGCGAATCTTAATTCGTAGCCTCGCAGAAAATCGTACCACAGATGCCTCTCCTGCGGAGTCATATTTTTTCGCAGTTCGCGCGCATTTTCAACAAGCGCCGGATTATGCTTTCTGTCCATATCAATACTTAAAGCTTTTTAATTATTGCAGCTTGATTATTTACAACCCCTCAGTCTGCTGCGCAGACAGTTCCCCTTACACAGGGGAGCCTTGAGCAATCGCCTAAACAGCGCTATTTAAACAGGCAATCGGGGTCCCCGAAAAGCGCAAGCCCAACAACCACGCGTAGGGGCAATCGGGGTCCCCGAAAAGCGCAAGCTTTTTGGGGAGAGGAGAAATTCATACTTGGAGCGAGCAATCGCCGAAATGACGCTGTTTAGGCGGGCAATCGGGGTCCCCGAAAGCCGCAAGGCTTTTGGGGAGAGGAGAAATTCATACTTGAAGCGAGCAATCGCCGATAGGACGCGCTTTAGGCGGTCCGCAGGTTGCGGACCCTACGCGGTGTTTGGTGAAACAACACTATTTTCAATCGGCGGTTGCGAGCGGAATGGTATGAATTTCGACGAAGCGGACCCTACGCGATATTTAGTAAAACAACATTATTTTTTATTCGGCGGTTGCAAGCGCAATGGTATGAATTTCGACGACACACAGGGGAGCCTTGCGTTCGTGCCGCTTTGCCTTCCTTGTGCAAACGGGGATTGCCGCTACAAGATAGCGTCTATATCCTTTTGGGTCTGCTCAACAAGGCGTTCGATCTCGGCGGCGTGCTTTTTGCCGCCGGCAAGATAAACTATAGTGAAGCCGCTGCGGCTGCCGTCGTCGCTCTCCTCGCAGAAGAGCGGCACGCGATAGCCGTCCTTTTCAAAATCGCGGCGGTAGACCCTTTCGCCGTTCAGGCGGTAGGTGCGGTAGCCGTATTCCTCATCCACCTCGGCGGTGTAAATCGTTTTGTAGCCGCCGTTTCCGTCCGGCGCGCTGATCCTGCTGCTGCCGTGCCAGATGCGCTCGGTGCGCTCGTCATAGGTGTAGGCGTTGCGGCAGATCTGCGTTTCACCGTCCTCCTCCTTAAGGATGAAGAAGCGTTCGGGCGAGTCCGCGCCCAAAAGCGAGGAAATGCCGTCGCTCTCGTATATCCTGCGGGCGGAGGCGCCGCTTGCGGAATAGACCTCAAGCCTGTATTCCGGCCGTGTGGTTTTATATGTTTTGCCGCGGCTGTCCTTTTCCGTGGTGGTTTTGGTGTATCTGTATGCAACTATAAGCTCGTTTGCGCCGTTTGAATCAACATCCTTTAGCTTTGCATAGCACACGCCGGAGGCAAACGGCGTTTTGCCGTCCGTAAACTGCGGCCTGCCGTATTTGCCCACAAGCTGCGAAAGCGTTTCGGAATATGCAAGCTGCGCCTGCTCCTCTGCCGAAAGCTCCTTTTCCTCCGCCGGAGAGCCGCCGCCGAAGCCGATTACGGCCGCCGAGGCGGCATCCGCCATGCTTTGGGCGCGCGCCGCGCTTATGCCGGAAAGGCTTATCGTTTCAAAATCAGCGGCGTTTATCTCGCCGTCAAAGGCGTAGATGCCGCGGGCGGGGTCGTAATCACATTCAAGCTTTTCCGTGAACTCGCCGCCGGACAGGGTCAAAAGCGGCATGCTTTTGCCGTCCCTTTGGTCAAATTCGCCAATATAAAACTTGTTTTTGCTGCGGTAAAGCGTTATCCAGCTTCCCGCCTTGGGCGCGGCGGGGCTTATATTCGCCGGCTTTGAATAAAGGCGCTTGAAATCGTCGCCGTCATAGCCCCACACCTCCGCCGTGTAGCCGCCGGAGGCTCCGTAGGCGATCAAAAGCTCGCACTCGCCGTTGCCGTCAAAATCAAGCTCTCTTGCAAAGCACAGGCCGGAGAGGTCGTAGAGCCCGCCGCCCTCGTCGGCAGCGGTCGTCTTAACGGCTCCGTGCTCGCTCGTTACAACGGCGCACACCTGCGCCGCGTCCGCATTAAAGCGGCTCTCGCTTTTTTTGCTGCCGGAAAGCGAAATATAAAACGCCGCCGGCGATATGGCGGCGGCAAGCGCCAGCAGCACGGCAACGCCCGCCTTAAAGCCGGGCGCGCTTTCCCTGACCCGCCGCGCAAGCGACAGCAGCGAGCGGCGGGCGAACGCGGCAAGCTTTTTCGGGGTAAGCCGGCGCAGCCTTTTGATAAAGCCGGTCAGCGCGTCCCTTGCCTGCTCTGCGCTCGGCAACGCGGGGCGGCGCCTTTCGCGGGAGATATAATCGTCCCACTCCTCGTCAAAATAAGTGTATTTTTTCAGCTTTTATCACCTTATGCTTCTGATGTCGCCGCCCTCAAGCACAAGCGGCGAATATTCGCCCGTCAGGCGGCTCGTAATCCTCTGGTCGTAATCGCGTTCAAGGTCGTCAAAGGTAAAATTGGTGCTGATTATCGTGGCGCGCCGCTTAAGCAGGCGCGTGTTTATCGTGTTGTAAAGCATTGCGGCGGTGAACTGGTTTTTATATTCCGTGCCCAGATCGTCGATTATCAGCAAATCGGTCTCAAGCACGCCGCGCTCCGTTACCGCGCCGCTCTGCGCGCGCGCGAATTTTTCATCCTGAAGCTGAGAAAAGATATTCTGGCTTGTGCCGTAGATAACGGAGTACCCGCGCGAAATCACGATATTTGCAATGGCAAGGCTCAGGTGGGTCTTGCCGAGGCCCGTGCCGCCCATTATCAGCAGATTGGGCGAGGAGGGCGTGAACTGCGCCGCGTAGCGACGGCAGCTCTCCGCTATCTTCTGCGCCTTCTCAGCCGCCTCGCCGGGGTAATATTCCGTTTTGAAGGTTTCAAAGGTACATTCGTCAAGCGGGGCGTTTCTGCGAACCGCCTCGCGCGTTATCTCCTTTAAAAGCTCCGTGTGGCAAACGCACATCTCGCCGTTCACATAGCCCGTATCCCTGCACGCGGGGCAGAAATAGCGCTCGCTCAGCTCATCCTCATCGAGTCCGGCGGATTTCAAAAGCGCGCGCTTCTCCTTTTGCAGGCGAAGGCTCTCGTTCTTCAGCTCCTCTATCTTCTGCTCGGCATTGCCGTCAAACACGGCGCGTGAAACATTCAGCCCTATGCGCTGCAGCTTTCTCTGTATCTCCTCGAGCTGCGGCAGGCGGCTCATCGCGTCGTTCGTTCTGCGCTGAAGCTCCGCCTCGTCCTCATCGCGCCTGCGCCGCAGCATATTCAGCGCCGTTTGGTAAACATCTCTTGAATAAGACATAGCTGCTCCTTAAATCTCAAATCAGTATTTTATATCCGTGTTGTTTTTTGCGCGGTCCTTTATTTTTTCAAGGTCGTAGGTGGGCTTGCGGCTTATGCTGCCCGCGGGAGCCTTTTTTTGATTCTTCTTTTTTTCAAAGCTCTCGCTCTCGCGCTTTGCCTCCTGCGGCGTTGTGACGCCGGCGTTTTTCCAGTTGCTCAGAATTTTATCCATATACCGAAAATCGGGCTTTTCGATATTTTCGCTCATTATCTCGGCCGCGCGCAGTATCATCTCGTCCGAATGCTCGCGCCGCCACGCGCAGATCATCGCCGTCTGCTTTTCCGTGGGCGAAACGCGCGTGAAGCCGCCCGCCTCCTTAAGGTCTTTCCAAAAAGCATCCGCTTGCTCAAGCTCAAATATGCGTCTGTCGGCAAGGGAATAGGTGTCTATCCCCTCCTCCGCCCAGCTTTGCGCGGTTTTGTAAAAATATCCCGCGCTGACGCTTTTGCCCTGCTTGCGCAGCCTGTCGCAGTATGCCAGCAGCAGCAGCAAAACCTCGGACGGCATACCGTAAAATTCCGAAAGGTTCACTATCATCTCCTGCTCGCTGTGGCTTATCGTGCGGCCGTAGACCCTCTGCGCCTCGTTTAAAAGCTGCTCGATATGCGGCTTTTGGGCGCTTATTTCAACTATCTCGCGCGGGGAGAGCGACGGCGCCTTTACGCTCAAACGCACCGGCTTGACACCCCTGCTCTCGGCGGGCTGACCGGAGGGCTCTTTTGTATCCGCCTTGTCCGCCGCCGGCTGAGCCGGCTTTTCGGGCGCAAAACGAGCCGCCCTCTGCTGCGGCTTCTCGTCATCGTCAAGCTCCAGCACAACGCCCTCCGCTGCCCAGAACTCCATAATATTTTCGGCGTCCGCCTCGGTTATGCCCAGCTTTTTGGCAAGCTCGGCGGCAGACGCCGCGCCGTTTCTGCCGAGTATGAACAGCAGCGCCTTTATCTGATATTCGCTTGCAAGCCGTATGTATTTTTCCGCAAGCGCCGCCGGCACGAAGAACATTCCGTCCCGCCAAACCGCGCCCGCGGGGTCGATTCTGTAATTCATAAAAAATCCCCGCTCCGCCGCGGCTGCCCCGCGGAGGCTCAATTCGGTATATAAATCATATATTATAATTTTAGCAAAAACGCCTGCCAAAGTAAATAGAAAAGTATTTGGCGCGGCGGTATTGACAAATCGTTCGTTTTACTGTATACTGCTATTGTTGCAAAGGAAATGCGGATTTAGCTCATCCGGTAGAGCGCCACCTTGCCAAGGTGGAGGTAGCGAGTTCGAGTCTCGTAATCCGCTCCACGGCCGTTCGTTCAGCGAACGGCTTTTTTATTTTCCCTACGCGCTTTCAAAGGCAAGCGTGTAAACCGTGTTTATCACGCCGGCAAGCACCATAACCAAAACGGGGCTGAGCTTTGTTTTTCTGAGCAGCACAAAGCACACGGCAAACGCTGCAACAAGCACCCATTTTGTGGCGGCAAGGCTTATTTCGCCGCCGCCCCAAAACGCGCTTACAAGCACGGAAACGCCCGCCGCGGCTATCATTGCAACAACTGCGGGGCGCAGGGCGGAAAGCACATCGTTCATCACATCAAGCTTTTTGTATTTGAAATAGAGCCACGCTATAACGGTAACTATTACGCAGCTCGGCAGCACGCAGCCGGCCGTGGCAATCAGCGCGCCCGCCGGTCCGGCGATCTTCATCCCCACAAAGGTGGCGGAATTTACGGCTATCGGCCCCGGGGTCATCTGAGATATCGTTATAAGGTCGGTAAATTCGCTCATCGTGAGCCAGGCGTGCTTCGTAACCACCTGGTCGCGTATCAGGGGCAGCGAGGCGTAGCCGCCGCCGAAGCTGAACAGCCCCGTTTGCAAAAAGCTCAGAAAAAGCTGAAGATATATCATTTTTTACCGCCCCGCTTTCTTTTTATCAGCGCACTGACAACGCCTATCGCCGCGCAGGCAAGGATTATATAGACCGTGTTTACCTCAAAAAAGCAGGACGCCGCAAACGCCGCCGCCATAATCACGACGCTCAGCGCGCTTTTCTGCTTGAAGATATCGAGCGCCATATCGTAAACAACGCTTGCTATCACCGCGCCCACGCCCGCCTGCATTCCCTCAAGCATGGCGGCTACCACCGTGTTTTGCCGAAACGCGTCGTATATGACGGAAATAACGGCGATGATAACGAGCGGCGGCAGCACGGTTGCAACGGCGGCGACCGCCGCGCCCGTGAGCCCTGCAAGCTTGTAGCCCGTTACCACCGCGCCGTTGACGGCTATCGCTCCCGGAGCGGACTGCGCTATCGCCACAAGATCAAGCATTTCGTCTTCATCTATCCATTTATATTTATCAACAAATTTTTTCTTCAGCAGGGTAACTATCACATACCCGCCGCCGAAGGTAAACGCGCTTATGTAAAGCGTTGAAAAAAAGAGCTTAGCAAGCAGCCTGCCCCTTGAAAGCGGCTTTTTACGCGCGTTTTCATCGCCGCGCGGCTCTTTTTCATTATCCATATAAGCGCACCTCCCCTGCTCCGGCAGCGCGCCGGAAGCTCTTTAAAGCCAGTATATTATAATATAAGTTGTGCAAAAAGTAAAATAAAAAATCCCCCCGAAAAAAGGGGGATTCGTTCAGCTGCAAAAGCGGTGGCTGCCTATTATCGTTATCACGGGGCGCGAGTGCATAAATTTATCGTTCGTTTTATCGGGGTTAAAATAGAATATCGCGCCGCCGCTCGGGTCCCAGCCGTTTATCGCGTCTATCGCGGCGCGCTTTGCCGATTCGGCAACCGGCTCGTTCCAGTTGCTGTCATAAACGCAGGAAAACGCGCCCGCCTGGTAAACCACGCCGCTTATGCTGTCCGGAAACGAGGGATGAGCCACGCGGTTGAGCACCACGGCTCCCACCGCCACCTGCCCCTCGTAGCTTTCGCCGCGCGCCTCCGCCGAGATCACCTTGGCAAGAAGCTGCACATCCGCGCTTGAATATTGGGTGGACGGCGAGGAGGAGCCGCCGTCAAGCCCCAGATACAGCAGCGTTGTGGGGCCGGCGATCCCGTCCGCCGTGATGCCCACGCTGCGCTGGAACGCGCGCACCGCCGACTGGGTCCCGGAGCCGTATATCCCGTCCACGCTGCCGGAATAAAAGCCCAGCTCGCGCAGCTTTTGCTGCACGCTGCGCACCTCCTGCCCCGTGGAGCCGTATTTTGAAAGCACATATTGAGCGTCGTTCGCGCCCGAGAGCTGCCACGCCAGCGCGCCGCCTCCCGCCGCGCCCAGCGCAAGCGCCGCCGCAATCAGAAAGATATAAAAATTTTTTATGGCCTTGTAAACCGTCATTTTCATCATCCCCGTTATGTGAAATAGCCAAGCAGAAAGGTTATCGCCGCGCCGGCGCCGATGCACAGCGCGCTCTGGATGCATATATACCGTATTTCGCGCTTTGTTTTGCGAAAGCGCGGCGGGCGGCCCGCCCTTTTGGCAAGCATATGAGCCTCTTTTTTCAGTTTTTCCCTTTGCGCGCTCTCATATTCCGGCTTAACGAAAAAGATTATCCGCTCAAAATAGGGATTTTCCGTGTTTGTTACCTCCAGCACGCGCCTGTTTGTTCCCTTTATCATCAAATGCTTCCTTTCGTGTTAAAATTAGGCCGCTTTATACAGATAGTGTTGGAGTCTTTTGCCTGTTTTATTCAATTTCGGGAATATTGATTTTTGGTGAAAAATGCAATAAAATAATGCTTGACACGCCGCTGTAATAACTGAAAGTATACCGATTTTTACAAAGCGGCAATGTTCAAAACTGTGTTTAAAATGTTAAAAACTTCGTGCAAAACGGCATATTTCGGTTAATTTTATTGTTTAAAAGTTAAATTTGCGTAAAAAATCGGCGGTTTTCAATAATTTACACAGAGTTTTCAACATTTTGTAAAGTTACAAATGGTTACAGATTTTTTTAGCTATTTTGCCGAATCGCCTATTCACGAAAAGCGCGTATTGTGGTATAATGCCATTGAAAAAAACGAGGAGAAATTATACAGATAATGATAATTGAGCAAAAAGGGAGCGACCTGCTGCTTTCCGGCGTTGAGTGCATGAGCCTGCCGCTGACTCTTGACTGCGGCGAGGCGTTTCGCTGGAAGATGGAGGAGGACGGCTCCTGGAGCGGCGTTGCCTTTGAAAAATACCTTAACATAAAAGAGGAAAACGGCGTTTTTATTTTAAAGAATACCTCGCCGGAGGATTTTGAGGGCGTGTGGAGGCGGTATTTTGACCTTGACCGCGATTACGCCGCCATCTGCGCACGCCTTAAGCAGGACGATCTGCTCAGCTCCACCATTGACGAATACTACGGCATAAGGATACTCAACCAGGAGCCGTGGGAGGCGCTTGTTTCCTTTATAATCAGCCAGCAAAACAACATAAAGCGCATAAAGGGCATAATAAGCCGCCTTTGCAATACATACGGCAGGGATATCGGCGGCGGCCGTCACGCGTTTCCCACGAGCGCGGCGCTGAGCGCGCTGACCGTTTCGCAGCTTGAGGAGATGGGGCTGGGCTACCGCGCAAAATATGTTAAAAAGCTTGCAGACGATGTTGAAGCCGGCGCAACAGACCTTGAGGCGATACGCCGAATGCCGCTTGAGGACGCCAAAAAGGCGCTGCTCGGCGTTTACGGAGTGGGCGAAAAAGTGGCAAACTGCGCGCTGCTCTTCGGCTTCGGCTTTATACGCTGCTTCCCCGTTGATGTGTGGATGAAGCGCGTTTTGGAATTTTACCCGAACGGCCTGCCCGAATGCTTCGAGGGCTGCGAGGGCGTGGCGCAGCAGTATCTTTTTCACTGGGCGCGCAATAATCTTCAGGGGTGAGGCTATGCAAAAGCTTTTTGTTGAAAACGCAGGCGGCGAGCTTATTTATCTAAACGAGGAGCAGAGCCGCCATGTGGCGCGCAGCCTTCGTATGAAAAAGGGCGATATGATAACCGTCTGCAGCGGCGACGGGCGCGATTTCGGCTGTATGATAGAGGATGAAAACAAAAACGGAGTTGTGCTGCGCGTCTGCTACGAGCAGGCGTCCGCCGGCGAGGCGGGAGTTCGCGTAACGCTTTTTCAGGCGGTGCCAAAGGGCGATAAGCTTGATGATGTTATTCAAAAATGCACGGAGCTGGGCGTTCACAAAATCGTGCCGGTGCTGACGAAAAGATGCGTCAGCCGCCCGAACCCGGCGCAGGCGCAGAAAAAGCTTTTGCGCTGCAACAAAATCGCGCTGGAGGCGGCGCAGCAGAGCGGGCGCGGAGCAGTGCCCGCCGTTGAGCCGATGATAACGCTTGAGGAGGCGGCGCGCCTCAGCTCGGCGCAGGTAAAGCTGCTGTTTTACGAGGGCGGCGGCAGCCCGCTTCCCTCGCTGATAAAAAAGAACGCGAAAAGCGTGGATATCTTCATAGGCCCTGAGGGCGGCTTTGCGCCCGAGGAGGTTGAGCTGCTGACCTCGGCGGGCGCGCGGCGCGCAACGCTCGGCCCGAGGATACTGCGCACGCAGACGGCGCCCGTTGCCGCGCTCGCGTGCGTGATGCTGCTTACGGGCAATCTGGAATAAAGAAGCCCCGCGCGTTAAAAATAGTAAAAACGCCGCTTCGTTCGCGCGCCGCGGCGGAAAAAGGAGAAACGGTATGGTTTGCACAAATCTTTCCGATATGATAGGCTCAACGCCGCTGCTGCGGTGCGATTCCTTAAAGCGCAGCCTCGGCCTTGAGGCGGATATTTTTGCAAAGGCGGAATTTTTCAACCCCGCCGGCTCCGTTAAGGACAGGGTCGCCCTTTCAATGATAAGCGATATGGAAAAAAGCGGCAGGCTCAGCGCAGGCGGCACTATTATAGAGCCCACCTCCGGCAACACGGGCATAGGGCTTGCGGCAATAGGCGCGTCGCGCGGCTACAAGGTGGTCCTTGTTATGCCGGAAACGATGAGCATAGAGCGCCGCCGCCTTGCAGCCGCCTACGGCGCAAGGGTTGTGCTTACCGCGGGCGCAAAGGGTATGGCGGGCGCGATAGAGCGCGCCGAGGAGCTTAAAGAGGAGATACCCGGCTCCGTCATTGCCGGCCAGTTTGAAAACCCCGCCAATCCCGCCGCGCATTACGCCTCCACAGGGCCTGAGATATGGCGCGATATGGGCGGAGACATAACGGCGTTCGTTGCCGGAATAGGCACGGGCGGCACGATAAGCGGCGCGGGCAGGTATTTAAAGGAGCAAAACGCGGGCATAAAGATAGTGGGCGTTGAGCCGGCGGGCTCTCCCGTGCTGACGCAGGGGCGTTCCGGCGCGCACGGCATCCAGGGCATCGGCGCGGGCTTTGTGCCCGAAACGCTTGACAGGTCTGTTTTGGACGAGGTGCTGACCTGCACCGACGAAAACGCGTTTGAATATGCGCGCCTGCTTGCAAAAACGCAGGGTATGCTGTGCGGAATATCGAGCGGCTGCGCGCTTTGGGCGGCGGTTCAGCTTGCAGGGCGCGCCGAATACGCGGGCGGCAGAATAGTCGTCCTGCTGCCGGACACCGGCGAAAGATACCTCTCCGCCGGCGTTTTTGCAAAAGAATAAAATATCAGCATAAAAAAGGAGCGAAGCCGAAAACAGCCTCGCTCCTTTTAGTTTTTTTATTTCACGCCCTCACTCACTCCTGCGCCGGAGCCGCCATCCTGTCCGGATAATCGGTCATAATGCAGTCCGCGCCTATCGAGCAGAGGTAGTCAAAATCCTCCTTGTCGTTGATCGTCCAGTACTGAACGGCGATCCCGTGCTCGTGCGCATAGTTCACCACCTGCGCCGTGCCCAGGTTTGCCACCAGCCGCAGCGGCATGCTGTACGGTATCTGAAGCGCTATGTAGTTCGCCTCAAAATCCTCTGAATCGGAGAGCGCGGCGGAATAAAACTCAATAACCTCGTTTATCGTTGCGCTGCGGTAAAGCTCGGGATACTGCGCGTCCGCGTAGAGCGACACCTCCTCCTTGAAGGTGCCGAAGATGACGCGGCTCAGCAGATCGCGCTGCACCAGCACCTCGTAAAGCACATCAAGAGCGCGCTTTCCGGGCTCGTCGCCGTTTTTGATCTCTATTATGTAGTGATAGCGCCCGCCGCCTACCTCTTCAAGATAATCCAGCACCTCTTCAACGCTCAGTATCCTAAGATCGTCCGGCACCTCGTCGCCGCTCAGCCCTGCATAGGGCGTTTCGCCGTTTTCATCCTCAAAGCCCGCGCCCATATTAAGCTGCCGCAGCTCCTCATAGGTCTTATCCTCCGGACGAACCTCCTTTTCGCCGAAAACCGTTTCGCTGTCTGAGGTCCTGTCAAGCGTGTCGTCGTGCAGCAGCACAAGCACATCGTCCTTTGTTATGTGCAAATCGAATTCAAACCAGTCAACGGAAAAGCCGTTGTCCTGCGCGCAATGTTTGAAAGCCATCATCGTTTCCTCCGGCATTATGCCCGCGCCGGAGCGGTGCGCGCTAAGCTGCGTTTCGCCGCCCTCGGCAAAAAACGGGTTTTGCACATCGGTAAAGGCGGCAACATCCGCCGGATCTGAATGATGGTTCACAAGAATAAGCTCCGCCGCCGCGATAACGGCAATAATGCACAGCACGGCGATAAGCGCCTTAACGGCGCGCGGAAGCCCTTTGGCGCCTGTTTTTTTCATAAAGCTCCCCTCCGAGTATACATTCTATGGTAAAATTATAAATCCAAATTTCTTTCCCGTCAAATCCGCCCCTGCCGCAAAGCGCCCGCAGCAGCCTCTTTGGAGGCTTGAAATTTCGTTAGTTTTTCACAAACGATCCGCAGATTTTATATTTTCACACATTGTATCTTTATGCACAAAGCACAAAATTATGCAATTAGATAAATTTCACATAAACATCGCCCCCGCGCCGCCCTTCTTTTTTACAAAATGATGAAAATGACTGCATTTTATTGCCTTTAAACGCGCAAAGACTTATAATTTTTTTGAAGTTATTTAAGGAGGGGTCTTATGCTTAAGGAGGGCTCGGTAAGAATACCGTCCGGCTGCGCGATCGCGGCTATCATAGACAGAAAGGGCGGCAAAATCAACGGCTCGGAAATCATCAAATCCATCGCGCTGATGCACGACCGTTCAAACGGTCTGGGCGGCGGCTTTGCGGCATACGGAATTTATCCGGAGCACGCCGACGACTACGCCTTTCATGTGTTTTATGAAAGCGCAAGCGCAAAAAGCGAGTGCGAGGATTTTCTGTTTCGCCATTTCAATGTGGATGTTTCCGAAAAAATGCCCACCAAAAAAATCGCGGCAATAGCAAACGGGCCGGATATCTGGCGCTATTTTGCAAAGCCGAACAGGGTCAGGATGACCGAGGCGCGTATGGACGAAAAGGAATACACCGTTCAGTGCGTAATGAAGGTCAATCAGGGAATAGAGGGCGCGTTTATCTTTTCAAGCGGGAAAAATATGGGCTGCTTCAAGGCGGTCGGCTTTCCTGAGGATGTGGGCGAATTTTATATGCTTGACCAGTATGACGCATATCTCTGGACCGCTCACGGCAGATTCCCCACAAACACTCCCGGCTGGTGGGGAGGCGCGCACCCGTTCAACATCCTTGACTGGTCCATAGTTCACAACGGCGAGATCTCCTCCTACGATACGAACAGAAGATATATAGAGCAGTTCGGCTATGTTTGCACTATGCAGACAGATACGGAGGTAATAACCTATCTTTTTGACCACCTTATCCGCCACCACGACCTGCCCATAGATGTGGCGGCCGATGTGCTTGCCGCTCCCGAGTGGGAGGAGATAGACAGGATGCCCGCCGAAAAAAGGGAATACTTCACAAATCTGCGCGCGATCTACAGCGCCGCGCTCGTCAACGGCCCGTTTTCCGTTATACTCGGCTCAAGCAAGGGGCTTCTTGCCGTTAACGACAGGCTGAAGCTGCGTTCGCTGACCGCCGCCGTAAAGGGCACAAGGGCGTATTTCGCCTCCGAGGAATCGGCTATCCGCGTTGTCTGCCCCGACCCCGACAGGGTGTGGTCCGTAAGCGGCGCAGAGCCCGTTTTCATTCCGCTTGAGCTTGACGAAAAGGAGGGCGGCTCTGATGATTGATTACATCCCCAGAAGATTTACGGTAGTGAGAGACAGGGAGCTTTGCACAAACTGCGGGCTTTGCGTCGGCCAGTGCGCAAACGGCTGCCACCTCTTTTCCCCGAAGGACGGCAAAACGGTGGTTTCGGATTCAACCGCCTGCGTCGCCTGCCACAGATGCGTTGCAATGTGCCCCACAAAGGCGCTTAGAATCGAAAAATATGTGTGCGAATACAGAGAAAACGCAAACTGGACCCCTCAGTATCAGCAGGAGATATGCCGCCAGGCAAGCACAGGCTCCGCCCTGCTTTCCGCAATGGGCAATCCGAAGCCGTTTCCGATATACTGGGATAAGCTGCTTCTCAACGCCTCTCAGGTGACTAACCCCTCCATAGACCCGCTGCGCGAGCCTATGGAGATACGCACGATACTCGGCAGAAAGCCGGAAAAGCTTGTTGTTAAAAAGAAGGGCAAATCGCTGACCGAAATGCCGCCGCAGATAGTTCTTGAAACGCCCATTATGTTTTCCGCAATGTCATTCGGCTCTATAAGCCTTAACGCGCAGAAGGCTCTTGCGATGGCTGCCGAAAAGCTCGGCACCGTCTTCAACACGGGCGAGGGCGGCCTGCACGGCGAGCTTCGCGATTACGGCAGATACGCCGCCGTGCAGGTGGCGTCCGGCCGCTTCGGCGTTTATAAGGATTATCTTTTAAACTCCGGATTCATTGAAATAAAGATAGGTCAGGGCGCAAAGCCCGGCATCGGCGGCCATCTCCCCGGCGAAAAGGTGACCGAGGAGGTGTCTAACGCCAGGATGATACCCGTCGGCTCAGACGCCATTTCACCCGCGCCCCACCACGATATTTATTCCATAGAGGACCTGCGCCAGCTCATCTGGTCCCTGAAGCAGGCCACAAACGGCGAAAAGCCGGTATCCGTTAAAATAGCCGCGGTCCACAATATCGCCGCCATCGCCTCGGGAGTTGCCAGAGCGGGCGCGGATATCGTGGTTATAGACGGCTTCAGGGGCGGCACGGGCGCCGCGCCCACAAGGATACGCGATAATGTGGGAATACCCATTGAGCTTGCGCTTGCCGCCGCAGACCAAAGGCTGCGGGACGAGGGCATACGCTCAAATGTTTCCCTTGTGGCGGCAGGCTCCTTCCGCTGCTCCGCGGATATAGTCAAGGCTATCGCCCTCGGAGCCGACGCCTGCTATATCGCCTCGGCTGCGCTTATCGCAATGGGCTGCCATATGTGCCGCACCTGCAACACCGGCAGGTGCAACTGGGGCATAGCCACCCAGCGTCCGGAGCTCACAAAAAGGCTCGACCCGGAAACGGCGCATCTGCGCGTTGTGAATCTTGTTAAGGCGTGGAACCACGAAATCAAGGAGATTATGGGCGGAATGGGCATAAATTCCGTTGATTCCCTCAGAGGAAACCGTTTGATGCTCAGAGGACTCGACCTCACGGAAAAGGAGCTTGAGATCCTCGGCGTAAAGCACGCGGGCGAATAAGCGCGGCGCGCAAACAGGAGGTGTCTTATATGAGTGTTGAAGCAGGGCTTCAGAGATATGAAACGGTGAACGGCCTGATAAAAAAGCAGCTTGAAAAGAAGAGCCGCGTTACCGTTAAGGATGTGAACGGGCAAAGATATATCGGCTGCGCGCTTGACGCGGGAAAAACCGTTGAGATACACGGAACTCCCGGAAACGACACGGCGTGCTACCTCAACGGCGGCAAGATCATTATTCACGGAAACGGACAGGACGCCGTCGGCAACACTATGAACGGCGGCGAGATCATCATCCACGGCCACAGCGGGGACGCCCTCGGCTACGGTATGAGGGACGGCGCCATCTATGTGCGCGACAATGTTGCCTGCCGCGGCGGCATCCATATGAAGGAATTTGAAAGGATGAAGCCCGTTATCGTGATAGGGCGAAGCGCCGGCTCGTTTCTGGGCGAATATATGGCGGGCGGCACTATAGTTTTGCTCGGGCTCGGTATGGAGCGCGGCGAAAAGCTGTTCGGCACGCACTGCGCCTCCGGTATGCACGGCGGCAGGATATTTGTGCGCGGCGCGTATCCGAAGGAGAATCTTTCGCCCAATATACAGGCGGCGCCGCTTACCGCGGCGGATAAAAAAGAGCTTGCGGGATATGTGAAAAAATACTGCCGTTATTTCGGCGCCGATTACGGCGAGATCATGGCAGCGCCGTTTAAAAAGCTTGTTCCCGCCACCGCAAGGCCTTACGCCAATCTTTATACGCCTAATTGATGTTACGGGGGGCTTTGATCTATGTTTAACGGTATCCACGAGGAGTGCGGCGTTTTCGGCATCTTTGAAAACGCCGCCGCAAATGTTGCTCAAAAGGCATATCTTGCGCTTTATGCGCTTCAGCACCGCGGGCAGGAGAGCTGCGGCATCGCCGTGAACGACGACGGCGTTTTCCGCCACCGCCGCGGAGACGGGCTTGTGCCGGATGTTTTCACGGCTCAGAGCCTCGCAGCGCTCGGAGAGGGCAACGCGGCGATCGGCCATGTGCGCTATTCCACCTCCGGCGGCAGCGGCAGAAACAATATCCAGCCGCTTGTGATACGCCATGTCAAGGGCAATCTTGCGCTTGCGCACAACGGCAACCTTACGAACGCCCTGCAGCTTCGCCGCAGCTTTGAGCTTCAGGGAGCGATCTTTCACGGCACCTCGGATACGGAGGCGATCGCCTATTCGATAGTTAAGCACCGCATCTCCTGCGCCTCCACGCAGGAGGCCGTGTCGCGCGCTATGGACGAGCTTTGCGGCGCGTATTCCTGCGTGCTGATGACGGCAACAAAGCTTATCGTTTTCAGGGACCCGTACGGCTTTCGCCCGCTTTGCATAGGCAAAACAAAGAGCGGCGCGTATGTTGCGGCATCCGAATCCTGCGCGCTTGACGCCGTGGGCGCGCGCTTCATAAGGGATATACGCCCCGGCGAGATACTTACGATAAGCAGCGGCGGCCTTTCGTCCGACACCACGCACTGCGGCAAAACCGCCGGCGGGCTTTGCGTGTTTGAATACATATATTTCGCGCGGCCGGATTCCGTGATAGAGGGCGCGTCCGTCCACAAGGCAAGGGTTCGCGCCGGCGAATTTCTTGCCGAGGAAAGCCCCGTTGACGCCGATATAGTTATAGGCGTGCCGGATTCCGGGCTTGACGCGGCGCTCGGCTATTCGCGCAAAAGCGGCATACCGTACGGCGTCGGCTTCATAAAAAACAAATACATCGGCAGAAGCTTTATCCAGCCCTCTCAGGATATGCGCGAGGACGCGGTGCGCATAAAGCTGAATGTTATAAGGGAAAATATAAGCGGCAGGCGCGTTGTTATGATAGACGATTCCATAGTGCGCGGCACCACCTGCGCCAGAATAATAGAGCTGCTGCGCGAGGCGGGCGCAAGGGAGGTGCATGTGCGCATCTCCGCCCCGCCGTTTAAATACCCCTGTTATTTCGGCACGGATGTTGAGGGCGAGGGCGAGCTTATCGCCTGCAAATACAAAAGCTGCAAGCAGATAGCCCGCGCCGTGGGCGCCGATTCGCTCAGCTATCTCTCCGTTTCCGCCGCTCACCGCCTTGCTCAAAATGTTTCGCTTGATTTCTGCGACGGCTGCTTTACCGGCAATTATCCCGCGCCCGCGCCGCAGCGGTGCGAAAAGGATAAATACGAAACAAAGCTTTCCGAAGCGCGCGCAAACGGAAAATTTTAAATCAGCACTTGACTATTTTTAAAAAATATAGTAAATTATATGAGCGGCGAAGCACCGCCGCCCATATCTATGCAGATGTGTCCGAGCTGGCCGAAGGAGCACGATTGGAAATCGTGTAAACGGCGAACACCGTTTCAAGGGTTCAAATCCCTTCATCTGCGCCAAAAAACAATCCCCCGCCTCTGCGGGGGGTTGTTTTTTAATACAATTAGGGATTTGAACAGCCCAAACGCAAAGCGTTAGAAACAGTCCGGCGGACTGTTTCGGTGGGCGCTGGCGTGTCGGCGAGCGCAAAAGCGAGCCGAGCAAATCCCTTCATCTGCGCCAAAAACCGCTCTGTTATGCGAAAAACAGAGCGGCGTTTTTTATGCTTTTTTGTCTGAAAACAGTGCAAAAGCTGAAATTTGTTGCCAATTGTTGCCAAAATCTTTTATATTTTGTGCGCGTAGATTTGGCTATGGCTATGCCTGCGGCGCGCCGTAGAGGGCGGCGAGGGCGCTGTTGCGAAAGCGTTTGTCCGCCGTGACCTCTTTTATGACATTCAAAAACGGCGGCAGGGCGAACTTTTCATCCTCCGAGAGCAGCTCTATCTCAAGCAGGGCGGTATCGCGCCAAAACGGGAAAATATCCGCCTCAAAGCATTTATCATTGTAAAAAAACAGCACGCGCCGCTTTTTGAGCAGCCTTGCGCCGCGGATGCCGCGCTCGTAGTATTCGCGCCCGACGCGCTCCTCGCGCTCTATGCGTACCATATCGCTGAGCTTTTCCTTTTGCGTTTTGATATAAACGAAGCTCTCGCCGCAGCCGCGCTTTCTGAGCCTGAAGCGCTCGCCGTTTTTTTCAACATATGCCTGCGCTATATCGACCGCCGCGTGCGGCACGGAGGAAAACGACGCCTCGGCTGGGCGCTCTATCAAAAATTTGCGCTCTATCTCAAGCGGGCGCGGGATGCCCAAAAAGGCGTCCACCTCGGCAAAGAGCGCGTTCTCGTCCGCGGCAAGGCGCGGATGCTCGTTTAGAAGCCAGCTTTGCAGCACACCGCAGGGCGCGCCGCTTTTTATGAACGCGGCGGAAAATTCAAAGCACTGCGCCGCGTTTTCGCACGGCGGGTCAAAGCAAAGCTGCGCCGCACCGGCGTATTTTTCCGTTATTGCGCTTTTGTTTTCAAAGCCGATGAACGCAAGCCTTTCCAATCAGCCCAGCTCCTTTTTTATGTAATCGCAGTAAAGGCGCAGTATGTCCGTATCCGTAAGGTCGTAGACCATTCTTGCGCCTACGGCGTCCTCTATCTCGTTGAACACGGGCACGCCGGAGTCAAACACGAAATCAACGCCTATATAGTCGTATTCAAGCAGCGAGGCGACGGAATAAACGAGCCGCTCCTCCTCGCGGCTGAGCGTGCAGAGCCGCGCCGCGCCGCCGAGGCAGTAGTTTGAGCGAAAATCGGTTTTGCTTTCCCTGAGCGCGGCGCAAATGATTTTGCCGCCGATTAGCCAAACGCGCATATCGCGCCCGAGATCCGACGCCGGCTTTTGATAAACGAAGCCCTCTTTTATTTCCACGCTGCCGCTCGTGATAAGGCGCACCCCTCTGCCGCCGCTGCCGTTTGACGGCTTTTCCACCAGCGGCGGGCGGGTCTGCCCCACGGGCATTATCCTTATGCCGTTTGCCGCCATAAATTCATAGCATTTCTGCTTGTCGTTTGCAAGGCGGGTCAGCCTTGCGGGGTTGAAAACGCGGATGCCTCGCCGCTCAAAATTTTCGGCGATGCGGGCGTCGTTCGTTCTGTTTATCACAAAATCGCACGGCTCGCTTAAATCAAGCTCCTCCTGCAAAACAAGGCGCGCGCCGAGGTGCTTTTTGAATTTTTCCGCCGAAAAGGCGTTGCGGCGCGCCTCGCGGCGGCTGTAAACAACTATGCCGCTCAAAGCCTGCTCCTTATCTCGTCAAAAATCAGCGGGGCTGTGTCCACGCCCGTTGCGTTCATTATGTTTATGATATGCGCGTTGCTGTTTACCTCGCACAGCAGCCCGCCCTCAAGAATATCCACGCCGCCGAAGGTGAGCCCCAGCGCCTTGCAGGCAGAAACGGCAAGGCGCGCCTCCTGCTCGGTCGGCTCATAGCTTTCCATACGGCCGCCGCTTGTTACATTTGCGCGAAAATCGTTTTCGTTTATGCGCCTGACTGCGGCGGCGACTCTTTCGCCCACCACCTCTATGCGTACATCGCGCCCCGCGCTGCGGGATATGAATTTTTGAAGTATAAACGGCTTTGCGCTTATCCTGCCCATTATTTCCTCTTTTGTGCGGCAGAGCCACACCTGCTCGCCGAACGAGCCGCAGCACTCCTTGAAAACGAGCGGCAGTCCGAGCCGCTTTACCGCAGCGGACACGAAAGCCGAAAGATCGCTCTCAAAATATGTGAGCGGCGCGATCATCGTTTCGGGCTGCGCAAAGCGACCCTCAAGCGCGGCGTAGGTCTTTGCCTTATCATCGCAAAGGGCGATGCTTTTTGCGCTGTTGAAAACAGGCAGCCCCGCCGACTCAAGCCTCATTGCAAGGGGGATATCCTTATCCCAAAAAAGCACAAAATCCGCCCGCGGCAAATCAAGCTGGAGCTGAAGATTCGTGAAAAGCTCAAGCCGTATGCCGCATTTTTCGGCGCTTTCAATAAGATGCGAATGAAGCTCGCGGAATTTTGCGCCGTTTAAAAAATGATTTACGCACAGTATGCCCTTAATGCCTGTCGCCCCCCGCGCCGCGCGGCGTTCAAAGCCCCGTGCGGCGGTGTTTCCGCTTAATATAATAGCATTTGTTCTTGCTTTTTTCAATCGGCTGATATAAAATAGATGTGTTAAATAATAAGAAAAGCGGAGGAACAGAAAATGACGGAATATACACTTAAATACGGCTGCAATCCTAACCAGAACCCCGCCCGTATACATATGGACGGCAAGGAGCTGCCGTTTGAGATATTAAACGGCAGAGCGGGCTATATAAACCTGCTTGACGCGTTTAACTCCTGGCAGCTTGTGCGCGAGCTGAAAAAGGCTACGGGCCTGCCGAGCGCGGCTTCCTTTAAGCATGTTTCGCCCGCAGGCGCGGCGGTTGCAAGACCGCTGGACGAAACGGACAGAAAGGTCTGCTTCGTGCCGGAGGGGCTTGAGCTTTCGCCGATAGCGCAGGCATATGTGCGCGCCAGAGGGTGCGACAGAGTTTCCTCCTTCGGGGATTTTGCCGCTCTTTCGGACGAGTGCGACGCAAGCGTTGCGCAGTTTCTTGTAAAAGAGGTGTCCGACGGTATCATCGCCCCCTCGTATTCCGACGAGGCTCTTGAGATACTCAAAAAGAAGAGGCGCGGCAATTATCTTGTTATAAAAATAGACGAATCCTACGAGCCGGAGCAGCTTGAAACGAAGCAGGTGTTCGGCATTAAATTCGAGCAGCGCAGGAACGACAGCGAGCTTACGATGGCGCTGTTTGACGATATGCCCACAAAAATAAAGAGCATCCCGGAAAGCGCAAAGATAGATCTGCTCATCTCAATGATAACGCTTAAATACACGCAGTCAAACTCCGTTTGCTTCGCTATGGGCGGGCAGACCATCGGCGTAGGCGCAGGCCAGCAGTCGCGCATCCACTGCACGCGCCTTGCCGGAAACAAGGCGGATAATTACTGGCTTCGCCGCCACGAAAAAGTGACCTCTCTGCCGTTTATCGAGGGCATCAGAAAGTGCGAGGCGGACAACGCCATAGACCTCTACATCAGCCCCGATTACGAGGAGCTTTACAAAAACGATATGTGGAAAAAGTATTTCACCGAAAAGCCCGCGCCCTTCACGCCTCAGGAAAAGGCCGAGTGGCACAAGAAGATGACGGAGGTCTCCCTCGGCTCGGACGCGTTCTTCCCGTTTGAGGACAATATCGAGCGCGCGGCTCAGTCCGGCGTAAAATACATCGCCCAGCCCGGCGGCTCGGTAAGGGACGAGGCGGTCATCGACTGCTGCAACGAGCTGGGAATGGCTATGGCAATGACAGGCATACGCCTCTTCCACCATTGATAAATACTTGTTGATTCGCTGATAAAGCGCAAAACACAAAAGCCCGAAGCCGCTCCGAATCGGAACGCCTTCGGGCTTTTTGCCGCAGAACGAAGAATAATGTTTTGTTTTACCAAATACCGCGTAGGGTCCGCAACCTGCGGACCGCTAAGAAGTGTTTTTTCGGCGATTGCTCAAGGCTCACCTGTGTAAGGGGAGCTGTCAGCGAAGCTGACTGAGGGGTTGTTATGCGGGCGGCGGGTCGCCGCCCCTACGCGTCGTCGAAATTCATACCATTCCGCTCGCTCGTCGAAATTCATACCACTCCGCTCGCAACCGCCGAACAAAAAATAAGTTGTTTTACTAAACACCGCGTAGGGGCTGCTATCAGCAGCCCGCTAAAGAAACGCAATTTCGGCGATTGCTCGCTCCAAGTATGAATTTCTCCTCTCCCCAAAAAGCTTACGCTTTTCGGGGACCCCGATTGCCCCTGCGCGGGGGTTGTGCGGGCGGTTATAACTCGATGCCGAGCTCACGCGCCTTATCGCGCACGGCGAGCCAGTCTGCAAACGCCGCCTCCTTATTGTTAGGGTTTCTGAGTATGGCGGCGGGGTGGTAGGTGCCCATCATCAAAACGCCGTTTTTTTCAACAAATTCGCCGTGCTGCTTTGTTACGCGGAAATCCGCGCCTATCAGCCGCTGCGCCGAGATGCGGCCCACGCACACGATTATGCGCGGGCGTATCGCCTTGAACTGCGCGCGCAGCCAGTCTATGCAAAGCTCCTGCTCCTCCGGCTTCGGGTCTCTGTTTTTAGGCGGGCGGCACTTCACCATATTTGCGATATACACATTTTTTTCACGCGAAAGATCTGCCGCTTCAAGAAATTTATCGAGCAGCTGACCGCTTCTGCCTACGAACGGCCTGCCCTGCAGATCCTCGTTTTCGCCGGGTCCCTCGCCCACGAGCATTATCTTCGCGCCCGGCGCGCCCTCGCCGAACACAACATTGGTTCTGCCCTGCGAAAGAGGGCATTTTTCACATTTCAAGCACTTTTTTTCAAGCTCTGAAAGCTCCATTTTCATCACCTTTTTGATTATATCAAATTCGGTGTTGAAAAACAACACAAAGAGGTATAAAATAAAACCGTAAAGAAGTTTTTTCAGGAGGTTAGTTTTATGGAAAAGGGCACGGTTTTGGGCGAGATCTCCGCCCGCCATGTGCATTTAACAAGAGAGGCTATGGATATTCTTTTCGGCGAGGGCAGCGAGCTCACCTTCAAAAAAGCGCTGTCTCAGCCGGGTCAGTTCGCGTCCGAGGAAAAGGTGCGCGTTATCGGCGCAAAGGGCGAATTTCCGCATGTAACCATCCTCGGCCCGCTCAGAAGCTATGTGCAGGTTGAGCTTTCGCTTACGGACGCGCGCTCCATCGGCGTAAACGCCCCCGTGCGCGAAAGCGGCCATCTTGACGGCGCGGGCGCGTGCAGGATCGTCGGCCCCAAGGGAGAGATAGAGGTTGAGCACGGCGTTATCGCCGCAAAGCGCCATATCCACGCCACTCCGGAGGACGCAAAACGAGAGGGGCTGCAAAACGGCCAGATAGTTTCCGTTGAGATACCCACGGCAAACGAGCGCGCGCTGACCTTCGGCGATGTTATCGTTCGCGTATCCGACACAGCCGCCTGGGCTATGCACATAGATACGGACGAGGCGAACGCCGCCGGCATGGCACCGAACACCATAGTTAAGATAATAAAATAATCCTCGCAAAAGCATACGATATATTCTAAAGCTGACGAAAGCTGAAAAACAACGCCTTTGGATTTTCCAAAGGCGTTTGCTTTTTCTATGAGTATTTTGTTTTACAGCAGCGACGCCACAAGGCTGCCCATCTGCGAGGTGGTGACCTTTTCAAAGCCCTCCTCGTAGATATCCGGCGTTCTCGCCTTTGTCAGCGCCGTATCAACTGCCCTTTCTATCGCGTCCGCCGCCGCGCTCTCGCCGAAGGTGTAGCGCAGCATCATAGCGCCGGAAAGGATGGTTGCAAGCGGATTTGCCTTTTGCTGCCCCGCTATATCTGGCGCCGAGCCGTGGATGGGCTCGTAAAGCCCGAAGGTGCCCTTTGCAAGCGAGGCGGAGGCAAGCATACCGATGGAGCCGCTTATCATCGAAGCCTCGTCCGAAAGGATATCGCCGAACATATTTGAGGTTACGATAACATCAAACTGACCGGGATTGCGCACAAGCTGCATAGCGCAGTTGTCCACATACATATAGGAGAGCTCAACCTCGGGGTAATCCCCCTTTACGCGCTCCGCCACCCTGCGCCACAGGCGCGAGGAATCAAGCACATTCGCCTTATCCACGCAGGTGAGCTTTTTATTTCTCTTCATCGCGTATTCAAAGCCGGCGCGCACGATGCGCTCAATCTCCGGCACGGTGTAGCGCTCCGTGTCGTAAGCGCCCTCAACGCCGTCCTTTTCATAAGTGCCGCGGTCGCCGAAATAGATGCCGCCGGTAAGCTCGCGCACGATAAGTATATCAAGCCCGCCGCCGATTATCTCCTCCTTAAGCGGGGAGGCGCTTTTGAGCGGCGCAAATATCTTTGCCGGACGCAGATTTGCAAAAAGCCCCAGCGATTCCCTGATTGCCAGCAGACCCGCCTCCGGGCGGTTGCTGCCGGGCTGAGAATCCCACTTCGGCCCGCCGACGGCGCCGAGCAGCACCGCCTGAGAAGCCTTGCACGCCTTTTCCGTTTTTTCAGGATACGGCACGCCTGTCTCGTCTATCGCGCAGCCGCCGAGCAGCTCGTAGCCGTAATCAAATTCAAATCCGAATTTCTTTCCTGCTTCGTCAAGCACCTTGATGCACTCGTCAACTATTTCCGGGCCTATGCCGTCGCCCTTCAAAACGGTTATCCTGTATTTGTTCATAGCTTTTACCTGCCTTTATTTTTCAAAGATTCCGGGCATCGTGTCGTCGCGCACGCAGTCGGGGCGGTCCCTGTTTATCGCGCAGATTATGCCCTTTAAGGAAGCGTAGCCTATATTGTGCGAAACGCCGATGCCGAACACATCCCTGCCCTGCGGATTTTTAAGGTGGATATAGGATATTGCCTTTGAATCCTGGCCGACGGATATGGCGTGCTCGCTGTAATCAACAAAGGTGTAGCCCTCTATGCCGACCTGGCCGAGCGCGTTGAAGAACGCCTCTATCGGGCCGCTGCCCCTGCCCTCTACCTTAACAAGGCTGCCGTCCTTTATCTTTATCTCGCCCTCAAAATGAACGCGGGTAAGGTACTCGCCCTCTTCCTTTTCCTCGTAGGTCTTGTGGTTCATTATCCTGTACGGGCCCACAACATTTCTGTATTCGCGCTCAAACAGCTCAAATACCTCCGCGCTTTTAAGCTCCGTGCCCTTTTCATCGCAGGCGTGCTTAACTATCGCGCCGAATTCGGGGTGCATCGCCTTTGGCATATTTATGCCGTATTCCGTTGCAAGCACAAAAGCCGCGCCGCCCTTGCCGCTTTGGGAATTTATTCTGATTATCGGCTCGTATTCCCTGCCCACATCGGCGGGGTCTATCGGCAGATAGGGCACCTCCCAGTAAGGCGAATCCGTTTCCTTCATATAAAGGCGTCCCTTGTTTATAGCGTCCTGGTGAGAGCCGGAAAACGCCGTGAACACAAGCTCGCCGGCATACGGCTGACGCGGGGGAACAACCATTTTGGTGGTGCGCTCGTAAACCTCTTTTATGCTGTTTATATCGTGGAAATCAAGCTTCGGGTCAACGCCCTGGGTCCACATATTGAGCGCGAGCGTAACTATATCCACATTGCCGGTGCGCTCGCCGTTGCCGAACAGAGTGCCCTCCACTCTTTCAGCTCCCGCCATAAGCGCAAGCTCCGTTGCCGCAACGCCCTCGCCGCGGTCGTTGTGCGGGTGAACGGAGATTATGCACGCCTCTCTGTTTTTGATATTGCGGCAGAAATATTCGATCTGGTCCGCATAGCCGTTGGGCGGCGAGCATTCAACGGTGGACGGCAGATTGAGGATTATCGGGTTTTCGGGCGTTGCCTCTATCGCCTTCATAACCTCCTCGCAAATCCACACGGCGTTGTCCATCTCAGTGCCGGTAAAGGATTCCGGCGAATATTCAAAGCGGATGTTCATATCCGGGTGCTTTTTAAGCTCCTCGTCCGTAAGCTGCTTTATGAGCTTCGCGCCCTCAACGGCTATGTCTATAACGCCCTGCATATCAGCTTTGAACACCACCTTGCGCTGAAGCGTTGAGGTGGAATTGTAAAAATGCACTATCACATTCTTTGCGCCGTCTATCGCCTCAAAGGTGCGCTTGATAAGGTGCGGGCGCGCCTGCACAAGCACCTGGATGGTAACATCCTCTGGAATATAATTCCCGTCTATAAGCGTGCGCAGTATCTCGTATTCCGTTTCGGAGGCGGAGGGAAAGCCCACCTCTATCTCCTTGAAGCCCACCCTGACGAGCGTTTTGAAAAATTCCAGCTTTTCTTCAAGATTCATCGGGTCAACAAGCGCCTGGTTGCCGTCTCTTAAATCAACGGAGCACCATACGGGCGCCTTGGTTATCGCCCTGTCCGGCCAAGTCCTGTCCGGGATGTTGACGGGCTTAAAGGGGATGTATTTTCTGTAACCTTCAAGCATTTCAAAAAACTCCTTTCGCTCTTTTGGGGGTATAAAAAATGCGCCCCCGTTCGGTATAGGGGCGCAGTGTTTGCGCGGTACCACCCTACTTCGGCGGAAAGCTCCGCCCTTTAGCATCATATAATGCCTCAACCGATAACGCAGTTACGCGTCCGCCCCTATCCTGAGTTTTCAGGGCGGCGACTCCGCGGAGAGCTATGCACCGCGACCTGTGCGCCGGCTCGCACCCGCCGCCGGCTCTCTGAGGCTTCTGATCGCAGTCTTTTTCCGCTTCGCAGTCTTTTTTGGGTAATATTAAGTTCACTTGCACTGCAAGTTTAAGGTAATTATAACATATTGCGCCCAAAAGTCAAGAGTTAGGCTGACGGGAGTCGAACCCGATGTGCCGAAAATGCGCCGGCACGGCGCCTTTTCACATTTTCGCCCTTGCCGGGCGTCAGCCCGCCTGCGGTCTCAAAGGCAAAAATCCATCCGCGCCGCCGTTATTTTCGGTGCGGGCAGTTTTAAGCGAGCTGATTTTTGTGCGGACAAGGCATAAAACGCAGTTAATCCTTTCGGATTAACGAGTATTTTAACGCCGCCCGCGCGGAAAGCAGCCGCTTAAAACCATATTGTGTTCGGTTCCCGTCAGCCTAGGCTGACGGGAGTCGAACCCGATGTGCCGAAAATGCGCCGGTTCACGGCAGTGTGGAATAGCCGTGCCCGTTGGCTATGCCCTTAACGGGCTCGCCCTGCCTGCAAAGCGGGCACTCGTGCTTTGAAAACACCTTGTAATCCGGCAGATCGTTTTGGGTGAATATGCTGCTTATCTCAACGCCGCCTATCTCGCGCGCCGCGCTGAACGCCGCCAAAACGCCCACCGTTCTGCCGCCGTAGTAGGCAACGCTTTCCATCGCGCGCTGCACCGTTTTTCCGCTCGTTATGCAGGAGATCAAGATAAGCACGCGCCTGCCGTGGATCATCCTTTGCAGATTATCGCGGAAGATCATATTGCCCGCCGCGTCATATTCCGGCCCCAGCACATATATCTCGCCCTTGGGGTTCGGCTGAAGCATACTGGGGCGCGAAAGCTCGTGCGCGATATATGCGCCCAGCGCCTGCGTTTCATAAAGGCACAGCACCGTGTCTATCTTTATGTCGCGCTCTATATAATACTGCGCCATCAGCATCGCCGCGTCCACGGAAACGGCGTGGTTGTGCTTTATGTCAGAGGTGCCCACATAATAATTTATGTGCGCGTTCTCCGTAACGAAATGCCCCTGCGTAACGCGGATGAAGACCCTTTGATCGCGCGGGGAGGTGATGATGATATTATTATCCACAAAATCAGCCCCTTTTTAAATAATATACTCCTATTTAAGTTTACTATACCCGCGGCGGTAAATTCAATAGCCGCACAGCCAAAAAAAGCGCGCCGTTTTTGTGTATATTGCCCAACCCCGTCCGCCCGCGCAGGCTCCGAAAGCCCGTTTACGCTTCCCTTGTTGAATCGTATGGTTTTGACACGCTGACAGGCTGCCGAGAAATCGAGCCGGATTTCGCATTTGACGGACGAAGTCGTATATCAATACTACGAGTCCGGCAAAGGCGAAAAGCGCGAACGCCGCACAATCGTGCGGCGTTCTTTCTTTTCGTTATTTGGAAAAATATGGCTGTTTAATAAAATCCTTGCAGAGCGAAAACGACTTGTTTATCTCATTTGATTTTCGCGCGCTCCGGCCGACTTTATCGACAGTCTGAAGCCTCCCCTGTTTGGGGAGGCTTATGCTTTAATCCGTTTCGGGCGGATTACGCGGCTATCTCCGAAAGGAGCGATGCGTAAACGCCGTTTGTAGCCGTGGCAGTGTTATCCACATACCAGGTGTTGCCTATTCTTACAACGAAAACATCGAGCGTGCCTATCGCCGTGCCGTCCTCAAGCGCGGCCTCAACGATTATCTCGCGCGCGTCGGTGATGTCGTCGGCGGTCAGCTCATATGTTTCAAGCACGGCGGGGTCAAGCGCCGCCTTGTATGCGGCAAGATCTGCAACCTGCGCGTCCGACACGCAGGATACGGTTATCTTGTAATCCTCGCCGTAGCGCTGCTGGTAAAGACCTACCGATTTTTCCTGGATAACGGTCTTTTCATCCTCCGCAATCACCTGCTCGGTGCCGGTAACGGCGTTGCCGTATGTGGTCACATTTGATTCAAACGCCGTAAACATCACTTCGTCGTCTAGATAATCGTCGCCGAAGATCGCCTTTCGCTCCTCGGCAAGGCGCGAGAAGTAGTTTTTGTAAATACTGTCGTAATCGTCCCAGCCGTAGGTCCTGATAAGCTCGACATAAACGGGATACATAGCGTCCGCCAGGCGGCCGGCAAGCGTGCCGTCGTCGTTGAGTGTGGCGTCTGACGCATACTTATCCTTGTTGTTGAAGCCGTTATCCTTTATCTCCTTGTTCGCCTTGTCGTCAAGGTCCATACCCGGCTCGTAGCCCGGATAGATAAGGGGATACATATAATATATACGGATAAAATCGCCGTATTTTTCGCTTTTTGCGGAGATCGTGTAGTTGTAGGCGTTATAGCCGTCGCCGCGCTGGAAGACCGTGTCCGCATAATTGACCGCCGTTTTTTCGGGGTCAAACTGGATGTACCTGCCCTTAAAGGCAAAGCCCGTCAGCGCCGCCAGCACCGCCGCAACAAGGATGACCGCAACAACGGCGTAAAGCTTGTAATTAAAGCCCTTTTTGTTTTCTGCCATCTTGAGCACCTCCTTATTCAGCCTCGGCAAGAGGCTCGGAGCCTTCCCCGTTTTCGGCTGCCGCGGCTGCTCTGCGCTCCTTGAGCGCCTGGGTGATCATTTCCTTCTTCTTGCCAACATTATCGTAGAAGAAGATGGGCACCATCTGCAGCACAACGAATATGGCGGGGATAATCGTGTATATCATCAGCATCTTGTTGAGCGTGGAATCGCTCTGCGCGGCGTACGCAACATTCGGATTCTGGGAAACGGCATACTGGCTCCAGGTATACAGCAGCCACGGACCGAAGCCCTTGGTGCAGGCGGACGCAACCTTTGAGAACAATCCGTAGCCCGCGTAGGCGATGCCGTCCTGCCGCTTGCCCGTTTTATATTCGATTTCGTCCACGCAGTCCGCAATCATAATATTGGGCGTGGTGTTTGTGTTGCCGTGCTGAATGCCGCAGAAGAAATTGATGATGAGGAACGGGATTATCAGCGCCTCGTTGAAGCCGACGGAGCTTGAAACAAGATAGAGTATCGCCAGCGAGGACGCGCCGTAAACGCAAAACAGGATATAAGTTGTTTTTGTTGAGAACTTCTTGAGCACGAAATTTACAAGCAGCGTGCCCACCGCGGTGCCTATGCCCATCGGCAGCAGCAGCGCAGGCTTAAGATTCTTTGAGCCGAGCAGGTAAACGGCTATGTAAAGAGAAACCGTGCCGTAAACTCCGCGCCCGAAGCCCGTGAACTTGGTGAGGGATACCATAAGCAGGTTCTTGTTGCCGAAAACAACCTTGAGCGAATCCTTGATGCTTATCTTTTCCTGCGTGAAGGGCACGCGCTCCTTGTTGTTTGCAAAGAATATCATAACGAAAAGTATGATGCCGAGGCAGCAGACGGCGGTGGAGATAACAAGGTCTATGCCCTGACCCTCCGCGTTTTTGAACTGCTGCTGGCCCATAAGCAGCTTCATTATTGCGCCTACCGCCATAATTACGACCATGCCGCCGCTCTGGCCCACGGCGCGCAGGAAGGAGGATATGGAGATAGCCTTTGAGCGCTCCGAGGGGTTGGGCGAGCAAAGCGAGCCGAAGCAGTTTGCCGGGCTTTCAACCGCGCAGGAAACGGCGGTGTAAAGGCTGTATATTATGAACATCCACACGATTGCCATAGTCTGCGAGCCGGTGTTGGGGGCAACGAAAACAAGCATTGCAACTATTGCAAGCGGCACGACGCCGAAGCCCACCCACGGCTTTACCTTGCCGAACTTGGTGCGTGTTCTGTCCACCAAATAGCCGATAACGATCTCGCACACGGCGCCCACGATGCCGGCTACGAAGAATACGCTGGTGATTGCCGAGCTCATCACATCGCTGTCAAACCCCTTGCCCTTGAATGCGAAATCCGCAAAGAAGGTGGCGGTGTAATCCGGCATCCAGCCCGTAAGCAGCGCAACGCCGAACAGGCCTATGCCGTATGTGATGATCTCGGAGAACTTCATTACTTTTTTGCTGTCGTTTTTACCGTCAGCCATTATAAAGACTCCTTTCAAAAGTGTTTTTCACTCAATTTTAACAAAGATTTGACAATTATGCAATATTCTTAACCTAATTTTTAAAAAGAAAACTGAAATTTATATTAAAATTATACAAATCAACAGCCTTGACGCCCCCTATATTCCGCTGCGCAAATTTCAGCGGGGGGCAAAAGAAAAAAGCAGCGCTTAACACGCTGCTTTTTCCTCTGTCTTAACAACAATAGGAGGACAAGATACTTAAAACGGTTGCGGCTCCGTTTTAAGGTAATTCTTATCATACACCGAATTGCACAATTTGTCAACCTGGATATCAACAATTTTTGTATATTTTTACAGTGCGCCCCCTGTGTAAGCCGCCGACCCTCCTGCCCGACGGGCAAAAAACGGCGGCAAAGACCGCAAAAGCGGACTTACAAAAGCAATTAGCCGATATGCGCAAAAAAGAAACGGCGCGCCGTTGACATCGAACATTTGTTCGTATAATATAAAAACCGTAAGCGAACGCCGCCCCTGTATCGCTTTCACCACGAAAGGGAGGTATCAATATGAACATAGATGCTCTTGCAGCAGAATACGAGCAGCAGTACCGGGTGCTCAACTCAAAGATCGCCGGTCTGCGCCCGCTTCTGCGCGTATATACGGGAGAGGACCTTGTGCGCCTGCGCCGCCGGATCAAGGTATACTACGATATGGCGAGCCAGTGCAAGGTGATATCAACAATGCTTTCAGAATACTACAACGGGGAGGACATATGCTGAACAAAAGGATTTTACACGAATATCTTATCTATTCCGCCGGCCGCGGCGAGAGCGACCTTGCCGCCCGCGCCGCAACGCGAAAGGCGCTCAGGGAGGTGCTGCCGAAGATAATGGAAAACGAGCTGTCTCCCCGCCAGCAGCTGTGCCTTGAGATGCGCTTTTCAAATATGATGACGCAGCGCGAGATAGCAAGGCGGCTGGGGCTTTCGCAGTCCACCGTCAGCCGCCACATAAAAAGCGCCGTTTCAACCGTCGCAAACCGGCTGGAATACTGCGCCGCCGCGCTGCGCTGCTCAAACGAGCTCTGGCTGAAGCGCGACGAATAACGGAGGGAAACCGCAGCCGCCGAAACAAAGCAAGCTCCAAAAACAACATTATTTTCATTCGACGAAGCCGCGCAGCGCGCGGCTTTTTTTGTGCAAAAAAATCGAAAATTCCGTCAAAAATATTAACGAGGGTGCAAAAAAATCGAAAAATCGTGCAAAATTATCGAAAAAAGCTATTGACAAATCCGTTTTGCGGTAATATACTGTTCATATGAACAGATGTGCATATGTTATGCGCGTTCTGTTCTTCGATTACCGAAGGAGGCTTTGCCATGCTCAGTGAAGAAATGGTGTACGACCTTGCCGACCTTTTTAAAATTTTTTCGGATTCCACAAGGCTGAGGATCCTCTGCTCGCTGTTTGACGGCGATCTGAATGTAACGGAGATAACCGCCGCCACGGGCGTGTCGCAGACGGCTGTTTCCCACCAGCTGAGGATACTAAAGCAAAACCACCTTGTGAAATACCGGCGCGACGGCAAGCAGGTGGTCTATTCACTTTCGGACGACCATGTTAAAACAATAATAAACTGCGGCATCGAGCATATTGAGGAATAGGAGGAAATTATGGCTGAAAATCATAAGCACGATCACGAGCACGAGCACTGCGGCGAGTCCTGCGGCTGCGGACACGACCACGCGCACGGCTCGGAGCAGGTGAACAAAAAGGCGTTTTTCGCAAAAATGGCGGCGGGAGTTCTGCTTTTCGCGGCGGGCTACATCGCCGGCGAGTTTACGGCGGCGCCCGAATTCGTGCCGCTGATAATCTTTGCGGCGTCCTACTTGACGGTGGGCTTCAACATCATAAAGGAGGCCGTGCAGGGCATATTTCACGGCAATATATTCAACGAGAATTTCCTGATGACTATAGCGTCGCTCGGCGCGTTCATCATAGGCGAATATTCGGAGGGCTGCGCCGTCGTTATCCTTTACACGATAGGCGAATTTCTGCAGGACCTTGCCGTGGGCAGAAGCCGCCGCTCAATATCGCAGATGATACGCTCCGCCCCGCAGCAGGTGCACGCCGAGCGCGGCGGAAAGCTTGTTGACGAGCCGCCGGAGAGCATAAAGCCGGGCGATATCTTTGTTGTTAACCCCGGCGAAAAGGTGGAGATAGACGGCGTTATAGAAAGCGGCAGCGCCGAGGTCGATATGGCGGCGCTGACAGGCGAGAGCGTGCCGGCCTCGCTCACCGCGGGCGACGAGATACTTTCAGGCTCGATAAATATCGACGGTATGCTGCGCGTTCGGGCGGTAAAGGAATACAAGGATTCCACCGTTTCGCGCATACTTTCTATGATAGAGGACGCGGATTCAAAAAAGAGCCACGCTGAAAAATTCATCAGCCGCTTTGCAAGGGTCTACACGCCCGTGGTGTGCCTTATCGCGCTGCTGATAATCGTTGTGCCGCCGCTCTTTTTCGGCGGCGAGTGGAAGGACTGGGCGTACAGGGGCCTCTCCGCGCTTGTCGTATCCTGCCCCTGCGCCATCGTTATCTCCATTCCGCTGGCGTTTTTCGGCGGACTGGGCGCAAGCTCAAAGCAGGGTGTGCTCATCAAGGGCGGCAATTATCTTGAGATGCTTGCAAAATTCGACACCGCCGTGTTTGACAAGACCGGAACGATAACGAGCGGCAAATTTGAATTCGTGCGCTGCGAATGTGTTAACTGCCACTGTGAAAACAAAAACGAGCACCGCGAGCTTTTGGGGCTGATAGCGGCGTGCGAGCGGTATTCCACCCACCCGATAGCAAAATCCGTTACGCTCGCGTTCGGCCAGTTTGCCGACGAGCTTGAGGTGACGGACGCCAAAAACTACGCCGGAATGGGCGTTTCCGCCGTTATCAACGGCAAAAAATACTATGCCGGAAACGAAAAGCTGATGCAAAAGGCGGGCGTTGATTTCAAAGAGACCTCGCTTGTGGGCACGGCGATCTACCTCTGCTCCGAAACGGAATTTCTGGGCGACATCGTGTTTGCCGATGTTATCAAAACGGACAGCCGCGAGGCTATTGCCGAGTTGCGCGCCGACGGCGTTAAAAAGACGGTTATGCTGACGGGCGACCGCCACGAAATCGCAGCCGACATAGCGCAGAAGGCGGGCATAGACGAATACTGCGCCAAGCTTTTGCCGGACGGCAAGGTGGGCAAGGTCAAGGAGATCAAGGAAAAGAGCGGCTCTGCAGTGCTCTACACGGGCGACGGCATAAACGACGCCCCCGTGCTTGCCTGCGCCGATGTGGGCGTTGCGATGGGCGGCATCGGCTCCGACGCCGCTATTGAGGCGGCGGATGTCGTTATTATGGGCGACAGCCTTTCAAAGATACCCGCGGCGCGGCGCATCGCCAAAAAAACAATGGCCATCGTGCGCCAGAACATCGTGTTCAGCATAGGCATCAAGGTGCTTATCATCATCGTTTCCGCTCTGGGCGTGCTTGGCGAGAGCGCAATGTGGCTTGCCGTTTTCGGCGATGTGGGCGTGTGCCTCATCGCCGTTGCAAATTCCCTGCGCGCGCTCTATGTTAGAAAATCAAAAAAATAACGCACATAACAAAATGCCGCACAGCCGTGCGGCATTTTTTGTATCCGAAATCGCAGAGATGACGCTTCTTAGCAGTCCCATCGGGGTCCCCGAAAAGCGCAATTCCAACAGCCACGCGTAGGGGCGGCTACCAGCCGCTCGCAGTGAGCGAGCAATCGCCGAAACGACTCTTATTAGCGGTCCGCAGGTTGCGGACCCTACGCGGTATTTGGTGAAACAACGCCATTTTCAATCGGCGGTTGCGAACGGAATGGTATGAATTTCGACGCGCGGACCCTACGCGGTGTTTGGTGAAGCAACGCCATTTTCAATCGGCGGTTGCGAACGGAATGGTATGAATTTCGACGCGCGGACCCTACGCGGTGTTTGGTGAAACAACACCATTTTCAATCGGCGGTTTCGAGCGCAATGGTATGAATTTCGACGACGCGTAGGGGCGGCTACCAGCCGCCCGCAGTGAGCGAGCAATCGCCGATATAACGCTTTCAGACGGTAAGGAGCTGGATAAAGCTTATCAGATACATCACGGCGTAAAGCGCGGGCTGGTGCAGCAGATAGACCCAAAGGCTGTTTTTGCCCAGAAAGCGCAGAGCCTTTACGCGCGGCTTGTAAAACAGGGGCGGGAAGGCGCCGTCGCGCGCCCATCTGCCGAGGAACGCGCCGAAGAGGAACATAAAAAACCACGGCAGCAGCGGAAAATAATCCGCAGAGAAGAAGCCGGCGGTGTGAAGCCCCAAAAACGCCGTTATATCCGTTTTATAAAGCGCCTCAGGCGGCTTGACAAGCCCGAACAGCACGCTGCCGGAGCTTATATCGTAAAACGCGGCGAAAAGAAACGCCGATACGGCCATTGCCGCAACGCTGCCGCGCGGGGAGAGCCTGTTTATCAGCGGCATAAACGCGCCGACTATCATCATAGACGCGCCGAGGCAGGAGAGCACGCCGAAATATATCTCCGCGCCCGTTATGCCGAGCGCCGGCATAATGACCGCCGTTACGAGCGAAACGGCAAGCCCCGCCGCAAAAACAACGGCGCCGCGGCGCAGCGTGTTTCTTGAAAGGCGGCTGCAAATGCCGGATGTAACTATGAACAGCGCCCAGAAAAGCGGCTGAAAAACGCACAGCGCGTTAAAGATTTTATAGCCGATGTCGTAATGCAGCACAAAGCCGATGTCGTAAAACATATGGTGCAAAACCATACAAAGTATTGCAAAGCCCCTAAGCTCGTCAAGCAGGTGGAGCCTGCCGATTCCCTCTTTCAATTCAAACGCCTCCGTAAACTGAAACCATTTTATCATATGCGGCGGAAAAACGCCATACTCAGCCGGCAATTCTTTTGCGGCAATTCTTTTATTGTATTAACAAATTGATTATGCTATACTATAATCTGTGGCAATATGATTGCGGCGGCAAAACAGACCGCCGGCGGAAAGGATGCTCATATGAAAAATACCGACACCGCGCTTTGTGCGGAAAAATCGCTTACCGTAAACGAGAGCAATACGGCTGCCGCGGCAAAGAGCGGCTCGCTTGCCGTTTTGGGCACGCCATTTATGCTTGCCCTTATGGAGGAGGCGACCTGCGCCGCCGCCGCTCCTCTGCTTGAGGAGGGCGAAACCACCGTGGGCACGGCGGTGAGCATAACGCACGACAGGGCAAGCGGCATCGGCGAAAGGATAACGGCAAGAGCCGTGCTTAAAGAAGCGCAGGGGCGCAGGCTTGTTTTTGAGGTCAGCGCCGAAAATGAAAAGGGCGAAAAAATAGGCGGCGGCACGATAGAGCGCTTTGCCGTTGACGAAAAAAGATTTATGGCAAAGCTCGGCTGATTCCCGCGCAGGCGACCCGTTTCACACATAATTTTCAAGAGGAAAGATATGAGATACAAAGCAGTTATTTTTGATTTTGACGGCACCATATGCAAAACAGCGCCCGGCATAGTTAAAAGCGCAAAATACGCGCTTGAGGCGTTCGGCTACGATGTGCCGGAGGACGAGAACGAGCTGGAGTTCTTCATCGGCCCTCCGCTGCTCGTCACCTTTCAGGAGCGCTACGGCGCTGATGCGCAGACCGCGGAAGAGCTTGTTAAAAAATACCGCGAAAGATACACCAACCGCGGCGTTTACGAAAGCGAGCTTTACGGCGGCATAGAGGAGCTGCTTGCCGCGCTCAAAAAGGACGGCATAAAAACGGGCATCGCCTCCTCAAAGCCGCAGGTATATATAGACAAGCTGCTGGAGCGCTTCGGCGTTGCAAAGTATTTTGACTGCGTTTGCGGCGTTACCTTTGCGGCGGACTGCGAATCAAAAGCAAGCATAATAGCGCGCTGCCTGGAATCGCTGGGCGAGAGCGCGCAGAACGCGATCGTTGCCGGCGACCGCCGCTACGACATAGAGGGCGCAAGGGCAAACGGCATTGCCGGAGTAGGCGTTATGTGGGGCTACGGCAGCAAATTCGAGCTTATAGAGGCGGGCGCGGCGCTTATCGCGGAAAAGCCGATGGATGTGGAATCCGTTGCGCTCGGCTATTTTGAGCAGACGGAGGAGAGCACCGGCATTTTTAACGGCAGGATCATCACCGTGCACGAGGACACCGTGCTGCTGACAGACGGCGGCAGGGCCAAGCGCGAGATAGTTGACCACAGCGGCGGCGTGTGCATAGCGGGCCTGACCGACGAGGGCGAGGTGCTGATGGTGCGCCAGTTCCGCGCGCCGTACAAGGAAACCATATACGAGCTGCCCGCAGGCAAGCTTGAAAAGGGCGAGGACCCGCGCGAAGCGGCGATACGCGAATTTTCGGAGGAGTGCGGCTGCACGGCACAGAGATTTGAATATTTCGGCGAGCTTTACCCCACCCCGGGCTACTGCGGCGAGATAATCCGGCTCTATTTTGCAACCGGGCTGACCTTCGGCGAGCAGAAGCTTGATGAGGACGAGTTTTTGGATGTTTACCGCGTGCCGCTTGAAGAGGCGTTTCGGCGCGTTATGAACGGCGAATTCAAGGACGCCAAAACTCAGATAGGCATTATGAAGATCAGGGAAATGATAAAAAATGGCAGTTTATCTTGACAACAGCGCAACCACAAAGCCCTGCCGCGAGGCGGTGGAGGCGATAACGCGCACGCTGACGGAGAATTACGCCAACCCCTCCAGCCTGCACGGCGCGGGCGTTGAGGCGGCCAAGGCGCTTATCCGCTCCCGCGAGGCGGTGGCGCGCGCGCTCGGGTGCGATAAGGACGAGATATTTTTCACAAGCGGCGGCACGGAGGCAAACAACCTTGCCGTGCTGGGCGCGGCGGCGGCAAAGCGGCGCGCCGGAAACAGGATAGTCACCACGGCGATAGAGCACGAGAGCGTTGCCGCGGCGGCGGACGAGCTTGAAAGGCAGGGCTTTGAGGTGATACGCCTTGAGCCGGACAGGCACGGCAACATAACGGCTCGGCAGTTTGCCGAGGCGATAGACAAAAGCACCGTGCTTGTGAGCGCGATGTATGTTAACAACGAGATAGGCTCCGTGCTGCCCGTGGGCGAGATACGCAGGATGATAACGGCAAAGGGCGCTCCCGCCCTGCTGCATACGGACTGCGTGCAGGCGTTCGGCAAGCTGCGCTTCACCCCGAAAAGGCTGGGGGCGGACCTTGTTACCATAACGGCGCACAAGATCCACGGCCCGAAGGGCGCGGGCGCGCTCTATATAAAGAAAGGCACGCGCATACTGCCGCGCACCTTCGGCGGCGAGCAGGAAAAGCGGATGCGCCCCGGCACCGAGGCAAGCGCGCTGATAGCGGGCTTTGCGGCGGCAGCGGCGGCTATGCCGGAAACAGACGCGCAGCTTGAGGCTGTTCGGGAGCTGAACCTGCGCCTGCGCGCGCTGCTTGGCGAAATAGACGGCGTTTCCTTTAACAGCGATGAAAACGCGCTGCCGTACATACTGAATGTCTATATCCCCACATTTATGAGGAGCCAGACCATCGTGCAGGAGCTTTCGGCAAAATACGACATCTGCGTCAGCAGCGGCTCGGCCTGCGCAAAGGGCAAAAAGAGCCATGTGCTATCTGCGATGCGCCTGCCCGACGAGATCGCCGACAAAAGCATAAGAATAAGCTTTTCGCGCCTTAACACCCTGCGCGACTGCGAGCTTATTGCCGCGGCGATAAAAGAGATAACAGAAACTCATCCGAGGTAGATATGAAAGAGATAATTCTTGTTAAAAACGGCGAGCTTGTGCTCAAGGGGCTAAACCGCTCGTCTTTTGAAGATGTGCTGATAAAAAATATGCGCCGCCATCTTGAGGATCTGGGCGAATTCGCCTTCACAAAGAGCCAGTCCACCATTATGGTCGAGGCGCCGGACACGGCCGACCTTGACGAGGCGGAGGAGCGCCTTTCCAAGGTGTTCGGCATTGCGGCGTATTCACGCGCCGCCGTGTGCGATAAGGATATGCAGAGCATAGTTAAAACGGCAAGGGAATACCTTAAGGGGCAGCTTGAAGCGGTTTCCACCTTTAAGGTGGAGGCAAAGCGAAGCGACAAGAGCTTTCCCCTGAAATCGCCGGAGATCTGCCGCGAGCTGGGCGGCGCGCTGCTCAAGAGCTTTAACCACCTTAAGGTGGATGTTCATAATCCCGATGTTACCGTGACCGCCGAGATAAGGGACAGCCACGCCTTTGTGCGCGGCAACAGCATAAAGGGAGCGGGCGGCATGCCCACCGGCACAAGCGGCAGGGCGTGCGTGATGATAAGCGGCGGCATAGATTCCCCCGTTGCGGCTTATATGATGGCAAAAAGGGGCATAGAGCTTGTTGCCGTCCACTTCGCCTCCCCTCCCTACACGAGCGAGCTTGCGGAGATGAAGGTTATGGAGCTGCTCAAAAAGGTTTCCGCCTACTGCGGCACGATAACCACCTATGTTGTGCCGTTTACCGAGATACAGGAGGCTATACGCGACTGCTGCCCGCAGGAATATTTCACGCTTGTTATGCGCCGCATAATGATGCAGATAACGAATATGATTGCGGAAAACCAGAACTGCCGCGCCATAATCACGGGCGAGAGCCTGGGTCAGGTGGCGAGCCAGACCATCTACGCCCTGCAATGCACGGACAGCGTTGCAAAATTCCCCGTTTTCCGCCCGTGCATCGGTATGGATAAGGACGAGATAATAGCCGTTTCCAGAAAGATAGACACCTTTGAGACCTCAATCCAGCCCTACGAGGACTGCTGCACGGTGTTTACGCCCAGGCACCCGCGCACGCGCCCGAAGCTTTCGGATGTTGAAGAGGCACAGGCAAAAATAGACGGGCTTGAAAAGATGATAAACGACGCCGCAAACGGCGCGAAACGCAGATTCATAAAGGCGGCGCAGTGATGAGCGGCGAGGATAAGAAAAAGCCAAACGAGATAGACGAGCTGCTGGGCGACTACAAAAAGCAGCGCGAGCGGCGCGAAAAGAATTTTGAAAGCCTGAACGCGCCCGAAAGCGAAAAAAAGGAGCAGCCGCCTCAGCCCGCCGCGGATGAGAAAGAGAAAAAGCGCAGAAAGCGCGGCGAAAAGGGCGAAAAAAAGAAGATCCGCGCAAACGAGGGCGAAGCCGGCAAGGGTCGCTCGCTGCGCGCTTTTGCAAAAACGAAGAGCGGCAGGATAATCGTTGCGCTTGTATCGGCAGCGCTGTGCGCCGCGGCTGTTGCGGCGGCGGGCTTAGGCATAATAACAAATATGCAGACCGCCTATCTTGACGAATACAAAAAGCAGTACCCCGATGTGGATTTTCCGCGCGGCATACGAGAGGGCTACTGCGCGCAGTATGCCGAGGAGCCGTCCACAACCGGCTTTTTAAGCATAGAGGCTACGGGCTACGGCGCATATGTTGTTCAAAGCGCCGCCGGCGATTCGCCGCGGCTGAGCTTTGAGAACACGGCGAGCGGCATAGATTTCAACACCGTGCTGGATGTGCCCGCCGAGACCGGCCTTGAGGGAGCCTTCCACTCCGTTTCCGGCTATCTTGGCGCCTCGCAGAAAATAACATATTCCACGCTGTTTGAGGATTACGATTTCACCGTTATCGGCGCGTTTTACACGAATACGGACCCTGCGGACGACGGCGGCTATGTTTTTCCCTACCGCGTGACGAAAAAGATGACCCCGCTCAGCTTCAACGATTATGCGGACAGGCTCTATAACCGCTTTTTATACACCTGCGGCTATACGATAAGCCGCGACGACAGGCTGCTTTCCCTCGCCTGTCCGAGCGCGCTTTATCCGGATTACGAATTTGTTGTTATCGGCGTTTTGGGCGCGCCGCAGCAGACGAGCGCAGCGGAAAACCGTGACGCGCATTTTCCGCAGAGCTGGTACGACGCGCGCGACGAGCTGAACCCCTACCGCTTTTCGGAAATTTGGTACCCCACCGTTTACACCGACGAAAAGGAGGAGCAGACGAGCGTTCAGTCCGCCTCCGAATACGGCGGCACGGCAGGGCTTTCATAACCCGTTTTCACACATAAAAAATAATTGAACCTATGAAAGGCGATGGTGATATTATGTATGATGTTGCAGTTATAGGCGCCGGCATAGTCGGCTCGGCGTGCGCCTATTACCTGACGAAGCACAAGCTGAGCGTGGCGGTGCTGGAAAAGAAAAACGATATTTGCTGCGGCACCACCAAGGCAAACAGCGCCATAATCCACGCCGGCTACGACCCCGTGCCCGGCACGCTTATGGCAAAGCTCAATGTTGAGGGCTCGCGCCTTGCAAAGGAGCTTTGCAAAAAGCTTGATGTGCCGTATCAGCAGATAGGCTCGCTGGTGGTTGCCTTCAGCGACGATGATGTTAAAGAGGTGCGCGAGCTTCTGCGCCGCGGAAACGAAAACGGCGTTGAGGGGCTGAGAATAGTTGAGCGCGACGAGCTGCGCAAAATGGAGCCGTATATCTCAAACGAGGCGTTGTGCGCGCTCTATGCGCCGAGCGCCGCCATAGTGAACCCCTGGGAATACGGCATTGCGCTTGCCGAAACGGCGGTGAGAAACGGAGCGGACATAAAGCTCTCGTTCGAGGTGACCTCCGTAGCTAAAATGGACGGCTTTTGGCACATTGAAAGCCCCGCGGGAAGCGTTGACGCAAGATATGTTATAAACGCCGCGGGCGTGGACTGCGACACCGTTCACGATATGGCGGCGCCGCACGCATTTACGGTGCTGCCGAGCGCGGGCGAATACTATCTGCTGGACCTTTCCGAGGGCGTGCGCGCAAACCATGTTATATTCCAGTGCCCCGATAAGGACGGCAAGGGCGTGCTTGTTACCCACACCGTTCACGGCAACCTGCTTGTGGGCCCCAACGCCGACGCGCGCGAGAGAGACGATGTTTCCACAAAATCGCGCTGCCTTGACTTCATCAGGCAAAAGGCTGTAAAATCCGTGCCCTCCATACAGTTTCGCGAAAACATACGCAATTTCACGGGCGTGAGAGCCGTTACCGACAGGGATGATTTCATAATTGAATTCGCCTCAGACGGCTTTCTTGACCTTGCCGGCATAAAATCGCCCGGCCTTTCTGCCGCTCCGGCAATCGCGCTTTATGCGCTCAGGATGCTGGAGGAGAGCGGGCTCAGGCTTGAAAAGAAGCCGGAAAGCGAGATCACGGACAGCAGAAAGCACCTGCGCTTCAAGAAGCTGGGCGAGGACGAAAAGAACGAGCTTATAAAGAAAGACCCGCTTTACGGCAGAGTTGTGTGCCGCTGCGAAACGATAACCGAGGGCGAGATAAGGGACGCGCTTGAATCGCCAATCCCGCCCGTTTCGCTGGACGGCATCAAGCGCCGCGCCGGCACGGGAATGGGCAGGTGCCAGAGCGGCTTTTGCGGCCCGAAGGTGCTGGAGATAATAGCGCGGCACAGGGGCGTTGAGCCTGAGGCGGTGCTTCAGGACGACAACGGCAGCTACATCCTTACGGGCGAAACGAAATGCGGAGGTGCAAAATGAACTACGAGCTTATAATAGTAGGCGGCGGCCCCGCAGGGCTTGCGGCGGCAGTTTCCGCATATGAAAACGGGCTTAAAAAGATACTTATCATAGAGCGCGACCGCGAGCTGGGCGGCATACTTAACCAGTGCATCCACAACGGCTTCGGGCTGCACTATTTCAAGGAGGAGCTTACCGGCCCCGAATACGCCGGCAGGTTCATAGAGATGCTTAAAAACACCGCCGCCGAGGTTATGACGGACACGATGGTGCTTCAGATAACCAAGGGGCGCGAGGTGCACTGCATAAACGGCAAAAACGGCTATCAGGTGCTCAGCGCGGGCGCGGTGGTGCTTGCGATGGGCTGCCGCGAGCGCACAAGGGGCGCGATCTCCATTCCCGGCACACGCCCCGCCGGCATACTCACGGCGGGCGCGGCTCAAAGATATGTCAACATAGAGGGGCATATGGTGGGCAAAAGGGTCGTCATCCTCGGCTCCGGCGATATAGGGCTGATAATGGCGCGCCGAATGACGCTTGAGGGCGCAAAGGTGCTTGCCTGCGTTGAGCTGATGCCGTATTCCGGCGGGCTTCAGCGCAATATCGTGCAGTGCCTGAATGATTTTGACATCCCGCTCTACCTCTCCCACACGATAACGGACATCCGCGGCAAAAACCGCGTTGAGGGCGTGACCGTTTCTAAGGTGGATGAAAACAGGCGCCCCATCCCCGGCACGGAGATGGATTTTGACTGCGACACGGTGCTGCTTTCCGTGGGCCTTATTCCGGAAAACGAGCTTACGCGCACCGCCGGAATAGAGATGGACGCGCGCACGAACGGCGCTGTAGTTACGGAAAATATGGAAACAAGCGAGAGCGGCATTTTTGCCTGCGGCAATGTGGTGCATGTTCACGACCTTGTGGATTTCGTTACCGCTGAAAGCACGCGCGCCGGCAAGGCTGCGGCTGAATTTGTTTTAAACGGCGGGCAGAGCCGCGAAAACTGCATAGAGGTAAAAACAAACGACGCCGTGAGCTACACCGTGCCGCAGAAGATAAGGCGCGGAGCGGAAAAGGCGGAGCTGTTCCTGCGCGTGCGCAGAATATTTGAAAAATCAAGCTTAAGGGTAACGGACGGCGAAACGGTGATAGCCTCCTTCAGGCGCGAGCATATGGCGCCGGGCGAGATGGAGAAGATAACGCTGCCGGGAGTGCTGCTCAACAAGATAAGCTCCGGCGAGATAACCGTTTCTGCAATCGAGGAGGCGTGAATATGACACATCTTATCTGCATAACCTGCCCCAAGGGCTGCCGCCTTTCGGTGGATGAGGAAAACGGCTATAAGGTTACGGGCAATTCCTGCCCGCGCGGCGAGGAATACGGCAGAAACGAGGTTCAAAACCCCGTTCGCGTAGTGACCTCCACCGTGCGCACGGCAAGCGACGAATACCCGCGCTGCCCCGTTAAAACGAACGGCGCTATCCCGAAGGGCAGGATGTTTGAGGCGATGCGCCTGCTTGACGGCGTTACGCTTAAGCCGCCGATCAAGGTGGGCGACACCGTTATCAAAGACCTTTTCGGCACGGGCATAGACTTCGTTGCCGCAAAAAGCATAAAAAAATAAGCGTGACGGGAACCGACCCGACACGCCGCAGGCTGCGCCGAAGCTCGCTTTGAGCCTCGGCGTTTTGCTTTATCTGTCCGCCGACGAGGTCACATAGTACCACTCCACCGCGTCGCCGTTTTCAAGTATGTATTTTGACGCGCCCTTCGTGGGATTTTCGCCGTTTACGCGGTACATCCACCCGCTTGCGCCGGTGCACGCCTTTTCCTCAAGATTGCCTATCCGAGTGATATAGCTCTTGCTCTGATAGCCGAGGGGCACGCCGCTTTCACGGCACGCCGCCTCCAGCGCGTCAAAGACCGTGGCGCCGCTTTCAAGGGTAAGGCGCGTGCTTTCAATTATATATCCGCTTTGCGGCAGGTCAAGCTCAAGCTCCTCGCCCTCTTTTGTTGTAGACTCGTATCTGAGCGCGTTTTTGCAGGTGACGCTTATCGTTATCTCAACGCTTTCGCTCTGCGTTTTTTCGGTCTGCCGCTGCGTTTCGGCGGTTTTTTCGCCGCGCTCCCCCGCGGGAGCTTCGGCGCGTTTTTCGGTTGTGCTTTTTTCCGTTTTGCTCAAAGCGCTTTCTTTTGCGCTGCTTTTTTCCGTGCTTTGAGCGTTTTCGCCGCCCGTCAGAGCTTGAAGCTGCGCGCTTTCGGCAGCCGTCTGCGTTTTTTGGCTTCTTTCGCCCGCCGAGGAAAAAACGGCGAAGCCGACCCCCACCGCGGCAAGCGCGGCGCAGAGCACGATGATTATGATTTTCCGTTTCATAACGGTATTATAACAGCAACTTCACCGTTTGACAACAGCAACCCGTTAATATATAATATTCCTGCGCCGAGAAAAAGCACGGCTTTTTCACGGGGAACGCGGTGAAAAGCCGCGGCAGCTCACTCTACCGTAAGCGACACGAAATCCGAAAGCCACTCTTTTTAAGGGGAAGGCGGAAAGTAGGCTTAGCTGCCGGGAGTCGAACCCGATGTGCCGAAAATGCGCCGGCGCGGCGCCTTTTCACATTTTCGCCCTTGTCGGGCGTCAGCCCGCCTGCGGTCTCAAAAGCAAAAATCCATCCGCGCCGCCGTTATTTTCGGTGCGGGCAGTTTTAAGCTGGCTGATTTTTGTGCGGGCAAGGCATAAAACGCAGTTGATCCTTTCGGATTAACGAGTATTTTAACGCGGCACGCGCGGGAATCAGCCGCTTAAAACCATATTGTGTTCGATTCCCGGCAGCTTTATCATATTTTATCGGCTTCGGCTTTTTGGGCGGCAGGTCGGGTATATTGCCATCGTAAAGTTCGGGCATATCGTCTTCATAAAGCTCGGGTTCAGCCTCGTCTTCCTCGGTATCGTCCATTACTTCACGAAAGATATGATATTCGATAAAGTCGTCGCCGAAATCCTTTTTCTTATTTTTGTTCCAGTCGAAAAAAGCCATAAACAAAACCACCCGACACGGTTATATTATTCAGCCGCAGAGGGAGGCGATGATTGAATTCATTTCATCCATATGCTTTTCCATATCGGCTACGAGAGCGAACTGGTTTTTGGCGCGCACAAGATTATGCTGTGGATAAGCCGTTTTGAAATACACATCGCCGTTTAAATAATCGGTCAAAAAGCGCATGCCGCACTCAAAGGTCATCAGCAGGGCGGAAAAGGCAAGATTATCCTTTTCGCACTGATTTAGGGCTTCTCCCGCCTCGGAGAGGAAGCCGCGCGCATACGCCTTGAAATAATCAAGGTCTACGGAAACCTTGGAGGTGTCCGCCTCGTCCTCCGCCGCGGTATTTGCGCCGAAGCGGATCGAATCGCCGAAGTCATAGAGCGCAAGGCCGGGCATTACCGTATCAAGGTCTATGACGCAGATGGCTTTTTCGCCGCCGGCGTCAAACATAACATTATTGAGCTTTGTGTCATTATGAGTAACGCGAAGCGGCAGGCTTCCTTTTTTGATAAGCTCAACAAGGCGGGGGCAGTAATCGCGCCTTGAGGTGACGAAATCTATCTGCTCGCGGCAGGAAGCCGCTCTGCCGGCGGCGTCCGCGCTGACAGCGGGAAGAAATTCGTTTTCATACCTGTACTGCGTGTTATGGAAATTCGGGATGGTTTCGCTGAGCGTCTGCGCCGGAAAATCCGAAAGGCGGCGCTGGAATCTGCCGAAGGCTACGCCGCTTTCGCCGAAAAGGCGGGCGTTCGGCACGCTGTTGTAGCTTACGGAATCCGAAACGAACACATACGCGCGGTAGCAATTCCCGTTTGAGGCGCGGTAATACTTTTCGCCGTTAGCCGTTTTGATGAAATGGAGCGTTTCCCTGTCTGCATCGCCGCCCTCCTCCTTTATGCGCGAGCGAAGAAAGGAGGTGACGCTGAAGATATTATCCATAAGGCTGTCCATATCCTTAAAAACAGAGGTGTTCACCATCTGAACAACATATTTGCGCTCTGTGCCGTTATCGTCATAAACGGCAAGATAGGTTGTGTTTATATGGCCTGAGCCGAAAATCGAGCAATCCTTGAGCGTGCCCTTGAAATTGAACTGCGGCAGCACTTCCCGAAGCATTATATCCATTGATTTGACCTCCCGGTGCAAAGATACCTGTTAGGTAATTTTACCATATATGCGATGATTTGTAAACACAAAAAAACCTTTCGCGCGGTTAAAGCGTGAAAGGCTTTTGTTTACTATTCGCGGCGCAGCGCGTCTATCGGGCTCATCTTTGCCGCCTTTCTTGCGGGATAGATGCCGAAGAAGAGGCCGACGCCGCAGGAGAACAGCAGCGCGACGGCGATGATGCCGATATTGATATTGGGCTGGATATCTATTATAGAGCAGGCAAGATACGCGCCGGATATGCCGATTATAAGCCCTATTATGCCGCCGATGAGGCACAATATAATCGACTCGGTTAAAAACTGGAGCGTTATGGTTCTTGTTTTTGCGCCGAGCGATTTTCTGATGCCTATCTCACGCGTTCGCTCCGTTACGGAAACGAGCATAATATTCATAACGCCGATACCGCCGACGATCAGCGAAATTGCGCCGACGCAGGCGATGAACGCGGTGAGAACGGAAACGATGATATCGACAAGCTCAACATAGGTTGCCATATCCTCCGCCGTGTAAAGATTATTTGAATAATTGCCGTGCGCCGCCTTGAGATAATTGACAGCTGCGTTTCCGATGGCGTCGTTATTGGCGTCCTCCGCCCCTATTACGAAGACTGAGGAAACGGTCGGGTCCGCGCCAGTTAGCCTTGTGAGCGAGGTGCAGGGCATAAATATGGCTATCGTGAGCCTGTCGCCCGTTTGGAACATCTCGCCGAGGCTGCCGGAGCCGCCGCCCATACTGTTTACAAGCGAATCTATATCCGCAACGCCGCAAAGGCGCACCTTCATACTTGAGCCGGAGGAATTTACCGTGAGGTTCTGACCCACAACATCCTCGTAGCCGAACGCCATCTGCGCGCTTGCGGTGCCGATTACGGCGACGGGGCTGGAGGCGTTATATTCCTCCTCCGTGAAGAACCGCCCGTATTTGGCGCCGTCCGGAAACATAAACTGCACATCCGAATTGACGCCGATTATCATAACGGTTGCCTCCTCTGCGGAGGAATCTATCGTGGCGTTTGCAAAGCCCATCATCATAGGAGAGCAATGGTCGACGCCGCTTACGCGCTTTTTGATATTATCAATATCATCAATCGTGATATAATCGTTTTCCTGCGCCTGGGTTGCGTCTACGGACACGAGCACGGCGTTTGCGCCCATATCCTCTATGAGCGAAACGATATAATCGCGAACGCCCGTGCCGGCGCCGATTATCATAATAACCGAGCTTATGCCGATGATGATACCCAGCATCGTGAGCAGCGAGCGCATCCAGTTTGCGCGGATACATTTGATTGCAATTTTGAAGCTTTCTGATAAATTCATATTACCGCCCCGGTCAATCTTTTGTTACTCTGACCTCAAAGCTGTCCTCCTCATAATCCGAGGACGGCGTTGATATAACCCTGTCGCCCACATTGAGGCCCGATTTGACCTCGTAAACGGAATCGGACACGGCGCCGGTCTCTATCAGAGTTTTGGTGACGGTCTGTGTTTCCTCATCGTAAAGATAAACATATGAGCCGGTCTTTTCGAGCACGAGCGACTCGATGGGCACGGTGACGATATTCTGATGATCGCCGGCCTTTATCTCTACATCCGCCTCAAATCCGGCAATGATGTTTTCATCCGGAGAATCAACGGAAACAGTGACCTCTACTCCGGCTCCCGTAGCAGTTAAGCTTGAAAGGCCGCTGATGCCGGCGATGGAAGAGCCCATACTGTCTAACAAAGAGGAATCGGAGCCGCCCGTTGCCGTGGGCGCCTTAGTGAGCACCTGACCGGTATATGTTCCGTAAGCCGTGGTGATCGTGGCGGGCATACCCACCTTTACCTTATGGATATCGTATTCGCCGAGGGAAAGCGTTACTACCATAGTGCTGAGATTTTCAAGCGTGATGCCGCCGGACAGCAGACTCGTCTGCTCGCCGGGGAAGATGTCGCAGGCGGTTATAGTGCCGTCGAACGCGGCGGTCCAGCCCGCCTCAAGCTCCGCGCCCGCCTCCTCTACGGCGTCAAGCGCGCTCTTTGTGGTATCCGCTATCTGCTTTTGCGCATAAACGGTGTTGTCTGAAGCGTTGAGCTGATAGAGCTCTCTCTGCGCATAAAGCGCGGTGAGGCGAAGCTCAAGCGCAGTGAGCTGAACGGTGCTGTTTGAAGCTATTCCAGTGCCGATCGCGGACCAATCAACGCCGGCAACGGCAGCCTCTATCATATCTACTGCTGCGCCGCTTTCAATGAGAAGCTTCGTTTCCTCAATAATGCCCTCTCTGATAGCCTCGGAAACCGCCTCGCCGACAGCCTCGGCTATTTTTTCCGGGGAATAATTGCCGCTTTCAAGCTCTGCGGCAACCTGCTCCATAACAACGCGCACCATCTCGTTGGTCTGCTGAACATCGTCCGACAGCTTGGTGATGGTTTCAACAAGGTCCGTTACCGCCTGCATAGCGCCCTCTATGGTGGGGGGATATGTAACAGGCTCGGAGGTTTCGGCTTGAGTAGTGGTGGTTGTTGTTGTGGTGCTTGTATCGGGCTCGGACGGAGCCTGAGTGGTGGTTGTGGTGGAAACGGAGGGCCAGGTGAAGCTTGGGGTTTCTGTGGTTACAGCCGTTTCGCCGCCGAGCTTTTGAACCTCCTTTTCAAGCTTTGCGATCTCATCGTTTACATCGGAAAGATTCGCCTTTGCAACGCGCTGAGAATTTACCGCCTGCTTGTAGGAAGCGTTAGCCTGTTCGTACGAAGCCTTGAGGGACGCCGTCTGCTCGTCGAGCGAGGAGGTGTCAAAGGTGGCAAGAAGGTCGCCCTGCTTGACGGTATCGCCCGTTTTGACGAATACCTCCTTAACGGTTGCGACGGCGCCCACCTTATATTCCTTTACCGTGCCCGCGGAAACGGGCCCGGTGGCGCTGACGGTTTCCTTGATCTCGCCCGTGCCGATGGTTGTGAGGGTGACGGCGGGATTATTATTTGCGTTTACGGCAACGCCGATGACCGTTGCAAGCACAGCGACAACAAGCACTACGGCAACGGCTATTATAATTTTTTTCTTTTTGCCGGTTTTCCTGACAGTAGCCATTTTGAAGACCTCGATATCAAAAAAGTATAAAGGGGTGAACGGCGGCTGAGCGCTTTTCACCGATTTCACCCCTATAGTATAATTCCTCTTTGTATAAATGTCAACAACTAATTGTAAAATTCAATAATTGTTCACAATCAGCCGTTTTTGATTGCGGCAAGCGCGCGTGCGCCGATATCCTTTCTGAAATGCTTGTTTTCAAAATCTATCTTATCGACCGCCGCATACGCCTTATCAAGCGCTTCCTTTAAATCTCTGCCGAGCGCCGTTACTCCGAGCACTCTGCCGCCGGAGGTGACGAGCTTGCCGTCCTTGAGAGCCGTGCCGGCGTGATAGACGGTGACGCCGCTGAGCTGACCGTTTGTAAGCCCGGAAATCTCAAGCCCCTTGGGATATGATTTGGGATAGCCGCCGGAGGCGATGATCACGCAGGCGCAGGCGTCGTCCGACCATTCTATATTGAGCTCGGAGAGCGTTTCGCTTTCTATCGCCTCGAATATATCCATAATATCCGTTTTAAGGCGCGGGAGCACCACCTGCGTTTCGGGATCGCCGAAGCGGCAGTTATATTCAATAACTTTAGGACCTTTCGGCGTTATCATAAGTCCGAAATACAGACAGCCTTTGAAAGTTCTGCCCTCTTTATTCATTGCGTTTATCGTTGGCAGGAATATGGTTTGCATACACTCCTCGGCAATTTCGGAAGTATAATAGGGATTCGGAGATACGGTGCCCATACCGCCGGTATTGGGGCCTTTATCGCCGTCCAGCGCGCGCTTATGGTCCATAGAGGTCACCATCGGCTTTACGCATTTGCCGTCCGTAAACGCAAGCACGGATACCTCGGGACCGGTGAGAAATTCCTCCACGACCACCTTGCTGCCGCTTGCGCCGAAGACCTTATCCTCCATAATCTCCTTGACAGCCGCCTTTGCGGCGCCGAGATCCTCTGCGATTATAACGCCCTTTCCGAGGGCAAGACCGTCCGCCTTTATAACAGCGGGGAATTCGTTTTTTTGCTCTATATAAGCCACGGCTTCAGCGGAATCGTCAAACACCTTGTAATCCGCGGTGGGAATCGAATAGCGCTGCATAAGCTCCTTTGAAAATACCTTTGAGCCTTCGATTATCGCAGCTGCCGCCGTGGGGCCGAATGTGCGAAAGCCGGCTTTATTCAGCTCATCCACCATACCCATAACGAGCGGATCATCGGGGGCGACGACAACAAAATCCGCCTTTATTTTTTCGGCAAGACGGACAACGCCGGGAATATCGGTTGCCGAAATATCGGGATAGCACTTAGCGTCATACGATATGCCGCCGTTTCCGGGGCAGCAGGCTATCTCCTCCACACGCGGGGACTCCTTGATTTTTTTGATGAGCGCGTGCTCGCGGCCGCCGCCGCCGACAACAAGAACCTTCATTATTTCACAGCCTTTCGGGTAAGGGGGCGCGCCCCTTTTATAATTATATTACTGATTTTTATTGACTATCCGTGTTTGCTCTGCGCCGCTTTCAAGCTCTATAAAGCGCGTGAAGAGCGACACCTTATTGTCTGCATTGAGATTTTCCCATATGCGGGAGGTGAATTCGTCTATATCATCCGTTTCAACGGCGACGGGAACAGGCTCGCCCTCAAAGGACGGTATCGGGCTGCCGTTGCACTTATATGTGTGGATAAAGTGGCCGAGACCTGCGCGAGCCGGATATTCAAAGAAAAATCTGAGACATTCGGGCTCGCCCATATTTGATTTGAGTATTGAGAGCACATAATCGCCGTTAGGCTTGACCACGCCGGATATTCTGGGCGTGTAATTCGGCTCGTCCGGCTCGAACTCGCGCGTCAGGAGCGCGTGGCGGTAGCAGTGACCCTCTTTCATACAGTCATAGATCGTATCGGTCTGGTCGCCGTTTGTAACTATCGTTTTTCCGTCCAGCTTCAGGACGGGGTTATAGATGATAAGGCTGGGGTCGGTCATCTTGGATTCGTCGAACGCCTTTGTGCGTATGCCACCGCGGTCATTCTCTTCAAAAATCCTGTTGCGGCTGTTTTCGCTTCTGCCCATAATGAAATAAGCGATTACGGCGTGCTTTGCATCGGGCGTTTTGCCCAGCACTATTCCCCTGCCGGGATATTCGTTGCCGGCAAGGAGGGCTGAAAGATCTTTTATCTCCATAATAACTCCTACTCAACTATAGTTTTATTGCCGTCTATTTTTATGCGGCCCTGGCAAAAGAGGGAAACGGAGAGCGGCAGTATCTTCCACTCACATTCCTCCATAACTCTTTTTTGCAGGATTTCCGGTGTGTCTCCGTTTTTGACCTCAACCGCTTTTTGCATAATTATCGGGCCGCCGTCGCACTCCTCTGTTACAAAATGCACCGTTGCGCCCGTGAGCTTAACGCCGCTTTCAAGCACCGCCTCGTGAACATGCAGGCCGTAAAAGCCCTTGCCGCAGAAGGAGGGTATCAGCGCGGGATGAACATTCATCATCCTGCCGGGAAAGGCGTTTACTATCTGGGAATCAAGTATTGTCATAAAGCCGGCGTAAACGATGAGATCCGCCTTTTCCTGCAGCAGCTTTTCGGTTATTGCGGCGGTATAGGACGCAATATCGGGATATTCGCTGCGAGGGATGACGAACGACGGGATATTGTTTTTTTCAGCCCTTTGCAGCGCGTAAACGCCGGGCTTTGAGGAGATGACGCAGGTGATTTTTCCGCCCTTGATCTCTCCCCTGTTCTGCGCGTCGATCAGCGCCTGAAGATTCGTGCCGCCTCCCGAAACGAGCACAGCTATATTCAGCATAATTCAACACCCGTTTCGCCTTTTTTGATTTCGCCTATAACGGCAGCTCTTTCGCCGCAGCCGCTTAAGATGCGCACAGCCTCGTCCGCCTTGTCAGAGTCAACGGCTATAACAAGGCCGGTGCCCATATTAAAGGTGTTGTACATATCCCTCTCCGGAATATCGCCCACCTTTTGAATAAGCTCAAACACGGGCATTTTGAAGCATTTATCCTTTTCGATGACCGCAGTGAAGCCGTCTGTGAGCATACGGGGAACATTCTCGTAAAAGCCGCCGCCCGTGATATGGGAAATGGCATTGACGCGCACGCTTTTCATCAATTCAAGAAGCGGCTTGACATAGATTCTTGTGGGAGTGAGTAGCTCCTCGCCGAGCGGTCTACCGAGCTCATCATACACCTTATTTATGGTGCTTTCGTTGATATCGAAAACCTTTCTGACAAGCGAAAAGCCGTTTGAATGAACGCCTGAGGACGCAACGCCTATGAGCGCGTCCCCCGCTTTGAGATTTTCACCTGAAACAAGCTCGTCCTTTTCGCCGATGCCGACGGTGAAGCCGGCAAGGTCGTATTCCTCATCCGGCATAAGGCCGGGATGCTCAGCCGTCTCGCCGCCGACGAGGGCGCAGCCCGCCTGCACGCAGCCGTCCGCAACACCCTTGACGATCTGTTCGATTTTTTCGGGATAGTTTTTGCCGCAGGCGATATAATCAAGGAAGAAAAGCGGCTTTGCTCCGCTGCACGCAACATCGTTTACGCACATAGCAACGCAGTCTATACCGATGGTATCGTGCTTATCCATAAGGAAAGCGAGCTTTAGCTTAGTGCCGACGCCGTCCGTTCCGCTGACGAGCACTGGATTTTTATAATCCGAGGCGCCGAGCTCAAACATACCGCCGAATCCGCCGATTGAGCCGATGACGCCGGGAATATTTGTTCTTTTGACATGTGATTTTATAAGTTCGACCGATTCATAGCCGGCGGTTACATCAACGCCTGCGGCCGCATAGCTGTTGCTGAAGCTTTTCTGCATAACTGAAGCCCTTTCCTTTTATATTTCTTTAAGCTTTTCCTGAAGCGCCTTATCCTTTTCGATAACCGCCGCAGCCATATCGGCGCGCATTTTCTTCAATTTCGCAGAAAGTGTGTCATCACTCACTGCAAGGATTTCGGCAGCGAGCAGCGCCGCGTTCTTAGAAGCGTTTACGCCGACGGCCGCAACGGGTATGCCCGGAGGCATCATAACGGTTGCGAGCATTGCGTCCATACCGTCCAGCACCTTGGAGGAGCAAGGGATGCCTATTACGGGAAGAACGGTGCCCGCCGCAAGCACGCCGCCGAGGTGCGCCGCCATACCTGCCGCCGAAATTATGACGCCGAAGCCGTTTTTCTCTGCGTTTTCGGCAAATTCCTGCGCCTGCTTCGGAGTTCTGTGGGCGCTCATAACTCTTACCTCTGTTTCTATACCGAGCTCTTTGAGCTGTTTGATTGCCGGGGTAACAACGGGCAAATCGCTGTCCGACCCCATAATGATAGCTACCTTTTTCATATTCCTACCTCCTGCTTTTATGTGAATATTTTACATTAAAAAAGCCTTTTTTTCAATAGATAATTAAAAATATAAGTAAAAAGGAGCCGCTCTTAAACGGAGCAGCTCCTTTGATATCAAACAAGCTCGATAATGCACATCTCGGCAGCGTCGCCGCGGCGCGGACCTGTTTTAACGATGCGGCAATAGCCGCCGTTCCTGTCCGCATACTTGGGGGCGATATCGTCAAACAGCTTTTTAACGACATCCTCCTTGGTTACATATGCAAGCACACGCCTTCTTGACGCGAGTGTGTTTTCCTTACCGAAAGTTATCATCTTTTCGGCCATTGAACGAACTTCCTTGGCTCTGGTAACGGTGGTTTCTATCCTGCCGTTTTCCAAAAGGTGAGTTACCATTCCTCTGAGCATAGCCTTTCTGTGGTCTGTGGGCCTGCCCAATTTTCTGGTACCCGGCATAGTAATTCCCTCCTTAGTCGTCTTCTTGGCTGAGCGAAAAGCCGAGTGAAGCAAGCTTTTGAACTACTTCGTCAAGGCTCTTGCGCCCGAGGTTTCTGACTTTCATCATATCTTCTTCCGTTTTGCGGGTAAGGTCTTCTACGGTGTTGATGCCCGCCCTCTTGAGGCAGTTGAACGAGCGCACGGAGAGGTCAAGCTCTTCAATAGTCATTTCAAGAGCCTTCTCCTTGCCGTCCTCATCCTTTTCAACCATAATCTCCTGGCTGCCGACCTCCTCCGAGAGGTCAACGAACAGCTTGAGATGATCGTTGAGGATCTTTGCGGCAAGCGAAGCGGCCTCGTCAGCGGGGATAGTGCCGTCAGTTTCAACATCGAGCACAAGCTTGTCAAGGTCGGTCTGCTGGCCGACGCGGGTGTTCTCTACGGTGTAGTTTACCTTGAGCACGGGAGTGTAAATAGAATCGATGGCGATGGTGCCTATCGGAAGATCCATAAGCTGCTTATTGCGGTCGCACGGAACATAGCCCCTGCCGCTGTTGGCGGTGAGCTCCATAGTTACATCCGCGCCCTCGTCAAGATAAGCGATATGAAGATCCGGATTGAGGATCTCAACATCCGAGCCGTGCTCTATATCGCCCGCGGTGATTTCGCCCTCGCCGCCGGCCTTGATATAGAGAAGCTTGGGATTTTCGTCGTGGATCTTGAGAATAACATTTTTGAGGTTCAAAACGATCTCCGTAACATCCTCTTTTACATGGGGGATGGTAGAGAATTCGTGCAGCACACCGTCGATCTTTACGGAAGTGATGGCGTAGCCCGGAAGAGAGGAGAGAAGCACTCTTCTCATACTGTTTCCGAGGGTGGTGCCAAAGCCTCTTTCAAGCGGCTCAACAACGAACCTGCCCACGCTTCTGCTTCCCTGAGTAGATAAATCTACTATCTCGATATTCGGCTTATCAATTTCAATCATCCAAAAGCCTCCTGAAAAATATTAGATTCGAAACAACAGATAAAATCAACTGTTATTTAGAATAGAACTCAACGATGAGATGCTCTTCAACAGGTGTTTCGATCTCTTCCCTTTCAGGCGCTCTGAGGATCTTTACCTGCATAGAATCCTTATCAGCCTCCATCCACTGAGGAACGGGGCGGGAACCGTTGCTTTCAACAAGGTTCTTGAACTCGTCGGTGGTTTTGCTTGTTTCCTTAACGGCAACAACATCGCCCGCCGAAACGAGATAGGAGGGGATATCCACCTTATGACCGTTTACAGTGAAATGAGCGTGGTTAACAAGCTGACGGGCCTGTGACCTGGAGCTTGCGAAGCCGGCTTCGTAAACGATATTGTCAAGGCGGCTCTCACACAGCTGAAGAAGGATGGTACCTGTTACGCCTTCCTTTCTTTCAGCCATAAGGAAATATTTGTGGAACTGGCTTTCGGAAACGCCGTAGTAGCGGCGCGCGCTCTGCTTTGCGCGAAGCTGAAGGCCGTACTCCGAAACCTTCTTGCGGTTTTGACCGTGCTGGCCGGGAGCGTAGGAACGGCGCTCCAGCGCACATTTGCCTGTGTAGCATCTGTCGCCCTTGAGGAAGAGCTTTTTGCCTTCGCGGCGGCAGAGCTTGCAGGCAGGTCCTGTATATCTTGCCATATCAAGTAACCTCCTTTAAACTATACGCGGCGTCTCTTAGGCGGACGGCAGCCGTTGTGCGGGATAGGAGTAACATCTTTAATAAGGGTTACCTGAAGCCCTACGGTTTCAAGCGCTCTTATTGCGGACTCACGACCCGAACCGGGGCCTTTAACATAGACCTCAACGGTTCTCATACCGTGCTCCATAGCGGCCTTTGCAGCTGTTTCGGCAGCAGTCTGAGCGGCGAACGGGGTGGATTTTCTTGAGCCTCTGAAGCCCATTTCACCGGCGGACGCCCATGAAACCGCATTGCCCTGAATATCGGCGATGGTTACGATAGTGTTGTTGAAGGTCGACTGAATATGAACCGTGCCACGCTCGATATTTTTCTTTTCACGACGCTTGCGTGTAGCAGTGGTCTTTTTAGTAGCCATACTTGCTGTTTCCTCCTACAATTACTTCTTCTTGTTAGCGATGGTCTTTTTGGGACCTTTTCTTGTGCGGGCATTGTTTTTGGAGGTCTGACCCCTTACGGGCAGGCCCTTTCTGTGACGAATGCCGCGGTAGGAGCCGATCTCGATGAGTCTTTTAATGTCAAACGCAACATCTCTGCGGAGATCGCCTTCAACTGTTACATTCTTTTCGATGTAATCACGGATTTTGGAAACCTGGTCCTCCGTGAGATCTCTGCAACGGGTATCCGGATCAATGCCCGTGGCGTTGATAATCTGAGTAGCGGTTGTTCTGCCGATACCGTAGATATAGGTAAGGCCGATTTCTACTCTCTTATCGTTTGGTAAGTCAACACCTGAAATTCGTGCCATATTAATTGTTTACCTCCGATTTAAAATTCAGGATCAGCCCTGACGCTGTTTATGCTTGGGATTTTCGCAGATGACCATTACTTTGCCGTTGCGCTTGATCACCTTGCACTTATCGCAGATTTTCTTAACAGAAGGTCTAACTTTCATTTTGGTTTTCCTCCTCTACTTACTTTGAGCGCCAGATTATACGGCCTTTTGTAAGGTCGTAAGGTGACATCTCAATGGTTACCTTATCACCGGGAAGTATTCTTATGTTGTTCATACGAAGCTTTCCGCTGATATGAGCCAAGATCTCGTGGCCGTTTTGAAGCGTTACCTTAAAGGTGGTGTTTGGCAGCACCTCAACCACGGTACCTTCAACTTCTATCATATCTGACTTTGACATCAATCTACCTCGCTGGATTTACGAATGATATTATCTGGAATCACATCACGGCGTGATCGCCAACAATTGAAATTAGCCGCCGGAAAAGCCGTTAAAAATCATATTGTGGCTGCCGACAGCCTTAGCTTTCATATCTTTGTTAAAATAACGGGGCCGTTTGCGGTTATTGCAACCGTGTGTTCAAAGTGGGCGGATAATTTTCCGTCCGCAGTAATAACGGTCCAGCCGTCTGAAAGCTGCTTTACCTTATAGGTTCCCTGATTGATCATCGGTTCAATTGCCAATGTCATTCCGGGTAACAGTCTGATACCACGACCTTCGTGTCCGAAGTTTGGTACGCTTGGATCCTCGTGAAGCTTTGTGCCTACGCCGTGCCCGACGAAATCACGAACAACGCCGTAACCGCGCTCCTCGCAATATGACTGCACCGCGTGGCCTATATCGCCGATCCTGTTGCCGGGAACCGCCTGCTCGATGCCTTTATAGAGGCTCTCGCGGGTGGTGTCCATCAGCCGCTTTGCCTCGGGGGAGCAATTCCCGACGGCAAAAGTGGCAGCATTATCGCCGTTATAGCCGTTTTTCGCGGCACCCAAGTCAATGCTTACTATATCCCCTTCCTTGAGGATGCGGCGCTTGCTCGGGATGCCGTGAATAACCTCGTTGTTGATAGAAATACATGCGGTGGCGGGGAAATCGTAAAGCCCCAGGAAGTTTGGCTCTGCGCCTCTTTTTTTAATGAGGTCGTAAGCAATCTTATCTATCTCCCAGGTGGAGACGCCGGGCTTAACAGCCTCCCCTGCCGCCATTAATGCTTCAGCAGAAATCTGACACGCCTCTTTCATCAGCTCCAGCTCTCTGCTGCTTTTAAGCACTACCATGTTTTATGCCTCCAACGCTTTGAAGACAAGAGCGGTAGTATCCGCTACCTCCTCCTGGCCTTCAACAACAACCAGCTTGCCGAGCTTTTCATAAAACGCCTTTAAAGGTTCGGTCATTTCGTGATACTCGTTAAGCCTGGCAGCGACCGTTTCGGGGGCGTCGTCCTTTCTTTGAACGAGCTCGCCGCCGCACGAATCGCACACGCCCTCGTTTAAGGGCTTTTTATAAAGCAGGTGATATGAATTTCCGCATTTGGAGCATACGCGCCTGCCGGACATTCTGGCGGTTATCTTTTCATCCGGCACTTCTATATCGAGCACCTTATCGATTCTGACGCCCATATCCTCAAGCGCCTGCGCCTGAGGAATGGTGCGCGGAAAGCCGTCCAGAATAAAACCGTTTTCACAGTCCTTTTGGGCAAGTCGGTCCTTAATGATGCCGATAACGACCTCATCGGGAACAAGCTGGCCCGCCTCCATATAGGATTTTGCCTTGAGTCCCATCTCCGTGCCCTCCTTGAGAGCGGCGCGGATCATATTACCGGTGGAAACGGCCGGGATGCCATACTTTTCCACAATTTTTTCAGCCTGAGTGCCCTTTCCGGCACCGGGCGCGCCGAGAAGTATAAGATTCATAGCCATTTCCTTTCGGTTAATCAAGGAAGCCCTTGTAGTGACGCATCATCATCTGGGATTCGAGCTGACGAACAGTCTCAAGCGCTACGCCGCAGAGAATTATGATCGAGGTACCGCCGAGCGATACCGAGAAGCCGCCGTCCGTACCCGACTCGGTGAGAGGAGGAATAGCGGCGTCGCAGATGAGCGACCATACGATGGGAAGCAGAGCAACGACGGAGAGCATCAGCGTGCCGATAAGCACAAGCCTCATAAGCACCCTGAAGATATAATCGGATGTGGGCTTGCCGGGACGGATGCCGGGAATGGAGCCGTTGTTCTTGCGAAGATTGTTTGCCATTTCGATCGGGTTGTACTGAATGGTGCTGTAGAAATAACCGAAGAAGATTATAAGCAGGAAGTACATACCCGCGTACCACCAGGAATCGCTCTGGAACGCGTTGAAGAAGCTCTCCCAGAAGGTGCCCTCATATTTATCGGCGGAGATGAACATCTGAACCGTGCCGGGCAGAGAGAGGATGGAGGACGCGAAGATGATGGGAAGCACGCCGCTCATATTTACCTTGATGGGCATATTAGTGGCCTGACCGCCGTACATCTTGCGGCCCACAACGCGCTTTGCGTACTGGATGGGTATCCTTCTTTCGGCATTATCCATAAATACGATATAAACTATCATAAGCAGGAATACGATAAGTATTGCCGGAACAAGGAAGTTATAGACCATACGGCCTGTTTCAAGGTAGCCGATATACTGCCTGATGATCGTGGGGAATCTTGAAACGATGCCCGCAAACAGTATGATCGAGATACCGTTGCCGATGCCGGAAATCGTGATCTGCTCGCCGAGCCACATAATAACAGCGGTGCCTGCGGTGAGAACGATAACGATTACGATCGCCTGGAACACGGCGGCAAAGCCGGTGAACTGAGCGCCGTTGGCGTCAGTCATAAGATAATTGTTTGCGCGCAGGAAGAAATAGTAAGCAAGTGACTGGAGCAGACCGAGAACAACCGTTACCACGCGGGTGATGGAAGCAATCTTTTTCCTGCCCTCTTCGCCTTCCTTTTGCATTCTTTCAAGCGCGGGGATAGCGACAGCAAGCAGCTGCATAATAATCGACGCGTTGATGTACGGGGTGATAGACATTGCGAATATCGTGCCGTAGGTGAACGCGGAGCCGGTCATAAGGCTCAGATAAGTGAGGATGGTGTTTCCTCTGCCGACATCTATCTGATCCGCTATATCGAGGAACGGCACCGGTATGAACGAGCCGATCCTGAAAATAAGGATGATAAACGCCGTAAACAGCAGCTTCCTTCTTATCTCAGGAACCTTCCAGGCGTTTACGATGGTTTTAATCATTTACAGCACCTCCACCGTGCCGCCCGCAGCCTCTATCTTTGCCTTTGCAGCCTCGCTGACTGCGCTTACCTTGACGGTGAGAGCCTTGGTGAGCTCGCCTCTTGCAAGCACCTTGACGCCGTCAAGCTCTTTCTTTATAAGTCCGCACGCCTTAAGGCTTTCTGCGTCTACAGTTGCGCCCGCCTCGAATCTTTCCTCAAGCGAGGAGAGATTTACGATGGCGTATTCGGTGCGGAAAATATTGTTGAAGCCTCTTTTGGGAACGCGCCTTTGAAGCGGCATCTGACCGCCTTCAAAGCCTGCCTGACGGCTGTAGCCGGAACGCGCCTTTGCGCCCTTATGGCCCTTGCCGGCAGTTTTGCCCTGGCCGGAGCCCGCGCCCCTGCCTATTCTTTTGACCGCCTTCTTTGAGCCGGCGGCGGGAGAAAGCTCGTGTAATCTCATCAGTTGTGCACCTCCCCTTACGCTTCCTGAGCTTCAACAAGGTGAGAGATCTTTTTGATCTTTCCCTTGGTCTGCTCATTATCCGGCTGAACTGTTACATTGCCGATCTTGCGAAGACCGAGCGAGTGAGCCGTGGCAATCTGATCCTTTTTGCAGCCGATAAGGCTTTTCTTTAAAGTGATTTTAATATCTGCCATTTCAGCCCCTCCTTACTCAAATATCTTCTTTACGGACTTGCCGCGCACCGCCGCAACCTGCTCCGCCGTGCGAAGCTGAGCAAGGCCGTTGAGCGTTGCCCTTACAACATTATAGGGGTTGTTGGACCTGATAGCCTTGGTACGGATATCGGAGATGCCGACAGTTTCTACTACCGCACGAACGGGGCCGCCCGCGATAACGCCGGTACCCTGGGGAGCGGGCATCAGAAGAACCTCTCCTGCGCCGTACTTGCCCTTAACCTCGTGCGGAATGGTGGTGCCTCTGAGGGCAACCTTCATAACATTCTTTTTAGCGTCCTCTATGCCCTTGCGGATAGCATCCGGAACCTCGCCGGATTTGCCGACGCCGAAGCCTACGAGACCGTTGCCGTCGCCGACTACAACAAGAGCAGAGAACTTATAGATACGACCGCCCTTTACGGTTTTGGAAACGCGGTTGATCTTAACTACTCTTTCTTCAAGTTCCATTGAAGAAACATCTATCTTTGCCATAAAGCGTAAACCTCCTTCTTTAGAACTCAAGACCGCCCTCGCGGGCTCCGTCTGCAACAGCGGCTACACGGCCGTGATATACATAACCGCCGCGGTCAAATACGCACTTTTCAATGCCCTTTGCCTTGGCTCTTTCGGCTATTGCCTTGCCTACGGCCTTTGCGGCCTCTACATTACCGCCGTAAGCGGTGAAATCCTTTTCTACGGTTGACGCCTGAGCGAGGGTCACGCCGGCAACATCGTCAATAAGCTGCACATAGATATTGCTGATGGAGCGATATACATTGAGCCTGGGACATTGCGCCGTGCCTGAAATCTTTCTGCGCACTCTCTGGTGGCGTCTTTTTCTTGCCTTATTAGCATCCTGTCTTGAAACCAAAGTAACTCACTCCTTCCCTTATTTCTTACCTGCCTTGCCCTCTTTGCGGCGGATATGCTCTTCGGCATACTTGATGCCCTTGCCCTTATAAGGCTCGGGGGGTCTCTTTTCGCGCACCTGAGCGGCGAACTGACCGACCGCCTGCTTATCCGCGCCGGATATTACTATCTGGTTTGCGGTGGGACATTCAATCTTGATGCCCTCGGGAGCAGCCATTGTTACCTGATGTGAATAGCCGAGGTTCATTACGAGGTTGTTGCCCTGCATCTGAACACGGTAACCAACGCCGTTTACCTCAAGCACCTTTTTGAAGCCGTTTACAACGCCCTCTACCATATTTGCGATAAGAGCGCGAGTAAGGCCGTGAAGGGATCTGTTTTCCTTTTCATCGTTGGGTCTGGAGCAGCTTACTACGCCGTCTGCAATCTCAACAGAGATGTTGGGGTGCTTGGTCATTGAAAGCGTGCCGTTCGGACCCTTGACGGTGATATCGTTGCCGTTAACGGCAACATCAACGCCTGCGGGAATCGTGATGGGCTTTAAGCCGATTCGTGACATACCTTACTGCACCTCCTTACCATACGAACGCAAGGACTTCGCCGCCGACATTCTGCCTGCGCGCTTCCTTATCGGTCATAACGCCCTTTGAGGTGGAGATGATGGCTACGCCGAGCCCCTTCATTACCTTGGGCATGTCTTCTACATTCGAATAGATGCGAAGACCGGGCTTTGATACTCTGCGAAGGCCGGTGATAACCTGGCTCTTGCCCTCTCCGTACTTGAGAGTTACGCGGATAACGCCCTGCTTCTCATCCTCTATAACTTTATATGATTTGATATAACCTTCATCAACAAGAATCTGAGCGATTGCCTTCTTCATCTTGGACGCAGGAATATCTACCGTATCGTGCTTTGCCGAATTAGCGTTACGAATTCTTGTAAGCATATCGGCGATAGGGTCAGTAATATGCATTGATATTTCCTCCTTATAAATTCAGCAATTCTCAGTCTTACCAAGAAGATTTTGTTACTCCGGGGATCTCGCCGTTGTGGGCAAGCTCTCTGAAGCATATACGGCACACGCCATACTTACGAAGATAAGCATGAGGTCTACCGCAGATCTTGCATCTGTTGTAAGCTCTGGTTGAGTATTTAGCAGGCCTTGCAGCCTTGACTTTCATAGATGTTTTAGCCACGATAATCCCTCCTTACTCTGCAAACGGAGCGCCCATAAGCCTGAGCAGCTCTCTTGCTTCTTCATCAGTGTTCGCAGTGGTTACCATAATGATGTCCATACCGCGAACGGCGTCTATCTTGTCATAATCGATTTCAGGGAATATCAGCTGCTCCTTGATGCCCATGGCATAGTTGCCGCGGCCGTCGAACGAGTTGGGGTTGATACCTCTGAAGTCGCGAACTCTGGGAAGAGCCAGGTTGAAGAACCTGTCGAGGAACTCATACATCCTGTCTCCGCGAAGAGTTACCTTAACGCCGATGGGCATGCCCTCGCGCAGCTTGAAGTTTGCAACAGACTTCTTTGCGCGGCATACGATCGGCTTCTGGCCGGTGATGATGCTCAGGTCGTTGATTATAGCGTCTACGACCTTGGAATTGTCGCGAGCCTCACCGCAGCCTACATTGAGAACAATCTTGTCGAGCTTGGGGATTTGCATAACGGATTTGTACTCAAACTTTTTCATAAGCGCAGGAGCTACTTCGCTCACATAGGCTTCTTTTAATCTTGCAGCCATCAGTTATGTTCCTCCCTTCCTTAAAACTCGTTAGCGCACTGCTTGCACACGCGCTTACCGTTTTTATGACCTACACGGGTGGCCTTGCCGCATTTGGGGCAAACAAGCTGAACCTTTGAAGCATAAAGAGCGGATTCAACCGGCACAAGGCCGCCCTGCTCGCCCATTTTACGGGGCTTAACATGCTTGGTTACGATGTTTACCTTTTTTACGATGACCTTACCCTCTTTGGGGCTTACGGCGATGACTTCGCCCTTAACGCCCTTTGACTTGCCGCTGAGCACCATAACGGTGTCACCGGTCTTAACAAACATCTTGCTCATCTCGGCACCTCCATTAAAGTACTTCCGGAGCAAGCGAAAGGATCTTCATATAATCCTTATCGCGCAGCTCTCTGGCCACCGGCCCGAAAATACGGGTGCCGCGGGGAGTCTTGTCTTCCTTGATGATTACGGCAGCATTTTCATCAAAACGAATGTACTGACCGTCGTCACGACGTACACCTTTAGTTGTACGAACGATGACTGCTTTAACAACTTCGCCTTTTTTGACAACGCCGTTGGGGGCAGCTTTCTTTACAGAAGCAACGATAACATCGCCGATGTTGGCGTATCTTCTGCCGGAGCCGCCGAGAACGCGGATGCAAAGAAGCTCTTTAGCGCCGGTGTTGTCTGCAACCTTAAGTCGGCTTTCCTGTTGTATCACAGCATTTTCCTCCTTCGTACTGCAAAATAACACTTTGCATCTTGCAGTTATTATTTCATTGACTAAATTATTCTAAAAGCCCGTAATTCGCAGTGATTACTTAGCCTTTTCGATAACTTCAACAACGCGCCATCTCTTGTCCTTGCTGAGGGGACGGGTCTCCATAATGAGCACCTTATCGCCTACGCCGCAGGTATTCTCTTCATCGTGCGCCTTGTATTTAACGGTGCGGTTAATGATCTTTCCGTAAAGCGGATGACGAACCCTGTCCTTAATGGTGACAACCACCGTTTTATCCATCTTGTCGCTTGAAACGACGCCTACTCTTGTTTTTCTGAGGTTTCTTTCAGCCATTTCAAATACCTCCTATCTTAAGAATTTGAGTCTGCAAGCTCAAGCTCGCGCTCAACCGTTTTGATGCGCGCGATGTCTTTTCTTACAGCTTTGATTCTCATGGGGTTGTCGAGCTGATTGATAGCCTGCTGGAAGTGAAGATTGAACAGCTCCTGCTTGAGCTCCGCAAGCTTTTCTGCGCGCTGCTGCGCTGTGAGTTTCTTGATTTCAGCTGCTTTCATTACTGCTCGCCTCCCTCTTCTTTAGTTATGAATTTGCATTTGATAGGAAGCTTGTTTGCCGCAAGACGCATAGCCTCGCGGGCGACTACTTCGTCTACGCCGCCGAGCTCGAACATAACTCTGCCGGGCTTAACGACTGCTACCCAGTAATCAACATTACCTTTACCTTTACCCATACGGGTATCAGCAGGTCTTGCGGTGATGGGCTTGTCGGGGAAAATCTTTATCCAAACCTGACCGCCGCGCTTTGTGTAACGGGTCATTGCTATACGGGCAGCCTCTATCTGAGCGGCGGTTATCCATGCCGGCTCTGTTGCCTGAAGACCGAACTGACCGTAGGTTACTTTATTGCCCCTTGTGGCTTCGCCGGTCATACGGCCTCTGTGCTGCTTACGATGCTTTACGCGCTTAGGTAAGAGCATTACTGATTTCCTCCTTCCCTGCGTCTGCCGCCTCTGCGGTTATCCCTGCCGTCTCTGTCGTTTCTGTCGTTTCTGCGGCGGGAGTAGTTGTTTCTTCTCTGGGGCTTGTTCCTGCTTTCGCGAAGCACCTCGCCCTGATAGATCCAGGTCTTAACACCGATGCGTCCGTAAGTGGTGGCAGCTTCGGCAGTGCCGTAATCTATGTCGGCGCGGATGGTCTGAAGCGGGATAGTGCCCTCTTTATAGGTTTCGGAACGCGCGATCTCGGCGCCGCCGATACGGCCGGACACCTGAACCTTGATACCGCGTGCGCCCCATCTCATCGTGTTTCTTATAGCCATCTTAACGGCGCGGCGGAAGGAAACACGCTTTTCAAGCTGCGTTGCGATGCTCTGAGCAACAAGAGTTGCGTTGAGATCCGGCTGCTTGATTTCGATGATGTTGATGAACACCTCGTCGGTTTTTTTGCCGAGCTTCTTGGCGCATACCGCCTTGAGCTTTTCTATCTCTGCGCCCTGCTTGCCGATAACGAGACCGGGCTTTGCGCAGTGGATATTGATTCTTACGCGCTTTGCATCGCGCTCAATCTCTACCTTGGGAACACCTGCGTTTTTAAGGGATTCAAGCAGATACTTGCGAAGGTTATGGTCCTCAACAAGAGTATCGGCAAAATCAGCCTTCTTGGCGTACCAGCGGGAGTCCCAGTTTTTGATGACGCCGATTCTTAAACCGGTAGGATTACATTTCTGTCCCATTCAACTTTTCCTCCTCGCTCAGTCTTCCATTTCCGAAACGGTAATGGTGATGTGTGATGTTCTCTTATTTATTCTGTAAGCCCTGCCCTGCGCTCTGGGACGAATCCTCTTGAGCGTGGGACCTGCGGTTACATTGCAGTAGCTTACATAAAGTCTTGAAACGTCCATATTATGATTGGTCTCCGCGTTTGCCATTGCAGACTTAAGCACCTTTGCAAGCGGCTCCGTGGCAGCCTTGGGAGTGTGCTTAAGGATAGCCATAGCCTTATCGCAAGGCTGGTTTCTGATGAGATCGAGAACGATCTGCACCTTTCTGGGAGAAATACGAACGTATGTTGCCTTAGCTGTTGCTTCCATAGTTGAAATTCTCCTTTCGCTTATTTAGTGGTCTTTGAGCCTGCGTGGCCGCGGAATGTTCTGGTGGGAGCAAACTCACCGAGCTTGTGTCCAACCATATCCTCTGTTACATAAACGGGAACATGCTTTCTGCCGTCGTGAACGGCAAAGGTGTGTCCTACGAACTCAGGGAAGATAGTTGAACTTCTGGACCAGGTTTTGATAACCTGCTTGTCGCCCTTTTCGTTGAGGGCGATAACCTTTTTATAAAGGCTCTCTTCAACATAGGGGCCTTTTTTAGTGCTTCTACTCATCTAACTTCTCCTTTCCTCTTATTTGCCGTTACGACGCCTTACGATCATCTTGTTTGAGGCTTTCTTTCTGTTGCGTGTCTTGTAGCCGAGAGCGGGCTTGCCCCAAGGCGTTACGGGACCGGGACGGCCGATCGGCGACTTGCCTTCACCACCGCCGTGCGGATGGTCGTTCGGGTTCATTACAGAACCGCGGACCGTGGGTCTCCAGCCCATATTGCGCTTGCGACCTGCCTTGCCTATCTTGACATTGGCGTGGTCTGTGTTGCCGACAACGCCGATGGTTGCCATACACTCGGCGGGAACATTGCGAAGCTCGCCTGACGGGAGCCTGAGCAGCGCATAGAGGCCTTCAAGAGCCATAAGCTGAGCGCTGTTGCCGGCCGAGCGGGCAAGCTGCGCGCCTCTGCCGGGATAGAGCTCTACATTGTGGATGATCGTGCCGACGGGGATATTCTTAAGGGGAAGCGCGTTGCCTGCTACGATATCCGCCGTGGGGCCTGCAACAACGGTTGCGCCCACCTTGAGTCCGTCCGGAGCGATGATGTAGCTCTTAACGCCGTCCTCATACTGGATGAGAGCGATGTGAGCCGAACGGTTGGGATCGTATTCGATGGTCTTTACCGTTGCGGGCATATCGAACTTCTGCCTTTTGAAATCTATTACGCGGTATTTTCTTCTGTTGCCGCCGCCACGGTGACGGACGGTTATTCTTCCGTAGGAGTTACGGCCTGACTTTTTGCTGATGGGCTCAAGCAAGGATCTTTCAGGGGCAACCTTAGAGAGGGAAGAATAATCTGTGACCGACATATTCCTTCTGGAAGGTGTTGTCGGCTTATAATTCTTGATAGCCATAATTATTTTTCCTTTCTGAATAACTTTGCGAAGAGATGGCGCTCTTCATACCTCATCATTCGAAATTTCTCTAATATATAATGTATTAAATAAAGGGGTTACATCATATCGTTGAAGAATTCGATCTCTTTTGAATCCTCGGTAAGAGTAACTATCGCCTTTTTCCACGAGGGCGTATAACCCTTGTTCATACCCTGGCGGCGTTCATGACCGCGAACATTGATGGTGTTTACCTTCTTTACCTTGGTGCCGGGGAAAACCTCCTCAACAGCCTTGGCGATCTCTATCTTGTTTGCATCCTTTGCAACCTTGAAGGTGTATTTCTTGCTTACAAGACCCATCATCGATTCCTCGGTAATGATGGGCTTCAGGATGATATCGTGAGCTGTTTTCATTACGCGTATACCTCCTCGATCTTCTTGGCTGCGTCCTTAAGAACAACAAGGTCGGTGCAATTAAGGATATCGTAAACGCAAAGAGTGTTTACCGTGGCTACCTTTACGCCCTTGATGTTGCGGGCGCTCTTGTAAACCTTTTCATCATTCTCGGCGAGAACGATGAGCACCTTTTTGCCGGTCTTGAGCTTTGAAAGCATTTCGGCAACCGCCTTTGTTTTGATCTCCTCAAGCTCAAGCTTGTTGAGCACGAGCATCTCGGACTCCGCAACCTTTGAGGAAAGCGCGGATTTCATGGCGAGCCTTTTTACCTTTTTGTTTACATTTACCTTATACTTTCTGGGCTTGGGGCCGAGAGCAATGCCGCCGTGGGTCCACTGCGGGCTTCTTGTTGAGCCCTGACGGGCGCGGCCTGTGCCCTTCTGCCTCCACGGCTTTGCGCCGCCGCCGGAAACTTCGGAACGGGTGAGAGTTGACTGCGTGCCCTGGCGCTGTGCAGCGAGATAGCTTACAACAGCAAGATGCATTGCATATTTATTCGGCTCTATGCCGAACACGGAATCCGCAAGATCAAGCTTTGAGGTCTTACGGCCTTCCTGGTTATAAACCTGAACCTGTGCCATTATAATCTCTCCTTTCCTTAAGCCTTAACGGCGTCTGCAATAACTACGATGCCGCCCTTGGGGCCGGGAACGGCGCCCTTGATGGCGATAAGATTGTTTTCATTATCTACCTTGGCAACCAGAAGATTCTGAACGGTTACCTTTTCGTGGCCGTAGTGACCGGCCATCTTTCTGCCCTTGAAAACTCTTGAGGGGCTTGAGCAAGCGCCCAGGGAGCCCTGGTGACGGGCGTTGGGGCCTGTGCCGTGGGATTCGCGGAGCCTGGAGAAGTTCCAGCGCTTGATCGCGCCCGCGGTGCCGTGACCCTTTGAAGTGCCCTTTACATCTACGATCTCACCCTCGGCAAAGGTTTCTGCCTTGATGATATCGCCTACATTGAGAGAAGAGCAGTCCTCAAGGCGAAATTCCTTGAGAGTCTTTTTGGGGGCTACATCGTTTTTAGCGAAGTGACCCTTGAGGGGCTTGTTGAGCTTGCTGAGCTTAACATCTCCGAAGCCTACCTGAACAGCCTCGTAGCCGTCGTTTTCAACGGTTTTCTTCTGCGTTACAACGCAGGGACCCGCCTCAATAACGGTTACGGGGATGACCTTGCCGTCCTCACTGAAGATCTGAGTCATACCGATCTTCTTGCCGATAATAGCTTTTTTCATAATTTACCTCCTTGGTTATTGGTTGGTTGCCCAACTTGACCTCGCCAAGCGTTATCAGAGCTTGATCTCTATGTCAACGCCTGCCGGGAGCTCAAGATTCGTCAGAGCCTCAACGGTTTTGTTTGAGGGTCTGAGGATATCGATGAGTCTTTTGTGTGTTCTCTGCTCAAACTGCTCGCGGCTGTCCTTATACTTATGGACGGCTCTGAGGATCGTGATAACCTCTTTTTCCGTGGGGAGCGGAATCGGGCCGCTGACCTGTGCGCCCGTGGCCTTTGCGGTTTCAACGATCTTTTCGGCTGCCTGATCAACAAGGCTGTGATCATAGCCCTTCAGCCTGATGCGGATTCTGACTTTGCTTGCTGCCATTTACTTTTCCTCCTGAAAAATAGTGGTGCGAGACTTACCTGAACTTTCTTTCCACCCAGCCGCGTGTTTCAAGGCCGCCCATTTAAAAACCGAATGACAGCATATCATTCGGGCAGCCTTTGCGCGGAGCAGACATACGCAAGCTATCTGCACAAAGAACAAATCAGGTATAATTTCGCCCGGTTTAAAATCGGACATACTCCGCCGAAATTACCGCTCTGGGTAAGCGCAACCTCCGGCATCAACGCATATCAAGTACGGAACATCTATATAATATATAATAATATACAAATTTCCGTGCGTTTAGTATTATAAATAAAGGCAATGCGTTTGTCAATACCAAAATTTTAATTTTTTAAAAAAATTCGTTATTTTTAACAAACTTTGCTTTGCAATTTCGTATCAATGCACAAATAAAAAAAACACGCCTCCCGAAAGGGAGACGCATTTTTAAGTTGCTATTCAGCCGCGCCGAGGTAAACCGCGCTGAGCGCCGCCTGCGTGATATTATAGCCTTCCTGCGAGGGCTGAGCCGTTATCACTGCGGGTGCGGAGGTAACGGTTACCGGCGCGCCGGCTGCAAGCTCGGCCGTTTGGTCTGCTGCGGTGTAGCTCTGAGAAGCGGCGGCTCCGGGTACTGCCGCGCCGTTTTGCTGAAGCTGCACCGTAAGCGTGCCGGGAAGCGTGGCTGACGCCTGCGATTCGGCGCTGCCGGAAAAGCCGACAAAATAAACGCCGGGCTGTGTGAGCGTTATATCGGGCGAGCCGTCTGTATGCGTGACCGCCGTGCCGGCGGAAACGGGCGTTGCGGCGAAGCTGAGAGGCGCGGTTGACGAGGACGCCTGAGCCGCTTCGTTATACGCCGTAACAGCGCTAACCTGCGGCGCGGCTCCTGTTGCGCCGGTGGCTCCTGTGGCGCCCGTAGCTCCTGTGGCACCGGTTGCGCCGGTTGCGCCCGTTACGCCTGCTGCGCCTGTTGCTCCCGTTGCACCTGTCGCTCCCGTTGCTCCCGCAGGACCTGTTGCGCCTGTTGCTCCCGTTGCGCCGGTAGGACCTGTGGGACCGATCGGCCCTCCCGCCGGACCCGTGGGGCCCGTAGGACCTGTTGCGCCGGTAACGCCGACGCAGCAGATATTACAGCGGCAGGAGCACTGCTCCGCGCCCGAAGCGCAGATACAGCCTCTGTCAAAGCATTTGTAATGATTCATAAGATCCTTCTCCGTTTCAATAGGGCGCGCGTCCGGCGGATAGTTCCCGCCTTTGGAAATTCAGCGCGCCGGATGAGCACGCCCGTTACCATTATATTATAAAAGCCCTTTTTCGTTACCGGTGACGCGTGCAAAATACCGCCTGTTTGCAAGATATTCAGGCGAGTCAGGCCTATATGAGCCGGCAAGCTCGTTAAAGCGCGCCGCCTCTGCGTATCTTCCGAGGCGGTCAAGACACACGGCGAGCTGGATAGCCGGAACAAAGCCGTGCATATCGCGCTGAACGAACGCTCCGCTTTTTTCGCGGGAGGGCGCGTTGAGAGCAGCCCTGTACCAAAACGCGGCGTTTTCATACTGCCCCTTTTCAAGCAGAATGAAGCCTATATCGCAGCAGACCTCGGCGCGCGGCGCATCATAGAGAAAGCTGCGGAAAAGCGAAAGCACGGCGCCGTTTTCATTGCCTTTTGCTTTGAGACAGGCTGCAAGCACGCGGCAGGCTTCGATATTGTTTTCTATCCAGCCGCGCCCGTCATCTAAAAATTCGGAAAGGACGGCGCAGGCTTCATCGAACCGCGAATTATAATACAGCTCGCGGCCGAAATAAAACAGGTCGCGCGGTGAAAACGGCTCGCCGAGGCGCTTTTGAAGCAAATAGATGTCAAGGTTGCGCGTGCCGTATTCCTTTTTTGCGCTCATATGCGTTACCGCCGCGCCGCCGTATATGACCCTGCCGCCGTATTCGACCGCCTCGTGCACCCTGCCGCGCCAGGCAAAGCCGCGTGCGCGTTTGAAAATCCGTTCTCTGTAATAAGAAAAGACGGGCTTTCCGCTTTCATCCCGCGCGGCTATATACGGCAGCAAAACGGCGTCCTCATCTCCCGTAAGCGAGGCTTTGAGGGAAAGCAGCTTTTCCCTGTCCCCTGCCGTCAGCACATCGTCTGCATCGAGCCACATAATATAATCGCAGGATGCTTTTGAAAAGGAAAAATTGCGGGCAGCCGAAAAATCGCTTATCCACTTGAAATCAAAGATCTTATCCGTGAAGGCTGCCGCCGCTTGCTTTGTGCCGTCCGTGCTGCCGGTGTCGGCAATGATTATCTCGTCAAACACGCCCGATACGCTTTTAAGGCATCGCGGCAGTGTTGCCTCCTCATTTTTAACGATCATACAAAGGCTCAAGCTTTGCATACGCGTCACCCTTACATACTATGCGGCGCGCAAAAAAATGCCGCCCGAAAAAGGGCGGCAAAGCGCATTTATTTGATATTTTAAATCATTCGCCGGAAAGCTGCTTCCAATGGATCTTGCAGTATTCCTTTCCGTCTATCGGCGGATAATCCTCGTCATCCACCTTGGCGGCGTTATAGCAGTCGTACTCCTCGTTATAGGTGCAGCGCACCGTATCCTCGCCGCCCTCGCTGAGCACGGGGATGAAGGAATAGAGGAATATACCCAAAACCGCGACGGCAACGACAGCTGCGCCCGCCTTTCCCGAGCTCCATTTGAGGAATTTTACGCTGCCGAGATCGAGCTTTTGAAGCGCCGTGAACGGCTTTACATTATCTATTAGATACATAAGGCCCTTCATAATGAAATAGCCTGCGACGCCCGCGAGCGTGCCTATAATCATACCGCCGATGACATCGGTGGGATAATGAACCATCAGATACACCCTGCTGCCCATAGTGCAGGCGGCAAGCACGGGGAATATCCACGCGATCTTCTTTTTGCCCTGCGACCTGAAAACGAGGAACATTGAAACCGCGATCTCAAACGCGGCTGTGGTGTGGCCGCTGGGGAAGGAATAATCCGACTCGCTGAGCGCGCCCGCGCCGACATAGGCCTGCCAAAACCAATCAAGCTCCTGAAGCGTGTTATATGGGCGTATCCTGAGCACTGCCGGCTTTGCAATGACATTTGTGACTATTGTGCCGACAAGGATGGCAAAGACGAGCGCGAAGCCGTATTTTCTTGTTTTTTTGAACAGCATCAAAACAACGCCGAGCACTACCATCGGGATGACGAACGCCTCGTCGCCGAACGAGGTGAAAAATTTTGCCAAAACCGTGAGAAACGAATTCTGGATGCCGGCAAAAAATTCAAATACGGCGATATCAAACGCGTAAAACGCCGTGTCTATGGAATTGCCGAGGGTGAGCAGAACGGGAGCCATAAAAACACCGTGCCTTTCTTAATGTCAAGATTTTGCTAAAACAAAGCCAAATATAAGTTCAATTACATATTAACAAAGATAAAGCCGGATTTCAAGGGCGGATTTGCCGATTTGTTACAAGTTATTAATATGAATGTAATAATTATATGATAATTTTATTGCAATTCTTAGAATTACGATAACGCGGCCCGCCCTCTTCAGGGCTGCGCAAGGGCTGAAGGAGAAAAATGATAAGAGATCCGTATAAGGTGCTGGGCGTTGAGCGCGGCGCATCCGAAGAGGAATGTGCAAAAGCATACCGCCGCCTTGCAAAAAAATACCACCCGGATCTTAACCCGGGCGACAGGCACGCGGCTGAGAAAATGGCCGAGATCAACGCGGCGTTTGACCAGATAAAAAACGGCGGCGCGTCTTCTGCCGGATACGCGCAAAGCAGAAGAAGCTCCGGCGGCGCGTCCTCGCCGGACTACTACACCTCGATAGCGCAGTTCATCAACAACCGCCAGTTTACGCAGGCGCTTAACCTTTTGGGCAACATAGAGGACAGGAACGCGCAGTGGTACTATCTTTCCGCGGTGGCAAACTACGGTGCGGGGCGGCGCGATACGGCGCTTGACCATATAGCGAAGGCCTGCGCGATGGAGCCTGACAACTACACCTACAACGCGACCTACAGCAGGATACGAATGGGCTCTGCCGGCGGCTTCTCAAACCCGTTCGGCGGCTTTGCCGAATTTTACGACGATGAGCCGAGCGAAGCGCATGGCGAGCAAAGCGGCGGCTATACCGTGCGCCGCGGAGGCTGCCTTTCAAGGCTGCTGAAATTCATATTTATTCTGATAATAATCAGGGTGATATTCTATCTTGTTTCGCTGGCGTTTTCAGGAGCTGGCGTGCGGCGGCGATACTACAATTACGGCAACGGCAGCAATTATTCGCAGCACTACGACGAAACAACGACCGCCGCGGGCGAAAACGCCTATTTCGGTTCGGAAACGGACGACAGCGCAACATTATAAGCTGACGGGAAGCAAAAACAATATTATCGGAGCGTATTAAATGAAAAAATTTTTCAGCGAACTCGGCGTCAAATTCCAGAGATTTATGTACGGCAGATACGGCGTTGACCGCCTGTACCGCGCGCTTATGTGGTTTTATCTTGCGGCGGTGCTGCTTGCCGTTATTCTGGGAAACGCCGTTGACTCGATATTCTACACGATTTTTTGGGCGATAGCCACGGGTATATTCATCTTTGCGTTTTTGCGCATCTTTTCAAAAAAGCACCAAAACAGGCGCAGAGAAAACGACAACTGGATGAAGATAGAAAGCTTCTTTGCGGCAAAGATAAAGCTTTTAAAAAACAGGTGGAAATTCAGGAAAACACATATCTTTCGCACCTGCCCCGGCTGCCGCTGCGTGCTCAGGATGAAAAGGGCAAAAGGAACGCATATGGCGACCTGCCCGCACTGCGGCAGGAAATTCAAGTTCCGCGTACTGTTTTAACAAAAAGAAACAAGCCGTCGGGCGGCAGGATAAGCTGCCCGACGGCTTGTTTTTTATTTCTTTATGATTCTGTGCTTACAGCCGTCAGCGGCTCGCTGAACTCGCCGAACACACGCTCGTCTTCAAACCATTTCCACATCCTTACGCGGAAATAATAATCTTTTGCATCCTCGCCGAAAGGGATATCATAAAAGGCGTTTTCAGAGCCGTCGATATAAGCCGAGGCTGCGTCGGACGAAAAATCCTCCGTTTTTGACCACTGCACAAGATAGCCGTGGCAGGAGGCGGCGTCCCAGCTGAGTGTAACGCCATCTTGCGTGAGCGAAGCCTTTGCGCCCGTGACCGCCACGGGAGCGGCGCAGACAGTGGTTTTTGACGAAGACGACATTGAGCCGTTGAACGCGACAACCATAACGGTATAGTTCCACGACGGGGTCAGATCGGTGAACACAAAGCGGTTTTCGGTTGTGCTGCCCTTTAGGATGTCGCCGCTGCCGGAAACGATATAGACCCTGTAGCCCTGCGCGCCGGTAGATTCGTTCCATTCAAGATAGAGGTCTGTGCCGTTATCGCCGCGGGCATAGACATTATAGCCTGACGGCGCCTGCGGCTTTACGAGCGCGTGCTGAGGAGCACAGAACGCGCCGAAGACGCGCTCGCCCTCAAAGTTTTTAAAGGCGCGCACCCTGACATAATATTCATCAGCATTCTTTACGGAGGCGCTGTAGGAAAGCGTTGAGCCGCCGTTTACATACGCGCTGCCCTCTACCGTTGCAAATTCAGAATCGCGCGACCACTGAACAAGATAGCCGTGGTACGGCGTCTGCTGCCAGGAGGCTGTGAGCGTATCGCCCGTTGCGGTAACGGTTATCGCGCCCATATCCTGCGGCGCGGCGCATACGGAAACGAGCTCGCTTTCGCTGACGGCGCTTTCGTTATACGCCTCAACGACCACATCATAAACCCAGCCGGCGGTGAGATCGGTGAAAACGAAATAATTATCGGTTGTGGAGCCTTTGAAAATCCTGCTGCCGCCCGAAACTATATAGACCTTATAGCCGTCCGCCTTTTCCACCCCGTTCCAACGCAGATAGAGATCAGTGCCGTGATCCCCTCTTGCATAGACCGTGAGCCCTTCCGGCTTGAAAAGGCCGCCGTTTACGCTTACTGCCTGAGAATAGCCGCCGCAGATCTCCTCTGAGCCGTAGCTGCGGCAGGAGCGCACGCGGGCATAATACCCGCTGCTGTCGGCGGGCGTGTCTATATCGCAATAGGACGAGCCGGGCGCGGCATAGCGTGTTATGACGCCGCGGGTGAAGCTGCTGTCCTGAGCGAGCTGAACATAATAGCCGAGGCCGCTTTTTGAGTTCCACTGCACCCTTACGGTGTTTTGAGAAACCGCCGCGGCGCTGACTCCCGACGGAGCGGGCGCTGCTGAATAGGTGTTGAGCTGCGTTCTTTCGCTCACGGTGACGGTGTCGCCCTTATACGCCTCGATGGCGAAGGTATAGGGCGAATCGGGATTTACCGGCACCCTGTAATTCCCGCTCATAGAGCCGGTGAGCGTGGCTATCTTTTGCCAGCCCGCGCTTGTGTAGCGGTAAAGATTATAACCGTCTGCATTGAGCTTCTGCCGCCAGTTCAGAATAACGGCGGAGCCGTCCGCCGTTCTGCCTGAAACGGTGAAGCCCTCAACTGCGTCCGGCTTGGTGCTGTATGTTTTCCAGCCGGAAAAATGAGTTGAATATGTTCTTACATTGCCGGAATATGTGAAGCCGCGCACTCTGAACTTATAGGTGCAGCCGATATCGAGCCCGCGAAGGATTGCCGAATCCTGCGCGAACACTTCCGCAGAGCTCCAGTTAACGCCGTCCTTACTGAACTGAACCTGGTAGCCCTTTGTGCCGGAGACGGGATCCCAGCGAAGCTCAAGGCTTTCGGTTGAAATCCAGTTTACCTTTAAGCCCTGGGGCGCGGGGATGCTGTCGGAATACTCCAGAACCATACCGCCGCCTGACGCGCTTGTGCTGCCGGAGCAGACGCGCCTGATGCCGTTTGCCACCTGGCGGTAGTTGCAGGTTGAGGGGCTTTTAAATTCTACAAGAGCGCTGCGCGCGCCGAGATTATCGTTTACCCAGCCCATAATATAGCCGGAGGAAGCGCCGTAATGACCCGTTTGATCTCTTGAGATGCCGCATTCGCTTCTGAAAATGTCAACAAAAGTGCCGTTGCCGAGAACGGAATCGAGCCAGCCGTGAAAATCAATGTATGAATCAATATCATAATCGTACATAAGCTGGCGAAGGGCGCGGCTCTCCTGCGCCCTGAATTTGCCGGAGATGAAATCGCGGTTCATATCGACATTGGCGGCGGTGCATCTGCCGAAGGCGTTTGAGCCGGTGCGCAGATTGTTTACGCCGTCAATAGTGCCGTCCGGATTTGCGCAGGGCACTATCACTATTCGGTAGTTGCCGAGGATATACGGGTTCTGAGCGATATATTCAATAAGGCTGTTTGCGCACTGGACGAGCACCTTGCCGTCGTGCGCATAGTTATCCTCAAAGCCGTGAACGGCAAAGGTGCAAAGCAGGGTTTTTGAATTGCTGCCGCCGCCCTCTATCACAAAAGCCTCAAGCTCCCTGCCGCGGACGCTGGAGCCGTAAACGACGCGGGAGACATTATCATACTGCGCGCTGACGCGCTGCGCGGTTTTGTTGAGCGAGATGCCGCCGGACGGATAAACGGTTACGGTGCAGGACCTTCTGATGCCGTTTTCCGTTATTGCCGTAATAACAGCCGTGCCCGAGCTTCTGCCGGTGACCGTGCCGGAGGCTGATACGGACGCGACGGCGCTGTTTGATGTGATGTATCTTATTTTGCAGGGATAGGCAGAGGAATCTGTTTTAGCGTTCATATTGAAGCTCTGCCCCTCGTTTATCTCCTTTGAGGAGGCGGATAAGGACAGGCTTGACGGCATCGGCTTTACGGTTATTGAGACCGAGCTTTTATCCGTGCCGTTCGGAGAATAGGTGACGCGCGCCGTGCCCGCCGACACGGCGGTAACGACGCCGGAATCGCTTACCGTTAACACGCGGGTGTCAGACGAGGTGAACGATTCGTTTGAAGCACCCGCCGAGGAATCTATAACGACCTGCAGCTGCTGCTTTGTGCCGGACGCCATAACGCTGTTGTACTTAACCGTGAAGCCTTCGGCTGCGAACGCCGAGAATGCGAGCGCCGACACCGCCGCGAAAACGAGCAGCGAAAGCGCGAGGGAGAGCTTTTTCTTCAAAACAAGCGCCTCTTTTCTTTATAAATAAACACTGATATTATTTTAACATATAACGATGATTTTTCAAGCCGAAAATTACGGTGCGGCAAAAAAACGCCGCGTTTTTCAAAAGCTTTGTTGCAGGCGGGCATAAAAAAGTAACGCATAAGCGCAGGAAAGGCAACAATTTTCTACTATTTGTAAAATTACTCTGTTAAAATCGTGCAAAATGTGCTATAATAATGAAGAAAGAAATTATTGGTAACGCAAATTTTACACAGCTTATCCCGCAGGGGAAATAAAACAGGAGTGAGGGAATTGTTTAAAACAGGCGATGTTTTTGTGTACGGCTCTAACGGGGCGTGCGTCATAACGGACATCAAGCAGGAAAGATTTGCAAGAGAGACCAAAACATATTATATATTGACGCCATACATCAACCGCAGGGAGACCATCTTTGTGCCGGTTGACAGCGAAGCGCTGACGGCAAGGATGAAAAAGGTGCTGACGCAGGACGAGATAATAGAGATGATAAAATCCATTCCGAGCTGCGATATTATATGGCTTGACAACGCGAACGCAAGGCGCGAGGAATACAAGCGGATAATCAACGCAGCCGAGCGAAAGGAGCTGCTGCGCCTTATAAAGACGCTGCGTGAGAAAAAGGCGGCGCTTGAGGCGGACGGAAAGAGTCTTTCCGTTTCCGACGACAGATTTTACAAAAAGGCGCGAACCATCATCAACAGCGAGATAGCGTTTGTTATGGAGCTTGAGATGAAAGAGGTTGAGCCCTTTATTGAAAAAGTGCTTGAAGCCGCGTAACGGGAGTATATTTTACCGAGGTGGAATTATGAGTATCTTTACGCCTGTTCTTAAATTATTCTGGAAGCAGAACGCAAAAGAGGATTTTGAGCGGCTCGCCGGACAGACGCCGGCGGCGGGAGTTACCGCCGTTTGCGACATCTGCTATGCGGACGACGGCTTGAAGGAGCATATGCTGGATGTATATTTTCCCGAAAACGCCGATTCTCCCCTGCCTGTGATAATAGACATACACGGCGGCGGCTGGATGGCGGGCAGCAAGGAGATAAACAAGAACTACTGCCTTGCGCTTGCAAAGCGCGGATGGTGCGTATTCAACATCAACTACCGCCTGGCGGGCAAATACAGATTTTGGCAGCAGATAGAGGACATATTTCTGGCGTTTGACAGGATCAAAGAGCTTAGCGCGGACTTTCCCGCCGATATATCGCGCTGCTGTCTTACCGGCGATTCCGCGGGCGGTCATCTGGCGGTGTGCGTTTCGGCAATATCGGCGTCATACATACAAAGGCAGAATTTCAGCGTGGGCGAGCCGGCGCTTAAATTCAGGGCGGTGGGGGCAATCTCGCCCGCCGCAGACCTTATCAGCCCCAACATAATTATGAATGTGAACCTGCCGGAGCTGCTGGGACGGGACTGCAAGAAGAGCAAATACTATAAATATATGGATGTTGAGAACATCGTTGTTAAAAATATGCCGCCGTTTTACATAGCAACATCAAGCGGAGATTTTATACGCAGCCATTCCTACAAGCTGAAAAAAGCGCTTGACGCTGCCGGCGTTGAAAACACGCTGCACGATTTCAAGGGCAAATACACGGGCAGGGAGCTGCCGCATGTTTTTTCCGTGCTTGACCCCTCGCCCTCGTACTCAAGGGAATGTATAGACGAGATGCTTGATTTTTTCAAGGCTCATATATAATACAAACGGCAAAAGCGCTCCGCTTCGGAACAGATCCGAAACGGAGCGCTTTTATGCAATCAAACGAACGCCGTGCAGCTTAAAAAACTTAAAGCACCTTTGAAAGGAAATCGCAAAGGCGCGGATTTTTAGGAGATGTGAAAAACTCCTGCGGCGCGTTCTCCTCCATAATAACGCCCTCGTCCATAAAGAGCACTTTTGAAGCAACCTCGCGCGCGAAGCCCATCTCGTGGGTGACGACCACCATCGTCATACCGCCGTCCGCAAGGTCCTTCATAACCTGAAGCACCTCGCCCACCATCTCCGGGTCAAGCGCGGAGGTGGGCTCGTCAAACAGCATTACCTTGGGGTTCATCGCAAGGGAGCGCACTATCGCCGCCCTTTGCTTCTGCCCACCGGAAAGGCTTGAGGGATAAGCGTCCGCCTTATCGGAGAGCCCCACCCTTTTCAGAAGGGAAAGCGCCTTTTCGCCCGCCTCCTCCCTGCTCATCAGCTTGAGATGAACGGGAGCGAGCGTGATATTTTCCATAATGGTTTTATTTTGGAAAAGATTGAAGTGCTGAAAGACCATGCCCATATGCTTTCTGACTTCGTTTATATCGGTCTTTTTATCCGTTATAAGCTGCCCGTCAAACCAAATCTCGCCGGAGGTTGGCTTTTCAAGCAGGTTGAGGCATCTTAAAAAAGTGCTTTTGCCGGAGCCGGACGGACCGATGATAACTATCTTTTCGTTTTTATGAATCTCATAATTTATGCCGCGCAGCACATTGTTGCTGCCGAAGCTTTTTTTGAGGTCACATACCTTTATCACTTTTACGCAGGCTCCTTTCCATAAATTTAACAAGCATGGAGATGAGGAAAACAAGCACGATATATATTGCCGCCATAACGAGATAGGGCACCATAAATTCATAGTTATTGGAGCCGATGCGGCTGAAGGCGACATAGAGGTCCATCGCTCCCACGAAGCTGACGACGGAGGTTTCCTTTATAAGGGAAATGAACTCGTTGCCGAGCGTGGGCAGGATATTCTTTACCGCCTGGGGAATGATTATCTTCATCATTGTGGTGCCGTAGCTGAGGCCGACGGAGCGGCCGCCCTCCATCTGCCCGGGATCGACGGAAAGGATGCCGGCGCGCATAATCTCCGATACATAAGCGCCGGAATTCATACCGAACACGACGACCGCAACGGCGACCGAATTGAGGTTGAGCCCCAGCAGAGGCAGCATAACATAATAGAAAACAAGAAGCTGTACGACCATAGGAGTTCCACGGAAAAGAGAAACATAAAGGCCGCATATCTTATCGAGCGCCTTTACCACGATATTATTTTTGGGAACCACCTTTACGGCGGCGATAACCGTGCCGATAACGATGCCGATGATAAGGCCGAGAACGGCGATTATCGCGGTGTTTTTAAGGCCGGTAAGCACATCGTTGTAGCCGCCGTTATCTATGAAGCTTTGAAGAAAGACATCAATTTTTTTATCAAAATTCTGCATATCAAATAAATCCCGTCTTTACTCAAAAAACAGCCTCACCCCGTCTGTCGGGGCGAGGTTGCTTGCGAGTATTTTTTTGCGCGTCAGTTAACGGCGTTTATGGAAGTGGTGATTGCTGCTGCGGGAGCGGCGTCGATAATAACAAGATCAAGGTTGTTATTCATAAGCGCCTGAACCGCGAGAGAGCCGTTTGCAAAGCCGACGAACTGAGCCTGAAGTCCGGGGAAGCCGAGGCTGTCGCTGCCCTCAACATAGGACTGACCCGTGGTGCCGTTCTGACCGCCTATCTTTGCGGAGGAATCAAGGGAATTGAGGATAGCGTCAACATCCTCCTTGGTCTTGCAGTTGTCGAACCTGGTGTCGTCTCCCCTGACGATAACGCGCTGAGAAGCCGCATAGTAGGAATCCGTGAAATCAACCTGCTGCGCCCTCTCCTCGGAAACGGTGAGGCCTGCCATTGCGATATCGCACTTCTGCTGCTGAACGGAAAGCACAACGGCGTCAAAATTCATATCCTGGATAACGAGCTCTTTGCCGATGCTGTCTGCAAAAAGCTTTGCAACCTCCATATCGATGCCGTAGAAGGTGTCGCCGTTTTTATACTCGAACGGCTCAAACTCGGCGTTAGTTGCAACTATGAGCTGATCTTTTGAAGCGTCAAGCGCAGCGGAGGTAACGCCGACGGGCTCGCCGCCGCCGAAATAGCGGTTGCAGATCTCATCAAGCGTGCCGTCCTCCTTTATCTGAGCGATAAAGGCGTTTGCCTGCTCTTTAAGCTCAGGCTGGTTCTTATCAACGCCGAAGGCATATTCTTCATCGGAAATATTGATTTCGATAACCTTAACGGCAGGTGTGTCCGAGCCGCCGCACGCCGCAAAGGACACGGCGACAACGATAACGGCAAGGATAACGGACAAAAATTTAACTGCTTTTTTCATCGTTCTTTCTCCTTTAAATATGTATTGGTTTGTTAATGTTTTATAATTTTACTACAAAACTTATAAAAATGCAAGAAAATATTATATTGAATGTAACGGGCGTTGATGTTATAGTAAGATTATACGAAAAAAAGAGGCAAAAAATATGCACGAGATAAGATTCAGCCGCGCCCTGCCGGCGGAGGCGGAGAGCATACGCCGCGAGGTGTTCATCAAGGAGCAGGGCTTTAACGACGAGTTTGACGAAACGGACAAACGCTGCATACACGCCGTGCTGTTTATCGACGGTGAAGCGGCGGGAACGGCGCGGCTCTTCACCGAGGACGGCGGCAGGAGCTACCATATAGGCAGAATGGCGGTGCTTAAAAAACACCGAGGCTCCGGCGCGGGAAGCGAGATTATGAACGCCGTATGCAAAAAGGCATCCGAGCTTGGAGCCGAGCGGTGCGAGCTTTCCGCACAGTGCAGGGCGCGCGGCTTTTACGAAAAGCTTGGCTTCAAGGCGGACGGAGAAACTTATCTTGACGAGGGATGCCCCCACATACATATGGAAAAAACGCTTGGAGGAAACGGCTTATGATCTTGGATTTCGGCAATGCCGAGCCGAGGAGAAGCATAAAGGGCTACGGCGCGTCCGCGTGCTGGTGGAGCCAGAATGTGGGCAGCGAAAAGACGGCTGAGGAGCTGCGGCGACTGCTCTACGACGAAAAAGGACTTGGGCTTGACATTTACAGATACAACATAGGCGGCGGCTGGGACGAAAGCAACTGCCGCGTTAAAAATCCCTGGCGCAGGTGCGAATCCTTTTATATTCCGAACGAGGGCGAGGAAGCCGAGGACACGGGCGGACAATTTGACTTTACGCGCGACAAGAACGCCTACGCCTTTATGCAGCGCTGCGTTGAGAACGGCACGGCAAGGACGGTGATACTTTTTGCAAATTCGCCGCACTACAGCCTGACCTCCAGCGGGCAGGCAAGCGGCAGCCTTATTCACCACACCTGCAATCTGCCGCTTTCAAATTACGAAAGATACGCCGATTATTTTCTTGACATAACGGAGCATTTTTTACAGGACGGTATACCCGTGAGATTTATAAGCCCTATTAACGAGCCGCAGTGGAGATGGGGCGGAAGCGGCGTTTGGCAGGAGGGCTGCCACTACGAGCCGCAGGAGGTTCGGCGCGTTTTTCATATCTTTGCAAAAAAGCTTGAGGAGCGCGGGCTTGACGGCGTGCTGCTGTACGGACCGGAAAGCGGCGAGATAGGCGGGCTCACGCGCGAATACCTGCGCCTTTTTAAAGCCGACAGGCTGATAATGAAGCGACTTGGGGCGTTTGCGCTGCACTCCTACCACGCCGACAACGACACAGAGATACGCCGCAGCTTTTACAAAAAAACGGCGGCGAAAAATCCGAACATAAGATTTGATATGAGCGAATGGTGCGAGCTGCCCTGCCGCAGCAGCACAAACAGCATTGAAAGCGCGCTGATCGCGGCAAGGGTTATAGGGCGCGATCTTTGCGACCTGGGAGCAGAGAGCTGGAGCGCCTGGGTAGCGGCGAACCAGACAGCCGCTGCGGATGGCGGAAACGATTATTCCGACGGACTTATAAGCGCATCAGATGATTTTGAGCGTTATTCGGTGTGCAAGCGGTATTACGCGCTGATGCACTTCACAAAATTTGCGCCGCCGGGCAGCCGCGCGCTGAAAGGCAGCATAAAAAGCGGAGATATGAGCCTGTTTTTGTTTGAAGACGCTGACAAACGCAGGTGCGTTACGGCGGTAAACGAAGGAGCGGCGCAGGTGATTGAGCTTGGAGGAACAAAAAAGTGCGACATTGCATTTACCGACGAGAGCCGCAATTTTGAATACAGGCGCGGCGTTGAAGCAAGCAGCGTTGAGGCGCCGGAAAGGTCTGTGACCTCGATAAGAATCTACGGAGAATGATATGCAGATAGAGCCGATAGCATACATAAAGACTGATTTTACGGACAAATTCGGCATACCGCGCCAGAGCGGGCGCATCAGGGAAGCCGAGGGCGAGATATGCTTTTACGCGCCGTACTCGCAGTATAACTATATAAGAGGGATAGAGCAGTATTCGCACATCTGGGTGATATGGGGCTTTTCAGAAAACGAGGGAGCACGACCGCGGGCAACGGTGCGCCCGCCGCGGCTGGGCGGCAACGAAAGGATAGGCGTGTTTGCAAGCCGCTCCCCGTTCAGGCCGAACGCGCTTGCCCTATCCTGCGTGGAGCTTAAAGAGGTAAGGCGCAAAAGCGGCGGCTGCTCGCTGATAATCGCGGGGGCTGATATGCTCAGCGGCTCACCTATTTATGACATAAAGCCGTATATCGCCTACACCGACTGCGTGGAGGGCACGCGCGGCGGCTTTGCCGAGGAGCAAAAGAGCCACCGGCTGGATATCAAAAACAGCGAAATGCTTGAAGAGCACATACCGCAAAGCAAGCTTGCGGCGCTTTTGAAGATACTTGAGGACGACCCGCGCCCGGCTTACCAGCACGACCCGAAGCGGATATACGCGCTTGAATACGCGGGGTACGGGATAAGCTTTTGCGTTGACGGCGGAAGGCTTGAGATAAAGGAATGTAAAAAAACAGGCGAATAAAGGCAAAAGAAAAAGCTGCTCGAACGAGCAGCTTTTTTAGATAAATATGTAGAGGCTTACTCATCAAGAGCAGGAGCGCCTACGGGGCATACGCCTGCGCAGGAACCGCACTCAATGCAGGTATCGGGATCGATCTCGAACTTGCCGTCACCCTCTGAGATAGCGTTTACGGGACACTCCGCAGCACAAGCGCCGCAGGAAATGCAATCGTCTGAAATTTTATATGCCATCAATCTACACCTCCAATTACAATTTGTTGAAAGACATCGGCTTTCAACTACTAATATAACATAAAAGTGTGAATTTGCAAGAGGTAAATACAGTTAGCGAAGGCTAATTTTTTTGCGTTTCGCTTTTGCTCTGCTGCTTTTTTGCGCCCGATTTGCCGGAGGACGGCGAGGACACCACGGCGCACTCGCTGCGGTCAACTACGATGGGGGCCGCGCCCTCTATGGAGCTGTCCAGCATAACCTTGAGCTTGCCGGTTACAAGAGAGCTGTCCACTACAACTCCCCTGCCCTCTCTGCAATCCACGACGCTGCCGCGGCGCGGCGTTATCTTTTCAAGATATTCGTATGAATTCTGCTCATACTGAAGGCAGCACATCAGCCTGCCGCAGCTTCCGCTTATTTTGCCCGGTGAGAGGCTTATGCCCTGAGTTTTCGCCATTTTTATTGAGACGGCGTGAAAATCCTTTAAAAACTGCGAGCAGCAAAACGGCCTGCCGCATATGCCGAGGCCGCCGAGCATCTTAGCCTCGTCGCGCACGCCTATCTGGCGAAGCTCAATGCGGGTGCGAAAGGTTGTGGCAAGGTCCTTGACAAGCTCGCGGAAATCAACTCTGCCGTCCGCCGTGAAATAAAAGGTTATCTTGCTGCCGTCAAACGCGTATTCCGCCTCGGAAAGGCTCATCTCAAGCCCGTGCTCCTCTATTTTTTTGCGGCACACCTCGCACGCCTCTTTTTCAAGCTCTCTGTTTTTTTCTACCTTAGCGCGGTCCTCCTCTGTTGCTATGCGCAGTACGGGGCGCAGCGGATGAACGATAGCTGAATCCTCCACGCTTCTGTTTTGGCTTACGGCAACGGCGCACTCAACGCCCCTTGCCGTTTCCACAACAACATACTGACCCGGCTTTATGCTGAGCTTTCCGGGTGCGAAATAATACACCTTGCCCGCGTCCTTGAAACGGACAGAAACTATATCCGTCATAAAACGACACCTGTGCCTTTCCGGCTGCCGGATAAATAACGCCGCGAAGCCGCAGCCGTAGCCGCGCGGCGGAAAGAATCAAAATCAGCTTGCTAATATTATAACAAATTACGGCGCAAAATCAACAATTTTATTGCGCGCAGCAAAAACGCGCCGTCATTTTCCGGCGGCGCGGGACAGGTCGCAGCTTATCTTAGTGATAAGAAGCTGCTGATTTGCATTTTTCAGCGCCATTGAGGCAAGCTGCCTGCTTGCCTCAAAAAGGTCAAGCAGTTTTTTTGAGGTGAACGCGTGGCGCAGCAGCCTGATGCTCTGCTCCCTGCCGGAGAGCATATCGCGGCCGGTTAGCGCGTCTCTGAAAATAACCGTGAGCATATTCACGAGCGCGAGCGTATCGCTTCTGCCCGAAACGAGCGGGCTGAGCGCTTTCATAAGCTCGAACTCGTTTTTGCCGGCGAGGCAGGCGCACACCTCGTCCGCAACGGAGATAAGCTTTTCAAAGCCCCCTCCGGAGAGGCTTTCAACAGCCTTGCCGACATTACCGCCGAAGGTGATTATCGCGCTTTTTGCCTGCGCCTCTGAAATCTCGGGAAGCCGCGACGCGATGATGGGCAGCCCCTCCTGCGGCGTTATGCCGGTGAGCGACACACAGGTCACGCGCGAGAGCACCGTTTCAAGCATATAGCTTCTGCTGCGGGCGGTCAGTATGAAAACGGCATAATCAGGCGGCTCCTCAAGAATCTTGAGAAGCGCGTTTTGCGCCGGCTCGTTCATACAGTGGGCGTTTTCAAGCAGATATATCTTATACCGCGCTTCGTTGGGCAGCATATGCGAGCTTGAAATAACATCGCGAACCTTATCTATATGAAAGGAATTTGCGCTGCCGGGAGCGCAGTATTCGTAAATATCGGGATGAACGCCCTTGAGCGCCTTGACGCACTGTGCGCACTCGCCGCAGGGCTTTTTTTCGCCGCGGCAGACGAGCGCCCTTGCAAGCTCGCGCGCAAGCGTTTTTTTTCCGAGCCCGTCCTCCCCTTCAATAAGCAGGGCGTGCGGGACGCGGTCTGCGTCCACCATTGCGGATATAGCTTTTTTTACCCTTGGATTGCCTGCAAAATAAGTAAATTCCATATCAGAACTTTTTAAATTCCTCTACATTTATGACGAACGCGACCCCGCCGAACTCCTCAACATCCACAGGCTGCTTTAAAAGCGTGCCGCTGACGGTGCTTTTAACGCCGTGCTGCTTTACGATGCGCTTTGACACGGAGCTTTGAAGAACATCGAAGGCTTCATCCACCTTACTGTCCTCCACGCCGATGAAAAGGCTGGTGTGGCCGCCCTCCAAAAACTGACCCATTGTGGAAATCTTTGTTGCCCTGAACCCGGCGGCGCCGAGATTGGCAAAAACATTTGTTACATCCTTATTTGAAACGATTGCGATTATCAGCTTCATCAAAATCAAGACCTTTCCGCCCTGTGTAAATCAAGCCGGTTCGGGCGGCGCCGGCTGCGTAACACAATTATAGCGCAAAAGCGGCGCGAATTGTGGTGATTTAAAGTTATTTAAAACAAAGTTTACAAAACGGATAAATTTATTATCCATATAGTTATATTTTGCAATATAAAGTAATATTTTCAGCCCGCAAAAACTGTACGGACAAGTTACACTTCCTTAAAAGAGGCGCCGGCGGCGGTAATCAGCATAAAAATGCCGACAAGGATAAGCACCGGCGAAAAGCAGCCGATATAGGCAAGCTCCGCCCCCGCGGCTGCCGCGGCGGCTCTGCCGCAAAGCAGGGCGAGCGCTGACGAGAACCCGCCGAAGCCGAAAACGGAAAGCAGGGCGCGCGGCGCGGCGCTTTTTTCGCTTTGGGCAAAAAACAGCAGGAAAAAGAGCATTGCAAAAACGATGAACAGATATTTCAGCACGGAATCATAATCGCGGATACCGAAATCATTATCCGTCATTGCAAGCAGAGCGCAGCAAAGCGCCCACAAAAACGGAAAAGCGCGCATCGGGGCAAGGCGCGGCAATTCAATGCCACACGAGCGCGACGAAGCGGCGAGGACCGCGAATAGCACCGCAGACAGCAGCGCGAACACAGCCGCGAGCGCAAGCGGAATAAATCTGTTCGGCGCGGGCGAGGCGTTTTTGCTTATGTAGCTGTAAAAATCAATGCAGCGCAGCACAAATTCCAGAAACATCCCGGCTGCCGCAGCAGCACACGCGGGCAGCGAGGGCTTTTCCCTTAAAGCCTCTCTGCTTTTTCCGTTCGGCGAAAAAAAGGACGCCGCCGCAAACAGCACAAAGCCGGCGGCAAAGCATACGGCGCCCGCCGTGCCGAGCCCGCGGGAAGAGGCGGCAAAAGACACCTGCGCCCCTCTTATAACAGCCGCCGCGGCGCAGAGAACAAGGGCGCACGCGGCGGAAAATCTGCATATATTATTCAAACGGCTCACTTTCTTTTTTCAATCGGCACATACGAACGCCTGTGGGAAACGCTCTTGTATGCCGGTCTGATTATACGCTTGCTGGAGGTGAGCTCCTCAAGGCGGTGCGCGCACCAGCCGACTATTCTGGCGCCGGCGAACAGCGGAGTGAAGAGATCCTCAGGAATTCCGAGCACCTTATAGCAAAGGCCGGAATAAAGGTCTACATTTGCGCATATCTCCTTGTCGTCGTTCTTGAGCTCGTGAAGAAGATCGGGAGTGACCTTTTCTATATTTTCAAGCGTTTTAAATTCCTTTTCATAGCCGGCCTGATACGCAAGCTCGCGCGCGCTGTTTTTGAGGATGACGGCGCGCGGGTCGGATATCGTGTAGACGGCGTGACCCATACCGTAAATGAGGCCGAGCCCGTCGCCCGCCTCCTTATTGAGGATCTTTACAAGATAATCCTTCACCTGATTTTCATCGGTTGAATCGGGCACATTGTTCATTATCTCGTACATCATATTTGTGGTCTTTACATTGGCGCCGCCGTGGCGCGGGCCCTTGAGCGAGCCGACGCCCGCGGCTATCGCGGAATATGTATCCGTGCCGCTGGAGGTGAGCACCCTTGTTGCAAAGGTGGAGTTGTTGCCGCCGCCGTGATCTGCGTGGAGCATAAGCATTATATCAAGCAGCTTTGCCTCGGCGTCGGTATACTTTTTATCGGCGCGGGTCTGGCGCAGGATGTACTGCGCGGTGGAAAGCCCGTGCTCGATGGGATGAAGATACATCGTTTTGCCGTAAAACGCCCTGCGCTTTACCTGATAGGCGACGGTGAGAATCGTGGGGAACTGCGCGATGAGCTGAAGGCTCTGGCGCAGCACATTCTGAGTTGATATATCGTCCGGATTATCGTCGTAAGAATAAAGGCTGAGGATGGACCTTGCAAGCTTGTTCATAATATCCCTTGAGGGGATCTTGATGATCATATCCTCTATAAAATCATCCGGCAGGAAGCGGCAGACATCGATCACTTCATAAAGCGAATTGAGCTGCTCCGCCGTGGGAAGCTCGCCGAAGAGAAGAAGCCAAACAACCTCCTCAAAGCCGAAGCGGTTTTCACGAACGCAGCTTGCAACGATGTCCTCTATATCGTATCCGCGGTAAGAAAGCTTGCCCTCCTTAGCGATCTTTTCGCCGTCAAGTATATAATAGCCCTCAACGGAGCATATCCTTGTGAGACCAGCCATAACGCCGGTGCCGTCCTCGTTTCTGAGGCCTCTTTTAACATGGTATCTTTCAAAATCGGCGGGACGGATGGAATTGTTTTTTTCAAGCTCGCCGCATAATTTTGAGATGGCGTCCATAGAAATAGGTGAGATATATTTTGATGACATTTTATCACTCCTTAAACCCAATGTCACAATAAACCAAGCTCTATTATACTATAATGCGGTGCACAAAGTCAAGGAGGGGCGAAATATGAAGAAGGCGGCGGTGATATTCGCGGTGGTGTTTTTGATTACGCTTGCAGTGCCGGCGGCATGCATAAGCCTGCCGCAGGAAAGCGGCGAAAGCGAGCTTATAACGATGTTTAACGAAAGCTCTGCGGAATGATTCACACGGCAAGCGGCTTTAAATCGCAGGTGCAGACGAGCCTTGCCGAGGAAAAAGCGCTTTTCCAGCTTTGCGATAGCGCGGCATAATCGCGCGGCGAATCGGCGGCAAGGCGTTTGCCGACTCCTATGCAGTCGCTTGAGCTTTCAACACATTTTTCAAAAGCGGCGGCGCACATTTTTTCTATATGGCGGGAGGCTGCCTGAAGCAGCGCTTCATCCGCCTCCCCCGCCGCGCCGCCGTTTTCCGTTTCCGTAACGCGCAGATCCGCGCTGACGCTGACGCTGTAAACGATCTCCCCGCCCTCAGCCGAGGCGCGGGTCTTTGTTTTTACAGAAGAGAGCGCGCAGGATACGGCGCCGTACTGCGGGTGGCTGAAATCAAAATGCACCTCGTAAGGCTCGTCGATAAGCAGCAGGAAGCCGAGTATCTGCTCTGGAGCGATGACCGCCGCCTGCCTGTCGCCGTTATAAATCGCTATTCCCGATATCTCAAGGCTGTCTTTATTTGCGGCGATGACGGGAAGATAGATGTCGGAGGTCTTGTTATAATATCTGTCCAGCATATCGTTTACGGTTTGATAGGCTGAAAAGCCCTGCTGCTGACCGCTGAGGAGCAGATCGGCGGCCGCCTGAGCTGGAACGAGCGCGCCCGCAGGAGCGGCGGCAAGCACATCAGCCGCGCTCCCCTGCGAGAGGCACACGGCAACATCGGGGCGCGAATCAGGCGAGTGGAGCAGATAATCAAAGCAGGAGGAAAGGCTGTTTTCAGCCAGCTCGGCGCCGATAACAAGGAGCTGCGACTGCCCGAAAAAGAGCTTTTTTGACAGGCTGTGCGACACTTTTTGAACGGCGGAGGAGATATCCGAGCCCTCTCCGCTTTTGAGCATAGTCATATTGCCGGAGAGATTTTCCGCGCTGTTCCCCTGCTTTGAGAGATCGAGGCTTTGAACGGTGACGGTTATGATTCCGTTGCCGCCGTCTATTCCGATGCCCTCTATTACGCTCATATCCTTTAAATTTTCGTTTCCGCGGCAGCCGGAAAGAAGCAGCGCCGCGCAGAAAAGGCACGAAACCGCTTTAAAAATGTCAGCCCTTTTCATTTCTTTTACCTCCCGTTACCAAGGCGATGAGCGGCAAAACGAAAGCGAATATCAAAAAGGAAACGGCAATCGGGGCGTTCATACCGGTAAGCTCGCCGCCGTAGATAACCGCAAGCGACACAGCGAGCACTCCCGCGCCGCAGAGCCACACCTTTTGCTTTCGCCGGTGCGGAGAAAGACAGTCCGCAGCGCAGTAGATGAAAAGCGAAGCCTTTAAAAACGCAGCGAATATCCAAAGCGCGGTGAAAACCGCCTCCAGCCTTTCGCCGGAGCCGAGCTTTGACAGGCGCGCCACATCAAAAAGCGGATAATCCGATAGGGACGCAGTGCTGCCGAGCACGCCGACGGCAAAAGCGACGAGCAGCGAAGCCGCGAGGTAAGCGGCGCAAAGCGAAAGATAAAGAGGCTTTACCGCGCCGCCGTTCACGCGTGGCGCAAGAACGCAGAAAAGCGCAAGCTCGTTCGTGCTGCAAACGGAAAAAAGCACATTGTTGAGAAAAGCGCCGGAACCGTTTTGCACGAGAGGGAAAATATCGAGATATGAAAAATCGTCCGCCCCTTCAACAAAGACTGCGGCAGTGCCGATGAGGGTTATGACGAACACCATTGAGCCGAACCTTGACAGCGCCTCCACGCCTAGCGTTGCCGCATACGAGCACGCCAAAATCATAAGCGCGGCAAGCACGGCGGTTTTGGCGTTCTTATTGAGCTCGGACGAAGAAAAAGCAGCGAATTTTGCGATATTAAGCGCGCCCGAAAACACGAGATAGCCGCAATATAGATAAGAAAGCGGGCGGCGCTGCGTTACGGATATGCCGCGCGAGGCGCACAGCGCAGCCGGCACGGCAAGCAGCGCGGCGGCGGCGAGCGACAGCGCAAGGCTTATCACAAGATCGAACGAAAATACTGTGCCCGTAACGCTGCTGCTGAAGGTAAAGGCAATAACGGCGCGGCTTACGAAAAGCAGAAAGAACAAGCCGGCAGGAGATATTTTATTTTCGCGGTAAAGCGTCATTAATGCAATCAGCTCCCCTAAGCTCTTTTATATTGAACCGATGCTTTAAAAGCCTGGGCCACGGCGCGCGGGCAAACATATCCCCCGCGCTGTTTTTGCTCAGCGGCGCTATCGGCGAGGAATACGGCACGCCGTAAGGCGAAAGGGCGGTTATATTTACGCACAGAGCCGACGCGCCGAGCACGACGCCGTAGATGCCCGTGAAGCCGCCGAGCAGTATAAAGATTATGCGCAAGACGGAAATGCTTTCGTAAAGCGGGTACACAACATACGAGGCAATAGCCGTGAGCGCCACCACGACAAGCATAGGGGCGCCGACAAGGCCGGCGTTTACGACGGCGTCCCCTATAACGAGCGCGCCGATGATGGACACGGCGTGGCCTATCGTTTTCGGCAGGCGCAGACCTGCCTCGCGCATTATTTCATAAAGCACGAGCACCATAACCGCCTCCTGCATAAGGGAAAAAGGCGTTGAAGCCTCCGCAGCCGCGACAGTATACATCAGCGACGACGGCAGCAGCTCCTGATGATAGGTGCCGACGGCAACATAAAAGCCCGGCAGTATCACCGATATAACTAAGGAGAAATATTTCAGCAGCCGGTTGAAGGTGGCGTAAAACGGGCGGTTGTTATAATCATCCACGGTGGAAAAGGAATCCGTGAAAAGGTAAGGAACATACACGGCGTGCGGCGAGCCGTCCGTCAGAACGGCGACGCGCCCCTCGGCAAGCTTGGAGCAGAGCGTGTCCGGCCGTTCCGTATCCCCCACCGCGGAAAAGAACGAGGCTATATCGGAATCGAGCGCCTCCGCGATCTGCCCCTCGCCGGAGAGACCGTCCGCGCCGGACGAAAGCAGACGGCGCTCGACATCGGCAACGAGGCGCATATCCGCCGCGCCCTCGAGATAACAGACGGCGACCGAGTTTTTCAGCCCCTGACCGAGCTTGAGCTGCTTCATTTTAAGGCGCGGGGATTTTATCCTGCGGTGCAGCGCCGCCTTATTGTCGTTGAGCGTTTCCGTAAAACATTCCTTGGCGCCCTTTATATCCGATTCGTTTTCCGGCTCGCCCGTTGGGCGCTTTTGAAAGCCCTGGATACCGAAAACGAGGCAGGAGTCAACGCCGTCCTCAAACATGGCGGCAAAGCCGGAAGAGAGGTAAAAATATACATCTTCAAAATCCTTGGTTTCGCTCATTTCAAGCGAGCGCACGGCGCGCTCCCTTATCTCGCGGTACATCTCCCGCGCGCCGCTGCTTTCAAAATCATAGGTGAGAAGCGGCTCCATTATCATCTGCGAAAGCTGGAGGGAATCAATCATACCGTCCAGCACGCAGACGGCGAAGGCGCGGCCGCCCGCCGTGCAGCGGCGCAGCAGAAAGTCGGAGCAGTCCTTATATTCCCTTTCCATATGCGCAACATTTTCATCTATATTGCAAAACACCTTTTGCATATCCATCACCGAAAAATTTTCTAACCTTATTTTTTCAATAAAGCGCGCTCATTATGCAAAAAATAGTTTCGGTGATAAAATGAGCATTGTTTTTATCAGGGCGGTAATAATCTACGCCGCCGTTATAATCGCGCTGCGGATAATGGGAAAGCGGCAGATAGGAGAGATGACGCCGCACGAGCTTGTGATAACGATACTTGTTTCTCAGGTGGCGGTGATACCGCTTCAGGACAACGCGATGCCGCTTGCCAATATGATAATACCGATATTGATATTCGTTTCGCTTGAAATAATAGTTTCCGCCGTTTCAATGAAAAGCATAGGCTTCAGAAATCTTGTGCAGGGCAAGCCGATATTCGTTATAAAGAGCGGCAGAATAGACGAAAAGCAGCTTCGCCGGCTACGCCTGACCGTGGACGACCTTTGCGACGCGCTGCGCGAAAAGGGATATTTCAGCATAGACGACATAGAGGACGCCGTGGTGGAAACGAACGGCACGATCTCTGTTTTGCCGAAAAGTGAAAAAGCCCCGCCCGCAGCCGAGAAGCTGGGAATCAAAACGCAAGAAGCATCAACGCCCGTGCCGATAGTGATTGACGGCAGGCCGGTGACGGAATATTTCGGCAAAAACAAGATAAGGGAAAGCGAGATAGAGCTGCTGCTTGCCGGATACGATAAAAAGGCGCAGGACATTCTGCTGATGACGATAGATTCAAACGGCAGGGTGAGCATTATTGAAAAGAGGGAAAAGGAATGAAGCGGCTGTGGTTTTCCGCCGTGTTTCTGCTGGCGGCGGTCGGATTTTGCATTTGGGAGCAGGCAGCCGTTTACCCGCAGTGCGGCGAGATGATAAGAATGATAGACGAGGCGATAGAGGAGCGCGACCCGAACGAAAAAAAGGATATGTGCGAAGAAATAGAGGAGGAATGGGCGCGCTTTGACACGCGCGCGCAGTATATCTGCGACCATTCGATTCTGCACAGCGCCGAAATATCCGTTGGCACTCTTAAGGATCTGAACAACCTGAACGAGGAGGACACGAACGAAGCGCTTATAGAGGCGAAGAGCGAGATTCGTCAGGTGCTTGACCATTCAGCGATAAGCCTTTCAAATATTCTGTGAAAGCACAAAAAGGCGGCCCGATTTTAAATCGGACCGCCTTGGCTTTGCCTCTGTCAGCTGAAAGTGTAATAGAACATATTTGCAATATTCTCCGGCTGAACGGCAAAATTGGCTCTGTAAAGCAGCCTTTCCTTTGCCGTGTGTGAGGATTTTACATTATTTACGCATTTAACGGTTATGCTTTTCGGGTCTATCCTGTCCGCTCCGGGCAGGGTTATCTGCTTCTTTATTCCGGGGATAAGGTCAAAGCAGTTGTCGCTCAGCGGAGTGTTGGAGCCCTTGATGTCGACAAATACGCTGCGGGCGTAGGTATCGCTTTCAAGCGTGAGCTTATTGCCGCTCACATAAACGCGCAGCTTGGCGCGGCTGAGGGCGAGCTTCCTTTCCGGCCGGAAAACGCAGGTGGTTTCAAACAGACATTTGCCGTCCTTTATAAGGCGTGCAAGCATAAAGCAGGAGGCCGTGTCCAGCCCGGAGACGGCAAGCAGCGCAGCGGGAACGGGCTCTCCCGCAGGCGAATGGACATTTTGCGCCGTTTCGCGCAGGACCTTGCCGCTGAAATCCATTATCTTTGCCTCAACTGTGTAATCGGCGGAATTCAAGGTGTCGTTAAGCAGCCAGACCTGCGCCTTTTTGCCGTCCTCCTTTATTGAAAGGCCTATCGGGCTGAAGAAGCGGCGCGCATCGTACATAAGCGGCTTCCACTTGCCGAAATAATCTACCGACGACCAGCTCGGGCAGCCCCAGCAATCGTTGAGCTGCCACCACAGCGAGCCGTTGCACCTGCCCTTTTGCCGCCTGAAATGCTCCGCCGCGTTGCCGACGCATTGGCTCTGGATAAGGCCTGTGAGGTAGATAAGGTCGGAAAAGCTGTCCGGCTCGTTATACCTTTCAAGCAGGTAATATTTCATCTTGGCGTTGCCGCTTGGGCATTTCTGGTGGCTGAGCATCGTTTTTGAAAACAGGTGCTTTTCGTTTTCGGGCGCGAACTGCGCAATGCAGTCCTCGCTCGGCAGGGATTCCATACCGTATTCGCTCATAAAGCGGGTGAAGCGCTTTGTGTAATACTTAAGATTCTTGCTGCCGTGCCAAACATGCCACATATGCGTGTCGCCGCACTTGTCGGCAGTGATATTCTTTCTGAAGCCGTCGCCTATCGGGGAGGTTTCGATATACGGCGTATTCCTGTCGTATCTGCGAAGCTCGGTGGGCAGGATATCGTAAAAGAACTTGCGGTACCACTTAACTATCTCCGTTGTTTCGGGGATGTAGGAAAACATCGTTTCTATCTCGTTGTTTCCGCACCAGAGGGCAAGCGAGGCGTGGTGCATTATGCGGCGCACATTGAAGCGCACCTCGGTAAGCACATTATCAAGAAAATCCTTTTCGTAAAACGGATACATAAGGCAGGCGAACATAAAATCCTGCCAAACAAGAACGCCGTTTTCATCGCACAAATCGTAAAAATAATCGCTGCCGTAGTAGCCGCCGCCCCAAATGCGCACCATATTGAAGTTTGCGGCAAGGCAATCGTCCATCATACGGCGCTCGGCGGCTTCGTCTATTCTTTCCGCCATAGCGTCCGGCGGGATAAGATTTGCGCCCTTTGCAAAAACGGGAACGCCGTTTAATATGAATCTGAAATTATTGCCGTATTTATCAGCGCCGCGGTCAAGCTTTATCGTGCGCAAGCCGACGCGCTTTTTGACAGAGCCTATCGAGACGGTGTAAAGCGGCTGCTTATCGCTGCCGGAGATGTCGCGGGTCCACCAAAGCTGCGGAGATTCTATAACGACGCTCGCCGCGCCGTCCTTTACGGCAAACGAAAGCTCGCGCCCGTCCGGACACAAAACGGCGCCCTGCGCGTCCGCCTTTGTACCCGTTTCTATATCGAGCGTTACGACGCCTTTTTCGTGGCGCTGGAAAACGGTGAAATCGCGCACCTCATCGTCAAACGCAAGCACCTTTACCTTGCCGAGAATACCCGAAACGGGCAGATTGATGCCCCAGTCCCAGCCGAAGTGGCAGGCGGGCTTTCTGATATACGGCGCGCCGTTCGTGCCGTTGTTGTTTTTGGGCAGCGGCTTTTGCTTTTGGCGCCGTGTAATATATTCAACGGGCGAGTCAAAATGCACCCTGACGGTGTTTTTGCCCGGCAAGAGCAGCTCCTTAGCGTCTTTTTCAAAGCGGACGAAGCAGTTTTCGGACCTGCCGAGAAAATGCGAATTAAGATAGACATCGGCAAGCGTATCAAGCATATCAAAGCTTAAAAGCACATTCTTATGCTCAAGCATATCGGCGGGAAGCTCAAATTGAGTTTCAAAGCTTTTTCCGTCCTCGCCCACGAACTGGACCTCAGATTCATTTGTGCCGTAGAACGGATCGGGAATAACGCCGCCTGCCAAGAGCGCCCCGAAATCCGTTACGGGAGCCTTGGCGCAGGCTTTTTTGCCTGTGGAATCGAGCGTTATGCTCCATTCGCCGCTGAGCTCAACAATTTTCATAAAACTTACCCTCTCTTGTATAAGCTGGCGGGAATCAGCCGTTTAAAACCATATATTGATTCGATTCCCGCCGGAATTAAATGTTGTTTAAATTATATCACAGGTAAAGGGCGTTATCAACACGGGAGCGCAAATTTTCATATTGCACGGCGCGCCGAGATGCGATATAATACAACCGTCAGTTCGCAAAATCCTGACCAGTTCCGTTTCATTCGCGGAGCTTCTAAAAACAAAACTAAGGAGAAAACAGAATATGAGAAACAAAAGAACCTCTTTTATCGTTCAAACGGCGGTTATAGCCGCGATGTACGCCGCGCTTACCTACGCGCAGAATTTTCTGGCGCCCGGCACCACCTCCGCCGCGGTGCAGTTCAGAGTGAGCGAGGCGCTCAATGTGTTCGCGCTTTTCACGCCCGCCGCAATACCGGGGCTCACCATCGGCTGCGTGCTTTCAAACATCTACAACATCGGCTCCGGCCTGCCGCTCGATATGATATTCGGCTCGCTTGCAACCCTGGGCGCGACCGTGTGCATCTATCTTTTGAGAAACGCCGCGATAAAGGGCTATCCCCTGCCTGCGATGCTGATGCCCGCCGTTTTCAACGGTGTTATAGTCGGCTGGGAGATAGAGACATTTTTCGTGGAGGGCGATTTCATTTTTGCGGATTTCCTTATTCAGGGCGGGCTTGTTGCCCTCGGCGAGCTTGGAGTTATGCTTGTGCTAGGCACGATACTTTACTATATCTTTACAAAGCGCGGGCTTGACAAAAAGCTGTTTTCGCTGAAATGACGAATCGCTAAATCAAATAAAAGACGGACTGACAAAAGCCCTTTGGTTTTTCCGCACGCTGAAATGACTTGAATCTTTCAAGTCATTTTTAGTTTAAACAACTTATTTGATTTAAATTTTAGGTCTGCATTTTACAAGCCGGTATACTAAATATTTCAAAGTTAGGAACAATATGAGCGAATTTAAAAAACACACAGATTCAAATAACAGAGAAGAAATAGATTTGATTATAAAGGATTGCGTTTCAGTGATTTTGAGATTAAAAAACGATATATAAAAATTACTTCATCACTAAATCCGGCTGCCGAAATCCTATGATCTCACCGTCGTACTCACCTGCGTTTCGGCATTTGTGCAAATCATCTTGACAATAAACGGATTTAGTGTTTAAAATGATTTTGAATAATTTTATCACAAAAACGGCGGTTTAAAGGATATAGTATATATGATAGCAATTTATTTAAGTTTGATTGATTCCGAAGGCGACAGGGAAAAGTTTACCGAGCTTTATAATACATACAAAGATCTTTTGTATTGGATAGCCTTAAGAAAAACAAACAGCATTGAAGATTCAGAGGAATGTGTGCAGGAAACATTTTTCTATGTTGCAAAGCATTTTGAGAAAATCGGCG